>JAJFGO010000089.1 GCA_021776095.1 Kiloniellaceae bacterium | reverse complement strand
CGACCCAAACGGATGGGTATCGCCCGTTTGGGTCGCACCACTAGGGCTCGGCTAGAGGTCGAGGTCCCAGGTCTGCCCGACCAGATCGTGGCCGAAACTGCGGTGCGCGTTTTCCTCGACCAGGCGGAATCCGGCCCGCTGATAGATCCGCCGTGCCGCGTGCAGGATGTCGTTGGTCCAAAGGGTGACCTTGCGGTAGCCGGCGCGCCGGGCAAAGGCCAGGCATTCCTCGACCAGGCGGTGGCCGATACCCAGGCCGCGTGCGCTGGGTTCGACCAGAACCAGACGGATCCGCGCGACCTCTGCGCTGTCCTTGACCAGCATGGCGCAACCGACATTGGCGCCGTCGCGTTCGGCGATCCAGCAACGCTCCTTGGCCGGGTCGAAATCGCGCAGGAACTTGGCGGCGACCTCGGCGACCAAGGTCTCGAAGCTTCCGTCCCAGCCATAGGCCTCGCCATAGAAGGTGGCGTGGCGTTGGACGATCCAACCGATGTCGCCGGGCCGGTGCGGGCGCAAGATGAAGGGCGCGCGGCGCGGCGGCGGCGCGCGGAGCAAACCCTCGATGGTTTCCGTGGCTTCGACCAGGCGGCCCTGGTCCTCCGGCGCCAGGTCCTGAAGCATGGCGGCGGTTTGCGCGCGCGAGCGCGCGTTGAGCGTGGCGAAGGCGTCCTGCCCTTCGGCTGTCAGGCGCAAGCGGCTGCTGCGGCCGTCGGATTCCGAGCGGCGCTTCTCGATCAGGCCCCGTCGCTCGAAGCCCGCCAGCATGCGGCTCATATAACCGGCATCGAGTTTCAATTCGGCACCCAGCTCGCCCGCCGTGGCCGCGTCGTTGTGGGCCAATTCGTAGAGCACCCGCGCCTCGCTCAGGGTAAAGGGGCTGTCCAACAGGCGCTGGTCCAAGACGCGCATGTGCCGGGTATAAAAGCGGGTGAAGCGGCGCACAGCCTCGACCTGTCGGTCGAACCGATTGTCTGTCATGGCCGCCGATCCTCTCCTGCAGGTCATATACATGCTATAATCAACCATATAATTGCTTTTGGCAATTATATGGTGATCCAGCTGGAGCGAGGGCGTGCAGGGCCCGCGGTTCAGGCCCGTTCGACCGTCAACTGCGCGGCGGCCAAGTCTTCGATTGCGGTGCCGACGGACTTGAACAAGGTGATTTGATCGTAGAAGCGGCGGCCGGCCTTGTCGCCTCGGGTCAGCTCGAAAAGATCGGCGGCGATGTCCTCCGCCGCGAGCACGCCGGAATCGAGCGGTTGGACGATATCGCCGGCTTCTTTCGTAGCGCCGGCGTGGGTATCGACGAAAACCCGGGCGCGGCGGATCGCCTCGTTATCGGCCTCGCGCATATCGGGGCGGAACCCGCCGACCAGGTCGATATGCTGCCCCGGTTGCAGCCAGTCGCCGCGGATCAGCGGATCGCTGGTCAAGGTCGCGCAGGAGATGATGTGCGCGCCGCGCGCCGCGTCCTCCAGGTCGGTGGTGTGGCTCACGCGGAAGTCTTTGCGGTCGAGGCTCTTGGCCAGCTTGGCCGCCTTATCCGCGCTGCGGCCCCAGATCAGCACGTTGCAAATGGGCCGCATGGCGGCGTGCGCCAAGATTAGATGCGGTGCCATGGCACCGGTCCCGACCATAAGCAGGCGTTCGCTGTCGGGCCGCGACAAATAACGCGAGGCCAGCGCCGAGGCTGCGGCCGTGCGCCGCACGGTCAGCATCGGCCCATCCAGAAGGGCCAGGGGCGAGCCCGATTTGCCGTCCAGGAGCAAATAGACGCCCATGACCGCGGGCAAACCGAGATCAACGTTGTCGGGGAATACCGTGGCCAGCTTTATGCCGATATGCCGGCGCGCCTGCCAGGCCGGCATGAGTAGCAGGGTCGCATCCTGGGCGCTGCCGGTTTCGATCGTGTGGTGATGCCGGACGGGGGCTTCGATATCGCTGCGAAACGCCTGGCGCAGTCGCTCGACCAGGCTATCGAAATCCAACGCGGCTTCGACCTCGCCGGCGGAAATAATGCGCATGACGCTAGGCGCGCGCGGCCGGCAGGCGGTTCGACTGGGCGTCGGCCGGTTGGCTGGCGTCGTTGGCGGGTGGCGCGCCAGATGGGCGTTGCGCGGCGACCTCGCCGCGTTCGCGTTCGAGCTTGCGGCGCAAAAAATCCAGTTCGCGTTCCGCGCTCTGGGCGTTGTACATAGCCTCGCGGCCACGCTGCCGCGCCGCGCCGCCGGACAGCCAAGCGATAAAACCGCCGACGATCAATCCGACCAAAAGACTGCCTAGCACCAGAATGAAGAGCGGTGCCTCGACCTTGATTCCCAGTGGCCAAAGACTCAGGGTCACGCCTTCGCGATTGGCAACCGCGAAAACGATCGCCACGACCCCAAGGGGAAAGGTCAAAATCCAGGAGAGGTATTTCACGGGATCCGCACTCTCATCGTGGCCGCCCAGCTCGTGTTGATCGCCCAGTTTAGCCGCCGCCGGCCCGGGCCGAAAGGCCGCATCACGCAACTTGACCAGCGCCGCAATAGAACGCAGTCGCTGCCGGCGTGGCGAGTTGGACTCAGTTGTTGTTGAGCCGGTCGCGCAAGAGCTTTCCGGTCTTGAAGAACGGGATGTGTTTTTCGTCCACCTCGACCGCCTCCCCGGTGCGCGGGTTGCGCCCGGTGCGCGCGTCGCGATGCTTGACCGAGAACGCGCCGAAACCGCGCAGCTCGACCCGGTCGCCGCGCGAAAGGGCCGCGGTGATCTCATCGAAGATCGTCGAGACAATACGTTCCACGTCGCGATGATACAGGTGCGGATTCAACTCCGCGATCTTTTGGATCAGTTCCGATTTGGTCATGGCGCCAATACCCCCCACGAACGTGGCCGGCCGATGCACCCGCTACGGCCACTTGGTCGTATGGTCCTCGCCTTGCCTGGTACGCCAGTCCGCAGTGCGATCGCAACGACAGTCTAGCCTGCCAAAGTTGCTCCGGATCGTCAAGTGTAACCCTTTCAGAACAATAGTCTTTTCTGCGGTGGCTCCAGGCGGGCCCCAGAACCGCGTTCGCCGCGCAATAAAAACGGCCCGGCGCAAGGCGCCGGGCCGTTATGTCCGAGCGTTTGCCGCTCGATGCTTTAGTCGGCCTCGCTCTCGGCTTTCGCCTCGGCGTCGTCCGCTTTCTCGCCGTCTTCGGCGCTTTCCGGGGCGGCCTCGTCGCTCTTGGCCGCGGCCTTTTTCTTGGTGGTCTTGGCCGCCTTGGGTTTCTCCGCCTTGGCAGCATCCTCGTCGACGGTGGATTCCTTTTCCTGCGCCGCCTTGGAGATCGCCGCGCCCAGGATGTCGCCCAGGCTCGCGCCGGATTCGGTCGAGCCGTAGTCGGCCATGGCCTTCTTCTCTTCCTGGACCTCGCGCTGCTTGATCGACACGGCGATCTTGCGGGTCTTGGGATCGAAGGTTGTGACCTTGGCGTCGACCTTCTCGCCCACGGCGAAGCGGTCGGGGCGTTGCTCGCTACGTTCGCGCGACAGCTCGGCCTTGCGGATGAAGCCGACCAAACCGTCGCCCAACTCGACCTCGAGCCCGTTGTCGGTAACCTGGCGCACCGTGCAGGTCACGATCGCGCCTTTCTTGATCTCGCCGGCGGCCCCGGCGAAGGGATCGCCGCTCAGCTGCTTGATACCCAGGCTGATGCGTTCCTTCTCGACGTCGACGTCCAGGACCTTGACCTTGACCTCGTCGCCCTTGTTGTACTGCTTGACCGCTTCCTCGCCGGGCAGGTTCCAATCCAGGTCGGAGAAGTGAACCATGCCGTCGATTTCGCCGGGCAGGCCGACGAACAAGCCGAATTCGGTGATGTTCTTGATCTCGCCGCTCAACTCCTGGCCGACCGGATGAGACTCGACGAAGGCATCCCAGGGATTGTTCAGGCACTGCTTCAGGCCCAGGCTGATGCGGCGCTTTTGTTCGTCCACATCCAGGACCATGACCTCGACTTCCTGGCTGGTCGAGACGATCTTGCCCGGGTGCACGTTCTTCTTGGTCCAGCTCATCTCGGACACGTGGACCAGGCCCTCGATGCCCGCTTCCAGCTCCACGAAGGCGCCGTAGTCGGTGATGTTGGTGACCCGGCCGGTAAACTTCGTGCCGATCGGATACTTCGCCGCCACGCCTTCCCAGGGGTCGGCCTCGAGCTGTTTCATGCCCAGGCTGATACGCTGGGTTTCCGCATTGAAACGCACGACCTGGACCTTGACCTGCTGGCCGATCGACAGGGCGTCGGTCGGGTGATTGACCCGCTTCCACGAGATGTCGGTGACGTGGAGCAGGCCGTCGACCCCGCCCAAATCGACGAAGGCGCCGTAGTCGGTGATGTTCTTGACCACGCCGTCGAGGATCTGCCCTTCCTTCAGGCCGGCGATCAGCTCGGAGCGTTGCACCGCCCGGGTTTCCTCCAGGACCGCGCGGCGCGAGACCACGATGTTGCCGCGCGAGCGATCCATCTTGAGGATCTGGAACGGCTGCGGGCTGCCCATCAGCGGCCCGACGTCGCGAACCGGGCGGATGTCCACCTGGCTGCCGGGCAGAAAGGCCACGGCGCCCGAAAGGTCGACCGTGAAGCCGCCCTTGACCCGGCCGAAGATGACGCCGGTCACGCGCGCGGCGTCGTTGAAGGATTTCTCCAGCAGAGTCCAGGCTTCCTCGCGCTTGGCTTTTTCGCGCGACAGCATGGACAGGCCGTCCTTGTTTTCCATGCGCTCGAGGTAGACCTCGACCTCGTCGCCGACCTTGAGCTCCGCGGCCTGGCCGGCCTCGGAGAACTCCTTCAAGGGAACCCGGCCTTCGGATTTGAGGCCGACATCGATCACCGCGGCATCGCCTTCGATGGCAACGACCGTGCCTTTGAGGACCGTGCCCTCCAGGCCGTCGGACTGGCCGAGGGATTCATCAAGCAGGGCGGCAAAGCTCTCCTTGCCGGAATGGGGCGATTGCGCGGTGGCTTCGATCATGTATTCAGTTCCTTTCAGCGGTCATAGTATTCGGGCCGACCGGTTGGGTCCGGCGGTCTTCCCGGGACGCGTCCCGGGCTCGCGATCGTACGTTTAGTCTGGGCTCTGCGGCCCCTGTGCGGGAGATGAGGGCGTACGCGCCGCGACAATCCGCATGGCGGCCGCAAAGACCGCCTCCTCGTCCATCTCGCTGGTATCGAGGATCAACGCATTGGGGGCGGGTTTCAGCGGCGCAACCTCGCGCGCGCTGTCGCGGGCATCCCGCGCCTCCATTTCCTGCACAACGCGCGCGTATATACTCGGCTCGCCCCGATCTAGCAACTCTTTATGGCGCCGCGCCGCCCGGGCTTCGGCGCTCGCGGTGACGAATAGCTTCACGTCGGCCTGGGGGCAGACCACGGTGCCGATATCCCGGCCGTCCAGTACCGCGCCCGCCGTGCCGTCCGGTGGCCGCATGGCGAACTGCCGCTGCAACTCGAGCAGCGCGGCGCGAACCTCGGGGATCGCGGCCACCACGGAGGCCGTCTGGCCGACCTCTTCCCGGCGCAGGCCGGGGCGCTCGAGGTCGGCGACCGTCAGCACCCGGGCGGCCCGGCGGGCGGCCTCGGAATCGGCCGGGTCCGAGCCGGCCTCGAGCAGTCTGGCCGCAAGCGCCCGGTAGATCATGCCGGTGTCCAGGTACGCCAGATTGAGGGCTTTGGCCAGGTGCCGGGCCAAGGTTCCCTTGCCCGAGGCGCTGGGGCCGTCCAGCGCGATGATCACGGCGCCGCGGACCCGGCGGAACCGACCGACATCTGGGCGCCCAGGCCGCGCATTAGGGCCGCGAAACCGGGAAAGCTGGTCTCCATCGGCGCGGCATCGTCGATCGTAACCGGCCGCTCGGCGGCCAGGCCCAGGACCAGGAAGCTCATGGCGATGCGATGGTCGAGCGCGGTCTCGATCGATGCGCCGCCGGGCACCCGCCCACCCCGGCCCACGACGGTCAGGACATCCGGGCCCTCCTCGATCTCGACGCCGCAAGCCGCCAGGCCGCGCGCCATGGCGCTGAGGCGATCGCTCTCCTTGACCCGCAGTTCCGCCAGGCCGCGCATCACCGTGGTGCCCCGGGCGCAGGCCGCGGCGACCGCCAGAATCGGGTATTCGTCGATCATACTGGGCGCGCGCTCGGCCGGCACCTCGACGCCGCTCAGGGGCCCGGCCTCGATCGTCAGGTCGGCAACCGGCTCGCCGGCCTCCTCGCGCGGGGTCTCCAGGACGATTTGCGCGCCCATTTCGCGCAAGGTCTCGATCAACCCCGTGCGATGGGCGTTCATGCCGACCCCCGGCAGGCTGATCCGCGAGCCGGGCAGGATTGCCGCCGCGACCAAGGGAAAGGCGGCCGAGGAGGGATCGCCCGGCACCCGCAAGGATTGCCCGCGTAACTCCGGCTGGCCGCTCAGGGTGACGATCCGCCCGCCGCCTTCTTGAAGGGTTTCGAGGGTGGCACCGAAGCCGCGCAGCATGCGTTCGGTATGGTCGCGGGTCGGGGCCGGCTCGATCACGCTGGTCTCCCCGGGGGCGTTCAGGCCGGCCAGGAGGATCGCCGACTTGACCTGGGCCGAGGCGACGGGAAGCTTATAGCTGATCGGCGCGGCCTCGCCGGTGCCCAGAACCGTGAGGGGCAGACGGCCGCCGGCGCGGGCCAGGATGCGCGCGCCCATTTCCTGCAAGGGCGCCGCGACCCGGCCCATGGGTCGGCCGCGCAGGCTGGCGTCGCCAGTCAGCACCGCGGTCAGGGGGTGGCTGGCCAAGACGCCCATAAGCAGGCGGACCCCGGTTCCGGAATTGCCCATGTCCAAGACCGTGTCCGGCTCGCGCAGTCCGCCGATGCCCTGGCCCCAAACCCGCCAAGTGCCGTCGGCCCCCTTCTCGATCTCGGCGCCCAGGACGCGCATGGCGGCGGCGGTGTGCAAGACGTCCTCGCCTTCCAGCAGGCCGACGATTTCGCTTTGCCCGGCCGCCAGGGCGCCGATCATCAGGGCGCGGTGCGATATGGACTTGTCGCCCGGCACGGGCGCGGTGCCCACGAGGGCCTCGCTCGGATTGGCGGTCACGGGTTGCACGATCGACGTATTTCCCCGGCTGTTGGGCGTGGCGCGTGTTCCGGGAGCGAAGCGGGCGAGATCGGAGTCGCGATCGCAGGTCCGCTCATTCTCGGAAGTCCGCTCGTCACGGAACGATTGGCGCGCAGTCACCGGGCCGGTGAATAGCCTTCGGGCAATTCTCCCCGGCCCGGATGTGCTCTAGCACATCCGGGCCGGCAGGGGCCAGCGCAGGCAGGTGAATTACCTTTTGACAGGGACCGTGGATCGTGGCAATTGCCTCGCCCGTTATCGCCTGCGCCATGATCGGAGGATTGCCCGTGGCAAAGCAAGACTGGGGGATGAAACGGGTATGTCAGTCGTGCGCGACGAAATTCTACGATTTCGCCCGCACGCCCATTACCTGCCCAAAATGCGAGACCGTATTTGATCCGGAAATACTACTGAAATCACGCCGCAGCCGTCCGAGCGCCGCGGTCAAACCCGTCAAGGCGGTTAAGCTGCCTAAAGCGGTCAAGGCCGACGACGATGATGACGACATCGATCTCGAGGACGCCGTGGTCGATCTCGATGACGATACCGACGGGGACGACGATGCGGTCTTGGAAGACGACGCCGATCTGGAAGACGATGACGTGAAGGTGGTGGTCGGCGCGACCAAGACAGACGACGATAGCGGCGATCGCTAGGGGGGGCCGCCCGAGCGGCCGTCTGGCGCCTCTCCCGGCGCCTGCCCGCTAGCCGGGCGATTTTTCCCTTGCGCACCCTAGGGGCGCTTCCTAATTTCCCGGCGTCGTTGCGCGCCGCCACCGCGCCGCGCCGATCGCATGGGGCCGTAGCTCAGTTGGGAGAGCGCTACAATGGCATTGTAGAGGTCGTCGGTTCGATTCCGTCCGGCTCCACCAAGACCACCATCCAGGATTGCCGCTATCGGTCCTGCGCCTCGAAGGCTCCGATCGCCAGAATCGGGGCCTTCGGCATTTGAGGCTCCCGGGCCGGCATCCTAAGTGAATATATTTTAATTATTATATTTCAGTAACTTAAAGCAATGCGGACATAATATCGGGCGGATCCCGGTCGCTGGTACGTCCGGCGGGGTATTCGCCAAGCTGTTCGATGTAACCGTCGGGTCTCGCCCAGTCGGCGCAAATTCAGAACAGGTGAATTATCAATTCGCGGCCCCTGCGGGACCGAGAATCATGCCCTAGGCCGGGTATTGGTCGCCCCCAAATACTCATCTATTGGCCGGTCTAAAGAACGCAATCTTAGGATCGGGTTCGTCCGCCTAGTTATGGCTATGACTGAGCCAAAACTAATGCATCGCGGTAACCATTTATTAAATGTGACCGTTTAAATCAATTACTAGCGGTGGTGTCATCACCGTTCATTTTGCTGGCTAAGTGAGGAAATCGAAATATGGCTATCAAGAGAAAAAAGCGGACGTCTTCCAAGCCGAAGACGCCTGCGATGCTGACCCGCCAGGTTCGGGCGGCTCAGAAGGCCTTCAAGGCCTCCGAGAAGAAGATCACGGCAGCTCGCCGTGCGGTTAAGAAGGCGATGGCCGAGAAGAAGGTCGCCGCCCGGAAGTTGGCCGCGATCAAGAAGGCGCTGACCAAGGCTAAGGCCCGCGTCCTCAAGGCCAAGAAGCTGGCCGCGAAGAAGGCCGCCGTCGCTAAGCGTCGGACTGCGTCGAAGACCCGTCGTACGACCACCCGTCGTCGTACCACGGCCAAGCGTCGCACCACAGCCAAGCGTCGTACCACGGCCAAGCGTCGTGCCGCGCCGAAGCGCAAGGTCGCCAAGCGGCGTGCCGCGCCGAAGCGCCGGGTCGCCAAGAAGCGGGCCGCTCCGAAGCGGAAGGTCGCTCGTCGTCGCGTTGCCGCGGCGCGTCCGGTCGCCGTTTGGCGGAATGGTGCCGTGGCGAGCATGTAAGCCACTGCTTCTCTGCTACTCTGCAAAGAAGACGGGGGCTTCCGGCTCCCGTCTTTTTTGTGTCCGGGTGCCGGGGCAAGATGCGGGGGGCTGGTATACCCGGCCTGGCGCTACGCTTGATCGGACGGGTCGGACACACCAAATAATACCTAGCGGCGCCGCCTGGGCGGGCCGTGGGGCCGTCCGGGGCCGGGATAAAGGACCGGAATGCCTCTTTTTTCAGCCCTTGCTCACCGATGAGGAGGCCGCTGAGTTATGGCGCGACTGTCTCTCTTCAATAGCCCGCTCCTGCTGGGGTTCGAGCCCTTCGAGGAGGCCTTGGAGCGGATTTCCAAGGCATCGGCGGATGGCTATCCGCCCTACAATGTGGCCCAGGTGGACCAAGATCACCTGCGCATCACCTTGGCCGTGGCCGGATTCGCCGCCGAGGACCTGGTTGTCCAGGTCCAGGACAATCAACTCGAGATTCGGGGCCAACAGCGCGAGGACGATACCAAGGTCTATTTGCACCGGGGCATCGCCGCCCGGCAGTTTCAACGCAGTTTCGTGCTGGCCGAGGGCATCGAGGTGACCAAAGCCACCATGGACAACGGTCTGCTGCATCTCGATTTGGCCCGGTTGGTCAACAAGCCGCGAGTGCGGACGATCGAAATCGCGACCACCGGCAGCAACGGGCGGGATCACGACAAGGCCGCGGGCACCAGAACCGGGCCTGAGGACGGGACCAAAGGGAACTTCCAGGAGGGATAGAGTCAAATGAATGAAATTGTTCGCATCGGAAGCCTGACGCCCCAGGATCTAAAGGCTCTGGGCATGGAACAGATTGCTTACGTCAAGCCGATCGAGGCCGAGGGCGGCATCGCCTTTGCCGTGCACGCGGCCGACGGCACCCAGGTCGCGGTCTTGAAGGACCGGGAGATGGCGGTTGCGGCGATCCGCCACCACGAGTTGGAGGCGCTCAGCGTTCACTGATGTACCGGGAGCGTTAGTCCGGGGATAAAGCGAACCGCAAGGCGGGCCGGTTCTCTATCACTTTTGCGAAAATCCGGATTAGGCCGCGTGGCTGGTCGACGATTCGGAGATTAAGGCGTGGATTGCCTCGGCGCTTTCAGCGCCACGCAGCTTCTCGCAGGTCGCCCGGTCGCGCAGCAGGCGCGAGACCCGGGCCAGGGCCTTGAGGTGATCGGCGCCCGCCGTTTCCGGCGCCAGTAAGACACAGATCAAATCGACCGGTTGCTCATCGATGGCATTGAAGTCGATCGGCGTGTCCAGCCGCGCGAACAACGCATAGAGGCGGTCCAGCTCGGCCAGTTTACCGTGTGGAATCGCGATTCCATGGCCGACGCCGGTGGTGCCCAGGCGCTCCCGCTCAACCAGAACGTCGAATATCGTGCGCTCCGGTTGCCCCGTCAGCCGCGCAGCCCGCTTGGCCAATTCCTGAAGCGCCTGCTTTTTGCTCGACACCTTCAAGTTGGCGACGATGCATTGAGTTTTCAGAAGTTCAACTACATCCATGACTATCTCTTGAATAGCTTGGGCTACTCGCCGCGGCTTCCGCGCGGGTCGACCCAACCAATGTGCCCGTCGCTGCGCCGATACACCATGTTCAGGCCGCTGTGTGCGGAATTGCGAAACATAAGGGCCGAAAGGTCGGCCAAATCCATTCTCATCACGGCCTGCTCGACCGTTAGGCTAGGTATCTCGGTGGTCATCTCCGCGACGACAACCGATTTGGTCTCCTGCGCCCCGGCCTCAGGTCCGGCGGCGGCCGGCTCGTCGCCGGGCTCGGCCAGCACATAGTGTTGTGCCATAAGGCTTTCAACTTCCGCCGCCGCCTCGTTGTGGTGATCGCGCAGCCGGCGCTTATGCCGGCGCAGGCGCGTGGCCAGGTGCTCGGCCGCTTTGTCGAAGGCCGGATAGGGCTCTCCCGCCTCGCCCTGGGCGCGCAACTGAATCCCTCGGCCCACATGGGCCGTAACCTGGGCGCGAAAACTGTGTCCCTCCCGGGCCAAGGTCACCCCGACCTCGATCGCGTCACCGAAGTATTTGTCCAGTATCCGCGACAGGCTGTCCTCGACGTGGGCCCGCAAGGCGTCCCCAACGTCTAGCTGCTTTCCCTTAACGGATAGCTGCATTCTATAGCTTTTCCAGCAATTGCCGAGAAATACCCTGGGGGCTGCCCGGGCGCCCGATTTCCCGGGAACGCGCTTGGCCGGTCGACGGCGGCGCCACCATATGGATGGCCCCTAGGCGAGTCAAGCGTGCCTCCGGCCTCGTTGCGAACCGTTATCCAAGCCCGAATTATAGCGCGATCGGCCCGGCCTTGGATCGAACTTTCGGCACCAAGAGGGCCTTTTCTTTGTGCCCGGTTGTGCGGGCGGGCGCCGTCAGCCGGGCAGGCCCATGTCGCGCCGGCGCTGGGTCGATGAGGGAATCCTCATACCCTCCCGGTATTTCGCGACGGTTCGGCGGGCAATATCGATCCCCTCGGCCTTTAGGCGCGCCATGATGGCATCGTCGGACAGGACCGTGGCGCGGGTTTCGGCTTCGATCAATTCCTTGATGCGGTGGCGCACCGCCTCGGCCGAGTGGGCCTCCCCGTCGCGCCCGGCGATCGAAGTGGTGAAGAAATACTTCAGCTCGAAGATACCCCGATGGGTGGCGATGTATTTATTCGAGGTTACCCGGCTCACGGTCGATTCGTGCATCTCGATGACCTCGGCGATATCGCGCAGGATCAGAGGCCGCAGGTGTTGCACGCCCTTGCGGAAGAAAGCGTCCTGGCGCCGCACGATCTCGCCGGCGACCTTGAGGATGGTCGTGGCGCGCTGATGCAGCGCGCGCACCAACCAGTTGGCGGATTGATACTGGGCGCCGATATATTCGCGATCCTCCTTGGAGCGCGCCCGTTTGGAGATCAGCGCGTGATAGCGCGTATTGATCAGGACCCGCGGCAAGGTCTCGCTGTTTAACTCGATGATCCAATCCCCGCCCGGTCCCCGGCGCATCAAAATGTCGGGCACGATGGGCTCCGCCAAGTCGTTGTCGAAAGCCTGTGCCGGTTTTGGGTTCAGGGCGCGGATCTCACCGATCATTTCCGCCAGGTCTTCGTCGTCCACGCCGCAAACCTTACCGAGCCCCGCCATGTCGCGTTGGGCGATGAGGTGCAGGTTGTCCAACATCGCCGCCATGGCCGGGTCGAGCCGGTCGCGTTCGGCCAGTTGCAGGGCCAGGCATTCGCTCAAGGATCGGGCGAAGATGCCGGTCGGGTCGAAGCCTTGAACCTTTTGCAGCACCGCCTCCACATCCGCGCGCGGGCAGCCGAGAGTTTGCGCGAGTTCGTCGAGATCGGTCCGCAGATAACCGGAATCGTCCAGCATCTCGACCATGTTGGCGCCGATCAGGCGCTCGCCCGGATCGCGTAGATCCATATTGATTTGATCGAGCAGGTGGTGGCGCAGGGTTTTCGGGCTGTCGGCGCGCTGCTCGACAGAAGGCGCCTCGCCGTCCCAGTTGCTGCCGCCGCCGCTTTGGGAAAAGGCGCTTTGCCCCGGCGTCCAATCGTCGGCCGGCCCGTTGTCGTAGACGTTCTCGAAATCCGTATCGAGGGGCGCGTCCTCATTGCCTTGCATGGACTCCGCGCCGGTTAGGGCGGCGGTATCGGGCACGTCGGCGGCCTCGCCCGCCGCCACCGCCTCCGCGCCTTCGCCGGATTCAGCCTCCCCGCCGGCGTCCTCGCGCTGGGCGTCGCCACCGGGCGCGTTGCCGTCATCGCGTTCGAGCAGCGGATTGCGCTCGAGTTCCTGGTCGATGTAACTGGCGAGTTCGATGTTGGAAAGCTGCAGCAGCTTGATCGCCTGCTGCAGTTGCGGCGTCATCACAAGGGATTGGGTCTGGCGTAGATCCAGCCTTTGTGACACTGCCATGGTCTTGATTCCTAAAGGCTAAACCTTTCGCCGAGGTAAACGCGGCGGACGTCCTCATGGGCCACGATCTCGGCCGGCACGCCCTCCATCAGGACCGTGCCGTCGTGAATGATGTAGGCCCTATCGACCACCTCCAGGGTTTCGCGCACGTTATGATCGGTGATCAAAACACCCAGGCCACGGTCCTTCAGATGCGAGACCAGGTCGCGGATGTCGTTCACGGCGATCGGGTCGATACCGGCCAGGGGTTCGTCCAAGAGGATGAAACTCGGTTGCGAGGCCAGGGCCCGGGCGATCTCCACGCGTCGGCGTTCGCCGCCGGATAGGGCGAGCGACGGCGTCCGCCGCAAGTGGGTGATTGAGAACTCGGCCAGCAAGTCGTCGAGCATGGCCTCGCGGCGCTCGCGCACAGGTTCGATCACCTCCAGCACACCGCGGATATTCTGCTCGACCGTCAGGCCGCGAAAGATGCTGGCCTCTTGCGGCAGGTAGCCGATCCCCAGGCGGGCGCGCCTGTACATGGGCATGTCGGTGATGTCGTGCCCGTCGAGCGTGATCCACCCGTAGTCGGGCGCCAGCAGGCCGGTGATCGTATAAAAGCAGGTTGTCTTGCCGGCGCCGTTGGGGCCGAGCAGCCCGACCGCCTCGCCCCGTTGAAGGCTTAGGTTCACGCCGCGCAGCACCGGCCGCTTCTTGAAGCTCTTGCCAATATTGACCGCCGTGAGGCCGTCGTTCTCCGCGACCAGGCGCGGCGTCCCCTGACCCGCCCCGTCTTGAGAGGGGGATTTGCCTTGGCTGGATGCCCCTTGGCGGCGGTTCACGAATTATCTCCCACATCCGGCTTGCGCTTGGGCACCATCAGGCCGCGCACCCGGCCCGTGGCCGTGCTGCCGGGCGGGCCGGGCAGCAGGCGGCTTATGCCGGATTTCATATTCACTTCCGCGTACTCGCCGTTCAACTGATTGTCCTCTCTGGTGATCTTGACGTCCCCGTCGAGCGCGGCCAGCTCTTGGTCGACATAGTAGATGCCGTGGTTGCCCCGGGCGAATTCCTGGGGCGTCGTGATGGTCACATTGCCGAAGGCCTCGATGCGCTTCAACTGCAGACTGTCCTGCGCGCCGGGGGCGAAGTAGGCGCTCAGGACGTCGGCCTTGATTCTCTTGTCCTCGCGCACGGCCTCGGCATCGCCACGCGCCACGGCGATTTGCTTCTTCTCCCAATACTCCAGGCTGTCGCGGGCGGTGATGGTGTCGGTCGCGCCGACCAGGCGCAGGTTGTCACCGACCAGGACCAGGATTCCGTTCAGGACGTCATAAACCCCCCGGTCGCCGTAGACCGTTTCGCTGGGTGAGACGACCCGCACGTTGCCGATCACGTCGATCTTATCGATTTCCGTGCCGCTTCCCTTGACCTCGTTGTAGTGCGCGCTCATCTCGTCGGCGTAAACCGAGATGTCGCCGCGCACGGCCAGGGCATTGCCGCGCGCGATATAGACCTGTTCGTCGCGGCGCCATTCGATGCCGTCGTCGGCATTGATCTCCAGCGGCGAGTCTCCGCCGCGCAGGCCCTGCAGGGATTGGGCCGTGGCGGCATCGGTCAAAACGACGCCGCTGCCGGCCCCTAGGGCGGCGCTTAGCAGGAGCGCGCCGAGCCACCTATGGCCGCCGCGCCGATGTCCCGCGCCGTCTGCCGCCTGGCCTGTCATTGCCGTATGGACTCCTGCGCCTCGGGCATCAGGGTCAGGTGGCTGCGGCCGGTGAAGATAATGCGCTGGCCGCGGTCCAGAACCCGGAACCCCTCGGCGGTGATCGACCCGGAGGTGCCGTGCCCTTTGACCGGTTCCTGGCCTTCCGCCGTGGCCTCGCCCAGGTCGACCCGCGCTGCGCTGGTTTGCAGCTCGAAGCCCTGGTCGTGAAACAGGCTGACCGCGCCGGCAAGATCGAGCAAGCGGGCCTCCCGGTGGTATTCGCCGGTGCGCGCGGTCAGGGCCAGCCAGGCGCCGTCGGTCAGGGTCAAATCGGCCTTGGGCAACTCCAACTCGATGACATTTTCATCCTGGCGCGATTGGGTGGCGACATCGGCGGTCAGGGAGTAGGGCTGGCTCTTTTCGTCGACACCGTCGAAGCGCGCGTTCAGCATGCTTAGGTTGTCGATTTGGTCCAGGCCCAGCTTGGCGGCGCCGATGCGGAACTTGTCGCGCTCGCCGGTGAACTGCGGCCAGGCCACGATCAGCAGAATCAAGGCCGCCGCCATGGCCGGCAGCAGCACCTTCATGGTGCCGACGAAAATGCTATAACGGTCGCGCAAGGACAGGCGCGGCGCCCGGCGCGCAGTCGGTGCCGGGCTTGTGGCAGCGCCGCTTTGCTGTCCAGCCGTGCTCGCCGTTACCGCCATGTCTAGGCCACGCCGGCCCTGAGGCAGTCGTGAATATGCAGGATGCCGATCGGGCGATCCTCCTCGACCACGAAAAGACTGGTGACCGGCCGCTCGTTACGCACGCCGTTCATGATGCCCAGGGCCTCGGCCGCCAAGGCCTGGGGCGGCACGCTACGCGGCCCGGCGGTCATGACCTGCCCGGCGGTCAGGTCGAGCAGGCCGTCGGTCATGTGCCGGCGCAAATCGCCGTCGGTGACGATGCCGGCCAGGGCGCCGTCGCCGCCGGTCACGCCGACGCATCCGAAGCGTTGCTCGGTCATGATCAGGATGGCCTCGGCCATGGGGGTTTCCGGGCGGCACAGGGGCAATTCCGCCGATCCGTGCATGATATCCGCGACCCGCAGAAGCTTGCGGCCCAGGGCCCCGCCGGGATGTAGCACTTGGAAATCCTGCGCGGTGAAACCCTTGCGCTCCAGCAGGGCGATCGCGATCGCGTCGCCCAGGGCGAGCATCATGGTGGTCGAGGTGGTCGGCGCCAGGCCCATGGGGCAGGCCTCCGGCGCGTCGGGCAGGACCAGGGCCACATTGGCGGCCTCGGCTAGGGCGCTGTCGTGCCGCTGGGTCATGGCGATCAGGGGAATCGCGAAGCGTCGGCAGTAGGCGATCAGATCGCTCAACTCGGCGGTGCGGCCGGAGTTCGACAAGGCGATGACCGCATCGCCCGACGCGATCATGCCCAGGTCGCCGTGGCTCGCCTCGCCCGGGTGCACGAACTGCGCTGGCGTGCCGGTCGAGGCCAGGGTCGAGGCCATCTTGCGCGCGATGTGGCCCGACTTGCCCATGCCGGTCACGGTGACCCGCCCGGTGACCGCGGCCAGGGCCGTCACGGCGCGCGAGAAGTCGCCATCGAGGGAACGCCCGAGCGCCTCGAGCGAGTCCGCCTCGCGGCTCAGGACCCGGCGGGCCGCCGCCAAATCCTTTTCGGCGAGATTAAGTGCGCCGTCTCGCTCGGGGGCCCGTTTCGTGGCGGTCATTGTCGTTTTCGTCTCCAGGCGCGACTCGGACGGTTTCGGAAGCTCGCGGGAGCCTTATAGCCGAAGAATCGCAGAAAGGCACATGTCTTGCATGGCCGGATCCTATCGCAGACTCATATGGGGCCGACTTCCTAGAACGCCAAACCCCTCGGGGCTGAAACCGGGCCCTCGGTCAGTGATGGGCGAAGATGTCGCTCTCGCTCCAGCCGCGCAGGTCGAGCGCCACGCGGGTTCCAAGAAAGTCGAAGCAGGCCACCGCCAGATCGTCGCGGTTCTCGCGCACCAACATGGCGTCCAGTGCGGTGCGCAGGCGGTGCAGGTACAAGACGTCGCTAGCCGCGTAGCGTAGCTGTTCGCCGCTCAACTCGGCGGCGCCCCAATCGGACGACTGCATCTGTTTGGACATATCGACGCCCAAAAGCTCGCGGCACAAGTCCTTCAAGCCGTGTTTGTCGGTGTAGGTACGGGCCAGGCGCGAGGCGATCTTGGTGCAGTAGACCGGGCCGCAGGCGACCCCGAGATCGCGCTGGATGACGGCCAGGTCGAAACGGGCGAAATGAAACAACTTCAGAACCTTGGGATCGCCCAACAAGGCCTTCAGCCTGGGCGCCTCGTAATGACCCTTGCGGAACTGAACCAGATGGCAGGCGCCGTCGCCGGCCGAAAGCTGGATCAGGCACAGGCGGTCGCGCGTCAGGCCCAGGCCCATGGTCTCGGTGTCGATAGCAACCGTATCGCCCAAATCCAGGCCGGCCGGCAGATCGTCTTTATGCAGAGTCGGTTGCAAGAATCGCTTACCCAATTCAGTCGCGGCGGCTGCCCGGAAGCTGCGGCATTCTCTCCAGGCCCCGGATTCTGTCAAGGTATTCCGGGCATTTCGGCCTGTCGCGAATGCTAATGCCGGGTATATAAAGACGGCGTAAAGTGCCGGTGGTCATGACGCCGGGGCGAGACGCAGGCGCGAAACGGGGGGAAGAGGCCATGGCAAAAGGCTTGATTACGGTCTTTGGCGGCGCGGGTTTTATCGGCCGGCATTTGATCCGCCGTTTGGCCAAGCAAGGCTGGACCATCCGGGTCGCGACCCGCCAACCCTCGGCCGCGACATTCCTGAAACCCCTGGGCGATGTCGGTCAGATCACGCCGATCCGCGTGCCGTTGGACGATCCGGCCGCGCTTCAGGCCGCGCTTGGCGGCGCGCGTGCCGTGGTCAATCTGGTCGGCATCCTCTACGAAAAGGGCAGCCGCAGTTTCGAGGCGGTGCACGTGCGGGGCGCGCAGGCGGTAGCGGCCGCGGCGGCCCAGGCGGGGGTCGAGCGCCTGATCCACGTATCGGCCATCGGCGCGGATCCACGCAGCGAGTCGGACTATGCCCGCTCCAAGGGCGCTGGGGAGGCGGCGGTCCAGGCCGCCTTCGCCACGGCGACCATCTTGCGCCCCAGCGTGGTGTTCGGGCCGGAGGACGATTTCTTCAACCGTTTCGCGGCCATGGCCTGCCTCTCGCCGGCCCTGCCGCTGATCGGCGGCGGCACGACCAAGTTCCAACCGGTCTATGTGGGCGACGTGGCCGAAGCCATCGTGGCTTGCCTGGGCAAGTCGGCAAGCGGCGGCAAGACCTATGAATTAGGCGGCCCGCAGATTTATAGCTTCAAGGACTTGATGGAAATCGTGCTGGCGCAGATCGGACGGCGGCGGCTTCTCTTGCCCCTGCCATTCGCGCTTGCCGATATCCAGGCCGCTTTTCTGGAAAAGCTGCCGGTGCCGCCCTTGACCCGCGATCAGGTCCGAATGCTGCGCCGCGACAACGTGGTCGCCAAAGGGGCCCTGGGCCTGGCCGATCTGGGCATTGTGCCGGCCGCCGCCGCATCTGTCCTGCCGACGTACATGGATCGTTACCGCAAGGGCGGGCGTTTCAATCAAACGGTCACGCAATAGCTTGCCGGGCCCAGGCCGGCGGGCTAGCCGGTTCTAGGTCGCCCAGACCAAAAGCGCGACTCCCAAGGCGATCCGGTAGATCACGAAGGGCATAAAGCCCGCGGTGCGCAGCCAGCGTATCATCAGGGCGATGGCGATCAGGGCCGCCACGAAGGCCACGCCGGCGGCCACCAGGGCCTCGTACTGCAGGCGCATATCCCCGGTCTCGCGCAACTCCAGGCCGATCAAGGTACCGGCGCCGAGAATGGCCGGGATCGAGAGCAGCAACGAGAAGCGCGCCGCCTCCGGCCGCTCGTAGCCGAAGAATCGGGCGGCGGTCATGGTGATGCCGGATCGGCTGGTGCCCGGGATCAGGGCCAGGATTTGCGACGCGCCGATAAACAAGGCCTGAAACACCGTGATGTGCTCGACCCGGCGCACGGTCATGCCGATGCGGTCCGCGACCAGCAATAAGACGCCGAAGCCGATGGTGGTCCAGGCGACCAGGGCGATGTTGCCGTGCAGCGCGTCGGTGACATAGTCCTTGAGCAGGTACCCGGCGCCGACCACCGGCAGGGTCGCCAGGACGACCAGGAATGCCAGACGCGCACCCGGTGTCCATTGGCCGACCAGCAGCTTGCCCAGGCCCAGCGCCATGACCCAGAGATCGCGCCAGAAATACAGGCAGACCGCGCCCAGCGTGCCGACATGGACCGCGATATCGATCGTCAGACGGTCGCTCTGGCTCTGCTGGGGGACCTGCCACCCGGCTTGGTCGAAGTATTCCCAGGCCAGCACCAAGTGCCCCGAGGAGCTGATCGGGAGAAATTCCGTGACGCCTTGCAGCAGGGCGAGGATCAAAATGTGAAGAAGGGGCAAGGTGCTCAACCCAGGATCGATTGAGCGCTTATAGCACCGGCCATGCGATTCGCACAGGTTTGGATTGCCGCCGTCTCACAAGACGAAATAGTCTCGATTCGGACCTAAATTTCGGAAGCGCCTCACCGAGAATTCTTGGCTATAGCTTGGTTTGGCTAGCGTTTTGTCCACAAGGTCATATATGCTGTCCTATTAAGTCAATTTTCGTGCCTTGGCCGGATACTTGTGCTACGAAAACGGTCATTGAGGGCCCCATACTTCTGAACTTGAGCCCTGGTCGCCTGTTCTTGGATTTGAATCGGGGGCGATGCCGGTCGCGCCGGGGGCCGGGTCTAAATTCCCAAGCTAGAGGGAGCATGCCCCCATGGGCGGCAAGATGCTGAAGTTCGTTGAGTTGGGCGAGCGCCGGCCGGACAAGCGCGCGGCCGAGGCCCGGCGCGCCGATTTCGGCGAGATTTATCAACCCTTCGACCCGGAGGCCGCCGCGGCACAGGCCGGGCGCTGTTCCCAGTGCGGCGTGCCGTTTTGCCAGGTGCACTGCCCCTTGCAAAACAATATTCCCGATTGGCTGATGCTGACCGCCGAGGGGCGGCTGGAAGAGGCCTATGAGCTTTCGCAATCGACCAACAACTTCCCGGAAATCTGCGGCCGAATCTGCCCTCAGGATCGTCTGTGCGAAGGCAACTGCGTGATCGAGCAGGCCGGCCACGGCACCGTAACCATCGGCTCGGTCGAGACCTACATAACCGAAATTGCCTGGCAGCGCGGCTGGGTCAAACCGGTCAAGCCGCGCCGGGAACGGGCCGAGTCGATCGGCATCGTGGGCGCCGGCCCGGCCGGGCTGGCCGCCGCCGAGGAACTGCGCCGCCGGGGCTATCAGGCCCACGTCTACGACCGCTACGACCGGGTCGGCGGCTTGCTGATCTACGGCATCCCGAACTTCAAGCTGGACAAAGAGGTGGTCACCCGGCGCGCCGAGTTGCTCGTTGAGTCCGGGGTCATCTTCCACCTCAATTGCGAGATCGGCACCGACGTGACCCTGGAAGAGTTGCGCGAGCGCCACGATGCCATTCTGATCGCCGGCGGGGTTTACCGCGCCCGCGATATCAAGGCCCCGGGCGTCGGCCTGGACAACGTCATTCCGGCGCTCGATTTCCTGATCGCCTCCAACCGCAAGGGTTTGGGCGACGCCGTGCCGGCCTTCGATTCCGGCGCGCTCAACGCGGCCGGCAGGAACGTGGTGGTGATCGGCGGCGGCGATACCGCCATGGATTGCGTGCGCACCGCCGTGCGTCAGGGCGCGGCCTCGGTCAAGTGCCTCTACCGGCGCGACCGCGAAAACATGCCCGGCTCAAGACGCGAGGTCAGCCACGCGGAAGAAGAGGGGGTCGAGTTCGTCTGGCTTTCGGCGCCCGAAGCTTTTCTAGGCGACGGTACGGTCAAGGCCGTGCGCGCGCAGCAGGTTTACTTGGGCGTGCCCGACGCGACCGGCCGCCAGGTGCCGCAGCTCATCGAAGGCTCCAGCTTTTCCGTCGAGGCCGATTTGGCGATCAAGGCGCTCGGCTTCGACCCGGACGATCTGCCGGGCCATTTCGACGCGCCCGATCTCGCCGTCACCCGCTGGGGCACCCTCAAGATCGACCACCGCAGCATGCGGACCAGCCTGGATGGCGTTTTCGCGGCTGGCGACATCGTGCGCGGCGCTTCCTTGGTGGTCTGGGCGATCCGCGACGGCCGCGACGCGGCGGCGCGTATCCACGATTACATCGCCGCCCAGCAGGCCAAGGGCGCGGGGCTCGGCGCCTCGGTCGCCGCAGAATAATCTATTGAAGGCGAAGGCCATGAGCGACACCGGCAATCCATCCAAGGCGCGCGAATCCGCCGCCGACTTTATCGAGGCCTGGCCGCGCGAGGCCGCGCGCTTGGCCCGCGACGGCCTTTACGATCCGGCCGAGGAGCACGACGCCTGCGGCGTCGGCTTGGTCGTGGCGATCGACGGCAAGCCGCGCCGCAGTGTGGTCGAGGCGGGCATCGCCGCCCTGAAAGCGGTCTGGCATCGCGGCGCGGTCGACGCCGACGGCCGGACCGGGGACGGCGCCGGCATCCACGTGCAAATCCCGCAGGACTTTTTCCGCGAACACGTCTCGCGCACCGGGCACACCCCGGGCGAACAAAGCATCGCGGTCGGCATGATTTTTCTGCCGCGTACCGATTTCGTGGCCCAGGAACGCTGCCGGGTGCTGGTCGAGCGCGAGATTCTGAACTACGGCTACACGATTCACGGCTGGCGCCAGGTTCCGGTGAACACCAGCATGATCGGCGAGAAGGCGGAGAACACCCGGCCCGAGATCGAGCAGATCATGATCGCCAACAGCCGGGGCACCACCGATCAGGAATTCGAAGTCGATCTCTACATCATCCGGCGCCGGATCGAACGGGCCGCCGAATCGGAATCGATCCAGGATTTCTATATTTGCTCGTTGTCCTGCCGCTCGATCATCTACAAGGGCATGTTCCTGGCCGAGCAACTCGACGCCTTCTATCCCGATCTATGCGATCCGCGCTTCGAATCCTGTTTCGCGATCTTTCACCAGCGCTATTCGACCAACACCTTTCCGACCTGGCGCCTGGCGCAGCCGTTTCGCATCATCGCCCACAACGGCGAGATCAACACGCTGAAAGGCAACGCCAACTGGATGAAGGCGCACGAATGCCGCCTGGCGTCCCCGGTCTTCGGCGACAACATCTCCGACCTTAAGCCGATCGTGCCGCCCGGTGGGTCGGACTCATCGATCCTGGACACGGTGTTCGAGCTCTTGGTGCGCGCCGGCCGCGATTTGCCGCTCGCCAAGTCCATGTTGATCCCGGAAGCCTGGCGCGACGACGGGCCCATGCCCGAGGCCTACAAACGGCTTTATAGCTATTGCAACGCGGTGATGGAGCCTTGGGACGGTCCGGCGGCGGTTTGCGCCTATGGCGGGCGCTGGGCGATTGCCGGCATGGACCGCAACGGGCTGCGCCCGCTGCGCTATTCGATCACCGACGACGGCCTGCTGTTCGCCGGCTCGGAAACGGGCATGGTGCGCTTGGACGAAACCAAGATCATCGAAAAGGGCCGCCTGGGTCCGGGTCAGATGATCGCGGTCGACCTGCAGGAGGGCAAGCTCTACCACGACCGCGAGATGAAGGATTACCTGGCGGCGCAACGGCCCTACGGCAGCTGGACCGCGCACATCAAGCGCATCGACGATCTGATCCGCCCCGACCATGGCGAACCCGCGACCTTCGACCGCGAGACCCTGCGCCGCCGGCAATTGGCGGCCGGGCTGACCATGGAGGACATGGAGCTGATCCTGCACCCCATGGTCGCGGACGCCAAGGAAGCGACCGGGTCCATGGGCGACGACACGCCGCTGGCGGTGCTGTCGGATTGCAACCGCGGCCTGCACCATTTCTTCCGGCAGAATTTCTCTCAGGTGACCAACCCGCCGATCGATTCCCTGCGCGAACGCCGGGTCATGACTGTTAAGACCCGGCTGGGCAATCTGGGCAACATCCTGGACGAGAACGAATCCCAGTGCCGCCTGCTACAACTCGATTCTCCGGTCCTCTCGAATGCCGAGTTCGAGGCCATGCGCACCTATATGGCGGCGACCGCCTTCAGTATCGATTGCACCTTTGACCAGAGCGGCGGCGAAACCGCCTTGAAAGACGCGCTGGACCGCATCCGCCGTGAATCGGAGGACGCGGTGCGCGGCGGTTGCGAGCATATTATCTTGAGCGACGAGCACGCCGGGGCGGAGCGGGCGGCGATCCCCATGATCCTGGCGGCCGGGGCGGTGCATTCCCACCTCATGCACCAGGATCTGCGCACCTTCACCTCGATCAACGTGCGCAGCGGCGATTGCCTGGACGTTCACAACTTTGCTGTGCTGATCGGCGTCGGCGCGACCACCATCAATGCCTACGTGGCCCAGGAATCCATCGCCGACCGGCACCGTCGCGGCCTGTTCGGTGATTTGAGCTTCGAGGACTGCGTGCGCCGCTATAAGCAGGCGGTCGACGACGGCCTGCTCAAGATCATATCCAAGATGGGCATCTCGGTCCTGTCGTCCTACCGCGGCGGCTACAATTTCGAAGCGGTCGGCCTGTCGCGCACCCTGGTCGACGAATATTTCCCAACCATGCCCAGTCGCCTGTCCGGCATGGGCCTGACCGGCATCCAGCAGAATGTGTTGGAACGCCACGAAATCGCCTGGTCAGGCGACTACGTCGCGCTGCCGATCGGCGGCTTCTATCGCTATCGGCGCGGCGGCGAGCAGCATGCCTGGGAGGCCGGCCTGATCCATACCCTTCAGGCCGCGGTCGCGACCGAATCCTATTCCACTTACAAAAAGTTTAGCGAGGGCATGGACAAGCTGCCCCCGGTGACCTTGCGCGACTTGCTGGGATTCAAGCGGGACGGCGTGACTCCGGCGCCGATCGAAGAGGTCGAATCCATCACCTCCTTGCGCAAACGCTTCGTCACCCCGGGTATGTCGCTGGGCGCCCTGGGGACGGAGGCTCACGGCACCCTGAACATCGCCATGAACCGGATCGGCGCCAAGTCGGATTCCGGCGAGGGCGGCGAGGATCCGGCGCGCTTCGTGCCGCGCGCCAACGGCGACAACGAAAACTCTGCGATTAAGCAGATCGCTTCGGGCCGTTTCGGCGTTACCGCCGAATACCTGAGCAATTGCCGCGAGATCGAGATCAAGGTCGCCCAGGGCGCCAAGCCCGGCGAGGGCGGCCAACTACCCGCTTTCAAGGTGACCGAGGCCATCGCCAAGCTGCGCCACTCGACGCCCGGCGTCATGCTGATCTCGCCCCCGCCCCATCACGATATCTATTCGATCGAGGATCTGGCGCAGCTCATCTACGACCTAAAGCAGATCAATCCCGACGCCCGGGTCTGCGTGAAACTGGTCGCCCGTTCGGGCATCGGCACCATCGCCGCCGGGGTCGCCAAGGCCAAGGCGGACGTGATTCTGATCTCCGGCCATTCCGGCGGCACCGGCGCCAGCCCGCAAACCTCGATCAAGTTCGCCGGCGTGCCCTGGGAGATGGGCCTCAGCGAAGTGCATCAGGTGCTAACCCTGAACCGCCTGCGCCAGAACGTCATCCTGCGCACCGACGGCGGCATCAAGACCGGCCGCGACGTGGTCATCGCCGCGCTTCTCGGCGCCGAGGAGTTCGGCGTCGGCACCGCGTCGCTGGTCGCCATGGGTTGCATCATGGTGCGCCAATGCCATTCCAACACCTGCCCGGTCGGGGTCTGCACGCAACGCCCCGATCTGCGCGAGAAATTCACCGGCACCCCGGAAAAGGTCGTCAACCTGTTCAGCTTCATGGCCGAGGAGGTGCGTGAGATCCTGGCCTCGCTCGGCGCCCGTTCGCTTAACGAGGTGATCGGGCGGACCGACCTTTTGGTCCAGGTCAGCCGCGGCGCATCGCATCTGGACGATCTCGATCTCAATCCGCTGCTGACCAAGGCCGAATCCGGGGATCAGCCGGTCTACTGTACCTTGAAAGGCCGCAACGAGGTGCCGGACACGCTCGACGCGCAGATGATCGCGGACGCCAAGCCGCTGTTCGATCTGGGCGAGAAAATGCAGCTCCAGTACACGATCCGCAACACTCACCGGGCGATCGGCACCAAGCTGTCGGCCATGATCACCCGGCGGTTCGGCATGTTCGGGCTCAATCCCGGCCATGTGACCGTGCGCCTGCGCGGCTCGGCCGGGCAATCGCTCGGCGCCTTCGCCGTGCAGGGCCTCAAGCTCGAGGTCTTCGGCGATGCCAACGACTATGTGGGCAAGGGGCTGTCCGGGGGCACCATCGTGGTCCGGCCGCTCAATTCGAGCCCCCTGACGACCAACGAGAACACCATCATCGGCAATACCGTACTCTATGGCGCGACCGCGGGCCGCCTGTTCGCCGCCGGGCAAGCCGGGGAGCGTTTCTGCGTACGCAATTCCGACGCGGTGGCGGTGGTCGAGGGCTGCGGCTCCAACGGCTGCGAGTACATGACCGGCGGCACCGTGGTTATCCTGGGGCCGGTCGGCGATAACTTCGCCGCCGGCATGACCGGGGGCATGGCCTTTGTCTACGATCCGGAGGAAACCTTGCCTCAGCGCATCAACACCGACGGGGTCGAATATCAGCGCATCGAGACGACCTATTGGGACGCCTTGGTGCGCGGCTTGATCGCGGAGCACGTGCGCGAAACCCAGTCGCGCTTCGCCGAGCGGATCCTGGTCAACTGGCGCAACGAGAAGGCCAATTTCTGGCAGATCGTGCCCAAGGAGATGCTCGGCCGCCTGGCCCATCCGGTGCGCGAGGACGAACCCGGAGAAAAGCGGGCGTAAGAAATTTAGGGCACAAGGGACCCGCCCCACCTTTGTGTGTAGGTAACCCTCCCAAGCGCCGGGTGAGCACGTTATAGTCCCGCGCCATGCGTACCCTCTATCACCTGCCGCTCGACCCCGGTTGCCGGCTCATCCGTATCGTCTTGGGCGAAAAGCGCCTCGAGGTCACCCTCAAGACCGAGCAGGTCTGGGAGCGGCGCGAGAGCTTTCTGGAACTCAATCCGGCCGGCGAGGTACCGGTCATGCTGGAAGACGATGGCACTTCCATCGCCGGCGCGGCGGTGATCGCGGAATACCTGGACGAGGCCTATCCCGAGCCGCCCCTGATCGGCGCCGACCCTTTGGACCGCGCCGAGGTCCGCCGCCTGGCGCAATGGTTTTCGGTCAAGTTCGCCCGCGAGGTCAGCGGCAACCTGATCGAGGAGAAAATCAACAAGCGCTTCCTGAAACTGGGGCAGCCCAACGCCTCGGCGATCCGCGCCGGGCTGGCCAACATCCATTATCACCTGGACTACATCGCCTGGCTGAACGAGCGGCGCCGCTGGCTGGCCGGGGAGGTCTTCTCCCTCGCCGATGTTTCGGCGGCCGCGCACATCTCGGCCGTCGATTACCTGGGCGACGTGCCCTGGGACAAGCATGCCGGCGCCAAGGATTGGTACGCCCGGGTGAAATCGCGCCCGTCGCTGCGTTCCATTCTGGCAGACTTGGTGGCCGGCGCGACCCCGCCCGCGCACTACGCCGATTTGGACTTCTAGCGAGAACTGGATCGGACTTAGCGTGGAAGATTGGATCAGGTTTGCGGATTCTCTCTTGATTTTTTTGATCAATGCACTGCCCATAGTTTTAGCGCTCTGCGCCTATGTTTACTGGTTCCAGCACCTTTCAAATCGGGCGCTCTTTGTTGTCACAGCGATCTTATCCATGGTCGGGCTGCACGTGTTTCTAGAACAGATTCAGAATCTTTTTTTTGGAACCACGTTCTATATTGATGGCGAGGTCGCGGTTAGGGTGGTTGATACTCGTTGGCCGCTTTTTCTCTCGACAAGGAGATTCACACCATCGGCTATGGCGTTGGTTTTGCTCGGCCTGCCATTCTTGCGGTGGCTCAAGTCCGTCTTTCACAAAACCTGAAGCATTTCGGCGTCGGGCTCTTTACTCTGCTTTTTCCAAGCCGCACCATTCGGCGATGAAAAGGGCGATGGCGGCGGTGACCTGCTTGACCGAGGCGAGACTCACCCGTTCGTCGAAGCCGTGGATGTTGTCGGATCGGGGCCCGTAGACCAGGCAGGGCGTGTCGCCGTAAAGCACGAAGACCCGCGCATCCAAATAGGCCGGGGTAACCATGTCTTCCAGGTCGCGCTGGAAGATCTGCGCATGGGCGCGCGCCAGGGCCGCCTCGGCGGCGCTGCCCGGCTCCAGGACATAACCCTCGGCCATAAAGCCGTTGTATTCGACCTCGGGCGGGTTGTTGGCCAGAAAACCGTCGCTGCGGCTGGCCGCACGCAGGCAATCCTCGATCTCGCGCGCCGCCTGCCTTGGGTCGACGCCGGGATAGACCGCGATCCGGCAATCGAAACTGCACCAAGCCGGGACGGAGGAGGCCCAGTCGCCGCCGGCGATCTTGCCGATGTTCAGATTGATCGGGTGGTCCAGTTCGGCGAAGTACGGCACGTCCTTTTGCCGTTCGTTCCATTGCGCCTCCAGGCCGCGCAGGGCCTGGATCAAACGGAATGACGCCTCGATGGCATTGGCGCCGCTGCCGGCCTCGCGGACATGAACCGGATGGCCGCGCACATGAACCCGGAACCAGATCACGCCCGCATTGGCGCGCACCAGTTTCTCGTCCTCTGGCTCCGGGATAAGCGCGGCATCGGCCTTGTAGCCGCGCACCAGGCAGGACAAGGCGCCGTTGCCGGTGCATTCCTCCTCGGTCACGGATTGCAGGTGCACCGTGGCGCCCGGCCGATAGCCCAGGCGTTTAAGGGCGTCCATGGCAAAGATGTTAGCGGCCAAACCGGCCTTCATGTCGCCGCCGCCGCGCCCGTAAAGCCAGTCGCCCTCGATCCGGGGTTCGAAGGGCGGGCTCTGCCACATCTCGCGCGGGCCGGTCGGGACCACGTCGATGTGGCCATTCAGAATCAGCGAACGGCCGCGTTCTTCCCTGGGGCGGTGGGTGCCGACCACGTTGATGGCATTTTGGTAGTCGACTGCGACCGGGGAAAAGCCCGGGTGACTCTCGATCTCGCTCACATCGATGGCCCAGCGGTCCATGGCATAGCCGCGCGCCGCCAAGGCGCGGTGCATGAAATCCTGAGCCGTGTGTTCCTGACCGCGTAGGGAGGGCAGGCGCACCAGATCTTGGATGAAGGCGGTCTGCTCGGCGAAGCCGGCCTCGACTGCGGCGACGATTTCGGCCGTCAGCTTGGAATTGGGTGTTTCTTGAGACACGGTTATGACTTTCTCGGTTTCAGTTCGTTGCTTGGTCCAGATTGTCCAGATTGGTGCGGGCCGCCTGCGCGGCCGGCGAGGCCGGGTCGGTCTCGACAATCCGGGTCCAATCGGCCCGGGCGCCCGCCGCGTCGCCGGTCAGGCGGCGCAGGATACCGCGCTCCAGAAGGCCGTCCGGATTGCCCGGGTCGAGCTTCAGGGCCCGCGCCAGATCGTCGGCGGCGAGATCCGTCGCCTCCAGCGAGCGATAGGCGCTGGCGCGCAGCACCAAGATATCGGCGCGCGCGGGCTGCAGGTCGTGGGCCCGGTTGAGGTCGTCCACTGCCTCCCAATATTGCCCGGTGGTCGCTAGGGCGATGCTGCGGTCGATCAGCAACTCGATATTGTCGGGGGTTAGCGCCAGACCGCGGGTCAGTGCCCGCTCCGCCTGCCCGCTCTCCCCGGCCAGAAACCAGGCCTGACCGGCCTGGGCCAGGATCCGGGCGCGCGGGGCCGTGGCTTCCGGCGGCATGCCGTCGGACAGGCTTTCCAGGCGCTGCGCCGCCTCCACATGACGGCCCAGTCCGAACAGCGAGACCGCGGCGCAATGCAGGGCGGCCGGGCCGCCGCCACGGGCCCGCCAGGCCAGCGCCTCGTCGAAGGCGGTCTGCGGTTCCCTTTGCGCCAGGGCCATGCAGGCGGCGTAGTCCGACGACGCGCCCTGGCCCAGGCTTTGCGCCATGGCCGGCGCAGCCAAAGCGGCCAGCATCACGGCCCCAAGGGCGGCGGCACGCGGTTGTCGGAACGATCGCATGTCCCTAGAGTCGCCGCGCGTCGGCCCGGGCGCAAGAGCAAGCGCACGTCCCGGCCGGCCGCTATGGAGTCCGCCCCGCGGGGCGCGCGCCTATGGAGACTGCGATGCCTGAATGCCGCCTGTTCTGTTTCGGTCTCGGGTTCAGCGCCCGCCGGCTTGCCGCGCGCGTGCGGGACCAGGGCTGGCGCGTCGCGGGCACGACCCGGAATGCCGGCAAGATGGCGGCCATGCGGCAAGAGGGGATCGAGGCCGTCCTGTTCGACCGGGACCGGCCGCTCGACGATCCGGCAACGGCGCTGGCCGGCGCGACCCATATCTTGAGCAGTGTGCCGCCGGACGCGGCCGGCGATCCGGTGGTCGATCACCACGGGGCCGATCTGTCCGGCCGCCACGGCCTCCAATGGCTCGGCTATCTCTCGACCACGGGGGTTTACGGCGACCGCGCCGGCGGCTGGGTCGACGAGGAGTCCGATCTGACGCCGAGCGGCGACCGGGGCCGCCGCCGGGTCGCCGCCGAAAGCGCCTGGCTGGACCTGCACGTACGGGCCGGCCTGCCGGTCCATCTGTTCCGCTTGGCCGGCATTTACGGGCCCGGCCGCAACGCTCTGGTCAGCGTACGCGGCGGTACGGCGCGGCGCATCGACAAGCCGGGCCAGGTCTTCAGCCGCATCCACGTCGAAGATATCGCGCGCGTGCTGGAGGCCTCCATGGCCCATCCCAATCCCGGCCGGGCCTACAATGTGTGCGACGACAACCCGGCGCCGCCGGAAGAGGTGATCGCCCACGCCTGCGGCCTGCTCGGCCTGGCGCCGCCGCCGCTGACCCCTTTCGAGACCGCCGAATTATCGCCCATGGCGCGCAGCTTCTACCGCGACAACAAACGGGTCTCGAACCGCCGTCTCAAGAACGAACTCGGCGTGAGCCTGGCCTATCCGGACTACAAGGCGGGCTTGAAGGCGCTGCTCGACGCCGAAACGAGCGCTTAGGCGACGTCCCGGCACAAGGCGTCGAGCGTGCGGGTCAGGCGCGCCAGGTCATGGGGTTCGGACAGCCGGTGGCCGCCGCCCTTGACCAGGGTCACCTCGACGTTTTCCGATTCCAGCTTTTCCATGAGGTCGAGAGACAGCCTATAAGGCACGTCCAGGTCCGCGGTGCCGTGGATTAGGCGCACCGGGCAGGATATGGGGATCGGCTGGTCCATCAAGAGGTGGTCGCGCCCCTCCTCGATCAGGTGCAGGGTGATGGCATAGGGCGCCTCGTCGTCGTATTCGGAGGGCTGGTAATAAACCCCGTCGCGCCGCAGGGTCGCTTGGATCTCCGGACCGAAGGTGTTCCACATCAGGGTTTCGGTGAAATCCGGCGCGGCGGCGATGCCGACCAGCCCGGCCACGCGCTCGGGCCGGGCCAGCGCCGCCAGCAGCATGATCCAACCGCCCATGGACGAGCCGACCAGGATCTGCGGCCCCTCGCTTTGCGCGTCGATCACCGCGACGGCGTCCTCGGCCCAGTGCCCGATGGTGCCGTCCAGGAAGTCGCCGGAGGAGGCGCCGTGCCCCTGATAGTCGAAGCGCACGAGGGCTTGACCGCGCGCCCTGGCCCAGGCGTCCAGCGCCATGGCCTTGCTGCCGGTCATGTCGGACGCGAAACCGCCCAGGAAAATCACGCCGGGCAGCGGGCGGCCCCGCTCGCGCATGCGGCTTTCGTCCGCGCGAGTCCTGTGATACGCGATGCTTGTCCCGTCCGGCCGTGTTAGAACGTCGGGCGAGGGCACGCTCTCGGTTTCAGCAGTGGTCATGAGTTTCAAGACACCATGAGCAAGAGCGCCAAGACTAACACCGGCCGTGGCGCCGCGAAAGCGGGCGGCCCTGTCGTGTTGCAGGTCTTGCCGCGTCTGGTCACCGGCGGCGTCGAACGCGGTGCGGTCGATGTGGCGGCGGCCCTGAGTGCGGCGGGAGGTACGGCGCTCATCGCCTCCGAGGGCGGGCCCATGGAGCACGAGCTTCGGCGGAGCGGCGTCACCCACATCAAGTTGCCGCTGGCCTCCAAGAATCCCTTGGTGATGTATCGCAATGTCGCGCGCCTGGCCCAGGTGATCGAAGAGCACAAGGTCGATATCGTGCATGCCCGCTCGCGCGCGCCGGCGTGGAGCGCCGCCGCTGCCGCAAAGCGATGCGGCGCGCACTTCGTCACCACCTTTCACGGCGCCTACAATTTCTCTAACGGGATTAAGCGGCGCTACAACGCGATCATGACCTCGGGCGAACGGATCATCGCGAACTCCCATTTCATCGAGCGTCACATACAGGAACACTACGCAGTCGACCCCGCGCGCATCAGGGTGATTCACCGGGGCGTCGACTTGAACCGCTTCGAACCCGATAAGGTCAGCGCGGAGCGGGTGATCCAGTTGGCGACCCGCTGGCGCCTGCCCGACGGCGTGCCGATCATCATGCTGCCCGGCCGCCTGACCCGCTTGAAGGGCCAGATCGATCTGATCGAGGCCCTGAAACAAATGAGCGATCTATCGTACCTCTGTGTGCTGGTTGGCTCCGACCAGGGCCGCGCCGCCTACCGGGCGGAGCTCGAACGCCTGATCGAGAAACACGGCCTGGGCAGCCAGGTGTTCCTGCCCGGGCAATGCGACGACATGCCGGCGGCCTATATGTTGGCCGATGTGGTGGTCTGCGCCTCGACCGACCCGGAAGCCTTCGGCCGGGTGGTCAGCGAGGGCCAGGCCATGGGTTGTCCGGTGGTCGCGAGCAACCACGGCGGCGTGCCCGAGCAAGTGCTTGATGGGCGGACCGCCTTCCTGTTTCCGCCGGGCGACCGGGCCGCCCTGGCGGCGGCCCTGCGCAAGACCCTGGGCCTAACGGCGTCGGAGCGCGAAATCCTCTCGCTCGCCGCGCGCACCCACGCCCGCACCAACTTCTCCAAGTCGCAAATGTGCGCGGCAACCCTGGCTGTGTACGGCGAGGTCTTGCAGGCGGCGCCCGCCCCGGCACCGGCCTCGACGCCGGGCCAGGCCGCGCCCAGCCGCCCGGCCGCCGGTTCTTGACAGGGTTTCTTTTCCTCCTAAAGTGCGCCCCCTCGAAATCAGGCGGAATAAGCCCGGAACCGGAAAGAATATGGTAGCCATCACGCTGCCCGACGGAAGCGTGCGGGCCTTCGACAGCGCGGTTAGCGGCGCCGATCTCGCGGCCGACATCGGCCCCCGCCTGGCCAAGGATGCCTTGGCGGTCAAGATCGACGGAACCCTGAGGGATCTAGCCACGCCGATCGAGGCCGACGCGCGGGTCGAAATCGTCACGCCGGGCCACGCCGACGCCGTGTCGCTGCTGCGGCACGATTGCGCCCATGTCCTGGCCGAAGCGGTGCAGGAGATCTATCCCGATACCCAGGTGACCTTCGGCCCGGCGACCGAGACCGGCTTCTATTACGATTTCGCGCGCGCCCAGCCCTTCACGCCCGAGGATCTTGAAAAGATCGAACAGCGTATGCACGAGATTGTCGATCGCGACGAAGCGATTGGGCGCGAGGTGTGGGAGCGCGCGGCGGCGATCCGCCACTTCGAGAACATCGGCGAGAAATACAAGGCCGAGCATATCGAAACCATGCCGGCCGACGAGGTTATCACGATCTATCGTCAGGGCAGTTGGCTGGATCTGTGTCTGGGGCCGCACCTGCCCTCGACCGGGCGGCTCGGCCATGCCTTCAAACTGCTCAAGGTCTCCGGCGCCTATTGGCGCGGCGATGCGAGCAACGAACAGTTGCAACGTATCACCGGAACGTGTTGGGAAACGGAAAAGCAACTCAAGGCCTACCTCCACATGGTGGAGGAGGCGGAGAAGCGCGACCATCGGCGTTTGGGCCGCGACATGGGCCTGTTCCACCAGCAGGAAGAGGCGGCCGGTTCGGTCTTCTGGCATCCCAAGGGCTGGTCGCTTTACCGCACGTTGGAAAACTACATGCGCGCCCGGCTCGACGACGCCGGCTATGTCGAGGTCAAGACGCCGCAGCTTATCGACCGCGCGCTCTGGGAATCCTCGGGCCATTGGGAAAAGTTCCGCGAGCATATGTTCACCGCCGAGGCGGACGAGAATAAGGTGCTGGCGCTCAAGCCCATGAACTGCCCGGCCCACGTACAGATCTTTCGTCAGGGCATCACCAGCTATCGCGATTTGCCGTTGCGCATGGCGGAGTTCGGCTCGTGCCACCGCAACGAACCTTCGGGCGCCTTGCACGGCCTGATGCGGGTGCGCGCCTTTACCCAGGACGACGCGCATATCTTCTGCACCGAGGCGCAGATCAGCAGCGAGTCGGTGATCTTCTGCGATCTCTTGCAGTCGATTTACCGCGACCTCGGCTTCGACGAGGTGACGGTCAAGTTCTCCGACCGCCCGCCGGTGCGCACCGGCTCCGACGAAACCTGGGATAAGGCCGAGGACGCGCTACGCGCCGCGGTTGATGAGACCGGGCTGGCCTACACGCTCAACCCGGGCGAGGGCGCCTTTTACGGCCCCAAGCTGGAGTTCGTCTTGCGCGACGCGATCGGCCGCGAATGGCAATGCGGGACCCTACAGGTCGACTTCGTCCTGCCCGAACGCCTGGACGCGAGCTATGTGGGCGAGGACGGGGAAAAACATCGGCCGGTCATGTTGCACCGGGCGATCCTGGGCTCATTCGAACGCTTCCTGGCGATTCTGGTCGAGCAGTACGCCGGGCGCTTCCCGCTATGGCTGGCGCCGCTGCAACTTGTGGTCGCCACCATCACCTCCGATGCGGACGACTATGCCCAGCAGGTTTATGCGGACTTTACCGCCGCCGGCCTGCGCTGTGCGTTGGATCTGCGCAACGAGAAGATCAACTATAAGGTGCGCGAGCACAGCCTGGCCAAGGTGCCGCTCATCGCCGTGGTCGGGCGGCGCGAGGCCGAGGAAGGCAAAATCGCCCTGCGCCGCCTGGGTGGCAAGAATCAGGAGTTTCTTGCACTCGGCGAGGCAGTCACTAGAGTACAGGCTGAATCCGTCCCGCCCGCCGGGGGGAATTGAGGTCGTGCGGCCAGTGTATGCCGTTTGGCCTGGCCGGCGTGGGGACCGTCAAGGGCCAGACATGACAGAAAGGGAGCTCTACTCATAGCAAGACCGCCATTCAATTCCGCGCCGTCCCGCGATGGGCCGCGCGTCAACGAATTTATAGACAATCCGGAAGTCCGGCTAATCGATGAAACGGGGGAGAATGTCGGTGTGGTCGGTCGCGACGACGCCATGCGCCGCGCATTTGACGCCGGTCTCGATCTGGTTGAGATCTCGCCCAACGCCGCGCCGCCGGTTTGCAAAATCCTCGATTACGGCCGCTTCAAGTACGAAGACCAGAAGAAAAAGGCCGAGGCCCGCAAGAAGCAGAAGGTCATCGAGGTCAAGGAAATCAAGATGCGGCCGAACATCGACCAGCACGATTACGACGTGAAGATGCGTGCGGTCGTGCGGTTCCTGGAGGACGGCGACAAGGTCAAGGTGACGCTGCGCTTCCGCGGCCGCGAGATGGCCCATCAGGATCTTGGCCTGAAGGTCCTGATCCGGGTCCGCGACCAGCTGGAAGAACTCGCCAAGGTCGAGCAGTTTCCCCGGCTCGAAGGCCGCCAGATGATCATGGTCCTGGCGCCCCGATAGGGGAAGATCGGGTCTGGATCGGGGGTTGTAGCAGTGGGCCGGGAGCCGCCTAAAGGGCTCCGGCCGGCACTGAATCTGTGCTCAGCGCACCCCTAGACCGCCCCGGTTCCGGCACGCCTTGCAATACCGGGGTGCGGGGGCTATAAACGGCGCCTTCCGACCCGAGCGGTCCGGCTAAAGGGCATGCCCAGCCGCTCTAAGCACTGGTAAATCAAATACATAAGGACCCGTGAAATGCCCAAGCTGAAGAGCAAAAGCGGTGCGCGCAAGCGCTTCCGCGTGACCGGCACCGGCAAGGTGGTGATGAATTTCGCTGGCAAGCGCCATATGCTGCGCCGGCGATCCCAGAAGATGAAGCGCAAGGCGCGCGGCACCCAGATCATGGCCGCGCCGGACGCTAAGGTCGTCAAGCGCAGCTTCCTACCCTACCTCTAAGGAGAACGGACATGGCTCGCGTAAAGCGCGGCGTGACCGCGCGTGCCCGGCACAAAAAGGTCGTCAAACAAGCCAAGGGTTACGACGCCCGGAATAAGAACGTCTTTCGCACCGCCGTCCAGCGGGTTGAGAAAGGCCTGCAATACGCCTATCGCGATCGGCGGGTCCGCAAGCGGACCTTCCGTGGCCTGTGGATCCAGCGGATCAACGCCGGCGCGCGGGAGCACGGCCTGACCTATTCGCAATTCATGAATGGCCTGAAGCGTGCTGGGGTCGAGGTCGACCGCAAGGTTCTCTCCGATCTGGCGGTGCGTGAGCCGGCGGTCTTCGAAACCCTGGCCAAGCAGGCCCAGGACGCCCTGAGCGCCGCCGGCAACGCTTAAGGCGCGGTCCTCTGGCCGGTCTTTCCGGGGACCCATCCCCTCGGGCCGGCCGTCGCCGCCTGGCATGATCATGGAAGACCTGGAGCAGCTGCGTAACAGCCTGATGGACGAGATTGCCGGCAGCGGCGATCTCGACACGTTGGAGGCTGTGCGGGTGCGCGCCCTCGGCAAAAAGGGCGCGGTCACCCAGCACATGAAAACCCTGGGCGGTCTGGAGCCGGACGCCCGTAAGGCCGCCGGACAGGCCCTCAACGTGCTCAAGGACGGCCTGGCGGCGGCAATCGAGTCGCGCAAGGCGGACTTGGCCGGCGCGGCCTTGAGCGCCCGCCTGGCCCGCGAGACGGTCGACGTCACCCTGCCGGCCCGCCCGGCGCCGGTCGGGCATATTCACCCGATCAGCCAGACCATGGAAGAACTGTTGGCCATTTTCGGCGAGATGGGCTTTTCGGTCGCCGAAGGCCCGGATATCGAGGACGACTTCCACAACTTCACCGCCCTCAACATCCCCGAGGAACATCCCGCGCGCCAGGACCACGACACCTTCTACCTGCCGCCGGTGGAAGAGGGCGGCGCGCGCATGGTCTTGCGCACCCATACCTCGCCGGTGCAGATCCGCACCATGCAGAGCGTCGAGCCGCCGATCCGCATCATCGTGCCGGGGCGTACCTTCCGCGCCGATTCCGACGCGACCCATTCGCCCATGTTCCATCAGGTCGAGGGCCTGGTGGTCGACCAGGCGACCCACATGGGCCACCTCAAGGGCACGCTGATCGACTTCTGCCGCGCCTTCTTCGGGATCGAGGATTTGCCGGTCCGCTTCCGGCCCAGCTACTTCCCCTTCACCGAGCCCAGCGCCGAGGTCGATATCGGCTGCTCGCGCGAAGGTGGCCAACTCAAGATCGGCCATGGCAAGGATTGGCTGGAGATTCTGGGCTGCGGGATGGTCCACCCCAAGGTGCTGCAAAATTGCGGCATCGATCCGGCGCGCTATCAGGGCTTCGCCTTCGGCATGGGGATCGAGCGCATCGCCATGCTGAAATACGGCATGCCCGATTTGCGCCCGTTCTACGATTCCGATTTGCGCTGGCTGCGCCACTACGGCTTTCTGCCGCTCGACGTCCCCAGCATGGTGCGCGGCCTTTAGCGGCGTTCCGTTCAGTCCGGCTGCGCCAGGATCCGCGCGAGGCCCAGGAAAGCGGGCGTGGGATGGGTCACGACCCATGTCGGTATGGCCGCGAGGTAGGCTTTGAACCGGCCCTTGGCTTCAAAGCGGTCGCGAAATTTCGACCTGGCCAAGTAGTCGACCATGCGCGGCGCGATGCCGCCGGCGATATAGACGCCGCCCTGCGCGCCGAGCGTTAGCGCCAGGTTCCCCGCGAAGGTGCCCAGCATGGCGCAAAAGAGATCGAGCGCGGCGGCGCTGTGCTTGCAAGCGCCGGTGCCGGCCGCTTCGGTGATCTCCGCCGCGCTCCGCCGCGCTCCGGCCCGGCCTTCAAGCTCGGCCAGCGCCTCGTGGAGGCGGACCAATCCGTTGCCGGAAAGAACCCGTTCGGCCGAGACGTGGCCGAAGCGCGCACGCAGTGCGGCCAGGACCGCGGCCTCCCGGTCGTCGGTGGCCGGCATGGTTGCGTGACCGCCTTCGCCGACGGCCACAGCCGGCCCCTTTGGGGGCGGCAGATAGCTTGAGATGCCCAGGCCGGAGCCCGGCCCCAGGATGGCGGCGGGGCGGTCGGGTCTGGCTATGCCGCGCCCAATGGCGTGCAAATCGGCGGCGCCCAGGCCCGGCACCGCCCAAGCCTGCGCGGCGAAATCGTTCACGACCAGGGCCCGCGCGAAACCAAATTGGCGTTCGATCTCCCCCGCCTCAATCCGCCACGGACTGTTGGTCATGACCACCGTGCCGTTTTCGACCGGTCCCGCGCAGGCGAGTGCCGCGGCGCCCGGCCGCTGCCCCTTGGGCAGGCCACTTAGGTAGGCGGCAACGGCATCGATCGCGGTCCCATGGGTGGCAACGCTCAGCGTGTCCGCGTGCCCGACCTCGCCGTTTTCGAGAATGGCGAAGCGGGCATTGGTGCCGCCAATATCGCCCAGCAGGGCGCGACCGCCAGGTATGCCGACTTTCATGGACTCAAGCCGCGGCGGCGGCGCAGGGCGCGGCCTCCAGGGCCCGCAGGTAGGATTCCCGCCAATAGATCAGATCGTAACGGCTCAGATGCTTGAACATCGCCGACCAACGTTCGCGCCGTTCCTCGATCGGAATGGACAGGGCCTTCGCCAAGGTCTCGGCGACGCCTTCGATATCGTAGGGATTGACGATCAGCGCGCTTTCCAACTCCCGTGCCGCGCCAGCGAAACGCGACAGTACCAGGACGCCGGGGTCCTCGGGATTCTGCGCGGCGACGAATTCCTTCGCCACCAGGTTCATGCCGTCGCGCAGGGGCGTGACCAGGCCGACAGTGCTCAGTCTCAGAAATCCCATGAGCGTCTGGCGCTTGAAGCCGCGGTTGAGGTAGCGCACCGGCGACCAGTCGAATTCGGCGTAGGTGCCGTTGATGTGACCGGCAATTGTCTCGACCTGGCGCCGCATCCGCTGATAGTCGGCCAGATCGCTGCGCGACGGCGGCGCGATCTGCAGCAGGGTGACATGGCCCCGGTAGGCCGGATAGCGGGAGAGCAAATGCTGATAGGCTTCCAGGCGCTCGATCAGGCCCTTGGTGTAGTCCAGGCGGTCGACGCCGGTGATCAACTGGCGGTTCAGAAGGCTTTTCTTGAGGCGCTTGCTCTGCGCCCCGTTCTCTGCCCGGCGTGCCAGGGTGGCGACATCGGCGGTATCGATACTAATCGGAAAGACCTTGACCGCGGGCGTTTGCTCAAAGGCTCTAATACGGCCGCCCGATAGCACCTCGCCACCGGCTTCCTGCTGAATGTATTCCAGGAAGGCATGCTTGTCGGCCTCGGTCTGAAACCCGATCAGGTCATAGGTGCAAAGCTGTTGAACGAGCGATCGGTGGTTCGGCAGGGCCAGGAGTATTTCCATTGGCGGCCAGGGAATATGCAGGAAAAACCCCAGCTTCTGCGTGCATCCGGCCTGCCTGAGAAATTCGCCCAGGGGTATGAAATGATAATCATGCACCCAGACCACGTCGTCTTTTTGCAGCAAGGGCTGCAGATGACCGGCGAACAAGGCGTTGACCCGCTGATAGCCGGCCCGGTCGCGGCGGGAGAAGTCGGTCAGGTCGATCCGATTGTGAAACAGCGGCCAAAGAACCGAATTGGCGTAGCCGGTGTAATACTCGTCGTAATCCTGTTGAGAAAGATCGACGGTGGCATAGGAAGTGGCGCCGATTTCGACGATGTCGGCCTTGCCCGAATCGTGCGGCGCGGTCTTGCCGCTCCAGCCGAACCAGACCCCGCCCCTGTCTTTCAGGGCGCCCTGCATCGCGACCGCCAAGCCCCCCTCGGCGCCGGTGCCGCCGCCGCTGCGCGCTGGGGCGACGCGGTTGGAGACCACGACCAGGCGGCTCAAATCGCTTCCTCCCAGGATTTCGACAAGCGCATGGCGCAGTGTATCATGCCGACCATCGAATAGGTTTGCGGGAAGTTGCCCCAAAGCTCCCCGGTCACCGGGTCGAGGTCCTCCGACAGCAGCCCCGCCGAATTGCGCGCCGCCAGCATGGTTTCGAATAGCGCGCGCGCCTCACCGTTCCGCCCAAGCGCGGCCAGCGCCTCGATGTACCAGAAGGTGCAGACATTGAAGGCGGTCCGGGGCATCCCCAGGTGATCCGGGACCGCGTAGCGGAACATGTGCCCGCCGCGCAGCAACGTCTTTTCGATCTGCGCCACGGTCTTAGCATAGCGCGGATCCGCCACCGGAATGAAGCCCAGTTGCGGCAGAAGTAGCAACACGGCGTCCAGCGAGTCGCCGTCGAAGGTGGAAACGAAACTCTCCAGCTTCGGATTCCAGGCGCGCTTCAGGATTTCCCGCTTCATGGCCTTCGCCCGGTCCGCCCAAAAGCGGGTTCGATCGGCCAGATGAAGATGTTCGGCGATCTTGGCCAGCCGGTCGCAGGCGGCCCAGCACATGACGCTCGAATAGGTGTGCACGGCCTCGGCGTTCCGGTACTCCCAGATCCCAGCGTCGGGCTGGTTCCAGCGCGCGGCCGCTTGCTCGCCCAGTTTTTCCAGGCGCTGGAACAGGTTGATGTCGCCCGGATGCTCCAGTCGGCGGTCGAAAAAGGCCTGGGCGGAGGCCAGGATCACGGCGCCGTAACCGTCGTTCTGAACCTGCCGGTAGGCGTCGTTGCCGACGCGCACCGGCCCCATGCCGCGATAGCCGGTCACCGTATCGACCTCGGTCTCGTCCAAATTCCTGTCGAGCGCGATGCCGAAGACCGGCTGCAAATAGCCATCCTGCGTGGCCACGACGATGTTCGTGATATAGCCGAGATATTCCTCCATGGTGCGCGTCGCGCCCAGGGCGTTTAAGGCATGCACCACGAAATAGGAATCGCGCAGCCAGCAAAAGCGGTAGTCCCAATTGCGCCCGCTGTCGGCGGCTTCGGGAACCGAGGTCGTCGCGGCGGCCACGATGGCGCCGGTCTCCTCGAAACTGCACAACTTGAGCGTGATCGCGGCCCGGATCACGGCGTCCTGCCACTCGAAAGGCAGGGACAGGCTGCGCGACCAGCCGCGCCAGTAGTCGTCGGTCTTCTCCATGAACTCGCGGCAGGTTTCCGCGACCGGCTGAGTAAAGCTCTCGTCGGGGCCGAGGAGCAGGGAGACGGGCCGTTCCAGGACGAAGGGCGTCTCGTCCAATATATAGGTGACCGAGGCGTCGGTGGTGACCCGCAAGGTCAGGTCCGGCATGACGTAACGGATGTGATTTGAGCCCCGCGTCGTGTCCGGCCGGTCTTGGCCGTAGCCGTAGCTTGGCCGGATTCGAATCCGGATGCGCGGCGTGCCCGCCAGGGGCCGGATCTGCCGAATCAGCATGACGGGACGAAACATGCGGCCGAGATTCCGGAACCGGGGCGCGAAGTCGGTGATCTGGATCTTGCCGCCGTGCTTGTCGGTCAGGGTGGTTTCGACAATGGCGGAGTTGTGCCGGTAGCATTGCCGGGACTCCGCTAGATCGAAGAGTTCCACATCGTAGAAGCCCTTGTCGCCGCCGCCGTGGTCGTTCAAGAGGGCGCAAAAGCGTGGGTCGCTGTCGAATCGGGGCAGGCAGCTCCAGACGATCTTGGCCTGCTTGTCCAGCAGGGCGTTGTAATTGCCGTTGCCGATGATCGAAAGGTCGAGCGTGCTCAAAACTTACTCCTCGCCGCCGGGATTCAAAGAGTCGGCTATTCGGGCCAGCCATTGCAAGACCTGGTCCACGCCGTTCAGGCGATAGCGTGCGGCGGTCTCTTGCGCCGGATCGACGCAAATCGACAGGCCGTTCAGGTCGTTCACGGCCTCGAAGGCGTCCTCGTCGGTAACGTCGTCGCCCAGGAAGACCGGAATCCGGCCGCGAAACGGGGCCTCGGCCATGAAGGCCCGCACGGCCGAGCCCTTGTCGGCATGCCGTGGCTTGATCTCCACGACCATCTTGCCATGGATCGTCCGCAGGTCTTGCGTGCCGCCGGTCAAGGTTTCGATCTTGTGCTTGACCTCCGCTTCCCGCTGCGGCGCGAGGCGGTAGTGAAAGGCCAGGGCCCGGCCCTTGTCCTCCAGCAGCAGGCCCTTGTGACCGGCGGCGAATTCGGCCAGGGGCGCGCGCAGGTGATCGAGCGCCTTAGCCTCGCCGAGGGTGCTGACTTGTCCTTGGGCGTTGCGGTGCTCCAGGCCGTGCAGGCCGGCGGCCGGCGGCTTCAGTGGCGCGAACAGGCGGTCCAGATCCTCGATCGTCCGGCCGCTGATCAGGGCCACGGCGCCGTCCAGCGCCGGGACCAGACGCGACAGAAGGTGGCACAAGGTGGCGCTGCGGACCACGCCGTCGGGCGTTTCCGCAATGTGAAGAAGGGTGCCGTCTACATCCAAGAGCAGGGCCCAGCGCGGGTCTGGGACCAGGCCGACGACGGAGGGAAGCGCGGGTAAGTTCACGAAAGGTTCCAAAACTGCAGGTCGGTGCAAAGAACCGCTAGGGGGTGTAACCGCTTGCTATATTCCTGCGCCCGCCGCGTTTCAAAAGAATTAAGGGAGAAATCCGCCATCCAACGGCTTGCCCCGCCCCGCGGTATCTGGGAAATAAGCGGCCTGGCCCTGGATCCGCCTCGGCGCCTGCCCCGCAACGAATGACGCACAAGCAATGAAATTCACCCTGAACTGGCTCAAGGACCACCTGGACACCCGGGTGAACCTGGAGGAGATCGCGGCCAAGCTCTCCATGATCGGTCTGGAGGTCGAGGGCATCGAGGACCGGGCCAAGGACCTGGCGCCGTTCAAGGTGGCCTATGTCAAGGAGGCCAAACAGCATCCCAATGCCGACCGCCTGCGGGTCTGTCTGGTCGATACCGGCGATGAGGTTGTGCAGGTGGTCTGCGGCGCGCCCAACGCGCGGACCGGCATGAAAGGCATTTTCGCGCCCTCCGGCAGCTACGTTCCCGGTACCGACATGGTGCTGAAATCCGGCGAAATCCGGGGTGAGAAGTCCAATGGCATGCTGGTCTCGGAACGCGAGATGGGCATTTCCGACGAACATGAGGGCATCATCGAGGTCGGCGCCGAGGCCAAGGTTGGAACGCCCTTCGCTCAGATTGCGGGACTGGACGATCCGGTCATCGACGTCGCGATCACGCCCAACCGGGGCGATTGCCTGGGCGTGCGCGGCATTGCGCGCGACCTGGCCGCGGCCGGCCTGGGCACCCTGAAGCCGGTCGAGATGTCGCCCGTGCCAGGGAGCTTCGACAGCCCGCTCGCCTGGCGCCGCGACCTGCCCGGCGACTTGCAGGATGTCTGCCCTTATGTCGCGGGCCGCACTTTCCGCAAGGTCAAGAACGGCCCCAGCCCGGCCTGGATGCAGGCGCGCCTGCGCGCCATCGGCTTGCGCCCGATCTCGGCTCTGGTCGATATCACCAACTATGTGACCTACGATCTGAACCGGCCGCTGCACGTCTTCGATGCCGCCAAGGTCCAAGGCGACCCGACCATGCGCATGGCGCGCGCGGGCGAGGAGATTCTGGCCCTCGACGGCGAGACCTACCGCCTGGCGCCCGAGATGGTGGTCATCGCCGACCAGAACGGTCCCGAGGGTATCGGCGGCGTCATGGGCGGCGAGCATTCCGGCGTGACCGCGGAGACCACCGATGTGTTCCTCGAGGTCGCCTTGTTCGACCCGGTGCGCACCGCCGCGACCGGGCGCAAGCTGGGCATCCTGTCCGACGCCCGCTATCGCTTTGAACGCGGCCTGGACCCGCAGTCGGCCGTTTGGGGCACCGAGGTGGCGGCCCGCCTGATCCTGGAGATCTGCGGCGGCGAGGCGAGCCATGTGGTCAGCGCCGGCGCGCTGCCGGCATGCGACCGGCGGGTATCCCTTCGCTTAGCGCGGGTTGCCGCCTTGGGCGGGGTCGAGGTGCCGGCCGCCGAGCAAGCCCGTATCTTGGCCGATTTGGGCTTCGAGGTTGCCAAGAACGGCGGCGCGGTTGGCGACGACAGCCTTGATGTCATGGTGCCCGGTTGGCGCCCCGACGTGGAGGACGAGGCCTGCCTGGTCGAGGAGGTGCTGCGTATCCACGGCTTCGAAACCATCCCGGCCTTGCCGCTCGCCCGCGAGACCGACCTGCCGCACGCGGCGATCACCTTGGCGCAAAAGCGCGTCTCCATGGCGCGCACGGCGCTGGCTTGGCGCGGGCTGGAGGAGGCGGTGACCTTTTCCTTCGTCTCGGGCGGCGAGGCGGCGCTGTTCGGTGGCGGCGCGGCGGCCTTGCGTTTGGACAACCCGATCAGCGCCGACCTGGACGTCATGCGGCCCAGCGTCTTGCCCGGTCTGGTCGCCGCCGCGGCGCACAACGCGGACCGGGGCCTGAACGAGGCGGCCTTGTTCGAGATCGGCCCGCAATACGCCGACGCCACGCCGAAGGGGCAAGCCCGGGTCGCGGCCGGCTTGCGCGCCGGCCCGGCGGACCGGCGACACTGGGCGGCCGCTCAGCGCGGCGTCGATGCCCTGGACGCCAAGGGCGATGCCCTGGCGGTGCTCGAGGCCTGCGGCGCGCCGGTCGAAAAACTGCAAACCACCCGCGAAGCGCCGGATTGGTATCACCCGGGCCGCGCCGCCGTGCTGCGCCTGGGGCCCAATATCCTGGCTCAATTCGGCGAGTTGCACCCCCGGGTGCTGTCCGGCTTTGGCCTGCGCGGGCCCGCGGCGGCCTTTGAGGTCTTTATGGATCGCCTGCCCCTGCCGCGCGCCAAGGACGGCAAGCTCAAGGCGCCGCCGGCACTCTCGCCGTTTCAGGCGGTCGAGCGCGATTTCGCCTTCCTGGTCGATGCCGAGGTGCCAGCCGACAAGCTGATGCGCGCCGCCAAGGGGGCCGACAAGGCCCTGATCGCCAAGGTCGATCTCTTCGACGTCTACACCGGCAAGGGGGTCGAGGATGGCCAGAAGTCGCTCGCCATCGCGGTCACCCTGCAACCCAAGGACCGCACCCTGACCGACCCGGAGATCGAGGCCGTTGCCGCCAAGATCGTCGCCGCCGTCGCCAAGTCGACCGGCGGGGTGCTCAGGGGCTAGGCGGGCGCCTCAGGTCACCACAATGGGGTGGCCCTTCGTGATCACCAAGGTGTGCTCATATTGGGCCGAGAGGGCACCGTCGGCGGTCTTGAGAGTCCAGCCATCGTCGGCTTGAACTATGGTGCCCGCCCCTTCCGTCAGGAAGGGCTCGATGGTGATGACCAAGCCTTCGTTCAGGCGCTTCCGATTGCCGGCCACATAGACATTGGCGACGGTCGGCGGTTCATGGATACCCCGGCCAACCCCATGCCCGGCCAGATCGGGGATTACATTGTATCCGCCTCGCGTGGCCTCGCGCTCCACGGCACGGCCAATAGCGTTGATCGGGCGGCTCGCCCTGGCGCTATAGATCGCCTTGCGCAACGCCGTCTTGGTGAAACCGCACAACCGCTCAACTTTCGCCGCGACCGGTCCGACCGGAAAGCTGCTGCCGGTATCGGCCCAATAGCCGTTTAACTCGGCCGAGACGTCGACGTTCACCAGGTCGCCGTTCCGCAGAACCCGCGTGCCCGGAATGCCATGGGCCGCCTCGTCGTTCACACTGATACAGGTATGTCCGGGAAAATTATACGCAAGCCGGGGTGCGGAACGTGCGCCGCGCGCAGCTAGAAAACGGCCACCGATTTCGTCAAGTTCTGCGGTCGCCACGCCCGCCCGGACCTGCCGCGCCATCTCCATCAAGCACTCGCGGACGATACGGCCAATTTCCTTCAGGCCGGTCAGGTCGTCATCCGATCCTATGGTCATGGGCCGTTACTCCTTTGGGTCCGGCGCCGGCTTCAGGACGCGGTGCAGGTCCAGGCTGGGCGGCGGCACCTCGGTTTGGCTCAGCATGTCGTGGACTTGGCCGCGGTGGTGGGTCTGGTGGTTGAAGAGGTGCGGGACCAGGATCTCCACCGGGTCGTCGAACGCTAGGCCTGCGTTGTTAACATAAGACATCGTGCTGGAAAGAAACGCTGGCGTCAGGCCATAAGCGAAGTCCTCTATGCGCGAATCCTCTGTTTTCCGCGCCTCCCGAAGCTCTTCGAAGTTCTCGTACAGGATCGCGTCCAGGCCGGTAGACGGCGCTTGGCCGCCCTCGAAGCGAGCGAGCCAAATCCGGTCGCCAACCAGGATGTGGTTGAGGGTGCCGTGGATCGAGCCGAAAAAGGCCGGCCGCGTCTGCTTGCGGGCTGCATCGCTGAGTTGCGCGCAGGCGTCGTAAAGCCGCTCATTGGCCAGGCTGTTATAGCGCGCCAGGCGCTGGAAATTTTGGATCAGGTCCGTCATGGGGTGCCGCCCTCCCAGGTTCAGCTATAGCGTCTTGGAGCCAGGTTTGGGGTGACTTTCCGGCCCCCTTGGCGGCTCCCCCGGGCGGTGCTATAGCCACCGCGCCATGACCGACACCGCCCATATCCGCAACTTCGCCATCATTGCCCATATCGACCACGGGAAATCCACCCTGGCCGACCGGCTGATCCAGACCTGCGGCGGCCTGACCACCCGCGAGATGAAGGAGCAGGTGCTCGATTCCATGGATATCGAGCGCGAGCGCGGCATCACCATCAAGGCCCAGACCGTGCGCCTGGACTACACGGCCCAAGACAGCCAACTCTACGCCCTGAACCTGATCGACACCCCCGGCCATGTGGACTTTTCCTACGAGGTCAGCCGCTCCATGTCGGCCTGCGAGGGCTCGATCCTGTTGGTCGACGCCAGCCAGGGGGTCGAGGCGCAGACCCTGGCCAACGCCTATCTGGCCATCGACGCCGACCACGAGGTCATCCCGGTGCTCAACAAGGTCGATCTGCCGGCCGCGGAGCCGGAGCGGATCAAGGCGCAGATCGAGGAGGTGATCGGCCTGGACGCCTCCGAGGCGCTGCCGATCTCAGCCAAGACCGGCGAGGGGATTGACGAGGTACTTGAGGCCCTGGTCAGGCGCATCCCGCCGCCCAAGGGCGACCCGGACGCGCCGCTCAAGGCCTTGCTGGTCGATAGCTGGTACGATTCCTATCTCGGCGTCATCACCCTGGTGCGGGTCGTCGATGGGCAGCTCAAGGTCGGCATGAAGATTCGCATGATGGGCACGGGCGCGACCCATCCGGTCGACCGGGTCGGCGTTTTCCGGCCCAAGATGACCGATCTCAAAACCCTGGGCCCGGGCGAGATCGGCTTCATCACCGCAAGTATCAAGTCGGTCGCCGATTGCAACGTCGGCGACACCATCACCGAAGATCGCCGCCCGGCAACGGAGATGTTGCCCGGCTTCAAGCCCAGTGTGCCCGTGGTCTTCTGCGGCCTGTTTCCCGCCGATGCCGGGGAATACGAGAACCTGCGCGATTCTTTGTCCAAGCTGGCGCTCAACGATTCCAGTTTCGAGTACGAGCCGGAATCTTCGGCCGCGCTCGGCTTCGGCTTTCGCTGCGGCTTCCTCGGTCTTTTGCATTTGGAAATCGTGCAGGAGCGCCTGACCCGCGAGTTCGATCTCGACTTGGTCGCGACCGCGCCCAGCGTGGTTTACCGGATCAATCTCACCAATGGCGAAAAAGTCATCCTGCACAACCCGACCGACATGCCGGACCCGGTGCGCATCGCTTCGATCGAGGAGCCCTGGATCAAGGCCACGATCCTGGTGCCCGACGACTACCTCGGCGCGGTCTTGAAACTGTGCGAGGACCGGCGCGGGGAACAGCTAGACCTGACCTATGCCGGAAATCGGGCCATGCTGGTCTATCGCCTGCCCTTGGCCGAGGTCGTGTTCGATTTCTACGACCGGCTGAAGTCGGTCACGCGCGGCTACGCCAGTTTCGATTATCAGATCGACGAATACCGCGAGGGCGATCTGGTCAAGGTCTCGATCCTGGTCAACGGCGAAGCGGTCGATTCGCTTTCCATTATCGTGCACCGGGCCCAATCGGAATCGCGCGGCCGCACCTTGTGCGAACGCCTCAAGGACCTGATCCCGCGTCAACTCTTCAAGATCGCGATCCAGGCCGCGATCGGCGGCAAGGTGATCGCGCGCGAGACGGTCAGCGCAATGCGGAAGGACGTGACCGCCAAGTGTTACGGCGGCGACATCACGCGCAAGAAAAAGCTGCTGGAAAAGCAAAAGAAGGGCAAGAAACGCATGCGCCAGATCGGCAACGTCGAGATCCCCCAATCGGCGTTCCTGGCCGCCCTCAAGATGGGCGACGAATAGGGAGATCGCGCCCGGCTGGCTCGGCACGGCCGTAGTCTCCCAGCCCCTCCGGCCCGGCGCTGGCATCCGCCAAGCCCCGGAAAACAGATAAGAATCTCTCCTTTAGCGAAATTCTAACCAGGCCTCGGGCATGCTTTCGGGGTACGCGGGCGCGCCCTCGCAACCTTCGGCTCCTCGGCATCTTGCTTAGGGCCGGGCCTAGGAGCGCCACCGCCACCGCCGCGACGGGAGATGTAGCTTGGCCGATCTATCCGAGGTGTCCATCCAGCCGGACATGGACGAAGCGGACGAAGATTATTGGCTGGTTTGCTTGCACGAGGTCGCCGGTTGTCCCGCCATCCTGCGCCTGATCGCCGAAGTTCCCCACCATATCGAGATCGAGGCCTATGGCGACCTGGTCGCCATCGTGTGGGACTACGACCCGGAACCCGACGGCCTGCCGAACGAGGCCGAGAGCGCGCGCATGGACTTCTTCGAGGATCTTCTGGTCGAGGCCGTGGAAGGGCGCATGAATGCCTGCTTGGCCATCGTCTCGACGGCGACGGGATCCAAGGAGTGGACTCTCTATGCCGACAGCGGCGATACAGTGTCGAGCTACGTAAAGGCCGTGGTCGTTGAAAACGGTCTGCCGGTCCAAGTGCGTTGCGGGCGCGATCCCCAATGGGTTCAATACCGGCGCCTGTTGACCGATACGGACGACGAACCGGACCGGGACTAAAGCGTGTTCCGCTCACGCGCTATCGAAGCGGCGCGGCTTGAATCAGACGTCCTCTAGCGCAATATTCGAACGATTTGAACCGATACGGTTCAGATCGTCCGGATAAAATTGCTCTATTCTTCAATGAGGTAGAGCAGCTTTATCCGTTCTTTTGGATCGCCGAAAGCGATTCCAACTGAACGGATGCTGCTCTAGTCTCCAGCCTCCTCCAGGTCGCCATGATGCGCGATGTTCTGCCGATAGGCGTTCGGGTCGATGCCGTACATGACCTTGAAGGCGCGGGAGAAGTTGCTCCGGCTGCGGTAGCCGATCTTGCCCGCGATGGTTTTGACCGGCAGGTCGGTGGTGGCCAGGAAATGGGCGGCCTGGCGCAGGCGGTTTTCCATCAAGAAGCTGTGCGGCGCGCGGCCGAAGGCGCGAGCGAAATGGGCGCCGAAGCTAGATCGGCTCATGCCGGCCAACGCCGCCAATTCTTCCACACTGCATTCGCGTTCCGGATAGGACATCATCATCTCCACCGCCGCGCTCAGCCGCGGGTCGTCGAGCGCCCGCAGCCAGGGCAGGCGCGCGTCCCGCCGCTCGGCTAGGCGGCGCAGGGTGAAGATCAGGCATTGCTTCATCAGGGCCTCGGCCAGGGCCGTGCTGCCCAGACGCGGGTCCGACAACTCCGATAACAGGGTCCGGAACGCGGGCGCGATCGGATGCTCGGCCGGGAAGGTTTCCAGGATCGGCTCGTTCAGCAGGTCGAAGACCCCGGTGCCGGCGCCATAGGTCGCGCGCACCCGGCCGCAGGCGATCATGATATCGGGTGCGCCGTCGCCGGCCTGCAGCCAGCGCAGGCCTTCCGGCAGACCGACGCAGACCGCCTCGTCGCCGGGCGAGGATTGCGCGGCGCTTTGCGCGCCGATGCTCTGCGACATGCCGCGCGGCACGATAATGATGGTGTCGGGACCGAAGCGGATCAGCGGCGCGGCGCCCAACCGTAAACCGCCGGAGCCGCGTAAGGCATAGTGCACCGTAACGAAACCCTGCCCACCCAAATCCAGACGCCAGCCTTGGCGCACGTCGCAGATGGCGAAAGGTTCAACCTCGACGTCGAAAGCGGACAGGAGCTTGTCGAGCGCGGTCATGGACTCCTCGTTGATCGGGCCCGGGACAAAGGCCCGGGTGGCGGTCGAGTGAAACCCAAACGCCCTCTAGCTTAGCCGATGGGCGGCGCCTGGGGCGGCGCGCACACGAAACTGTGAGGTGCATTTCGCAACGGTACGACTCCTGGCGGATTTAACACGCCCAGCCGGCCTAGGCTGAGGCTTCGTCATGAACCTGATTAGGAGCAAACCCCGATGTGCGACCATAATCACAGCCACGACCCGAAATCCCGTGCCACCCAGAGCGAGCGCCGCGGCGGCCCACCGCTCGCGCGCCGTGCTCTCTTGAAAGGCGGTGTCGCCGCCGGGGCGGCCGTGGCCCTGGCCGCCGGTGGCCGTGCCGCGCAGGCCGCGGGCGATCCCTATGCGCCGCCTGAAAAGGGCGCCCTGCCGGAAACCGGCTTCAAACTCAATCGCAAGCGCGCCGCCCTAGTGGTCACCGATCCGCAAATCGACTTCCTCAGCCCCAAGGGTGTGACCTGGGGCGTGGTCGGCAAGAGCGTGGAACAGCACGGGACGGTGAATAACATCAAGCGCCTGTTCGCCGCCGCCAAGACCGCGGATATGACGGTTGCCATCTCGCCGCACTACTACTATCCGACGGATCATGGCTGGAGTTTTGGCGGGCCCCTGGAAAAGCTGATGCACGCGATCGGCATGTTCGACCGCAAGAGCGCCTACGATGTTTCCAAGTTCGATGGCTCGGGCGCCGATTTCATGCCCGAGTACAAGGACTACATTCACGATGGAAAGACCATCATCTGCTCGCCGCATAAGGTCTATGGCCCGGAGCAGAACGACTTGGCCTTGCAGTTGCGCAAGGCCCACGTCGATCAGGTGATCCTGGCCGGCATGTCCGCAAACCTTTGCGTTGAGGCCCACCTGCGGGAGCTGCTCGAAATGGGCTTCGAGGTCGCGGTGGTCAAGGATGCGACGGCGGCGGCGATGTTGCCGGAAGGCGACGGTTATCTCGCCGCCTTGATCAACTTCCGCTATATCGCCAACGCCCTGTGGTCGACCGACGAGGCCGTCGCCCAGATCGCCGGGAAGGCCTGAACCGAGGGGAGGGGCGAACTCAATCGCAAGGGCCGGCGTGCCATTCTTGACGCGGTCCGCCGGCCCGCCCCCTCTTGCCGGGAAGGGGCCTGCCCGGCGCCGGCTCGGCCGTCATTGCGATTCGATCAGGGCCTCAACCTTCTGGGCCGCGCGGCGCATGGCCGGCAGCCGCTTTCGCGCGGCGCTCAGCGACATCCGCGCAGTTGGCCCGTGAACCGCGATCGCCGCGCAAAACCGGCCCTTCGAATCCCGGATAGGCACCGAAACCGCCACCATTCCGGTGATAAATTCCTCATTGTCCCAACCGAATCCCGACTTTTCGATCTTGGCTAGCTCTTGCCGGAATTCCCTGGGGTCCGTGATCGTCGATTTGGTCAGGCGTTTCAATTTGTAGCCCGCCAGGACGCGCTCAAGTTTCTCCGGCGGCAGCTGGCTTAGGTACAACTTGCCGCTGGCCGTGCAATGGAACGGCACCTGCATGCCGGTCATCAACTGTATCCGCAAGGGCCAGCCGGATTCGACACGGTCCGCGTAAGTCATAGACAGATCGCCCGGAATCGAGACGTTACAGGTCTCGCCGACCTCGTCCACCAGGTCTTGCAGAATGACCCGGCGGTCCAGATTGAGATGCGCGCCGGACAGCACGCGGCCGGCGAAATCGAAGGTCCTGGGTCCGGCCAAGACGCGCTTGCCATCCACCTCGTACTGCAGAAACCGTTCGCGAAGCAGCATCTGGCAGAGGCGGTGGGCGGTCGCCGCCGGCAAGCCGACCCGCTCCCCAATCTCCGCCGGGGTCACGGGTTCCGCCAGGTCAACGACCGCATCGAGTATCTGGAATACCCGAAGAAACGATTTGCCCTTGTCGCGTTCGGTTCCGTTCATCGCCATAGTGAAGCCGCCTCGGATTTTTGAGATGCGAGCCGGCTTCGCTCGATCAATGGCTGACAAAAAGCTCTATTGCTGTTGATAAACCCCGGCGCCCTCTTGGAACAGAAGGATCGTCGACAGTTCGGGTACCAAGGCGATCAGGAACCATGCGATCAGCAGCGCCAATAAGTAGGGCATGACGCTTCGTACTATTCGAAAATACGGTATGCCGGTGATCCCGCTCGCCACATAGAGATTCAGACCGTAGGGCGGGGTAATGAAGCCGATCGCGTCGCCGACCAGAAAAACGACCGCGAAATGAATCGGGTCGACCCCGATTCCGGCCGCGATGGGGGCCAGGATCGGTGCCAGGATGATCGTGTTCGGCAGGCTCTCCAATATGGTTCCGGCGACTAGCACGAGGAGCATGCAGGCGAAAAGGATGGGATAATATCCCCCCAGATTGGAGAGCATATCGGTCACGAAGGCCTTTGCGCCGAGCAGCGAGAGGATTTGCTGCATGACCACTGAAATCGCGATCAGGGGCACCAGCATGCCAGTGATGAATCCTGACCGAAGCACGATGTCCGGGACGTCCCGAACAGAGAAGCCGGGGACGAACAGCGTGGCCCCCATGGCCATGCCGTCGACGCTGCCGTCCTTGTTGACCCCGAACAAGCGCCCGAAGGGGTACATGACCACACCGACCACAAGGCAGAATCCGGCCGTGACGCCGGCCGCCTCGGTTGGGGAGAACTTGCCCGAATAGATGCCCCAGATGACCAGGCCGATAGCGAAGAAACCGAGCCAGGCCCCGACGGTCGCCCGGAGGATCTTGTTGAGTTGGAGCCGGTGGAGATCGCCCCAGCCGTGCTTCCTGGACATGTACCAACAGCACGCCTGCATGGCGACGACCATGAGTAATCCGGGAATCAAACCGCCCACGAACAAATCGCTGATCGAGAGGTTCATCAAGAACCCGTACACGATGAAGATGATGCTGGGCGGGATGATGATGCCAACGGTGCCGCCGGCCGCCACTGTGGCGGCGGCGAAGTTCGCGTCGTAACCGGTCTTGGTCATCTCCGGATGCATGATCGACCCGATCGTGGCCGTGGTCGCCGAATTCGACCCCGAGATCGCGGCGAACAGCCCACAAGCCCCCAAGGCCGACATGCCCATCCCGCCCCGGACCCAACCGAGGATCGAATAAGCGAAATCGACCAGCCGCTTGGCGATCCCCGCCTTATTGATCAGGTCGCCGGTGAGGATGAACAGGGGCAGCGCCAAGAGCCCGAAGAAATTCAAGCCCTCGTACAGAGTCACCCCGATATTGGCGAGGGTGAAGTCGATGACCAGGCTGACCCCAATGACCCACAAGCCGATGATCAAGAAAATCGGCACGCCCAACACGAAGAGAAGCGTCACGCCGATCGAAATGAGAGTGATTAATAACCCATCAGACATGGCTTGCTCCTATCCGGCCGCGAGGCCGATGCCGATCGAAAACGGCTCGCGCTTGCGGAACCGGCGGACATCCTCGATCAAGTTCTGAAGCACGCGAAAGATGATCAACGAGAAGGCCACCGGAGTCGCCAGGTAGAACCACCACTGCATGACGTCGTCGGTTCCCTGGACAATGGCGAAATTGTCATAGGAGAGCTGCACTTGCTGGACCGAGAAATAGATGATGAGGAGGGAGAAGCCGATCCAGATCACGTGGTCTAAAGTCACCGCGCAGAATTGCCAGAAATAAGGAAGTCTGACCCGGAATTCCTCGAACCGGAGGTGACTGCGCTGCTTGGCGGTGTAGGCGCAGCCGATCCAGGTGACCCACAGGAAGAGGTAGATCGGAATCGTCGAGCTCCATGCCGCCTGTTGCCCGAAGGCGAAGCGCCGGATCACCTCGACGAAAATGATTCCGGTCATGGCCAAGTAGCAGACCAGAATCACGGATTTTTCCGTGTTGTCGTTTAGCCATTTGATCGCCGTCATGACGGTTTCCCCCTAGCATAGCGAGCCGGTTATCGGCCATTCGGCCGCCTATTATTGTCGCGCCATAATCACGAGGCGCCGCTTAAGGCTCTACGAGGTTTTGTTGACGCCCGGAACGCGGGTATCGGGGCGCTCCCGGCGCCTTGGTAACCGGGGGGCGGCAGTGGCCGCCCCCCGGTTCTCGGCAAGCTATATTAGCCCTTCCACCAACGCCGTGGCTCGACGTTTTCCGCCAAGGTATCCTTCGGAATCTCGCGGGCGATGTCGGAGATGAACTTGTAGGTGTCCATTCCGCCCGACCAGTCGTTGAGGCGGTCCCGCCACTTTTCCCATTCCTTCGGGTGGAATTCGGGCGAGCACATCTCTTCCGCCTCGCGCTTTGCCGCGGCAGAGAGCATGGAGACGCGGGTGCCGTGCTTGGCGAAGACCGTGTTCGGCAGTTGGGGTTCGGAGAATCCGACCGTATTGACCAGCGCCGCCTCGTTGGCCGCCTGGACGTGAACCTGGGTCAAGTAGGACGACTCCATGACCGCATCCTGCAGTTCGCCGCCCAAGCCGTCGAAGACCTTGCCGTTCATCGCGGTAGCCTCGGTACCGCAGAAGAACTCCAGGTTGATGACCTGAGAGACCACCGGCGACATATTGGCGTAGGCCACCGCCGACGCCCAAGTCTCGGCGCCGTCGATGAGCCCCTGCTTGAGACCATCGAGGGTTTCCGCCCAAGCAATGGGCGTCGGGTTCAGATTCATCTTCTCCATGGCGATCCGGCCAAGCTGCGTGCCGGTGACACGGTTCTTGGTGCCGGCCAGCTGCGTGACGCTGGTGACCAAGGGCTTGTCCTTCCAAGACAGTCCCAACTGGATGCCGCGCAGTTCCGCGTGGCTGAACAGGAACTGAAGGCCATGGCGTTTTCGCAAGGGGTCGCGCAGCACCTTCTGGCTGCCCGGATGATAGAGGAAGTGGTACTGGGCCGCGCGGCTCGGGAACATGTAGGCGTAGTCGAGCACATTCAGATACGGCGCACCGCCCGCGGAATTCTGGGTCGAGGCGGCGTAGATATCCACAATGCCTTGCTGGGTCTTCTTCACGCAATCCAGCTGGCCGCAAATCTGGTTGTTGCCGATGAATTCGATGCGGATCGCACCGTCGGTCCGCTCCTCCAAATCGTTGACGAACTGCAGGCAGCCCGCGCGTTCGATCAGAAGATTCTTCTCGTTGAACCCGGCGGCGCCGAACTTGAGCTTGAACTTCGGCTCGTTCTTATAGCGCTTGTCATAGGTGGACTGAGCGGCTTCCGCCAACCGCGGAAGCGTGACCGCGCCGGTCATGGCGCCTGCCGCCAGCAGCGTCGAAGAGATTCCATAATGCTTCGTAAGTCGCAGCACGTCGCGCCGCGAAACGTTCTTCATTTTGTCGAGTAGCATTGCCGTTCCTCCCCAGGTGGCTATCAAAAACAAGATTTATTCTTTCATTCTTGCACAAAGCGATTCTTCATGCAAGAATGATTCGCAATATGAAGTGAGCGTTCGCCGCTGCTATCCTCGGCAAACAGATAAATCACTTGTTACAGGGAGAGGCGCCGGTCATGGACCGCGAACAGACAAGCCAGGGTAGTTTCGATTTCATTGTCGTCGGCGCCGGCTCCGCCGGCTGTGTCCTGGCCAACAGGCTGTCGGCGGATTCATCCAAGAGCGTGCTGTTGTTGGAGGCGGGCGGGCGCGACTGGAACCCCTGGATCCACGTCCCGGTCGGCTATTTCAAGACCCTGCACAATCCCAAGACCGACTGGTGCTACAAGACCGAGGCGGACCCGGGCCTGAACGGCCGCCGGCTCGATTGGCCCCGGGGCAAGACCCTGGGCGGATCGAGCTCGATCAATGGCTTGCTCTATATCCGGGGGCAGCACGAGGACTACGACCACTGGCGCCAGTTGGGCAATGTCGGCTGGTCGGCCGAAGACGTACTGCCGTACTTCAAGCGCGCCGAGGACCAGGAACGCGGCGCCAGCGACTATCACGGGGCCGGCGGGCCGCTGTCGGTTTCGGACATGCGGGTCCACCGCCAGGTCTGCAACGCCTTCATCGCCGGGGCCGAGGAAATCGGCATTCCACGCAACGACGATTTCAACGGCCGGACCCAGGAAGGCGCCGGTTACTTCCAGCTCACCTCTCGAAATGGGCGGCGCTGCTCGACCGCGGTCGGGTTTCTCAACCCGGCCCGGGGGCGGCCGAACCTCAAGATCGTCACTCACGCCCACGTGGAGCGGCTCTTGTTCGACGCCGAGGCCGAGGCCGAGCGGTCCGTCAAGGGCATCGGATTTACCGTCAAGGGCGCGCGGCGCGAATCCCACCTAAAGCCCGGCGGCGAGGTCATTCTCTCGGCCGGCGCCATCGGATCGCCGCAGATCCTCCAGGTTTCCGGTATCGGACCGGGCGATCTGCTGCAGAGCCTGGCGATTCCGGTCCGGCAGCACCTGCCGGGGGTGGGCGAGAATCTGCAAGACCACCTGCAGATCCGTATGGTCTACGAGGTCAACGTCCCGACCCTGAACGACGAGATCAATAATTTCTTCCGCCGCATGATGATCGGCGCGCAGTACGTTTTATTCCGCCGGGGCGCCATGGCCATGGGCGCCAGTCAGGTCTGCATATTTGCCAAGACGCGGCCGGAACTGGCGACGCCCGATATACAATTCCATTTTCAGCCGCTCAGCGCCGACAAGCCGGGCATTGAAATGCATGCCTTTTCGGGGATCACGTCCTCGATCTGCCAATTGCGGCCGGAGAGCCGGGGCAGCATCATGATCAAGTCGCCGGACCCGCAGGTTTATCCCGCGATCCGGCCCAACTATCTGGCCACGGCGCTTGACCAGGAGACGGCCGTGTCGGCGATTCGCATGTCGCGCGCAATCGCGGGGTCAAAGGCGATGTTGCCCTTCATCGTCGCGGAACGGGTGCCCGGATCCGTCGCAGACGCGGACGAGGACCTGTTGGAAGCGGCGCGGAACATATCCCAGACGATCTACCACCCAACCAGCACCTGCAAGATGGGAAACGATACCCAGTCCGTGGTTGACGACCGCCTGCGCGTGCACGGTGTGAAGGGCCTGCGGGTGGCCGATGCCTCGATCATGCCCACCATTGTGTCCGGCAACACCAACGCGCCGGCCATCATGATCGGCGAAAAGGCCTCGGACATGATCCTCCAGGACGCGCGCTAAGGCGCGAACGGCCGCCGGATCGGCGACCATGGCCAGTCCCCGCAAAGTCTTAGCCCGGCAAGACGCACCCCGCATGGGGCGGCGACGCGCGGTCCCCACACACTAGCGCCCGGACCGCGCGCCTCGGCCGCGCCGGCGGCGCAGGACGCAGAGCCCCAGCAAAACCAGTGCCGGCACTGCGAAGCAAAAGATGGCGGGCAGCTGCAGCACGCTGGCGATGGCCGGGTCCCACAAAGGTGGCCAGATGTAGCGTTCCACCACCGCCTGGATCAGGTTCAAGCTGCCGGGGTTGAGCCTGAACCAGAGCTCGCCCAGGGGATGGCCGAGCAGGCCCGCGGGACCGGACAGTGCCAGTGCCCAACCGGCCACGGCGACCGCGGCCAGGGCGAAAGCGAAGCCACATATGCACAGAACATAACGCACGGTCTCGACCTCTCGTGCACCCAAGGGCCGCCAGGGTACCGCCCGGCCCCGACTGGGCCAAGGGCAACCCGGCCCCACCGGAGGCCGGATCGCCGCGCGAGTCTGCCGCCTGGCCCACTCCGCCCGTGCCGACCGGGCGCCGCCAGGCTCAACTCCAACCTCAGGGGGCGCGGGCCCGGCCCCGGGGCGAACGCCGTTGCATCCCACCGCGCCCTTGGCTATAGGAACCGGGCGCGCGCAAAGGGGATTCCCGGGATAGCCCGGCGGACCGGCCCAAACCCGGCCCCCGCGCGCCTACGGAGGGGTGGCCGAGTGGCTGAAGGCGCACGCTTGGAAAGCGTGTATGCGGGAAACCGTATCGAGGGTTCGAATCCCTCTCCCTCCGCCATATGTTTTTTTGGTATATAATATAATATATTTCAATATGTTATAAGACTTCTATTTTATCTCTACCACACACGTCGCCCACACACATTTTAACTGCTGGGGTTTTCGTGTCAGCGCCCAAGTTATTGGCGGCGAGAAGTATAGTATTTTTTAGTGTTCCGCCGCTCAGCCAGCCAGTCCTGCGGCCCTCCGCATCGCCGAGAATATCACTTGCAATGTTGCGCCCGTTGCAACGTGGGAGGCATGCAGAAAGACCGCCGCCTAAATGAATGCAGGCACCGGCCGGCCATTTGTATGCGCAGCTTGCCCTCGAGCGCATTACCGGCGCAGTCGGACCGATGGTTGTTCCGTGCTGCCTTCCCGCCAACCTCGCCATAGGGCTGGCAGGGTGTGTGTGCCCGGAAAGCCTGCTCACCGCAGCTTCCGATAGTTCAGGCACAGATCCTTGGCTTGGAGAAGAAACTGCTGATCTGGCATCGCGCCAATGAAGCCAGCCGGGTGCTTGCGACGATCCCGAGTGTCAGGGAGATCACGGCCACGGTCCTTGTGGCGACGATTGGCGATGCATCACAGTTTCGCTCCGGGAGTTAACTAGCAGCTTGGCTGGGGTTAGTTCCAAGACAGCACTCCAGCGGTGACGAGGAACGGCTCGGGCGCCTATCGAAGCATGGAGACGGCTATATCCGTCGTCTCCTGGTTCATGGGGCACGCGTGGATCTGCGCTGGTCCAGAAACAGGAATGAGCGGCAGTCTATATGGCAGAGAGGTTGCCAGCACGCCGACCGACCATTGGCGTCCCTGTCGCCATGGCTAACAAGACTGCCCGAGTTGTGTGGATAATGCTCAGTCCGGGTGAAACATCCCAGAGCATAGCTCAGAAGGCCACACAACAGATGGCAACCATAACAGAGGGCCAATTGATTCCTATTGCGAGGGTGATGATGAGGTAAAGGCGATACAGGGTGACAGGAACGGCCAAACCCGAAGCAGTGCCCAAGCCTCTCGCTCTTTAGTATGACTGGGCGTCAATCCATGGTTTCCATCAAGGTTCGCAGCAAAGACCATACTGAATTGAAAGGCCAGATAGAAAGCTGAAAACCCAACCCGCTTTTAGCACCAAAACCACTTACAATTTGAGGGGTGTCCGTTGATGACACTGTCCATCGAGTCCAAATTGCTGAGCTTCAACTGATAGAGCCAAATGAGAAGAAATCGGTCGGAAATCCGAAGCCGCATGCACTTTCGTGCGAAACTGCACACGACATTGAGCTGGTACTGCAACGCCAGATACTCGGCTTCGTCCGGCATACGCGACTTGAGCGGCAATACGATGAGCCAACATAACACTCTTACGATTCCGAACATCGATTTAAACCATGCAATCATCACCAAGTCGCCCAGAATCTTCCCGGATGACATTTCTGTTAGTCACAGGGTAAAACCGGCGAGAGCCAAACGTCTAAGTCAAATGTTTATCTTGCATGAGCGGCATCTGTGCCGCGTGTTGTCAGGGTATTTCACTTTTGTCGATCGTTGGTGCCCACATCGACTGGTCGGACAGCGCGCGCCGCGAGCGCCGGTGGCATTACTTCTATCACCTCGCTGCATGAAGGCCCGGATTAGGATTTGCGCCCTACAGGCAATGGTGTCGAACTGACCCTCAGGCGCAAGAAGCCCGATTTTCGACTCGGTGGTTGAACGGGTACTCCCAACTCCGGGCGGTCTCTCCGTTTTCGGACAGGTCCGTTGCAGGCTAAACTGGAAGAATGAAACGCAAACTCGGGAGAGCACGATGCTCAAGAATCTGATCACGATATTGCTGATGGCGACATTCCTATCGGCTTGTGGGACGATAGGACAAAGAGCCATCGTCAGTGCTCCGGCCGACGTTCGAGTAGATTTCACGCGGACTGGGACGGGCGGGACGGGCCCCAATCTATATGACCCATCGAAGTCCCAGAACGGTGTCGAAACCCAACAGGTCAGTCTCAGTGCCAATGATCAGCAAAGGGAAAGCCTCGTTTCGCAACAGTGTACCGATCATGAAAGATTTTTCGGTGTCGGCGCGATTGCCGGCTTCGCCGTCAAGGAACTGGTTAGCTTCCTGATCGATGCGATTGACGAGGCCCTTCAGAAAGAGCTGAAGAAATTTGCTCAAGCGTTTAGTGGGTCAACTTACGACAAGTTTTACACGTCGGGCTCCGCCACGAACATCGGGCACAAGTGCGTCCGCATTACCCGAACATACAAAGAGAGAGAGACGAAGAAGGAATTGGTTGCGATGGATTTCGTCGCCGCTCTGGAAGTCGGCCATCCGGCGGCCCTAAAAATACAACCGCTTCGCCTCTATTACAAGAAGGCGCAAGCCTTGACCAGCAAGAGCGGAGCATATGGTATCTCCGTAAGTCTGACCATCGATGCTATCTGGCGAGCGAAGAATTCACCGAAATACAAGGAGAAAGTCGTCGACCAAGTTATTGTGGTTGATAGGATTATCTTGAAACCTAACGCGTATGTGTACAGAACCTATGTGGATCTAGGCGATTACCAGGCTGATGCTAAGAAGGCGCCGGTGTACGTACCTCTCATCCCTTGGTCGCATTATCGAGACGCTGGTAAGGACGTCGAGGAGGCAACACACGTGAAGGCAACGATGACGGTCTCGGAAGCCGGAAACGCACCTTGGTGGCTCAAGAAGGGGGCTGATCTATTTCACAATAATAAGGACAAGGTGAACGAGAAGATGCGGGCTGCGATCGCGCAGGTGCTTAAGGAAAAGGCGAACATCGAGATATCCAATTAGGCCAGTGCAGGACTCCTTCCGGCAAAGCGTCGGCGCGCGCCGGCGACCGATGCCGAGGAATGCTTGGAAGTGTGGATCAGTGAGGCGTGACTTAGAACTCTCACAAATCCTGTGCCGGGAGCGACCGGACTGCCCTGGTTGTGCCAAAGAATAGGTCAGGTCTTAAGATTAAAAAGCAAGAGGAAGCTCAGTGGCAACATGGTTTGGCCACGGTGGCCTTTGAATTGAGCGAGAGGGGGCAAGAGATTTCGGCAGATAGAAAAACTTGCATGT
>JAJFGO010000088.1 GCA_021776095.1 Kiloniellaceae bacterium | reverse complement strand
GACCGCCGCCTCAGCCCATGATGGTATGATCCATGCCGCAAGACCGCCTTAGCAGAGCGCTAAGGCGGAAACGGAAAATGTCCGCTGCTGCTATAAGCAGACACCGGAAATCGACTCTAATCGGACTTGTTCAACACCCTCCGCCATTAGCGGCCTTTCATGGCGTCGTTTAGCCAAGAGACCTCTGATCGCGCGTCGTGCAGCGCCTCATCCTCACTGTTGAAAACCCGGTCCCCGTAGAAGCCAATTGGAAACCAGCCTCGATTATCCTCCATATAGCGCCGGAACTCCTCAAATCCGAAGGTTCCATCGGGCCTCATGAATATGTCTACGCAGCGGTTCTCGCCCGGCAAATTGATAGATTTCAGAACTGTGTTCTTACCGGCCATTCCGCTTTGTATCCGAAGACGGTCTTGGGTCAGGCATCTGTAATGACCCCGCGTAGATCTGTGACGGAACTTTGCCGTTAGAGGCGCCCGACAAACGTGGTCTCCGCTAGGCCGTTTCCAGGTCGTCCATGTCCAGCATCAAGGGGGCGTGTCCTTCGGCCTCCAGAAAGCGGATCAGATCGGCCGCTTCCAGGGCCGTGGTCATGTCGTTCACCAGGGGATGGGCATTGACCGGGTCGTTGCCGAGCACGCCTTTGTCCAGGACCATGGTGACCGCACCGCCGGTGTCGTTGATGACGGCGAAAGGGGTGACCGAACCGGGTAAGACGCCCAGATAGGTCATCAGCCGATCCGCGCTGCCGAAGGAAAAGCGCCCGGCCCCCAGCGCCCCGCCTAGGGCCTTGAGGTCGACCGTCCGGTCCTCCAGGCAGGTGACCAGCCACATGGCGCCCTTCTTGTTGCGCAAAAACAGGTTCTTGATGTGGCTGCCGGGCAGGCTGCCGCGCAGGGTCTTGGCCTCCTCGACCGTGAAGACCGGCGGGTGCATGACCGTCTTGGACTGAATGCCCAGTTCCTCCAGCCGTTGCAGAAGCTGGCCCGGACTGGTCGGCAATTCGGGCGCCTGGTCCTGGGTTTCCGCTCCGTTCTCGCTCATAGCGCTGCTCCCTGCCTCGGCCGCCGATTCACATTCGGCCAATTGGGGACATAGCCAAGTCGGGCGCCGGGGCGCAAGCCCGGAGGTAGCTCTTGCATTGTCGGGGGAAAGGCATTATCTCCCGGCCTTGCCGTAGGCGACCCATACGCGGGCGTAGCTCAGGGGTAGAGCACAACCTTGCCAAGGTTGGGGTCGTGAGTTCGAATCTCATCGCCCGCTCCAATTTTTCCGCAGAATACGTCCGAGACCTCGGCGCTGCGCAGTAGTTTCTGAACTTCCATTTCCTCTGACGCCCTCGATCCTGTCGCTCGACCAGGCCGAATCCCTTTACCGGGGTAATCGTATATCCGCTCGGAGGCCGCCTTCGCTTCGATTGGTGAGCGTAATGTCACCACCGTGAGCGCGGATTATAGTCCGTGCGACCGTGAGGCCGAGGCCCGTCCCACCGGTTTCCCGGCTTCGCGACGCCTCGAGCCTTCGGAAGGGCTTGAAAGCATCCTCCTGAAGCTCTTCTGGAATTCCCGGGCCGCAATCGTCGATTCGAATAGAGACACCTTGCTCGTCATTTTTCAGCGACACATGGGCCTCACGGCCATATTTGACGGCGTTGTCGATCAGGTTGCTCAGGGCGCGGCGCAGTGCCGCGGGCCGGCAACCATAGGGTACAGCATTGTTCTCTGTGCTCAACGTGACCGCATGCCCAGCGTCAGCCATATCGTCGCAGGCGCGCTGAAGCAGAGTTCGGAGATCGACCAACGCATGAGGTTCGCAAGCGGCCTCGTCCCGTGTAAACGACAGGGCCGAGAAGACCATCTTCTCCATGTCGTCGAGGTCGGCGAGCATCTTCTTCTGCTGCTCCTCGTCCTCGATGAATTCGGCGCGCAGCCGCAAGCGCGTGATCGGGGTGCCTAGGTCGTGAGAAATGGCCGCCAACATCTGTGTGCGGTCTTCGACGAAACGCCGGATTCGATCCTGCATCTCGTTGAAAGCGCGTGTCGCCTGGCGGACTTCAGCTGGCCCGCTCTCCGATATTGGAGGTGCTTTGACGTCAGTCCCGAGCCGCTGCGCCGCGCGTGCGAATTTCGCGAGCGGTCGCGTCAGGTAGCGCACGACCAAGGCCGACAGGACGCCAACGGCCAGCAGCATGACCGCCATAGAAAGGGCGAAACGGAGAGACCAGAAGGGCTCAGGAGATTCGACCGGTGCCGCGAAGTTCAGCCAGCTCCCATCGCCCAACTGGAGCGAGGCCATCAGCACCTCACCTAGCTTGTTATCCTGGTGGCCTTGGCGCAGATGTCGTTGCCAGGATTCAGCGCTGACCTCATCCATGTGGCGAAGTCTGAATCCCCGTTTGCCATCGTTCCCGAGATGGGCGATCAATGAATTGCGAAGCACATTTGCCTGCCAGTCGCTTCCCTGCTGATCTTCGATGGCGCTTTCTTGGCTCAAGGTGACGTGCAGCTTGGGACGGTCCGCAAGCTCGACGATCCGCCGCCGTTCGGCTTGGGAAGCTTTTTCTGCCAGCCGCCAGATGGTCGCGATTCTCTCCCCGGTGTGCTCTCCTCCGGTGAACATGATCGCGCTTGTGCGATCGGTGAAATACAAGCCGACGCTGAGCATGTGTGAGACTGTCAGCCCGATGATCAGGACCAGCAACGTTCGGGTGGTAATGGTGTCAGGTATCAGCCGTCTCATTGTGTGTCACAATTGCCGTGAAAACGTAGCCGCCTCCGCGCACGGTTTTGATCAATTCGGGATCTTTGGGATCCGGCTCGATCTTGTGGCGCAGACGGCTCACCTGCATGTCGATGCTTCGGTCAAAGGGCGCCTCAGTGCGGCCATGGGTGAGATCGAGAAGCTGGTCTCTGCTGAGTACCCTCTGTGGGTGCTCGACGAAGGCGACCAGGAGATCGAACTCGCCGGCGCTAAGATCAACGATTAACCCCTGAGGTGATTCGAGTCGTCTTAAGCCCAGATCGAGCATCCAGCCGGAGAAGTCCAGGATCTTCCTCCCCGCCGCCGCGGGCCTGGCCGGAGCGCACTTCGCCCGCCGAAGCACCGCTTTCATACGGGCGAGCAATTCGCGCGGGTTGAACGGCTTGGGAAGATAATCGTCGGCCCCCATTTCGAGGCCGATGATCCGGTCAGTCTCCTCACCCATCATGGTTAGCATAATGACGGGAATCTGTGACTTAGCCCGCAGTTTTCGGCACAGCGTCAGGCCGTCCTCGCCCGGTAGCATCAGGTCCAAGACGACCAAGTCGATGCGCCAATCCGCAAGGGCCCGGCGCATCTCCTTGCCGTCCCGTGCCGCTGTGACTCGGTACCCATGCTTGGCAAGAAACCGCCCTAGCAGATCGCGTATCTCACGATCGTCGTCGACGACCAGCACGTGAGTCATAGGTCCTGCGCCCGGTGCACTCATAGGGGCAAAGTATCTCCTGCCTTAGCCGTGATCGCCAAGATATCTGTAACGGCCCATAACCGGCACCGAAGTTGTGACAGTCCGTTACAAAATGCCGCTAGGCTCGTGATCGACCCGTTACAGAGGATGATTACATGGATGGTGTTCCATAACACCAAGCAAAAGGCATCGCCATGAGACAGATACGAACGTCAGCGGCGGCCGCGATGGCCGGATTGGGGGCGCTGGCACTGCTCGCTACCCCGAGTTTCGCCGCCAGCGACCCAAGCGCCACGAAAGCAGGAGCGCCGGTCCAACTCGCCCATATGGGCCAGGGCCAGGGTGGCCAAAGAACCGATCAGCCATGTCCCATGGGCTTGATGGGTCAAGGGATGATGGCGCCCGGTATGGGCGGCCAGGGCATGATGGGTCCCGGTATGATGGGACCCGGCCAAGGCGGACAAAGCATGATGGGGCCCGGCTCGGGCGGTCAGGGCAAGATGCGGCCGCGTTTTGGCACCGGCCCGGGCCTCAATGGCCAGGTCGTGCCGAGCAAGGATCTGACGGCCGACGATGTCCGCCATTTCCTTGAACATCGCCTCGAGATGCACGGCAACAAGCGCCTCAAGGTCGGCGAGGTGAGCGAAGCTGACGACGACAACATCGTGGCCGACATCACCACAGTGGATGGCTCGCTGGTCGAGCGTCTCGAGGTGGACCGACACTCCGGGACGATGCGGCAAGTCGAGTAACGAACGGAGGGTGCGATGGAAGCGTTACTCTATTTCGCGGTTTGGGCGGGTTTCATCTTCTTGATGATGCGCTTCGGTTGCGGCGCGCACATCATGGGGCACGGACACGGCAACGAGCCGACCCTAAACAAGCCTGGTCAGGCTAGCGACCACGAGTTCCGCTGGGTGCCTCCGAAGCAGGACACCGACCCTGTCTGCGGCAAAACGGTGGAGACCGACAAGGCCAAGCCCAGCATCCATGCCGGCAACGTTTACTACTTTTGCGCCCGGGAATGCCGTGAGATTTTTGAGGCCGCGCCCGATCTCTACGTTGGCGGCAACCCCAACCAGCCAAGATTGGAGCACTCCCATGCGTGAGACCGTGTCCGCTTTCGCGCAGCATGGCCGTTCGGGCACGCCGCTGCCGGCGCGTAGCGTTCCACGCATCCCGGTCGTGGCACTGGGCATGAGCCTTGCCGCAACCCTTTCGTTGACGTTCGTGCTGTGCGTCCTGTTCGACCTTTGGTTTCCGGAACTGGCCATGAATTCAATCTGGGCGCCACTGCTGCCCGGGTTTGTCTGGATCAGTTGGCAAAGTTTCTTTCTGGGCCTCGTCGAAGCCTGTGCTTACGGCTGGTATATCGCGCTGGTTTTCGCGCCGATTTACAACTTCTTCGCAAGGAAATTTGCCTAGCGCGATACGAAACGACGAGCGACACGATCCGCACCGGTCGCCGTCGCGCTCCTCGGCAACAGGGATGAAAGGATCTCACGATGACCGAAATCCGCAGCCTGCATGGGACGACCGTCGCGGAGATCTTCTCCGCCGGTCTGGACAACCTGGAGCAGATCGAGGCGGTCGCCGTGTCGGTCATGTGGAAAGACGGAACCGTGACCGCCGGTTGCTCGAACACCACAAAGCCCAACTTGGCGTTACTGGTACTGGCGATGGACGAACACCAGAGGCGTGGACTCGTGGGCGACGGTTAGTGGCGATCGAAGGATCGTCCCAACGGGGCCGGCCCAGTTTAACACCTTATCGCGTTTCACGTTCTAACAACCAAAATGGTACGAGGTCGAGATGTCTTCGATGCGGCAGACGAGCAGGGTAGCCCCCCTCAAGCAGAAGCGCCCGGCCTCGGTTTCGAAGAAGCAGGTATCGGCCTTGCGGAAGCGCAGTGCCCAGCGGGTGCAAGTAGTTCCGGCTCCCGCCGAATCGCTGCATGACGCCTTGGCTTATAGTCTCGATGTTTGTCAGCGCACGGTCCTGTTCTGGGATGCCCTGCGCCAGCGAGCCGACAACATGCTGGCGCACGAGCGCGCTGGCCTGCCGCCTTTGCTCGACTTCAAGTACGAAACGCTGCTCGACGCGCGGCGGTTCAAACACCCTGCGAACTACGCCCTGTTGCGGATCACCGAGGTCGGCGAGGATTGCTGGGAAGATTGCGTCGATCCCGACAAGCCGCCGGTCATCGTCGTCGACCCGCGCGCCGGGCATGGACCCGGTATCGGCGGCTTCAAGCACGATTCCGAGGTCGGCATGGCGCTCCGCGAGGGCCACCCGGTCTATTTCGTGATCTTTTTCCCAGAGCCCGCGCCCGGGCAGACACTGGCGGATGTCCACCATGCGCTACGCCACTTCGTCATGGAAGTCGCCCAGCGCCACCCCGGCAAGCCGCCGGTCCTATACGGAAACTGCCAGGCCGGCTGGGCCGTGACCCTGCTCTCGGCCGACTGCGACGGGCTCGCCGGCCCCGCCGTCCTGAACGGCTCGCCGCTGTCCTATTGGGCCGGTGAGTCCGGCGTGAACCCCATGCGCGTAACCGGCGGCCTCCTGGGCGGTGCCTGGCTCGCGCATTATGTGTCCGACCTCGGCGACGGCCGCTTCGACGGCGCCTGGCTCGCACAGAACTTCGAGAACCTGAAGCCGGAGAAGGCGATTTGGGAGAAATACGCTGGCCTGTTCAACAAGATCGACACCCAGCGCGACCGGTTCCTCGAATTCGAGCGCTGGTGGAACGGCTTCTATTTCCTGAGCCGGGAGGAGATCGTCGCGATCGTCGAGAACCTCTTCATCGGCAATAGGCTGGAGCAGGGCGAGTTTCGCATCTGCGAAGGCTGCACCGCCGATCTGCGGCGCATCCGCAACCCGCTCGTGATCTTCGCCTCCCATGGCGACAATATTACTCCCCCGCATCAGGCCCTCGGGTGGATTCCCGCAGTCTACAAGGACACCGACGATCTCAGGCAGGCCGGGCAAAGGATCGTTTATCTGACTAACCCGCAAATCGGCCACCTCGGCATTTTCGTCTCGGCCAGCGTCGCGCGCTTCGAGCATCGGGCCATTCTCGAAAGCCTGGGCGAGATCGAGGCCCTAGCGCCCGGTCTCTACGAGATGAAGATCGACAACCCGAGCGGCGATCCGGACTGCCACAAGCCCCAATACACCGTGCGCTTCGAAGAGCGGAAGATCGAAGATCTCGGCATTCCACGGCAGGACGAGGCTTTCAAGCGGGTTCGGGCCGCATCGGAGGCCAATGAAGCGTTTTACAAGACCTTCGTCAGCCCGTGGGTTCAGGCCACCGCCAATCCGTGGTCGGCCGAGATGATGAAGTGGGCGCATCCAATGCGCACTAGCCGCTACCTGTTTTCCGAGGCGTTCAATCCATGGATGCGTGGCGTTTCGATCCTTGCCGGTGCCGTCGCCAAAAACCGGACCCCTTTGCCCCAAGATCACCCGTTGCTGGAAAAGGAGCGGCAATTCATCGGTCAGGTTTCCGAAGCGATGGAGAACGCCCGGAAGGCGCGGGACAACGCCTATGAGCAAACCTTTAGCCTGCTTTATGGCGCGCACCAGCCGGAACACGCCTGCTGTCCGCTCCCTGGATAAGACGATGTTCAAGCATCTGCCAACTTTGAACAGAGCTGCCAGTACAGGAGTCCATCCCTGATGGAGATACTGGACTTGAAGGGCCGAAAGGGCCTCGTCGTAGGGATCGCCAATGAGCACAGCTTGGCGTGGTGGGCGGCGCATCACTTCCGTAACGCCGGGGCGGAGCTTGCGATTACGTACGTCAACGACAAGGCCAAGCCACACGTCGAACCGCTCGCGCGCCAGCTTGAGGCGCCGATCCTTCTGCCCTGCAACGTGACCGTTCTCGGCCAACTGGAGGCGGTATTCGAGGCGATCCGCGAGACGTGGGGCCGTCTGGACTTTCTGTTTCATGCAGTCGCCTGGGCCCGCAAGGAGGACCTGCACGGCCGCCTGACCGATTGCTCCGCCGATGGCTTCGCAGAATCCATGGCCGTCTCGTGCCACTCGTTCATCAGCATGGCGAAGCTCGCCGAGCCGCTGATGGACCAGGGTGGCAGCCTGATGACGCTGAGCTACTACGGCGCTGAGAAGGTGGTCGACCATTACAACGTGATGGGCCCAGTCAAGGCAGCGCTGGAGTCCTCAGTCCGCTACCTGGCTCATGAGCTTGGGAGCAAGTCGATCCGGGTCAATGCCATCTCGGCCGGTGCGGTCCAGACCCGCGCGGCTTCGGGGATCACGCATTTCGACGAGCTTCTAAATGAGACTCTGCGCAAGGCGCCTCTGCGACGAACGGTCGATGCCTGCGAGGTCGGACGGACCGCGCTGTTGCTGGCCAGCGACCATACCGCCGCGATCACCGGCGAAGTTCTCCATGTCGATGCTGGCTTCCATATCGACGGGATGGTGTTCCATTGACCGAAAAAAACAGCGGCGTCAGGGTGCGTGATCCGGTCTGCGGCGAAGTTCTCGACCTGGCGGCGGCGGTCGCCATGCGCGATCGCACTGGTTGGGCGCACTTCTTCTGCTCAGAACATTGCCAGAGTGCCTTTCGGGCCGCCCCGGGCCGGTACGCACAAAACACAGTGCCGCATGGGGCGGCCATACTCGAACACGGAGACTGACATGCGAACCAAACTGAAATATGCACTCCTCGCGGCGGCGACCGGTCTCATGCCGCTTACCGCGCAGGCACAGACCTACGAGCGCTCGGGATGGGGACACGGCTGGGACTGGGGCTGGGGCCACATGCTGGGCGGCGGTCTCATGATGATTTTGTTCTGGGGCGGAATCATTCTCGTCATCGTGTTCGCGGTGCGCGCGCTGGGTGGCGGATCGTCGCAAGGCGCAACGCCAGCAGAATCCCGCAACAAAGCGCTCGAAATTCTTCAGGAGCGCTTCGCCCGAGGCGAGATCGACAAGGACGAGTTCGAGGAGCGCAAGCGCCTGCTTTCTGATTGAAATTGCCGCCGCGCGGAGCCGACGCAACCGAGAAGTTGGAGCCAAGTCATGGACAAACATGACCATCACGATCACAGCCACCGTCATCATAGCCATACGGCTGTTTCGGTCGATGCCATGACGGCCAAGGACCCGGTTTGCGGCATGACGGTAAATCTGGACGCGGGCAAGCCCAGCCTGGAGCACGAGGGCGAGACCTATCACTTTTGCTCTCAAAAGTGTCACGATAAATTCGCGGCGGATTCCCGGCATTTTCTGTCCGGCGCGCACAAGCGCGAGCGCAAGGCCCAGCCCAAGGGCACGAAATACACTTGCCCGATGCATCCGGAAATCGTGCGCGACCAACCGGGTGACTGTCCGATCTGCGGAATGGCGCTGGAGCCCATGGGCGTTCCGGCCGCCGACGAAGGCCCGAATCCCGAACTTGTCGACTTCAAGCGCCGCTTCTTGATCGGGGCCGTGCTGACGGCACCACTCCTAGTGCTGACGATGGGTCCTTTTGTGGGACTCGGATTCGTCCGCGACATCTTCGGCGAGCGCGCAACGCTCTGGATAGAGCTCGTTTTGAGCACGCCGGTCATTCTATGGGCCGGCTGGCCGTTCTTCGTGCGCGGCGTCAAGTCGGTGATCAACCGCAGTCTCAATATGTTCACGCTCATCGGCATGGGCGTCGGCGCGGCTTATCTGTTCAGTGTCGTTGCCGTGCTCGTGCCGGGGATGTTCCCCGACGGTTTCCGAGATGCCGAGGGCAATGTCGGGGTCTATTTCGAGGCCGGCGCGGTGATCGTGGTTCTGGTCCTGCTCGGCCAGGTGATGGAGCTTGGCGCGCGCGAGCGTACGGGCTCGGCGATTCGCGCACTCCTGGATCTTGCCGCGAAGACCGCTCGCGTAATCCGCGAGGACGGGCGGGAGGAAGAGATCCCGCTTGAAGACGTCAAGGTCGGCGACCGGCTGCGTGTGCGCCCGGGCGATAAGATCCCTGTCGACGGGGTGGTGGTCGAGGGCCGCTCGTCGATCGACGAGTCGATGATCTCCGGCGAACCCATTCCGGTCGAGAAGGTCGCGGGCGACAAGGTAACCGGTGCCACGATCAACGGCACGGGTAGCTTGGTGATGGAGGCGAAACGGGTCGGGGCCGACACCATGCTCAGCCAGATCGTCGAGATGGTGGCGAACGCGCAGCGCAGCCGCGCGCCGATTCAAAAGCTCGCCGATTCCGTCGCCGGCTCGTTCGTGCCGGCCGTGATCGTGATCGCGATTCTCTCGTTCATCGCCTGGTCCTTTTGGGGACCGGCCCCAGCTCTCGCCTACGGGCTGGTATCGGCGGTCGCGGTCTTGATCATCGCCTGCCCGTGCGCGCTGGGCCTAGCGACGCCCATGTCGATCATGACGGCCACGGGCCGAGGGGCGCAGGCGGGCGTACTGATCAAGAACGCCGAATCCCTGGAGCGCTTTGCTAAGGTCGACACGCTGATCGTCGACAAAACCGGCACCCTGACCGTCGGCAAACCGAAGCTCGTCGCCGTCCTGCCGGAAACCGGCCATGACGAGGTCGAGGTGTTGCGCCTGGCCGCGAGTCTGGAGCGGGGCTCGGAGCATCCATTGGCCGAGGCGATCGTCGCCGGGGCCGAGGAGCTTGGCGTCGCCTTGGCCAAGGCCGATGACTTCGAGGCCGTCACCGGCAAGGGGGTGACGGGTGTCGTCGATGGCAAGCGGGTCGCGCTCGGCAATGCGAAGCTGGTTACCGATCTGGGCCTTGACGGTGGCAAGCTTTCCGAGACCGCCAATGGCCGGCGCGACGACGGCGAGACGGTGATGTTCGTTATCGTCGGCTCCGAAATTGCCGGCCTCGTGTCGGTCGCCGATCCGGTCAAGGAGACGACGCCGGACGCGCTGAAGGCGCTGCACGAGGAAGGCTTCCGCATCGTCATGGCGACCGGCGACAATGAGCGCACGGCGAAGGCGGTGGCTGGACGGCTCGGAATCGACGAGATTCGGGCCGACGTTCTGCCCGAAGACAAGGCACGCATCATTAAGGAGCTGCAGGCCGAAGGCCGGAAGGTCGCCATGGCGGGCGATGGCGTCAATGACGCGCCCGCGCTGGCCCAGGCCGATGTCGGCATCGCCATGGGCACCGGCGCCGACGTGGCGATCGAGAGCGCAGGATTCACGCTGGTAAAGGGAGATCTCAACGGTATCGTTCGCGCTCGGCGGCTTGCTCGCGCGACCATGCGCAACATCAAGCAGAACCTGTTCTTCGCCTTGGCCTACAACGCTTCCGGCGTACCGGTGGCGGCGGGCGTCCTCTTCCCATTCTTCGGCATTCTGATTTCGCCGATTTTCGCGGCCGCGGCCATGAGCCTGTCATCTTTATCTGTGGTCGGTAACGCGCTGAGACTGCGTTCGGTCAAGATATAGAGAACGTCCATTGTGACGCACCAATCCACGCATAGTAAAATGGAGAGATAAGCCGTGAAAGCAGTAAAGGTTCTTCGACCCGTAGCTTGGGCCGGTATGGCCACCGTCCTGCTGGGAATGCAACCGGCCTTCGCCGAACCTTTCATGTACGTCCCGCTTGGCGGTGACGGGAAGATCGTCGTCGTCGATACCGCACAGGACAAGATCGTCGATACGATAGGCGGTGTCGCGGCCGTGCACGGGCTGGCCGGGACGCCCGACGGGCGCTTCCTGATTGCCGGAAGCTTCGAGGAGCGCGTGCCGGGTAGCGCCTCACCCGAAAAGCCGGCTGGTGTGACGGAGGATGAGCATGCCGCGCACCATGGGGCCGCGCCCGCTGGCCCCAAGAAGGACGACGCGGCCGTCAGCACGGTCTCGGTGATTCGAACGGCCGACGGATCGATCGTGCGCCGGATCGACGTGCCCGGCGCTGTTCATCATGTCGCGGTCAGCTCCGACGGCCGGTATGCGGTCGTGACCCATCCCAACAAAGGGACCGTCAGCACGATCGACCTCGGCGCCTACGAGGTTGTGGCAAGTGTCGCGACCGGCCCGTTCCCGAATTACGCGGCCTTCAGCCCTGACGGCGGCCAAGTCTACGTCAGCAACGCCGGCAACGATACCGTGAGCGTTATCGATGCCAGGACATGGACTGCTAAATGGAGAGCAACTGTCGGCGCGAGTCCCGAGCATGTTGTTCTTTCGAAAGATGGCGGGTTCCTCTACGTGAACAACGTCGAAGACGGCACGGTGTCTGTCATTGACATCGGCGAGCGGATGGTTGTGAAGACCATGCCGGTCGGTGACACGCTACATGGCATCGATCTCTCCGACGATGGAAGCACCCTTTTCGTGGCGGCCCTCGGCGACGAAAAGGTTATCGGCTTCAACCTGACCACCGACACCTATCATAGCGCCCACTTGTCGCCGGCGCCCTACCATCTCGCCGCCGTTCGCGGTACGGGCAAGATTTACGTCTCGAGCGCAGATGAGCCGAAGGTTTGGGTCCTGGACCAGAGCGACCTCACCGTTCTCGGAGAGATCCCGATCGGCGGCAAGGGCCACCAGATGGTTCTGGGTCCAAGCACATAACAAGAATCGGGCGCCGAGCGCTCAAGTTCGCTAACCATCGAGGTACCGCATGCGACAGTTCCTGTTCTCCAAATCCGGCCTGGCGATGCTCGGCTTCTTGGCGGTCGGTGGCTACTTCCTCTGGACCGAGCATCAGGCACACACGATTGCCGCCTTGCCGTGGCTCTTGATCGGCGGCTGCCTGGTCATGCACCTCTTCATGCACGGTGGCCATGGTGGCAATGGAGGTCACGGTGGTGGCGCGGACGACGGCTCGGGTGACGATGACCCCGAAAGCGACAGCCGGAGGGCGCCATGAGCGAACCGGTTGAGGCCTATGGCCTGTGGTCCCTGGTCATCATCAACTCGGCCGTGTTCATCATCTTCGCCTTCAGCTTCTTCAAGCCACGGACCAAACGCGACTGGCGGTCTTTCGGCGCCTTCAGCGCCTTCCTGGTCGCGCTGTTCACCGAGATGTACGGCTTCCCGCTGACGATCTACCTCCTGTCCGGATGGCTCCAGGCAAACTATCCCGGCATCGACTGGCTCAGCCACGATGCAGGCCACCTGCCCGAGATGCTGTTCGGCTGGCAGGGCAACCCGCATTTCGGACCATTCCACCTGCTCAGCTTCGCACTAATCGGCGGCGGCTTCGTGCTGATCTCGGCCGCTTGGCGGGTGCTTTATGAGGCGCAGCGACGCGGCGCCTTGGCCGTGACCGGCCCATACGCCCATGTGCGCCATCCCCAGTACGCCGGCTTCATCCTGATCATGCTCGGCTTCCTCTTCCAATGGCCAACCGTCCTGACGCTCGCCATGTTCCCGGTATTGACCTGGATGTACCTGCGCCTGGTCCGGCATGAGGAGCGCGAAGCGCTGGAGGTCTTCGGCGCCGCCTATGCGCGCTACATGGCTGTAGTTCCGCCCTTAGTTCCGCGACTAACCCACCTGTCTCAAAGCTCCCTATAGAGAAAACAGTAAAAACAAATGACCAAGGCGAATGCACATAAGGCACGTGATACAAGTCAATCGCTCCGGCCGACGGCTGACTTTCGGCGTTTGGTCCATCCCGGCGTCGTCGCCCTGACCTTCTCATTCGGTCTCGGCGCACTAAGCGAAGTGAACGCTCACCCATCAACCGGGTCCGCCCCGGGTCCAAACATAGCCGCGGCAGACACGACCACGGGCGGCATGGCTGGGATGACCATGCGGGGCATGGGATCGATGATGCGCCCGGATATGACGCCGCCACAGGGCGTTACCGGCGGCATGAGCCCCAAGCAGGGCGCGATCATGCCGTCGCTGCAGTACATGCACATGCGCATGGACGGCAACCGGGATGGAACCGATGACGTGAGCACAGCCGAGGTGCTGTCGCGGTTTCCGGTCGCGCCGCTCAGCATGGACGTGGACATGCTAATGGCCAGCGTCATGTATGGGATTACCGACGACATCTCCGTCATGGCGATGGTTCCCTATGTTTGGAAGTCGATGGACCATGTGACGCGCATGGGCGTCGACTTCACAACCGGTTCGGAAGGCTTCGGCGATTTCCGGCTGATCGGTGGATACGACGTCTACGAGAGCGGCGGCCATACCGTCGGCCTGACTGCCGGGCTGAGCTTCCCCACCGGCTCCACCGATGAGCGTGACGATACGCCGGCGGGCTCGGATCAGCTGCTCCCTTATCCCATGCAGAACGGGTCCGGCACGTTCGACCTGCTGCCGGGGCTCACCTACACCGGCAGATCCGAAGACTGGTCGTGGGGCAGCCAAGTCAACACCGTCGTTCGGCTGGGCGAGAACGACGACAACTACACGCTCGGCAACGTTTACAGCGCTTCCGTCTGGGGCGCGCGGCGCTGGGTCGATTGGCTCAGTTCATCGGCCCGGCTCATCGGCGACGTGGTGGAGAATATCGACGGGGCCGACCCGCGGCTGAACCCGCTTCAGGTCCCCACCGCCGATCCGAAATTGCGCGCCGGCAACTTCTTGAGCCTGGGCCTTGGGCTCAATTTCCTGGTTCCTTCCGGTCCGATCGAGGGGGTGCGGCTATCGGTCGAGGGCATCATTCCCGTCGTCCAGGACCTGGACGGTCCGCAGCTCGAACGGGACTACACGATCCTGGTCGGCCTGAGAAAGGCGTTCTGACAAGGAAGCGTTTTCCGGTGTCGCCAGGGAAAGACCCGCAACCCTTGTGGCCACATCTTCCACCGGAGGCAGGTGCCAAGCCAGATCGCCACAGTAAGGAGGAATATGCGATGAAACGCTCCAAGACGATCAAGGCATTCGCCGTGACCGTGCTCGGCCTCGCCGCCCTGTCGGGTGCGGAGGCATCGGCCAGTCAGCACTTGGGAGCCACGTCCACGGAACCGGGCAGCATGATGGGTCAAGGCATGATGGGCCAGGAGATGATGGGCGGCGAGATGCGAATGATGCCCGGCATGAACCGGCTCATGATGCCGCAAATGGATCCGGCCCGCGGGCGCAAGCTGTTCGCCAGCAAAGGCTGCGTGGCTTGCCATGCGATCAATGGCGTGGGTGGTCACGATGCCACGCCGCTCGATGCGCATACCATGGGTGGCATGATGAGTCCCTTCGACTTCGCTGCCAAGATGTGGCGCATGGCGCCGGCCATGATTTACGCACAGGAAGAGGCGCTGGGCGAACAGATCCTGTTCACCGGGGATGAATTCGCCGACATCATTGCCTTCGTGCACCACGACGAAGAGCAGCACAAGTTCTCGGAAGACGATATTCCCCCGAAGATTCGCGGGTGGATGGGTCACTCCCATGGTGAGCCGAGCGGCGGCGAGGCTCAGGTCGAGAAGCCGGCGCATGGCCATGGCGCAGGTCAAGGGCACGACGATTGAGCCATTTCGTGACCCCACGGATAGGCAGATCTGGCTGACCTAATCTAAGGAGGTTCAGACATGACAACTACGGTCGCGATCAGGGGACTACCGCCGGGACAAGGCCAAAAAGGACGGCGCGATTTCCTCTATCTTCTTGCTGGCGCGACAGGGGCCGTCGGCACAGCGGCCGCTATCTGGCCGCTGATCGACAGCATGAATCCGGCCGCCGATGTGCTTGCGGTGTCGTCGACGGAAATCGACCTCGCGCCGATCCAGGTCGGCCAGCGGATCACGGTCATGTGGCGGGGCAACCCGGTCTTCATCGACCGCCGCACGCCGGAACAGATCGCGCGAGCCAGGGCCGACGACGATGACCCAGACCTGATCGATCCTGCGACGGACGCGTCGCGGGTCAAGCAGGGAGAGTGGCTCATCGTTGTCGGGGTCTGCACCCACTTGGGATGCATCCCTTTGGGGCAAAAACCCGGCGATCCGCTTGGCATCTGGGGCGGTTGGTTCTGTCCCTGCCACGGGTCGCACTACGATACCTCGGGGCGAATCCGGAAAGGGCCAGCGCCGAAGAACCTGACCGTGCCGCCATACGACTTCCGGGACGAAGCGATAGTGCGAATTGGCTAGATTTACGCATATTGGGCGGCGCCGTCGTCCAAAGCCTGACCAATTCGTAGAGGCCGCCAAAGGAACTGTGCTGTAGAACCATTGATGGGTAGATGCTGATATGAACGCGATGACAAAGAAACGGAGAAGCAAACGCGCTCCTAAGCGTTTCAATCGCTTAACCCCGATACTTGTCGTGAGCGTGCTGCTGCTCGGTGGTGGTGCGATCACGATGACCTGGTTCTGGCGCCAGGGGCCGCTTGCCGAAGGAGGCGTGGCACTCCCCGCACTATCCGCCCTGGCCGATCAGGGTAAGGTGGCATTTGACGCCAATTGTGCATCGTGTCACGGCACTAACGCGGCCGGCACTCAGAAAGGGCCGCCCTTCGTTCACGACATATATAATCCAGGCCACCACTCTGATCGGGCGTTCCTTCTGGCGGTAAGGCAAGGCGTCAAACGCCATCACTGGCCTTACGGGGATATGCCTCCGCAGTCCAATGTAACCGACCGGGAATTGGCCGCCATTGTCCGCTATGTTCGGGAGCTTCAAGAAGCCAACGGAATTGCCTATCGGCCCCATAAGATGTGATGCAAAACGGCCATGCGGGTCCCTCTTAGACGGCTCGGCGCGCAATCCCGGCACATCCGGCTATTCTTTTGGCGTCAGAGGCACCATGGCCACACCGTCGAATTGTAACCGGCAGGGCTGACCCGTGGGGAAGTTGCGGAAGCTCTTTCGTTACGAGCAGACCTCCGGACTGCTCATGATCGGCGCCTTGCTGCTCGCCTTGGCGGCGGCCAACTCGCCGCTCGCCGCCCTTTACGAGATTGTCCATCACATGCCGGTGCACCTGCGCTTCGGCCCCCTCGTGATCGATGAACCTCTCGTGCAGTGGATCAACGAGGGGCTAATGGTCATCTTCTTTCTACTCGTTGGATTGGAGATCAAGCGTGAATTCCTTGAAGGGCACCTCTCGACGACCAAGTGTGCGGCATTACCGGCCTTCGCCGCGTTCGGCGGCATGGCGTTGCCTGCGGGAATCTACCTAGCGTTCAATTGGAGTGATCCGGTTTTGATTCGGGGGTGGGCTATCCCGGCTGCCACGGACATCGTCCTCGCACTGGGGATGCTCTCCCTACTTGGGGCGCGTGTTCCGACGTCACTCAAGGTCTTCCTAACCGCGATCGCGATCTTCGACGATATCGGTGCCGTACTAATCATTGGCTTGTTCTACGGTGAAGAGCTGTCTGTCTTGCCGCTCATGCTGGCCGGCCTGGCCTTGGTTGGATTGATTTGTCTGAACATTTTCCGCATCCGTCGAGTGATCCCTTATATCGCCATTGGCCTGTTCCTCTGGGTGACCATGCTGAAGTCTGGAGTGGAGGCGCCCCTGGCAGGTATCCTCATAGCCTTCACTGTCCCGATGCACGTATCCGGGTGCCGCTGTTCCTCGCCACTGCGCGAAACCGAGCGGCGTCTCCATCCCTGGGGGGTGTTGGTCGTCGTGCCATTGTTCGCCTTTTTCAACGCGGGCATCGCTATCGACCGCGAGGCCGTGGCATCCCTCTGGACATCGGGCCCCCTGGGCATCGTCGCCGGCCTGTTCATAGGAAAACAGATGGGCATATTTGGCGCAGCCTGGCTGGCGGTACGCCTGGGAATTGGCGAGCTCCCTCGGGGCGTTATCTGGTCACAGCTCTATGGAACCGCGCTGCTCGCGGGAATTGGCTTCACCATGAGCCTCTTCGTCGCTGCCCTGGCCTTTCCCGGCGCCGCTCTCGTGGCCGCTTCGAAGCTCGCGATTCTTCTGGGGTCTTTCCTATCTGCCCTCTGCGGCCTGTGGGTCATATACCACTCCACAGGGACCGACCGCCAACAAGTGGGCGAAGGACCCAAGCGTCAAAGTTCGCCTTGAGCGGCAATGTAACTACCGCGGTAATGACCGACAATCTTAAACCCCCACTCGTCTTAAGAGACTATCCCTCGGCACCGTGCACGTGCGCGTCTACGCGGACGCGGTTTCGTACAAAGACCAGTTCGACAGGGATCGATTCGCCGGACATAATCGTGCGCACCAAAGGCCCGATCTCAATCCACATGTGGTCAGTTGTAAGATCAAGATCGCTATCGGCGCGGACACCGATCGAATCGAACGTTGTTGTTTCGTGGTCGCTTATTCGCCCGACGATCCGCGTGTCCTTGGTGATCGCTGTTTCGACTCCTAGAAGACGGGCATGATCATGGCCTTCATTTGTGATCCGAAGACGCAGAATACTCCGGTCACCTGCTTTCGCAGGCGTGATCCAAATGTTCTCAATGGTGACCTGACCATGATGATCCGGAGGCTGATCTGCTTTCGCCGTCTCTCCCGCGGCAAACGCGGCGGACAAAGCGAGAATCGTAGAAATAGGCGTTCGGCGTGCGTGTGCAGGCATGATTTTCGATTCCTCCACGAGGTCAGTAGTGAACGGGGCGGAACTGGTATCGGCGTCCAAATCTTAGTTCGAAAAGGTCTCTCTCTTGGTCGCGGCAAAAGCTAAGGCGAGTAGTTTTGCGGGGCGCATGGCCGGAATATCCTTTCTCCCAGAACTCCCTCCAATTTGCCCGCCGCAGCTGGTATCCGGTCGACTTTGTTGGGTTGCGGGCGGCAATGAACACATACGCAAGTTGAAGGATGCCGGTCGCCCGCGGCGCTGCCGGTCGCCCGCGGCCGGGAGGTGTTCGCCAATAGAAAACGCTTTGTCTCTTCGAAGCGCACCCGGACATCTTCTTTGGTCTGGTAGTACCTCAGGAGTTCCTTTAGCGGAGCGGAGAAATCCTTGTGGGCGGCCAGGACGGCAACAAGAGCGCCAAACGAGAGGCGGTCCTCGATAACGAGATACCCGCCCACGGTATAGAAAAAGAATGGCGTCAATTGAGTTATGAAGTTGTTCAGGCCCTTCATAAGAAACTTTTTCCGGTAAATCTCGAAACGGATCTCCGCAATACGGTGCAAACCGTCCGTCACTTGTCGTCGTGTGTCACCAACCCCCACAGATTGGGAGGCGATTTCCCGGCCGATTACGCCGCCGAGTCCCCGCATCTCGCGGGCGCGTCGCCTCGCGAGGTCGTTTATCTTGCGCTGAAGGCGCGGAATCAGGACGAGCTGGATAGGAAGCAAGGTGATCGCGGCCGCACCCAGCACGGGATCCTGCATGAACATGAAGGCGAGGATGGTCAAGAAAGTCCCACCCTGAAATAGCGGCACGACGAAAGCGTCGCCGGCGAAACCGCCGATTGGCTCGACCTCCTGGACGAGCATCGGTATCACCTCCGTACGTTCCGACTGGGTCACGTTCCGCCGCCAGTGCCGGTAGATCGTCAGACGTAGGCGCCGCAGGAGGGATTCGGCGACGCGCCCCTTATGGACGTTGATCGCGTACTTGATAGACCCGCTTGCTAAGATGACGGCGAGATATACGCCGGAGAGAAAGAAGAGGTAGTTGGTCTGCGATAGCGACATTTCGCCGAACTTGATCGGGAAATGTCCAGAAGAAATCGCGTTGTTGATGATCAACTTTGGCAGCTCGAGGCCGGCGTACAACAGGGGCATCGCAACCAAAGCAGCGGCAAGGAGCGATGACTGGCTCCGCCGCGTGTACTTGAGAACATACCGGAAAATGCCTGATGTATGTGCTCCTAACGCGGCGGTTTCGTGCGGCCCAGCGGAGCGATTGAGAATTCGTTTCGCGAAGTATCGAGAAAACTGAACCAGCCAAGTGCCAAGGATCAAAGCCAGCGCGAACGGCGCAACCATCAGAACGGTGTGGAGCACGAATTCGAACCAGGCGTTGGTGGCCTGGAAGAGCCAGAGGCCGATCAAGTGGCCGCCGTCGTGTAGGTCCAGTGTCTCGTTCATCGTATCGCCTCTTCATGCACGTAGCGGTTTTTTCCCTCATTCCCCTCCTTAAATGCGCCCCTGGATTCCGTCGGTATTAACCTGCCGGTCTATTTTGGTTCGTTTAGTCTCGGTTAAGTCGCGCGTTACCCGCTACAAGGTTACCGAAACTAAAGAGAACGATCCCGCCGCTCAGTGGCTCTTTTAGGGCTCCTAGATCAGATGATTCGCTAGAAATCAAAACCTGATCTTTGCCCCCACGACGCCGAACAGTTCATCAACATCTTCGCCCTCGTTTCTCGCGAAATCGGCAGTTTCAAAATAGACGCGCTCGTAGAACATGCCTATGTAGGGCGCGATCGCGCGATCAATCAGATCGTAGCTGAGACGAAGGCCGAACTCTGTCGACGCGAGGCCTGCTCCCACGCCAATTTCCTCGTCGTCGGAGAAAGCGAAGTCGATCTCGGCGGTCGGGGTCAGGATGACGCGGTTCGTGATCAGGATCTCGTAGTCGAGATCCAGACGGGCGGAGACGTCGCCCTTTTCGCTGAAGAACAGGTCCGTATCCACCTCGATGAATTGCGGTGCCAGTCCCTGCAGCCCCAATACACCGAAAAGGCGGTCTTCCCCCGCGGGCGAGTCATAGCGAATGCCTGCCTTCAGATCGAAGAAATCCGTTATGAGGCGGGTCACTAGGAACTGGTTCTCTAGGGTTTCGAACTCGTCCGGCTCGGTCGCGTATTCTCCTTCCGTTTGCCAGACGAGTTTCCATTCGTCCGTGCCGATGAATGCGTCGCCATCCCATGCCAAGACGTTGCTGTCCGACGACCTGCGATATTCGAGCTGTTCAAAGGTGGTGCCATAGGCGATGAATTGGGTTTCTTGAGCAGACACTGGCGTTGAGGAGATTGCCGGGGTCAAAGCCCCGGCCACCAGTAACGCAAGCAGCGAACGCATTAAGGTTGTTTCAATCATCTGCGGTTCCTCAGTTTAAGCTGGCCGACTGTGGGCCGCCTTCAACGATAACCATTCGGAACATGCCGGCCGCCGCGTGGTAAGCCAGATGGCAGTGGAAGGCCCATTGCCCCGGCGCATCCACTTCCGTCTCCATATAGACTGTGGTGCCGGGCGACACGCTGACAACGTGTTTGATCGGGTTCCACTTGTCGTTGCCGTTGTCGAGGATCGACCACATGCCGTGCAGATGCATGGGGTGGGTCATCATGGTCTCATTGACGAACTTGAACCGGACCCGTTCGCCGTATTTCAGCCTTAGCGGCTCCGCATCGCCGTATTTCACGCCGTTGATCGACCACGAGTAGCGTTCCATGTTGCCGGTGAGCCGAAGTTCGATCTCACGTGTCGGTGCGCGGTCCTCGTAGAGCGGCTTTTGCGCTTTCAAGTCGGCGTAGGAGAGAAACCTGCCGCCATTGGCGGCCTTGGGGACCAGCCCACTTCCTGGCGCATAGAAGGGGTCGGGCTTGGCGCCCATCGTCATCTTGGAATGGTCCATGCCTTGCATGCTGCCGTGGTTCATGCCCTGCGTGGCCGAGCGATTCATCCCCGCGCGGCTTTCGCCCTGCATCACCGTGCCGTCCGCCATGGTATGGGTGCCGTCGGCCATAGTGTCTTGATCCATGCCCGCCATGGTACCGTGGTCCATGCCCGCCATCGAACCGTGGTCCATGCCCATATCGGCCATGGTCAGGAGGGGCGCGGACCGCATTTCCGGAACGTCGGCGGCCATGCCTTCGGCCGGTGCCAAGGTGCCTCTGGCATAGGTCGTCCGGCCCATGGTTTCGGCGAAGATCGTATAGGCGCGCTCGTCCTTCGGGCGCACGATCACGTCGTAGGTCTCCGCAACGCCGATCCGGAACTCGTCGACCTTGACAGGCTGAACGTTGTTGCCGTCCGCTTGAACGACCGTCATCTGCAGGCCGGGAATACGAACATCAAAGTACGTCATTGCGGACGAGTTGATGAAGCGCAGCCGGACCCGCTCGCCCGGTTTGAAAAGCCCGGTCCAGTTCTGTTCTGGTCCCTTGCCGTTGATCAGCGCGGTGAAGCCCTGCACGTCCTCGATATCCGTGGGCATCATCCGCATTTCGCCCCAGTCGCCGCGCTCTGACAGCGTGGCCCCGAGGCCCTTCTCCTCGACGTCATTGAAGAAGTCGAACAGGGTCCGTTGCTTCCGGTTGTAGTAGTCCGGCGTCATCTTCAGGTTCCGCATCACCCGGTGCCCCGAATGCGGATGCTTGTCAGCCAGCTGGACGACGTATTCCCGGTTGTATCGGAACGGCTCCCGGCCCTTGGGCTCGATGATAATGGACCCGTAGGCGCCATCGGGCTCTTGAAAGCCCGAATGGCTGTGGAACCAGTAGGTTCCGGACTGAACGACCGGGAACCTGTAGGTAAAGGTCTCCCCCGGCGCTATTCCATCGTAGCTGATGGTCGGTACCCCGTCCTGCTGATATGGCAAGATCAAACCGTGCCAATGAACGGAGGTCGGCTCGTCAAGGTTGTTGGTGACGTTGATGGTCACCTCCTCGCCTTCCTTGAACCGGAGGGTCGGCCCAGGGGAGGTGCCGTTGAAACCAACCCCCGCCGTGACGAAATCGCCGGTGTCGATCTCGACCCGGTCGACGGATAGGTCGTAGATGCCGGCCAGGGCCGGGCCGGCGCTTAATAGCGCCGACGCGACCCCCAGAATTGCCGCTGATTTCGCGGCGGCCAGTCCCAAAGACAGGGAATTTCGATTGCTCATTGTGCGTTCTCCATCCGTCCAGCGGTTAGCTACCCTTGGCCGTCTGGGGCACCTTTCCGAACTCGATCTCGCCCATCATGCCGGCCTCGTAGTGCCCCGGCACGTTGCAGGCGAACTCCAGACCGGTGGCGGCCGCGAATTTCCAAACGATTTCCTGAGTCTTGCCCGGTTCGACCAGGATGCTGTTGGGGTCGTCGTGGACGTGACCCGACATACCCATCGATCCGTGGTCCATTTTCATCATCTCATGGTTCATTCCGGTCGCGCTCAGCATGCCATGCTCCATCATGGTCATCATCTCCTTCTGGTGCTCAGCGTGCATGGCGGCTGTGCCGAGGTTGAACTCGTGCAGGAACTCACCCTCGTTCTTGACCACGAACCGAATCGTCTCTCCGGCTTGGATCACGAGTTTTTCCGGCTCGTAGTAGTTGTCGGCCATCGTGATTTCAATAGTCCGGCTGGCCTCGGATGGCTTGCCTGGGTCGCCGAAGGCGAAAGCGCCAGCATGGCCATGGCCGCCGTCGTGCGCACCAGCGGCAAGTGCCGTGCCGGACGTGGATAAAGCGACAGTTGCGGCGGCGGCGAGGAGAGCCTTGGAAATCTTGGTACGCATGATTTGGTTCCTTTGGTTTGATATGGGGCGCGATGCCACTGTGAATCCGCTGCCGTATTGCGTCACGGCAGCACCGGGTAGAGATCGGTCTCGCATAGCCGCAGTGCGGCTCATCGAAGCCGGATCGGTTGAAGATGCTCGTGGGTCGTACAGGCCGGCGGACCGAATGCAGGAGAACGTAGCAATGGCACGTCTACTGCCGTCCTGTCCGTTTTCAGGCAAAGAATCAGCGGCGCGTTGGGCGCACTCCACCCCTTCGCGAGAGTTCTCGCGCATGACGATATTCCATCCTGCTGGCGTAAGACCATGCGTCTCCGTTCGCTCGGAACTGGGCGTCCTGGCCTCAGCAATCCGATGCGTTCAGAAACGCGTTAGCGGGTCAGGATTGAAATCGAGGTGGGGGAGGATCGGAGGCTGGATTCTGCTGTCGAACAGGCTCTGAGTGTGGCGGCGCAACCCCGACGGAAACATAGTGGATGCCGAACTCAATTGGTCCGCGGACCAAGGGGTCGAAGTGATGAGTGCAATCACCGTGAGAACTCGGGAGGCCATCCTCGCCGTGCGATTGTGACATATCCGTGTCAAGCGCCTCGCAGAAAGATTCGAGATGGCCCTGACCAGACCCGGCATCGGATTGCGCAAGAAGCGGATGCGGATCGAAGGCTAGAAATAGGGCGGCGAGAAGGGCCAGAATCTGGCCCATCCGTGCCGCCCGTCGCGTTATGCCTTCTGCTAATTCCATCACCGCTTGAACCTGTTACACGTTTCCAACACTGAACGATATGGGGCTTCCCCTAGTGGAAGGTCAAGAGCGAGAAAGAGACATTCACACCGTTTTGACCGGAAACTTTTCTCTTTCTTACTTCGGCGCCATTGTCTGGCAAAGATCCTCGCTACCACGGTAATATCGCCCGTATCAGGTTAAGGTGCGGTGAAGGTCAAGGCCGTGAGAACCGCTCATTTGCGAGATGGGGTTGGCGCAACCGAATGAACCCTGCCGATCGACACCGGTTTTCGCACTCCCAGGCCGAAAAACTCAAATCGTTGAACCGAAACCAAAGGCTCTAGCTACGTCCCGTGGAATTCAACAGAGTAATTGCGGACTCCGGCTATCTGACGGCTGGAATATGGCGGAATTGGGAAATGGAGGCTTATAGTGAGCAATAGGTGGGCCAAGGTCGTCACGGCGTGCATCGCCTTGGTCGCCGTCATTTCCGCCTATTGGCTTCTCTCGACGTCTGCGGTCGTGGGAGGGCTGTTTGACGGTGATGCGCTCGAAACCATGATCGAGGCCCTGGGGCCTTGGGGCCCGTTCCTGGTCATAGGACTTATAGCTACCGCCGTCGTCTTAAGTCCGATTCCGAGTGCGCCGATTGCCTTGGTGGCGGGGGCTGCTTATGGGCATCTCTGGGGTACAATCTATGTCCTTCTAGGTGCCGAGATGGGCGCGCTCATCGCTTTCGGCCTTGCGCGGTTGCTCGGCTACGACCTCATACGGACCTGGTTCGGAGATCGCTTAGACGCCGGTCTCTTCGGTTCGCAAAAGGTTCTTATGGCGACTGTCTTTTTATCTCGGCTGATGCCCTTCATCTCATTTGATATCGTGAGCTATGCGGCCGGCCTTACGTCGCTAACGCTATGGCGATTCGCCGTGGCTACCGTCGCTGGGATTATTCCGGCAAGCTTTTTCCTGGCCCATTTTGGCGGTGAACTGGCCTCAGCCGATGCGAACCGCATGATGATGGCAGTTCTGGCAATAGGCGCCATTACGGCCCTACCGTTACTGGCGAAGGCGTTGGGCGCCAAGCTCAAACGCTGGAAAGTGCAGCCACCTTCGGCGGAAGACAATACGTCTGATAGCGTCTCCAACAAAGGTTGGCGGCAGGAATAGAAAACTTTCGTTCCAAATCAGAGGGCATAGATTGCACCGGTGCAATCCGGGCCTGGCAAAAGCGTTCCCAGACAAATTTGTAAGACTCTATTGGGCTAGGCGGGGGACATTCCAGCGACATAGCCAGCCAACGCCGTGATCGAGGCGAGACGGTCGGACCGCGGCGAAGGGCCGAGCTTCTGGTCTGCAGCGATATCTACGTTCCAGCTGTCGTCAACCTGTCTCTCGACCTCAGTACAGGACCGGCCGGGGCGGACCCCGTGGCGGCGAAGCCGATCGAACGGTTCGCCACTCTTGTTCCTGATCACGGTACCGTCAGCGGCCTCGTCGCCGACTTCATTGTAGGGGCGACAAGATGGGATTCACCAGAAGCTGTTGAATTCTTGCGGCACTACATGGATGTCAGCAATTTCAAATCAGCTAAGGGCTAGCAAAATTGACCGTTTGCCACCCGGGCCGCCAGGCGAGAGCTGTCTATCTATAGAATTTTTGAGGTAGCGGCGCTATGATCCGAATGATGGAAAGAGACTATAGCCTCAAACAGGTGTTGAAAGGCGCAGCCGTCGCCGCCGTGGCCTTTGCGGGGCTCGGCACCGTAGCGGCACTTTGGGAGAATCCTCTCTTTATTCGAATGACGCCTGCCGGAGGCTGGGAAGTCTCGCTGATGGCGATCCTGTCCCTTCTGCTCGGCGTGTATGTCGTTATCCGAAGACCGTTTTGCTCGATAAAGACCGCAAGCGCCAGCGGCATCCTCGGCTTCATCGGCGTCGCTTGTCCGGTATGCAACAAGGTTCTGTTGCTGCTCTTCGGCGGTGAGCTGCTGCTCACCTATTTCGAGCCGGTGCGTGTCTACGTTGCGGCCGCTGGCGTGTTGCTGGCCGCCGGGATCGTGGCTCGCGAATGGGCGGTCACAAGGCGAGAGCCGGCGGAGGATACAGCTTTTTAGCCCTTCCGCCGCATTTCCTGAATAGGGGGACACGGGACAGTCCCATAAGAACAGAACACGCAGCAATCCCCTGTTTTCGGCCGAAGCACGGCGCCACAACCTTCGCAATCGTAGAAGAACTGGCACGCGTCAGTCGGCATGGTGTCGCTCTTCCGATGCCCGCATTTCGGACACGTGATCGTCGATTGTCGCATCATCGCGTCCTCCTCCACTTGAGCATGACTAGGCCGTAAGCCGCTATGGCGAGAAAGATCGCCAATCCGGGATAGAGCAGGAAATAATCCAGCCACCAGCCCATCCACGCCGAGAACCCGGCCAGGCCGAACAGGAAGACCAATGCCGGCGTGAAGCAGCCTATGGCGAATATGATGGAGCCAACGATGCCGGTGCCGAGAATTGTCCGAGCTTTCACCTCACCATGTCTCCTGTAGAGGCGTCGAAAGACAGCCCGGGCACTGTGTCGTTTGCCTGAGTGTCAGGATTCCGGTTTCCCTGTTCTCAAGGTCGCTTTAGCGGCGCTGCGCTTCAGGCAATGTAGAGCAGAGGCAGGTTTGCCGCTCGCACCCGATCTTTTGCGACTTCCCGTTCGAATTCAGCTGATACGCTGCCATTCTTCTTGATGCCGCTCACGGCAAGGGTTGGCCGAGGCCCGCTGCCCGCAGAGTCGCCTCGTCCGGCCCGCGACCCGCGCAGCAGTCGGCCAGCCTACCGTCGATAGAGACGGCTGGAACGGAGCGAACGCCCAGAATTTTGGCCCGCTGTGCGACCGTCGAATCTTTCATATCGAGCACCACGATCTCGCAAGACGGACACGCTAGGGCCCTAACTTGCGATACCGCCTCATCACAAGTTGGACAGCCTGCGCTGAAAATCTCAATCTTCCTTGTGGCGGGCATGGCTTTATCTCCTTCGTTTTTCCGATTGCACGTCGCCCCTTGCCTGGCTTTCGAGACTATCGAGGATCGAGCAAAACCTCGCCGCGCCCTCTCCCGGGCATGCGTCGACCAAACTTTGGAGCGCAGTCCGGATTACGGTCAGGCTCGAGATTTTCTCGTCGACTTCCTCGAGTTTCGACTGGGCCCGTCGTCGAACGTCGCTACAGTCCGCGGAAGGGTCGGCTCTAAGAGACAGGAGCTCGACGATCTCTTTCAGGGAGAATCCCAGGCTCTGCGCTTGGCGGATGAACCGGATCCGCTCCGCAACCTCTGGCGGATAGCTTCGGAATCCACCGCCAGACGGTCTGGGCGGTTGCTCGATCAGGCCGTGGCGTTCGTAGAACCGGACCGTCTCGACGCCGACACCGGTATTTTTGGCTACTACGCTGATCCTCATTGCGTGTAAATCCTTTCGCAGAACCGAGTTTGGACTCCGTACTATAGTACGGAGTCAAGATAACATGTTTCATGCCCGGCCGGCGCCAAGGTCCTGGGTATGGCGATCAGCGCCCACAAACTAGCGCCATATTGTCGGCAACCGGGATTAGGTGTCGTCGGCACAGACGGCGGCTAGCGCGCCACAACGGTGTGCCGCAACGGCACCAAACTCAACTCTGTGGGCATTTCTTGACCCGACCAGAATCGAAAGAATGACGTCGAGTGATTTCGGCGCTACGCCGCTCGCGCAGATAGGCCAGGCCGAAATTGACAGCGCGGCAATTGCGCTGAAGCCGAACGCCGGGCCGGTGACCCGCAACCGCCAAATCTACACCCCGCTGGTGGTGGTCATAACCCATGCCGCGAAGCGCGGTTGGACCGATTTCCGCCGAATTGAGCGAACGAGACGACCCAAGGGTCGAACCGATTGGTTCCGGCCTGACCAGGCGGAGAATATCATTGATGCTGCCGCGCCGCACTTCCGGCCCTTGGTCGTGTTCTTGCTCGGCACTGGCGCCAGGGTGAGTGAGGCGGTTTATCTCGAGTGGCGGGACGTGAACCTGGCCGAACGTCGCGTTTGGTTCACGGACACGAAGAATGGCCAAGCGCGCGGCGCGCCGCTCAACGACCGCGTGTTTGTCGAGTTGGCAAAACTGCCACACCGTGACGGCGCGGTGTTCCGCCGACCGTCATGGACCCGTGGTGGCAAGATGGAGCACGTGCCCTATGAGCGGCGGTGCGATGGCGGCGGTCCGATCAAAACCGCATGGATCGGCGCCCTGAAGCGCGCCGGCCTAGCCGACAAGGTGACCTATATTGGCCGGCACGACGGCAAGAAGAAAATCCGCTGGAAACCGCGCTATCGGCCCCACGATTGCCGGCACACCTGGGCGACATGGTTTTATGCCGCGAACCGGGATGTGGCCGCGCTCATGGCGCTCGGCAGTTGGAAGTCGGAGAGGATGGTCTTCCGCTACACGCACGTGAACCCCGACCATTTGGCCGCCGCGATCAACCGCCTACCCTGGGCAAAATCTGTGCAGAGTGCAAAGGTCCTGCAGAAATGAACCAAATATCAATTAGTTATGCAGTGCATCCCTAACCTTGCCAAGGTTGGGGTCGTGAGTTCGAATCTCATCGCCCGCTCCAGTTTTTCGATTGCATAGCGACGGACATCGCCACGCCGCGCTTTACCCGAGCGCGCGCGGCCTTGCGGCGGCGATCTTTCGGTTTATGGAGGCCGGCGGCGTGGGTTTCCCGAAGGACATCGGCGCCGAAAGCCGCGATGATGGGCCCGCCATGAAATACCTCATCGCCGCTATTTGGCTGTTTATGCCTGCCCCCCTTTGGGCCGGCGAAACCCAGGACCCTGTGCCTGAAAGCAGCGCGCCGGCGCGCTCGACCCCGGGCCTCCACGATCAATGCCCGAAGGACATGCCCCCGGCCTGCGCGTGCATCGAGTTTGGCAGCGGGGTCAAGATCATGCCCGCCATCGAAGCCTATAAAAGCGGCGCAAAAATCCTTCAAGTCGGCCCCAGAAAAGAAAACTAGACCGATTGCGGGTGTTTGGCCCGCGCCGATCCTCTACTTAGGCGCCGTTCCGGGGCGCAATACCGTAATCCAATGGCACTATGCCGTAGTATTGGCATTCCCCATCCATGCCGTGCAGCAGTAGGTATTTTCACCTGGTAAATATATATAGTAAATAATTCCAGTTAATATTATTACCATTTGCATTAATTTGTTCCTTTATGTAAAATACTGGATGTTCTATACGAAGCTATTGAGATCATTTCATAAGATGAACATGGCGACCTCATATGCTTATTGGCGGTCCCGACCGCGCGGGGGCGTGGTCTGATGTCCGGCCCGCGCGGCGCGGGGGAGGATGGCTTCCTGGCGCGCGCTTTCGCGCCGCGCGAAGTGTTCTTTACCTGGGGCGGTCGGTTCCGTTTCGTCCGCCTGAGCGCGTGGGTGCAGAAATTGGCCGCCGGCTCAGCGCTGGCCGCCGCCGTCCTTTTGGTCGCCTGGGGCTCGCTCGCGACCCTCGGCAATGTCCTCGACAAAGAAGACCTGGCGGCCAAGCGGCTCGAGATCGTCCATCGGTCCCGGACCAATGCGGCGCTCGACCGGCAACTGCGCGAGACTCTGGCGCGCCGCGTGGTGCTCGAGGCCCGGATCGCGGCCCTGGACCAGGGTAGGTCGCGGGAACTGGCGGGCCGGCTCGCCCTGCGCGATCAGCGCAATTCCATGGCCTTGCGGATCGGCGAGTTGCAATACCGCCTGACGGATTTGCAGAGATCCGAGCAGGACGTGATCGAACGCTTGAGTGAGCAGGCCAGGGCGGAAAGCCGTATGGTCGAGAGGACCATCGCCATGACCGGCCTGGATTCCGATAGGCTGATCGCTGGCGTCATGTCGGCCAGGTCTGGCCCAGACGATCCGGACGCACCGGCGGTGGAACTCGAAATAGCCAAGCTCAAATCAGCCGACCGCGCGCCGGCCGAACCAGAGGTGGCCGACCTCGAGCCCGCCGGTTACGGCGCCGAGGATCTCGATCTGGGTTGGCTGGGCAAAGGCGGGCCTTATATTCCCGCCGGAATGCCGGGGGCCGGTCCCGGTCAGGATATCGGACCCGATTATAGCCAAGGCCTCATGGCGGGCGAAGATGCCGAGCCCGGCGGCAAGCTTGCGGTTCTGCTGGCGCGTCTCGACGCCCGGCTGGAGCGCTGGTCGGCCCTGCGGCAGGCGGTGCGCCACCTGCCCCTGGCGATCCCGCTCGACCAATACCGGATCAGCAGCGCCTACGGCCGCCGCCAGGACCCCCTGACCAAGCGCCATGCGCGCCACCTCGGGGTCGATTTCGTGGCTCCCTTCGGCACCCCGATCCGCGCGACCGCGCCCGGCGTGGTGGTCTTCGCCGGCCAGCACGGGCGCTATGGCCGCATGATCGAGATCGACCACGGCCACGGTCTGCGCACCCGCTATGCCCATCTGCGCAAGATTTTGGTCAAGGACGGACAACAGATCGGCCACCGCCAGCAGATCGGCCTTCTGGGCAGTTCCGGCCGCAGCACCGGGCCCCACCTGCACTACGAGGTCCGCTTCGACGGGCAAGCCCAGAACCCCATGAAGTACATCCTGGCCGGCCAGTACCTCCTCAAGGACTAGCGCCGGCGCACCCCTGCGCCGATGATGGCCGCAAGCATCCTTGCACTCTTTTCGCCGTGCCAACTTGATTTGCCGATCCTCATAGGCTGATCTTGGGCGGGTGCTTGTACTGAGAGACTCAAATGGCCGACGCGGACATCGCGCGATACTTGATACAGTGGTCGTTGCACATCGACGGCGACCGCCTCGAGACGCCGACAAGCTGGATACAACCGGTGCGGCGTTCGGACACACCGGCGATTCTGAAACTCCTAAAGCCGACCAGCGATGAAGGAAACGCGGCGGACCTTCTCAGGTACTACGATGGTCGGGGCGCGGTTGTCTTATTCGAAGCGGATGCAAAAGCACTCTTGATGGAGCGTGCCACCGGCCAGCGTTCCCTATCCAGGATGGCGGCAACGGGCCAGGACACCGAAGCCGGCGAGGTTCTCGCCGACACCGTGGCAATGCTCCACGGCCAACGGAACTGCGAAGCCCCAAGATCTCTGACCCCTTTGACGGTGCAGTTTTCTTCGCTCTTCGATCGTCAAGAAACCCATGCTGTCTTGCGCCGATGTGCCGATGTCGCGCGAACGTTGCTTGCCACGGAAAACGATAGAACTCCGCTTCACGGCGATCTGCATCACGACAATGTAATCGATGGCGGCGAACGGGGTTGGCTCGCGATCGATCCCAAGGCGCTCATAGGCGAACGAAGCTATGAGGTCGCCAATTTGCTTTGCAACCCCAGGCCTCATGGAAACCTGGTTCATAGCCAAGACCGCGTGAACCGGTTCGCGCACCTTTATGCGCGCCGCCTTGATCTGTATGCCCGGCGCGTCCTGGACTTCGCCTTCGCCCACGCGGGCCTATCGGCATCCTGGCATATGGAAGACGGCGAAGACCCCGGCTACAGCCTCAAGTGCGCGGAGGTCTTGGCGCCGCTCGCCGACGGCTGACGCATGCGCTGCACGGGTCGCGGGGTAAACCTTGCATCCCGGCCTAGATCGGCACGTAAGGCACAAAGGGCACACGCTCTCGCCGCCCGGCCCGTGGCACGAGCTCTTCGATGGCGTCTTTGAAGTGCGCCGTTTCCTGATGCGCGCCCCAACCCGCCTCATCGACGTAAAGTTCGAAGATAAAAAACAATGCGGGGTTCGTTGGGGAGCGGTACGGCAGGAAAAGCTTTACACCGGGTTCGGCCATGGTGGGCGCCACCAAGCCTTGCAAGATGGCGGCAACCGTCTCCGCCTCGCCCTCTTTGGCCTCGATGGTTATGGCCACGACGAAACCATCGTTTAAGGCAACAGGTGTGAGCCGCGGGTTTTCCATCTCTGCATCCATTTCCCTGTAATCATGTTCCCTGGAAGGTACCACCCAAGGGATGTCGGATGCTTCGGGCGCGGTCGAAGTGTCCCATGCGACGGCGGCAAGGCACTCGACCGCCGCAATCTTCCAGGTACCCGTTGTGGCCGGGCCGACAGAATTCGGCCGCTTCCTTGTTTCGCCACTTTCGGTTAGTAGAAGTCGGCTAGACCCTAGTCCGATTCGGCCCGAGTAGAAGGCCCGGTCCGGCGCCCACCATTGCGGCCCCCTGGTTCATGGCTCTCGTCCGTTCTCTCGCCACCGTCGGCGGTTACACTGGGATCAGCCGTGTCCTGGGCTTCCTGCGCGATATCCTGATCGCGGCGGCGCTCGGCACCGGGCCGGTGGCCGACGCCTTTTTCGTCGCCTTCCGCCTGCCCAACCTGTTTCGCCGCCTGTTCGCCGAGGGCGCCTTCAACGCCGCCTTCGTGCCCTTGTTCGCCCGGCGCTTGGAGGAGGGCGGCGAGGCCGCCGCGCGCGCCTTCGCCGAGCATAGCCTGGCGGTGCTGCTCACCAGCGTGCTGGCGCTCAGCGCGCTGGCCATGGCCTTCATGCCCTGGCTCATGGTGGTGCTGGCGCCCGGTTTCCTGGCCGACCCGGAAAAGTACGACCTTGCGGTCCAGCTCAGCCGCATCACCTTTCCCTATCTGCTGTTCATGGCCCTGGTCGCCCTGTTCGGCGGGGTGCTCAACTCGCTCTACAAGTTCGCCGCCGCCGCCGCCGCGCCGATCCTGCTGAACGTCGTTTTCATCGCGGCCCTGGTGCTGGTCCTGCCACGGACCGGGCACCCGGGTCAGGTTCTGGCCTGGAGCGTGGCCGCGGCCGGGGTCGGCCAGTTCCTGCTGCTGGCCATTGCCGCGCACCGCGCCGGCATGGACCTTTGCCTGCCGCGCCCGCGCTTGACGCCGGGTGTTCGCCGGCTGCTCAAGCTCATGGGGCCGGGCATCGCCTCGGCCGGCGCCATGCAGATCAACCTTATGGTCGGCACGATCATCGCCTCGCTCCAGGCGGGCGCGGTCTCCTACCTCTATTACGCCGACCGGGTGTATCAGTTGCCGCTCGGCTTGATCGGGGTCGCCTTCGGCATCGTGCTGCTGCCCGAATTGTCGCGAAAGCTGCGCGCCGGGGCGGAGGGCGAGGCCATGACCAGCCTCAACCGGGGCCTGGAGTTCGCCCTGCTGCTCACCTTGCCGGCCAGCGTCGCCCTGCTGGTCATCCCCTGGCCGATCGTGATCGTGCTGTTCGAGCGCGGCGCCTTCGGCCGCGAGGCCTCGGAGGCGACCGCTTGGGCGCTCGGCGCCTATGCCTGCGGCCTGCCCGCCTTCGTGCTGGTCAAGCTGTTGCAGCCGGCCTTCTTCGCCCGCGAGGATACCGTGACCCCGCTCAAGATGGCGCTGATCGGTGTGGTGGCGAACATCGTGCTCAGCTTGGCCCTGTTCTGGGCCCTGCGCGACCGGGGCTTCGGCCATGTCGGCCTGGCCCTGGCGACCGCCCTGTCGGCCTGGCTCATGGTCCTGCTGCTGGCCGGGTCCTTGCGTGGGCGTGGGTTCTTGAGCCTCGATACGCGCCTACGCCGCCGCCTGCCGCGCATCGCACTGGCTAGCCTGGTCATGGGGGCGGTGCTTTCGGGACTCCAAGGCGGCCTGATGACGTGGTTCGACAGGGCGATTTCCTACCGCGTCGCGGGGCTGGCGATCCTGATCGCGGCCGGCTTGCTCGCCTACGGCGGCCTGGCCATGGCGCTCGGCGCCGTCGACCGGGCCGAGCTGGCCGGGCTTTTGCGGCGCCGGCGGTCTTGACCCTGGCCGGGCGAGCGGCGATAAGGCGCCGGCTCAGGAGGCCAGCCACATGAAACGCATCTTTTCGGGCGTGCAGCCCACCGGCAATCTGCACCTCGGCAACTACTTGGGGGCGATCAAGAACTTCGTCGCCCTGCAGGACGATTACGACTGCATCTACTGCGTGGTGGATATGCACGCGATCACGGTCTGGCAGGACCCCAAGGAGCTGAAGGCCCACACCCGCGAGGTCACGGCGGCCTATCTGGCTGCCGGGGTCGACCCCAAGCGCTGCATCATCTTCAACCAGAGCCAGGTCGCCGAGCACGCGGAATTGGCCTGGATCTTCAACTGCGTGGCTCGCTTGGGCTGGCTCAACCGCATGACCCAGTTCAAGGAGAAGGCCGGCAAGCACCGCGAGAACGCCAGCGTTGGGCTCTATGCCTATCCCAACCTCATGGCCGCCGATATTCTGGCCTACAAGGCGACCCACGTGCCGGTCGGCGAGGACCAGAAGCAGCACCTGGAGCTGACCCGCGACGTCGCCCAGAAGTTTAACAACGACTTCGGGGTCGAGCTGTTTCCGGTGCCCGAGCCCCTGATCTTTGGCGCCGCGACCCGGGTCATGTCGCTGCGCGACGGCGCGCGGAAGATGAGCAAGTCTGAGCCCTCGAACATGAGCCGGATCAACATGACCGACACGGCCGACGACATCGCCAAGAAGATCCGCAAGGCGACCAGCGACCCTGAGCTTCTGCCCGGCGCGGAGGTTTTGGACGCTGCCGGCGCGTTGCCGGAGGAAGCCCGCAAGGCCCGGCCCGAGGCCCACAACCTGCTCGGCATCTACGCCGCCCTGTCGGACAAACCTTTGCGCGATGTCCTGGAGGAGTTCGCCGGTAGCCAATTCTCTCACTTCAAGGCGGTGCTTACCGACCTCGCGGTTGCCGCGCTTGGCCCCATGGGTCACGAGATGGAACGCCTGACCGCCGACCCGGCCAGCGTCGACGCGGTGCTGCGCGACGGGGCGGAGCGGGCCCGCGCGATCGCTCAACCGATCCTGGCCGAGGTCCATGACGCGGTCGGTTTTCTGCGCGCCTGACACACCGGGCCCGGTCCGGCCGACCGCGGCGGTACCCTAGCGGATACTTTTTCGCCATATTGGCCGAAAGAATGCCCGCAAAGCATTGGCGCTACGTCCATATGGCGTTAGTGTTGCAACACTAGCGTTCCCGCCGACGATATATCGGTAACCCACTTAATTTGCCGCGAAGCCGAGCCATGCGCGCCGCGTCCGCATCCATAAAAGACTAAGCGCCGGCGATGCAAATTTACCTGCCCATCGCCGAGATGTCGGTCAATGTCTTCCTGATCCTGGGCATGGGTGGCGCGATCGGATTTCTGTCCGGTCTGTTCGGCGTCGGCGGCGGGTTTCTGATGACCCCGCTTCTGATCTTTATCGGTGTGCCGCCGGCCGTTGCCGTCGCCACCGAGGCGAATCAGATCGTCGCGTCCTCGGTATCCGGCGTGCTCGCCCACTGGCGGCGCGGCAATGTCGATTTCAAAATGGGTTCGGTCCTATTGGTCGGCGGCATTGCCGGATCGACTTTCGGCGTCGGCCTGTTTTCCTTCCTGCGCGGCTTGGGCCAGATCGATCTGGTGATCTCGCTGTCTTACGTCATCTTCCTGGGCATCATCGGCGCATTGATGTTGGTGGAAAGCCTGCGCTCCATGCGCCAGCGCAAGATATCTGCCGGCCAGCGGCGCAAGCTGCACCAGCACACCTGGATTCACGGCCTGCCGCTGAAGATGCGCTTTCGGCGCTCGAAGCTGTACATCTCGGCCCTTATGCCCTTCGGGGTCGGTTTCCTGGTCGGCGTGCTGGCCGCGATCATGGGTGTCGGCGGCGGTTTCATCATGGTCCCGGCGATGATCTACCTGCTGGGCATGCCGACCTCGATCGTCATCGGCACCTCGCTGTTCCAGATCATCTTCGTTACCGCGAACGTCACCTTCCTGCAGGCCTATGCCAACCAAACGGTCGATGTGGTTTTGGCCTTGCTGCTCCTGAGCGGGGCCGTGATCGGCGCGCAGTTCGGCGCTCGCGCCGGCGCGCGCTTGCAGGGCGAACAGCTGCGTGGTCTGCTCGCGCTCATGGTGCTGGCGGTGTGCGGCAAGCTGTTCTTCGATCTGCTGGTCACGCCGGCCGACGTTTATTCCCTGGGGGTGGCGCACTGATGGCCGGGGCCGCAATTTGCGCGCGGGGCCTAGTCTGTGCCGTCGCTTGCCTTGCCACCCTGGCTTCGGTCAAGGCGGCCCAGGCTGATTCTCTGGTCGCCGATTTGTCCCAACGTCTGGTCGCGATCACGACCGGTTTCGCGGGCACTGACGTGCTGTTGTTCGGCGCGGTCGAGGGCGAGGGCGATGTGGTCATCGTGGTGCGCGGCCCGGACCGCCCTGTGACCATGCACCGCAAGAGCCGGGTCCTGGGCATCTGGGCCAATACTGCGCAGATGACCTTCGAGCGCGCGCCCAGCTTTTACGCAATCGCGACCTCGAAGCCGATTCGCGAAATCGCCCCGGATGTCGTGCGCACCCGCCACGAAATGGGGGTCGACGCTCTGCGTTTGGAGCTGCCGAGCGCCAAGGCCTCGCCCAATATCGCACGCGAATGGCGCCGGGGCCTGATCCGAAACTTCCAGGACAGTGGCCTTTACGCGAAAGAGGTCGGCTCAATCACCTTTCTGGGCAATCGCCTGTTTCGGGTCGAGCTGCACTTGCCGGCCAATGTGCCAACCGGCGCCTATCAGGCCATGACCTATTTGCTCAAGGAGGGGCGGGTGGTTTCCGCGCAGACCATGCCCTTGTTCGTGAGTAAGATCGGCGCCGAGGCCTTCATTTTCGACTTCGCGACCCGGCATGCCGCTTACTACGGCCTGATTGCGATTGCCGTCGCTTTAATGGCAGGATGGTTGGCCCACTTGGCGTTCCGAAAGGGATAGGTTTGAGCGGTACTGCGGCATGAGCGAGATTCCCAGCGATACGCGGCCCGGCGACGAGCAGCACGGCGACCGCATTTTTCTGGTTGTGGTCGACGAGACCGAGGAAATGGGCGTGGCCTTGCGGTTTGCCAGCCGCCGGGCGCGTAACACCGGCGGGCGTGTCGCCTTGCTCTATGTGATCGAGCCGGCCGACTTTCAGCATTGGCAAGCGGTAGGCGACCTGATGCGTGAAGAGGCGCGCAGCGAGGGTGAGCAGTTGCTGCAAAGACTTGCGGCCCAGGTCAACGACCTGGTCGGCAGTATCCCTATCCTCTTCGTGCGCGAGGGCAAGGTGCGCGACGAGCTCTTTAAACTGCTTGACGAGGAACCCAGCATTTCGATCCTGGTCCTTGGCGCCAACACCGGCACGCGCGGACCGGGGCCGCTCATATCGGCCTTGACCGGCAAGCTGATCGGCAAGCTGCGCGTGCCCATGACGATTGTGCCTGGCAACCTCAGCGACGACGCGGTCGACGCCATCGCCTAGCGTGCTATCCCGCTATCCCGCTCAAAGACTGGCGACCAATCCCAAGGCCAGAATCGCGACCGTCAGCCACAGCGCACGAATCTGCCAGGTGCTGCCGTCCCGCCGGTCGAGCGCCTCCAACGACTTCGGGTGCAGGCGCAAGCCCTGACCACTGATCGCCTCGGCGGCCGCATCGACCTTACCAACCAGGCCGGGAAGACGCTCTACGGCATTGGCCATGTCCTCGGCCGCGCGGCGCAGCCTGGCTTCCGGCCCACGGGTCGCGCGCATCCAATCCTCGATCAAGGGCTCCGCCAGGGTCCAGATGTTCAACGTTGAGTCCAGGCTACGGCTGACCCCTTCGGCCATCATCATGTTCTTTTGCAGGAGCAGCAGTTGCGGCTGCACCGGCATGTTGAAGGATTCGCTTAATTGTAAAAGGCGCGCGAGCAGACGGGCGAAGGATATTTCGGCCAAAGGTCGGTCGAAGATCGGTTCCGAAACCGAGCGCAGGGCCTGGGCGAAGACATCCAACGGCGCCCCCGCCGGCAGATAGCCGGCCTGCACGTGTACCTCCGCCAACCGCCGGTAATCGCGCGCCAGTTGGGCCAGCAGCATATCCGCCAGAAAAGTCCGGGTCTGCTGATCCAAGCGCCCCATGATGCCAAAGTCGACCGCGACGATGTTGCCGTCGGGATCGACGAACATGTTGCCCGGGTGTTGGTCGCCGTGGAAGAAGCCGTCGCGAAAGACCTGCTTGAAAAAGATCGCCGCCGCCTTTGCCAAGACCTCGGACAAATCGAAACCAGCCGCCAGCAAGGCAGCCCGGTCGTCGATTCGTATGCCCTCGATCCGGCCCATGGTCAGCACCCGGCGCGAGGTGCGCCGCCAATCGATGGGCGGCGTGCGATAACTGGAATCGCCCTCGAAGTTGTCCGCCAGCTCCGAGGCGGCCGCCGCCTCCATGGCCAGGTCCATCTCGATGCCGACGATTTCCTCGAACTCGCGGACCACGGCGATGGGCTTGAAACGGCGCAGGCGCGGCTGGGTGCGTTCGACCAATTGAGCCAGCCAGTAGAAGACCTCCAGGTCGCGTTCGAAGGCACGCTCGATCCCGGGGCGCAAGACCTTGACCGCGACCTCGCGGCTCGGGGCGTCGTCATCTGCCTTCGTAAGCGCGAAATGTACCTGGGAGATCGAGGCCGCGGAGACCGGCACCGCGTCGAAGGCGGCGAACAGGGCCTCGACCGCTTGGCCAAGCTCGGTTTCGATGGTGGCGCGTGCCTCGTCACCGGCAAAGGGCGGCAGGCGGTCTTGCAGCCCGGCCAGATCGGCCGCCATCTGCTCGCCCAAAAGATCGGCGCGGGTCGACAGGAATTGGCCCAGTTTGATGAAGACCGGGCCAAGCTCGATCAGCGCGCGGGAAAGCTTCTGCCCTGCGCGTCCCTCGACCCGGCGGTGCCCGGGCAAGCGGACCAGCCACACCAGGCTGGGCGCCAGGCGTAATTCCTCGATCAGCGCCAGGGCGTCGTGGCGGGCCAGGGTGCGCCCGATGACGAACAGGCGCAGCACAATACGAAAAGCGCGGATCATGTCGCTCTAAAGCCGCCAGGCCGAATGCAGGGCGGCAATGCCGCCGCTCAGGTTGCGGTAACGGACCTGATCGAAACCGGCCCCGCCCAGGCGCGTCGCCAGGTCTTGCTGCCCGGGAAAGCGGCGGATGCTTTCGGCCAGATAACGATAAGCTGCGGCGTCGCCGGCCACGCGCGCGCCCAAGGCGGGTAGCACGTTGAAGGAATAAAGATCGTAAAGCCGGGCCAGGGCGGGCACGACCACCTGGCTGAACTCCAGGCACAGGAACCGGCCGCCCGGTTTGAGCACGCGCCGGGCCTCGCTTAGCGCGAGATCGATATGGGTTACATTGCGCAGCCCGAACGCGATGGTATAGGCGTCCACGGCGCGGTCCGGCAGGGGCAGCGCTTGGGCGTCGCCGCACACCCAATGCAAGCCGTTCGGACAGGCTGTGCCGACCAGACCGCGATCGATGGCGCGTCCCCGGCCAATCTCCAGCATTTCCGGCGTCAGGTCGCAGATCACGATCGGACCGGCCTCGTCCGCGCCGACACGGTCGAGCACCCGTGACGCGATATCGCCGGTTCCCCCGGCCACGTCCAAAAGTGCCATGCCCGGGCGCGGCGCCAGCCAATCGATCATGGCGCCCTTCCAAAGCCGATGAATGCCGCCCGACATGAGGTCGTTCATCAGGTCGTAGCGGTTGGCAACGCTTTCGAACACGCCGCGCACCCGGCCCGCCTTCTCGGTCTCGGGGACGTCCTCGAAACCGAAATGGGTCGTGCCGGCACCGGAGTTTTTCGGTCCCGGCCCCGATCCTGGCCCCGGCGCGCGATTGTCGGTCTGTGGCATGCGCCGGACCATAGCGCGCCGCCCCGCTTCGCGCTACTCTCCGCCCCGCCATGCCGGAGCTTCCTGAAGTTGAAACCGTTGTGCGCGGCCTGCGTCCGTGCCTGGAGGGCGTGCGCCTGATGCGGGTCGACCAGCGACGGGCCGATTTGCGCTTTCCCTTCCCGGAGAACTTCGCGGCCCGGCTCGAGGGGCGCCGGGTCACGCACCTGGCGCGCCGGGCCAAATACATCCTGATGTACCTGGACGACGGCGAGGTTCTGCTGTGTCACCTGGGCATGTCGGGGCACATGATGGTGAGCGAGGCCGGCGCCTTGGAACCGGGACCGCACGATCACGTCATCCTGACCACCGAGCGCGGCCAGGAAGTGCGCTTCAATGACACACGGCGCTTCGGTCTGATGGATTTGGTCCCGGCGGACCGTTTGGCCGGGCACCGCTTGCTCGCCGATCTGGGGCCAGAGCCACTGGGCAACGAGTTTTCCGGGCCCGTGCTGGCCCGCCACCTGGCCGGCAAGCGCACGCCGATCAAGGCCGCGCTGCTCGACCAACGCGTCGTCGCCGGGCTTGGCAATATCTATGTCAGCGAAAGCCTGTTCTTCGCCGGTATCTCGCCGCGCCGATCCGCCGCCAGCGTGCAGGGCGGTCGGGCCGAGCGCCTGGCGCGTGCGGTGCGCGAGGTTCTGACCCGCGCGATCGAGGCCGGCGGCTCGTCGTTGCGCGATTATGTGCAGACTTCGGGCGAGCTCGGCTACTTTCAGCACCAGTGGGCGGTCTATGGGCGCGAGGGCGAGGCCTGTCCCGGCTGCGACTGCGGGCCGAAAGCAGGCGGCGGAATTCGTCGCATCGTTCAGTCCAACCGTGCGACTTTCTATTGTGGCAGCCGGCAAAGATAAGCTAGACACGGCCGCGATGACCCGTTCGCTCCCGTTCGTGGCTTGCTTGGCGGTCGCGATTTCGATTTTGGCCGGCGCGCCCCTGACCCCGGCCGCGCGGGGCGCCGAGGTGACCGCCTATGTGGCCGGGATCGACGACTTGCCGCTCATGCCCGGTTTGACCCCCGTGCCCGACACGGGCGTGGTCTTCGACAAACCCTCCGGCCGGATCGTCGAGGCTTATGCGGAGGGCGAGGTCGGCCGGGCGCAGGTCGCCGCCTTCTATACCGCGACCTTGCCGCAACTCGGCTGGCGCGCGCGGCAAAGCAATGTCTTCGTGCGCGAAGGCGAAAGGCTCAGCTTGATTTTCCTGGGCGGCGACGGCGACCTGGTGGTGCGTTTCACCGTCGAGCCCGACTAGACCGAAACCGCTCCGGCCCTGCGCCCAGCGCGGCGACAGGAGCGACGAACATCATCAAATGCAAGGAACCCAGTTCATGGCTTACGAGAACATTCTTGTTGAAACCCGCGGCAATGTCGGGCTCATCACCCTCAACCGGCCACAGGCGCTCAACGCGCTTTGCGTTGCTCTGATCGAGGAATTGAGCCTGGCGCTCGACGCCTTCGAGGCGGACGACGCCATCGGCTGCATCGTCCTGACGGGCTCGCCGAAGGCCTTCGCAGCGGGCGCCGACATCAAAGAGATGATGGACAAGACCTATATGGACGCTTACCGCGAGGACTTCATCACCGAGGGCTGGGAGCGTTTGGCGCAAACCCGCAAGCCGGTGATCGCCGCGGTCGCCGGCTTCGCCCTGGGCGGCGGCTGCGAGATCGCCATGATGTGCGATATGATCATTGCCGCCGAGACGGCGAAATTCGGTCAGCCGGAAATCACCTTGGGCACCATTCCCGGGGCCGGTGGGTCGCAACGCCTGACCCGCTTCGTCGGCAAGTCCAAGGCTATGGACCTGTGCCTGACCGGGCGCATGATGGACGCAACCGAGGCCGAGCGCTGCGGCCTAGCGGCGCGGGTGGTGCCGGCCGACAAGCTGCTGGGGGAGGCCCTGGCGGCGGCGGAAAAGATCGCCGGCATGTCCCGGCCCATCGCCATGATGGCGAAGGAAGTAGTGAATCGGGCCTATGAGACCACCTTGGCCGAGGGCATCCGGTTCGAGCGCCGGGTCTTCCACTCGACCTTCTCGACCGAAGATCAGAAGGAAGGCATGCGGGCCTTTACCGAGAAGCGCAAGCCAGAATGGAAACATGGTTAACCCGGAGCACCGCGGGTCTTAGGCAAAGCCCTGGAGCGGGCGAAGGCCCGCGGGCGGGCTTGGCTTGACGCTTGCGGGCGGGGCGGCTATACACCCGCCCTTGTACGCGGTTCCTGCCCGCTTTCAGGCCCTTTGGCCTGGCGGGCGTAAGACCGCCCCGAAATTCCAACGACAGGTCCGACACATGGCCAATCATGCCTCCGCCAAGCAGCGGATCCGCCGCAACGAGCGCCGCTACGAAATCAACGGCGCGCGTATCGGGCGCATCCGTACCTTCGTCAAGAAGATCGAGACCGCTATCGAGAGCGGCGACAAGACCGCGGCGCGCGATGCGCTCAAAAGCGCGCAGCCGGAAATGCACCGCGGTGTGAGCGCCGGCGTATTGCATCGCAATACCGTCGCACGGCGTTTGTCGCGTCTCAACGCGCGCATCAAAGCGATGGGATAGCGAGAACGCGTAAAACCCCTACTACTGCTGACGATCGTCGCGCCCGCGAAAACGGGCGCGATTTTTTTTTCGATTTTTTTGCTTCATTCCCCACGCAAGGCGCGCATTCAAGCGCGATGATTCGTTAGGCTTTTTTAAATCAACATAGTGACTGCGAAGCGCGGCCCGAATGTTCGTTCTCTTTTCGATCCGGTTGCGTCGAAAAATTGTGAAAGCTAGGTTACAGACCTCGCGCGGACGAAAACAGGGCAGCGAAAAGATTAAGATGGTAGGCTTGGTTTTGCCCAAGGAATCATAGGCTTAATAGGTCTTTGATCTTGGGAAAAGGATAGGAATGCCTCAAGTGACATTTGAGTGTATTCTCAGCCTGCGGCGAGAGTTTTGGTGTTGGGGCGATACATTGAAGAGCGCGTCACCGAGATCCAATACCGAAGATAATCGGACATGGATCAAGACGCGTCGCGGCGGCGAAGACCAGGTAGGCAGCACCTTGAGACAGTCCAATCGTTATCCTAACGGTTGTGATTCAAGGCGGCGATCAGTTCAAAGGCATCGTTCTATTCATGTCCGAAAATTGAATTCTATGCCGGGCGATGCTGGGCTCAGTGCCTCACGCGTCGTGTCGCTTTCCGGCCAATGTGCCAGTCCGGCAAAATGCAAGACTGAGCGGTTCGATTTCGAACGAGACGATTAAGGGGTGTTGCCCCGGCGGCGGCCTTCATGCGTGAGGCTTAAACCGTGGGGATAGACCATGACACCGGAGAGGGGGCTCTAAGGTGACGGAATTCAACGATGGCGGGCCGAAGGGCATTGATGCAAACGCCTGGGCGCGGGTCCGTGGGCGTTTGCGCTCGGAAGCCGGCGAGGCCGCCTACAGCAGCTGGCTGAAACCGCTGACCATGGTCAGCATCAAGGACGGGGTCGTTCGTTTGGCCGTGCCGACCCGTTTCATGCGCGATTGGGTGGTCGGCAACTATAAGAAAACCATCCTGGCGCTTTGGCGCGAAGAAGACGAAGCCATCCTCAGCGCCGAGATCGTGGTTCAGCCGCCCCGGCCCAAGGAGGATGCCAAGGCCTTCGCCCGCCCGGAACGGGCTACCGTCGCCGCCTCCGACGCGCCACAGGCCGGGCCGGCATCGGCCGGGCGCCGTGCGGCTCAAGACTTGGATGCCAAGCAAAATGGCGCACAGCCCAACCGGGACGGACTTCGACGGGAACCGGCCCAGGCCGACGTCAGCGCGCCGCTCGACCCCCGCCTCACCTTCGACAACTACGTGGTCGGCAAGCCGAACGAATTCGCCTATGCCGCCGCCCGGCGCGCCGCCGAGGCGCCGGGCGTTCCTTTCAATCCGCTGTTTCTCTATGGCCCCAGCGGTCTGGGTAAAACCCACCTGATGCACGCGATCGCCTGGGAGATTCGCGCCCGCGATCCTAAGCGGCGGGTGATCTACCTCTCGGCCGAGAAGTTTATGTATGAGTTCGTACGCGCCGTGCGGACCAAGGACACCATGGCGTTTAAGGACCAGTTCCGCTCGGTCGACGTTCTCATGATCGACGATCTGCACTGCATCGCCGGCCGCGAGATGACCCAGGAGGAGTTCTTTCACACCTTCAACGCCCTGGTCGATCAGAACCGGCTGGTGGTCATATCGGCCGACAAGAGCCCTTCGGACCTGGACGGCGTAGAGGAGCGCATGCGCTCGCGCCTGGGCTGGGGGCTGGTCGCCGATATTCATCCGACAACCTACGAGCTGCGCCTGGGTATCTTGCAGGCCAAGGCGGAACGCGCCTCGGTCGAGGTGCCGGCCAAGGTACTGGAGTTCCTGGCCCACAAGATCACCGCCAATGTTCGCGAGCTGGAAGGCGCGCTGATCCGCATCGTCGCCCACGCCGAGCTGATCGGCCGGCCGATCACCCTGGAAACCGCCCAGGACGTGCTGCGCGACCTGCTGCGTTCGCACGACCGCAAGGTCACCATCGACGAGATCCAGAAACGGGTCGCCGAGCACTTCAACATTCGGATCACCGACATGCATTCGGCGCGCCGGGCCCGCGCCGTGGCCCGTCCGCGACAGGTCGCCATGTATCTGGCCAAGCAACTGACCAGCCGCTCCCTGCCGGAGATCGGGCGCAAGTTCGGCGGTCGCGACCACACCACAGTGATGCATGCCGTCCGTAAGATTGACGAGCTGAAGCTGGGCGATTCCAGCTTCGCCGAGGATGTTGAGCTGCTGCGCCGCATGCTGGAATCCTGACCGGGGGCATTTAGGGGGCCGATTCGGGCTCGCCTGCCCCCAAAGCGGCTTTGGAGCCTGGTTTCAAGCCTCGATCCGGCCCTGGATTCGGGCCCTCTAGGCCTTTCCAAAAGCGTGGGAAAAGCTTACTTTAGCAGTGGTCGCGGGCTATAGTGCGACCCCATATCCCACGGCGGTCTTTTGCGATCCCCAAAATCAAGGTGGATATGGTTCCTTGGCCTCGGTCCGGGCGTAACCGGTCTATGCCGAAACCTCGGGAACCCGGGTTTTTCGCGGCAAAACAAGAAAAGTTTAGACGCATCATGAAGCTAACCATCGAACGCGGCGCGCTCCTCAAAACCCTGGCCCATGTCCAGAGCGTGGTTGAGCGCCGGAACACGATTCCGATTCTCTCGAACGTGCTGATCGAGGCCGCCGACGGGCGCCTGTCGCTGACCGCCACCGACATGGACCTAACCATCGTCGATTCGGTTGCCGCCGAGGTTAGCGAACCGGGCGCGACCACAACCCCGGCGCACACCTTCTACGATATCGTGCGCAAGTTGCCCGACGGCGCCCAGGTCGAGCTCTCCACGGCCGGCGACGGCAATCAGATCACCCTGCGCGCCGGGCGCTCGGTCTTTACTTTGGCGACCCTGCCGCGCGAGGATTTCCCGGCCAGCGGCGACGGCGATTTGCCGCACCGCTTTACCTTGCAGCCCGGCGATCTGCGTAATCTGATCGACCGCACGCGCTTTGCCATCTCGACCGAGGAGACCCGCTATTACCTGAACGGCATTTACGTCCACGCGAGCGAAAGCGGCGCCGTGCCGGTTCTGCGCGCGGTCGCGACCGATGGCCATCGCCTGGCGCGTTTCGAGATGCCCCTGCCGGATGGCGCGAAAAACCTGCCGGGGATCATCCTGCCGCGTAAGGCGGTCGGTGAGGTCCGCAAGCTGATCGACGAAGCCGAGGAACCGGTCGAGATCGCCTTGTCCGATACCCGGGTCAAGCTCAGCTTCGACGCGACGGTGCTGACCTCGAAGCTGATCGACGGCACCTTTCCCGATTACGAGCGGGTCATCCCCTCGGGCAACGACAAGGTGCTCCAAGTCGATTGTCAAAGCTTCAAGGACGCGGTCGATCGCGTGTCCACGATCTCGACCGAGAAAAGCCGCGCGGTCAAACTGACTATCGAAGACGGCGGCATTGTTCTCTCGGCCAGCAGTCCCGAAAACGGCACCGCGACCGAGGAGGTCCCTGTCGCCTATAGCGGACCGCCCATGGAGATCGGCTTCAATTCCCGCTACCTCCTGGATATCGCCCAGCAGATCGAAGGCGGCGAGGCTCAGATCAGCCTGGCGGACTCGGCGTCGCCGACCATTGTGCAGGATGTATCGGATACCAGCGCGCTGTATGTCCTGATGCCAATGCGGGTGTGAGCGGTGTCCGCCCCGGCGGCACGGGCGTCTGTCGACGATAGGTTGGCTGGCTCTTGGTGAACGAAGCAATTCTTCGAAGCTCCCCGCTCTCCGGCAATGCGGAAGGGGCGTCTGCGGCGGTGCGGCCGGTGGCCCCGGGCCCGTCCGTGCGCCCACGGGTGTGGCTGGCGCGCCTGGCGCTCAGCGATTTCCGCTGTTACCGCTCGGCCGAGCTCTTGACGGACGGTCGCCCGGTGGTGCTGTGCGGCCCGAACGGTGCCGGCAAGACCAACTTGTTGGAGGCCATCTCGCTGCTCGCACCCGGGCGCGGTCTGCGTGGCGCGCGCCTGGCCGAACTCGCCCGCCAGGTGCCCGGAAACGGCGCCGGTAAAGACCCCGGCGATGGCCTGGGCGACAATCTCGGCAGCGGTGTCTGGGCCGTGGCAGCCAGTGTGATGACCCCGGACGGCACGCGCGACCTGGGCACCGGCCGCGAGGCGGCGGCGCACAATGGCGCCGAGGGCCGGCCGGCCGAACGCCGGGTGGTCAAGATCGACGGCGCTCCGGTGCGTGGCCAGCAAAGCTTGGGCGAAGTTTTCTCCATGGTCTGGCTAACGCCCCAGATGGACGCGCTGCTGCGCGACGGACCGGCCGGCCGGCGGCGCTTTCTCGACCGCCTGGTTTATGGTTTCGATCCGGCTCACGCCGGCCGGGTCGCGGCCTACGAGCAGTCGTTGCGCGAACGCGCCCGGCTTTTGAAGCTGGGGCGGGCGGAGGATGCTTGGTTGACCGCGCTGGAAGACGCCATGGCCCGACACGGGGTTGCCATCGCCGCCGCGCGGCGCGCCCTGGTCGCCCGCCTGGCGGCGGCTTGTGCGGCGCAATTGGGGGCCTTTCCGGCAGCCGGCTTGGCCCTGGACGGCGAGGTCGAGGCCTGGCTTGACGACGGCCCGGCGCTCGGCGCCGAGGATCGCCTGCGCGACCGCCTGGCCGAGGCCCGGCCGCGGGACCGCGAAACCGGCGGGGCCTCGTTCGGCCCGCACCGCGCCGATCTGCGGGTCCGGCACCTTAGCCGCGATCTGCCCGCCGAATTGTGTTCGACCGGCGAACAAAAGGCACTTTTGGTTTCGATTGTGCTGGCTCATGCCCGTCTTTTGACACTTGACCGCGACGGGCCGCCGTTGCTTTTGCTCGATGAGGTTGCCGCGCACCTGGATGCGGCGCGCCGCGCGGCGCTGTTCGAGGAAATCCTGGCGCTCGGAGCCCAGGCCTGGATGAGCGGGACCGAGGCGGAGGTCTTCGCGCCGCTTGGCGAGGCGGCGCAGGTCGTGCGGGTCGAGAACGCGGCGCTGCGCCCGGCGCCTGACGCCGGCAAAGATGGGATCGCCATGTCATGACCGGACGGCCTAGCCAAGACACCAGCCGCGTGGTGGCTGCCGCAGCGACCTATGGCGCCGAGTCCATCAAGGTGCTGCGCGGCCTCGAGGCGGTGCGCAAGCGCCCGGGCATGTACATCGGCGACACCGACGACGGCTCCGGCTTGCACCACATGGTCTATGAAGTCGTGGACAACTCGATCGACGAATCCCTGGCCGGGCACTGCGATCTGATCGATGTGATCCTGAACGGTGACGGTTCGGTCACGGTCCGCGACAACGGACGCGGTATCCCGGTCGGCATCCACGCCGAGGAGGGCATTTCGGCGGCCGAGGTCATCATGACCCAGCTTCATGCCGGCGGTAAGTTCGATCAGAATTCCTACAAAGTGTCCGGTGGCCTGCACGGGGTCGGCGTATCGGTTGTCAACGCCCTGTCGGAATGGCTGGAGCTGACCATCTGGCGCGACGGTAAGGAAAACCGGGTGCGCTTTCGCGATGGCGAAACCGAGGCGCCGCTGGGCGTAACCGGCGAATCCGAAGGGCGCACGGGAACCGAGCTCACCTTTCTGCCGTCCAAGAAGACCTTCACCATGACGGAGTACGATTTCGCCACCTTGGAGCACCGGCTGCGCGAGCTGGCTTTCCTGAACTCCGGCGTGCGACTCAAGCTGACCGACGACCGCCACGCCGAGGCCAAGAGCGTCGATCTGCACTACGAAGGCGGGCTGGAAGCCTTCGTGCGCTATCTGGACCGCACCAAGTCCTCGATTATCGAGACGCCGGTGCTGATCACAGGGGAACGCGACGGCATTACGGTCGAGGCCGCGTTGCAGTGGACCGACAGCTATCACGAGACCATGCTGTGCTTCACCAACAACATACCGCAGCGTGACGGCGGCACCCATCTGGCCGGATTCCGCGCAGCCCTGACCCGTCAAATCAACGGCTATGCCGTGACATCCGGAATCGCCAGGCGGGAAAAGGTCACCCTATCGGGCGACGACGCGCGCGAAGGGCTGACTTGCGTTCTCTCGGTCAAGGTGCCGGACCCGAAGTTCTCGAGCCAGACCAAAGACAAGCTCGTGTCCTCGGAGGTCCGCCCGGTGGTCGAGGCGCTGATCAGCGACCGGCTCAGCCAGTATTTCGAGGAGCATCCGAGCGAAGCCCGGCGCATCGTCGCCAAGGTGGTCGAGGCCGCGGCGGCGCGCGAGGCGGCGCGTAAGGCGCGCGAACTGACCCGGCGCAAGGGCGCGCTCGACATCTCATCCCTGCCCGGCAAGCTGGCCGACTGCCAAGAGCGCGACCCGACCCTGTGCGAAATGTTCATCGTCGAGGGCGATTCGGCCGGCGGGTCCGCTAAGCAGGGCCGCGACCGGAAGTTCCAGGCCATCCTGCCGTTGCGCGGCAAGATTCTCAACGTCGAGCGGGCCCGGTTCGACAAAATGCTCGGCTCGGCCGAAATCGGCACGCTGATCACCGCGCTGGGCACCAGCATCGGCAAGGACGAGTTCGATCTGGCCAAGCTGCGCTATCACAAGATCATCATCATGACCGACGCGGATGTCGACGGCAGTCATATCCGCACCCTGCTCTTGACCTTCTTCTATCGTCAAATGCCGGAGTTGGTCGAACAGGGCCACCTCTATATCGCCCAGCCGCCGCTGTATCGCGCCAAGCGCGACGGCAAGCCGCAATACCTCAAGGGCGACCCGGAGATGGAGAATTACCTGATCGACAACGGCACCGCCGGAAATGTCCTGGTGCTGGGCGCCGACACGCCGGCGGGCGGCGCCCAGATCGCCGGACAGGATCTGCGCGCCCTGGTCGAACAAGCGGTCCAGGCCAAGCATCTCATGGAGGTCTTGGTACGCCGGGTCGGCAATGTCCAGGTGGTCGAGCAAACCCTGATCGCGGGTGCGCTCAATCCCGAGATCATTTCCGAGCCGGAGCGCGCCGCCGACGCGGCCACCTATATCGCCAAGCGCCTCGACACCATCGCGGCGCCGAACGAGCGCGGCTGGCGCGGCGAAGCTCTGGAGGACGGCGGCCTGACCTTCACGCGCACGGTGCGCAGCCTGACCGAGCGGCGGACCGTCGACGGCCCGCTTCTGCGCTCCAGCGAGGCCCGGCGCCTGGATCTCATGACCGCCGCGCTTCAGGAAACCTACACTCATTCCGCCGTGTTGCGGACCAAGGACCGGGAACTCCGGGTCACCGGGCCCAGCAGCTTGGCTGACGCGGTCTTCGAGGTCGGCCGCAAGGGTGTCACGGTCGCCCGCTACAAAGGTTTGGGCGAGATGAACCCGGATCAGCTCTGGGAGACGACCCTGGATCCCAGCGCGCGCGCCCTGTTGCAGGTTAGGGTGGCGCACGCCGACGAGGCGGCCAGCATCTTTTCCACCCTGATGGGCGATTCGGTCGAGCCGCGGCGCGAATTCATTCAGGCCAATGCGCTCCAGGTCACCAACCTGGACGTCTAGGCGCCGAGACGTGCCCATTCCCAGCCGCCCGGCCCGTGCCGAGTAAGGCTTTCATGCCCAACAAAGCCAAAGACCGCAAAAAAGCCGCGCCCCGGCGTGGACCCGGTGCGCGCAAGGCGACTGGCAGTCGGGGTCGCCGCAAAGCCGCGTCCGCCCGGCGCAGTTGGCCCATGCGCCTGGTGGTGTGGGGCGGCAGCTTGGCGATCTGGGGCGCCATCGTTCTGACCGCCGTGATCGCCTGGTATGCCTATGACCTGCCGGAGGTCGCCGATTTAGGTGCGGTCGAGCGGCGCCCCGCGGTCACGCTGATCGCCGCCGACGGCACCCTGCTGGCCTCTTATGGCGACGTTTACGGTGAGGTCGTCACGGTGCGCGACCTGCCGCCGCACTTGCCCCAGGCGGTGCTCGCGGTCGAAGACCGGCGGTTCTATTCGCATTTCGGACTCGATCCCTTCGGCCTGGCGCGCGCCATGTTGGCCAACTTTCGCGCCGGACGCATCGTTGCGGGCGGCTCAACGGTGACCCAGCAACTGGCCAAGAACCTGTTCCTCTCGCCCGAGCGCACCATCAAGCGCAAGATGCAGGAAATGCTGCTGGCCTTTTGGCTGGAGTCCAAATTCTCCAAAGATCAGATCCTGGGCCTCTATCTCAACCGGGTCTATTTGGGGGCCGGCACTTATGGCGTGGACGCCGCCGCGCGGCGCTATTTCAACAAGCCGGCGCGCCGGGTGAACCTTTACGAGGCGGCGCTCTTGGCCGGCCTGCTCAAGGCCCCCTCGCGCTACAGCCCGGCCCGCGACGCGGCGCGCGCCGACGCGCGCACCGCCCTGGTCCTGCGCTCCATGACCGACGCCGGTTTCGTGACCCAGGACCAGGCGCGTGAGGCCTTGGCCAAGAAGACCCGGGGCCGCCCCGCTGCCGGCAATCAGGCGCGCTACTTCACGGACTGGGTCATGGGCCAGGTCGCCGACTTCGTCGGCCCCGTGGACCGTGATCTGACGGTCATCACGACCATCAACCCCTATCATCAGCGGGTGGCGGAGGAGGAGCTCGCGCTCATCCTGAACACCGAGGGGACCAAGCGCAAAGTCTCCCAGGGTGCGGTCGTCCTGATGCAGCCGGACGGCGCGATCCGGGCCCTGGTTGGCGGGCGCGATTACGACGCCAGCCAATTCAACCGCGCGACCCAGGCGCTGCGTCAGCCCGGCTCCGCCTTCAAAACCTTCGTCTATCTGGCCGCGCTGGAAGATGGACATTCCCCCGACGAGCGCATGACCGACGCGCCGATCCGCATCGGCAAGTGGAAACCCAGCAACTATGCCGGCAAGTACTATGGCGAGGTCACCCTGCGCGAGGCCTTTGCCCGCTCGCTCAACTCGGTCGCCGTGCAGCTCAACGAAAAGGTCGGCGCCGCCAAGACGGCGGCGGTGGCGCGGCGCCTCGGCATCACCGCCGACCTGACGTTGCATCCCAGCCTGGCCTTGGGTGCGTCGGAGGTCACGCTGATGGAACTGACCGGCGCTTATGGGACCTTCGCGAACCGGGGTCACGGTATCCTGCCCTATGCGATCGAGGAAATCAGCGGGCCCGACGGCAAGCTCCTGTATCGCCGCCAGGGCGGCGGTCATGGTCGGGTGGTGGAGCCCGACATGGTCGATCGCATGACCAATCTCATGACCGCGGCGGTCGCCTGGGGCAGTGGCAAGGCCGCCGATCCGGGCCGCCCCGCAGCCGGTAAGACCGGCACCAGCCAGGATTTTCGCGACGCCTGGTTCGTCGGCTTCACCGCCGAATTCGTCGGCGGGGTCTGGTTGGGCAACGACGATGGGTCGCCGACCAAGAACGTGACCGGCGGATCCCTGCCCGCGCGCCTGTGGCAGCGCGTGATGACCCGCGCCACGGAGGGCGTGGCCGCGCGCGACCTCCCGGGTGGCGAGCCCGCCTTGGCCGATTCGGCCGGCGATTTCGGCGCGCAGGCAAGCGGCTTCATTGCCCGCATTTTACGGCGCCTGGGCGGTGGCGACGCCAAACCGGCCGACGCGTCTTCGCGCGATGCGGCCTCGGGCCGCGCGACCGGCCGGTCGCACGACCCGTAACTGGGGTTTTCCCGCCACTTCGGGGCTGGCGCGGACCCGAAGTGGCGCTCTATGGTTCTGGGCGCCGTCGCTGAATGAGGCTTGGATGAAATTGCGTAAAGACGACCCTTGGATGACCGCGCCCGATTATGGCCGCTCGCTCGGCGGCTTCGGGGTCAACCTTCTGGTCCGCGATGTGGCGCGGTCCTGCGCTTTCCTGCGCGAGGTCTTGGAGTTGGAGCCGGTCTACGCCGATGCCGATTTCGCGGTCCTGCGCCATGCCGGGCACGACATCATCCTCCACGCCGATCACACCTACGCCGATCACCCTTTGCTGGCGCTGACCGGTGACGGCGCGATTCGCGGTGCCGGGGCGGAAATGCGCCTCTACGGCCTCGATCCCGACGCGGCCCAAAAGCGCGCCGAGGCGCGCGGAGATACGGTCCTGGCCGAGTCCAAGGACAAGCCCCACGGCCTGCGGGAATGCTATCTGGCCGATGCCGACGGCTACGTCTGGGTGCCGAGCATGGCGCTGCCCGTGTAACCAATTGGTTCCGGATCGGCCGGCGGCCTAACCCAAGCCGGCGCCAAGGGCCAACTTGCGAATTCACGGCGCCCGGGGTATCAACGTCGCCGTCGCGGCGAGCGCCCGTAGCTCAGCCGGATAGAGCACCAGATTCCTAATATCGATTGGGCATCGCGATTGGAAACGGCGCGGTGAATCTGCTCAAAAACGGGGAAACCTCACCGGCGTCGTGCCGCTGGCAATCCCGTGCCAAGCCCCTAAAGGGGAAGGTGTAGAGACTCGACGGGCAGCACCTAAGGGCGGTCGCCTAGGGTGAAGAGAGAGTCCAGGCCACGAACATCCGCAAGGATGGCGGCGAAAGCCGAAGTGGTATGAATCTGGGGGTCGCAGGTTCGAATCCTGCCGGGCGCACCAACCTTTGCCGCGGCCGTACCTTACACGTACGTTAGCCGTACCTGAGGACCCGGTCGCCCTGTTGACGCAGCCAGGCGCGCGCGTCTTCCGCGTTGGCGGTCAGGCGCGCGGTCAGCGCCCAGAATCGCTTGCCGTGGTTCATGTGCTTCAGGTGCGCGACCTCGTGGGCGACCACGTAATCGACCACGTAGTCCGGCGTCAGGATCAAGCGCCAGCAGAAATTGAGGCAGCCGTCGCTACCGCAACTGCCCCAGCGGGTGCGGGTCTCACGGACCGAAACCCGGGCGACGGTCTCGCCGATCGAGGCCGCCTTAGCCCGCGCCCGGCTTGAGAGTTCGCGCCGGGCCTCGGCTTTCAGGAAATCGTTGACCCGGCGGGGTAGATGTTCGGCCTGGCCGCTGGCCCAGATGATCCCCGCCTCGCGCCACACGCCCCGGCGTGCCTTGGGATCGTGCCGAATTACATGGTCCTGGCCCAGAATTGGTACCACCGCGCCGTCGCCGAACAGGACCCGCGCGGGCAAGGCGTCGATCTGATCGAGCAGCCAGCCGGCCTTGTGCGCGGCAAATTCCAGGCCTTCGCGCAAGTCGGCGCGCCGCGGCAGGATCATGCGGACGCCGCCGGCGGCGCCGTCGACATGCAGGGAGATGTGGCGCGCTTTCGCGTGTCGGGCCACTCTGAGGGGGACTTCCCTATTCCCCAGTCGTAAGATACTGGGGGACCGATTCGACTTCGACATACATCCCCTATAGCCCGCGCCGCCGCGCCGGGACAAGATTGAGCTTGTCGCCCGTGCCGCCCTATTGGGATGCCTCCTGCGCCAAGAGCGCGCGCTTGCGCTCGACACCCCAGCGATAACCGGCCAGGGCGCCGTCCTGACGCAGGGCCCGGTGGCAGGGGATCAGGATGGAAACCGGGTTGGTGGCACAGGCCCGGCCGACCGCCCGCTGGCCCTTGGGCACGCCCAGGCGCTCGGCGATCTGGGAATAGGTCCGGGTCTCGCCGTAGGGGATTGCCAGCAATTCCTGCCAAACCCGGCGCTGGAACGCGGTCGCGCGCACATCCAGCGGCAGGGCGGCATGGGGCGTCTCACCCGCCAGGTGGCGCAGCAATACCTCGAGCGCCGGGGCGATCGCCGCCTCGTCGCGCAGGATCTCCTCGGCCTGGGGAAATTCCCGCCGCAGGTCGTCTTCAAGCTTGCCGTCGTCGTCGCCCAAGGCCAGGAAGCAGACCCCCTGGCCGGTTGCGGCAACCAGCAGCCGGCCGAGCGGCGAGTCCACGATGGCATGGGCGATGCGCGCGCCCTTGCCGCCTTTGGCGTAGGAGGCCGGAGTCATCCCCAATTGGGAGCGCGCGTCCTCGTAAACCCGGCTGGAGGACCCGTAACCGGCGCCGTAGGTTGCGCCGGCGATGGATTCGCCACTTTTCAGCTCGCTGCGGAAGCGCCGGGCGCGCTGGGCATCGGCATAGTCGCGCGGGCTCACGCCCATGGCTTTCTTGAATAGGCGTTGCAGGTGCCAGGGGCTCAGGCCGACCTCTTCGGCCAGGGCGGCCAGGGTGACGCCCTGGCCTTCCTGCCGGTCGATATGGGCGCAGGCCGCCCGCACCTGAGCCACCTGGCGGGCCGACAGGGGCTTGGCCCCTAGGGCGGCCGGGGGTTTCGGGGCCGTCTTAGCCTGTATTGCGGTCATGATCGGGCTTCCTTCAGGTCTCGTTTGCTGACCTGATTTGTATACCGGGGGCCGATTGCCGCGCTATCCGAAGCTTGCGCGCGTCTGCTCAAGGGGCCGAACCATTTGATTTTGGTCCCAAAGATAGGGTTTCAGGCTTTCGCGAAACAAATCCACGAACTCGCGAAGGATCAGCGACCGGGGCCGGTGGGTTGGGTAAAGCGCCGCCAGACCGAAGGCGGTGGCCGGCTCGAAGCGGCGGATCGCCAGGCCGCGCCCGGCGTATTCGGCCGCGTCGATCGGGCTGACGATGGACATGCCGACACCTTCCCCGGCCAAGATGCAGGCGGAGGCGAATTGGCGGGTTTCGACCCGCACGTCGAAATGCGCCCCGGCCTGCTCGAAAACCGTTCTGATGGCGTGAAAGTGCGGGTGGTCGCGGTTCATGGAGATCGCCGGAACTCCGTCCAGGTCCTTGGGGGTCAATACCTCCCGCGCCGCCAGAGGGTGGTGCGCCGGCAGGACGCAGACGCAGCGGACGAAGAATCCGTCGTATTCGATGGCCGGATGATCGGTCGGAATTTCAGAAAGGCCGACGTCGTATTGCTGCGCCATGATCCATTCTTGGACACGCTGATTGTGGCGCGGCTGGAACGAGATGGTCACCCCCGGGCGCTGCGCCAGGAATCGGGCGATCAGCCGGGGCAACAAGCTGGTCGCGAAGCCGGGCAGGCAGGCGATCCGTAAATGACCGGAGCGACGGTTGCGGATGTCCTCGGCGAATTGAGTGACGTGGTCGAGGTTGGCGATCGCGCGCTCGACCTCGCCGAGCAGAAATTCCGCCTCCGGCGTCGGCCGCAGGCGGCCGCGCTGGCGCCGGAACAAGTCGAAGCCCATGTCTTGCTCCAGGCTGGCAATCAAACGGCTGACCGCGGGCTGGGATATGCGCAGGCTTTCGGCGGCCTGGGTCACACTGCCCGCGCGCATGACGGCGCGAAAGGCTTCGAGTTGTCGCAGTCTAGCCAAATCGACTCTCCCGGATGTCGGTTCCCCAAAGGCCTATGCCGAACCTAGGCAATGCGAAAAATATCATAACACAAAGACATGGACCTCTTCACTATAACTATTTGACATTATGACAGCGGCACATCACGCTCATTATTGGGACCCGCGATGGTGTGCATCTGGGGGCCAGCGGGGTTTTGCGCGCATTTAACCCGCCTGACATGTGGCGGTAACAAAGCGCAACCATAAGGGCACTGCATCCGACGGCCGAGGTTTGGCGATGGCTGCGGTGCGTGGCCTCTTCGACAGGGAGATAGAGAGCATGAGTTTTACCAGCAAGTTGGTCGGCGCCGGAACGGCCTTGGCCTTGGCGCTCAGTGCCGGCAGTGCTTGGGCGGCGACCGAAATCCAGTGGTGGCACGCCATGGGCGGCGTCAACGGCGAACGCGTCAACAAAATCGCCAATGACTTCAACGCCACCCAATCCGATTACAAAGTCGTGCCCGTCTTCAAGGGCAATTACACCGAAACTATGACCGCCGCGATCGCGGCGTTCCGGGCCAAACAACAGCCTCACATCGTGCAGGTCTTCGAGGTCGGAACCGCCACCATGATGGCCGCCCAGGGTGCGGTTTACCCGGTCGAGGATCTAATGAAGGCGTCGGGAATACCGTTCGACAAGTCGATCTATCTGCCGGCTGTGATTTCCTATTACCAGCGGCCCAACGGTGATCTTTTGTCGATGCCGTTCAACTCCTCCACACCGGTGCTCTGGTACAACAAGGATGCGTTCAAAAAAGCCGGCGTTTCGGCACCGCCGAAAACCTGGGACGAAATGAAGAGTGCTTCGGAAAAACTGGTCGCGGCCGGGTACAAGTGCGGTTTCTCGTTCGGCTGGCAGTCTTGGGTCATGGTCGAGAACTTTAGTTCCTGGCACAACCTTGCGCTCGGAACGCAGGAAAACGGTTTCGCCGGTCTGGACACCGAGTTCACCTTCAACAACGACGCGGTCAAAAAACGCCTCGCCACCATCGCCAAGTGGTCCAAGGACAAACTGTTTACCTATGGCGGGCGCCGGGGCGACAGCCTTTCGATGTTCACCAACGGTGAATGCGGCATGTGGATGAATTCATCTGCCTATTACGGCAGTATCAAGAAGCAGGCCAAGTTCGACTTCGGTCAGTCCATGCTGCCGCTCGACACCGCCGCCGCCAGCAAGCCGCAAAACTCGATCATCGGCGGGGCCACCTTGTGGGTGCTCAGAGGGCATGACGCGGGTGATTACAAGGGTGTCGGCCATTTCATGAACTACTTGTCGTCGCCGGAGGTTCAGGCTTGGTGGCATCAGGAAACCGGTTACGTGCCGATCACCACGCCGGCCTACGAGCTGTCCAAAAAGCAAGGGTTCTACGGCACGAACCCGGGCACCGATACCGCTATTAAGCAACTCAGCTTGAATAAGCCGACGCCGAATTCGCGTGGCCTGCGGTTCGGCAGCTTCGTCCAGATCCGTGACATCATCAACGAAGAGATGGAAGCGGTCTGGAACGGCACGAAGACGGCGGACCAGGCGCTCGACGACGCAGCGACGCGTGGCAACAAGCTGCTCAGAAAGTTCGAGAAAGCCAACGCGGGGAGCTAAAGCCCCAGGTTAAGTTTGGGGTAAGGGCGGCGCGCGCGGTTATCGCGCGTGCCGCCCACGCGCCCCGCCTCCTTGCCGGTGCGTCATGCTGAAACGCGTCCATTTCGAACCCTCATTTCTGCCGTTCTTGCTTGTCGCGCCGCAGATCATCATCACGGTGGTGTTCTTCATCTGGCCGGCGAGCCAGGCGCTCTATCAGTCGCTTCTGGTCGAGGACGCCTTCGGACTGAGCAGCGAATTCGTTTGGTTCGACAATTTCATTGAACTGTTCGGCGACGAGCATTATCTCGGTGCTTTCCAGCGCACGATTTTTTTCTCATTCTCGGTCGCCTTTTTGTCCATGGCTTTCGCCTTGACCCTGGCGGCGATGGCCGATCGGGTGATCAAGGGCGCAACGACCTACCGAACGTTTCTAATATGGCCCTATGCCGTGGCGCCCGTGGTTTCCGGCGCGCTGTGGGTCTTCATGTTCGACCCGACCTTAGGCATCTTCACCTACACCCTGGGCGTCCTGGGATACGAGTGGAACCACAAGCTGAACGGCGGCGAGGCGATGTTCCTGGTGATCATTGCCTCGGCCTGGAAACAGGTCGCCTATAATTTCCTTTTCTTTCTTGCCGCCATGCAGTCGATCCCCAAGTCGTTGATCGAGGCGGCGGCTATCGACGGCGCCGGACCGACGCGGCGCTTTTTCTCGATTATCTTCCCTCTGATCTCTCCGACCACATTCTTCCTGATGGTGATCAACGTTGTTTTCGCCTTTTTTGAGACCTTCGGTATCGTTCATGCCGTCACCCAGGGAGGGCCGGCAAAGGCGACCGAGATACTGGTCTACAAAGTTTTTAACGATGGTTTCATCGGCCTCGACCTTGGTGGCTCGGCGGCGCAGTCGGTAATCCTAATGCTGATCGTAATTTCGCTGACCGTCATTCAATTCCGCTATGTGGAAAAGAAGGTCGATTACTGATGATTGAACACCGGCCCATCGTGACTTTCGTTTCGCATCTAGTGCTGATCTTCGGCGTCGCGATCATAGCGTTTCCCATATGGATTACATTTGTCGCCTCGACTCACGAAGCCGCGCGCATGGTGCAAATTCCGTTGCCGCTGCTTCCCGGCGATCAGTTCTTCAACAATCTCGAATTGACGCTGTTCAAAGGGCTCGAAGGCGCCGGCGCGCCGCCGGTCGGCTTTATGATGGTCAACAGCCTGATCATGGCCATGATGATTGCCGTCGGGAAGATCGCCATTTCCTTGATCTCGGCTTTCGCCATCGTCTATTTCAAGTTCCCGTTCCGCATGGGCTTCTTCTGGATGATTTTCATCACCTTGATGCTGCCGGTCGAGGTCCGCATTTTGCCGACATTCGAAGTGGTGGCCAATCTCGGCATGCTCAATACCTACTGGGGTTTGAGCGTCCCGCTGATTGCTTCGGCGACGGCGACCTTCATGTTTCGTCAAGTGTTTCTGACGATACCCGACGAGTTGTTGGAGGCGGCGCGCATAGACGGCGCCGGGCCGATGCGGTTCTTTGTCGATATTCTGGTTCCCTTGTCGCGCACTAATATCGCCGCCCTGTTCGTCATCCTCTTCATCTATGGCTGGAACCAGTACCTGTGGCCGCTGCTGGTGACCACCGATCAGAGCATGTACACCGTCGTCATGGGTATCAAGCAGATGCTGGAAGCGGCCGAACAATCCCCCGATTGGCATCAGATTATGATGACGTCGCTGCTGGCCATGTTCCCGCCGGTGTTCGTCGTCATATTCATGCAACGACTCTTCGTCAGGGGTTTGACGGAGACGGAAAAATAGACCGAAATTGGGTTCTTCAATATGGCCGAAATACACCTAAACAAAGTTTCTAAATCCTATGGTGACGTTGCGGTTCTCCACGACATCGACTGGCATATCCGCGATGGCGAATTTGTCGTCATCGTCGGCCCCAGCGGCTGTGGCAAGTCGACGCTTCTGCGCATGATTGCCGGCCTGGAGAAAATTACCCAGGGGGAAGCTTCGATCGGGAATCGTGTCGTCAACGATTTGGAACCGGCCGAGCGCGATATCGCCATGGTGTTCCAGAACTATGCGCTCTATCCCCATATGTCGGTTTACAACAACATGGCATACGGATTGAAAATCAAGGGTGTCCCCAAGGATGAAATCGAAAGACGGGTCAATCGGACAGCCGAAATTCTGGAGATCGGCGACTACCTGAAGCGGTCCCCTCGGCAACTCAGCGGTGGTCAACGGCAGCGCGTCGCCATGGGCCGTGCCATCGTTCGCGAGCCCAGCGTCTTTCTGTTCGACGAGCCGCTCTCCAACTTGGACGCCAAGCTGCGCGTTCAGATGCGCCTGGAAATCAAGAAACTTCAGGAACGCCTCGGCATTACCAGCGTCTATGTCACTCATGACCAGGTTGAGGCGATGACCCTGGGCCACCGGCTGATGGTCCTTAACGGCGGGCACGTGGAGCAACTGGGCACGCCGATCGAACTCTACGAACGCCCGGCGACGGCATTCGTAGCGGGGTTCATCGGCTCTCCCTCCATGAATTTTCTGGATGCAAAAATAAGTGAAGATGGAAAAGAGGTCGAATTTCCAGGCGGCAATACCCTCAGTCTTGCGCAGGATTTCTCAAAGCACGCAAACCGCCCGGTCAACGTCGGCATGCGCCCCGAACATCTTCATGTAGACGACAGCAATGCGGAAAAGACCTCGCACACAGTAGATGTCGTCGAGCATCTGGGCGCCGACACGCTGGTGCACGGGACGTTTGGCAATGGCGGTTCCGATTTGACCGTTCGCCTTAGCGGCATAAGAACCATCGGCCAGGGCGAGGTCTTGCCGCTCTCCATAGACCCAAAAAACATGCACCTCTTCGATCCCGATGATGGCAGGCGCCTAGAAGCCTGAGCCCGCCACGGGATGCTCGCTTTTGACCGGCCGAATAGGGTACCTATCAGGTAGACATTCGATCGAGGTTGCGCCATGAAATTGGTTCAGGTCTCCGATTTGCATTTCGTGCCGCCGGGCACGCGCCTGTTCGGGATCGATCCGCGCGAGCGCCTGACCGCCGCGATCGAGGATATCAACGTCCATCACGCGGACGCCGAGCTTTGCCTCTTCACCGGCGACTTGGCCGATAAGGGCGCCCCCGAGGCTTACGCGGCCTTGCGCGAGGTTCTCTCGGCCTTGCGCCTGCCCTACCGGCTACTGGTCGGCAACCACGACCACCGCGACCGCTTCGCCGAAGCCTTCCCGGAGACGCCGCGCGACGAAAGCGGCTTCGTGCAGAGCGTCGTGCGGTCCTCCGCCGGGGATCTGGTCTTGCTCGACACTCACGAGCCGGGCACCGCCGCAGGGGCCTTTTGCGCGGCGCGCCAGGCCTGGCTGCGCGCCTGTCTGAGCGACTCGGCCGGGCGGCCGGTCTATCTCTTCTTGCACCATCCGCCCTTCGACATCGGCATCCCCAACCTCGACAGGATACGCTTGCTGGACGAAAATGGTTTCGCCGAGGCGATCGACGGCGGCGCCGACATCCGCCACATTTTTTTCGGCCATGTCCATCGTCCGGTCAGCGGAAGCTGGCGCGGCATCCCCTATTCCGCCTTGCGCTCGACCGTGCACCAGGTGCCGCTCGACTTCGGGGTCAAGCGCTCCATGCCCTACTGCTTCGAGCCGCCGGCCTACAATGTGATCTTGATCTCCGAAGATCTCACCGTGGTCCATCACCACGACTATTTGAATCGCGAGATCGTGCCGCCGGGCACCGAACGCTATAGCGCGGCGGAGTAGACTGGCCGCACGCGGTCTGGCAGCATTTTCTCTTGAGAATTATTCGCATGCATTTGACTAGGCAGATGGCATCGGTCATGCGTCTGCGCGGCGCGTCTTGGGGGAGGCGCCCATTGCGATGAGCATCCTGGATGAATTCAACGAGCGGATCGCGCAGCACAGGAATCGCGACTTCCTGAAAGGTGCCATGGCGGCCAGCGCACTCGCGGCCCAGGCCGACGGCAAGGTCACGCTCTCCGAGCGCTACCGCATCGACGAAATCCTGGCGCGCCTGGAGCGGCTCAGGATTTACGACCCGCACAAAGCAGTGCAGATCCTCGACGGATTTTTCGGCGAGCTACGCGATAACCCGGTAGTGGCCGAGCAGGTTCTGCTCAGTAAACTTAGGCGCATCGCCGCCGATCGGGAGGCGGCCGAACTCATCGCGCGTATTGCCCTGTCGGTGAGCGAATCCGATGGCATATTCAGCGCCCCCGAGCGCGCCCGCTTCGCGGAGATTTGCGCTGTACTCGATCTGCCCCCCGAACGCCTGCTGGCCGAGCGGCGGACGCGGGAATAACCGGCGTACGAGGCCGGCTGGTGGCCCTTACTCGCAAGTGGGAAATCGTCGCCCAGCGGTCACGCCCGCACGCGGATCTTCTGCGGATCGTAGAACGGCAAACTTTCGACCCGTGCGGAACAGGTGAAACTTTCGCCTGCGACTTCGAGCGCGGTTCCTGGCGGCATGGCATCGGCGTGCAGATGGACGAGCGCGAGGGACTTCTTCATGCGGTGCGAATAGGCTGGGCTATTGACGACGCCCACCTCCCGGCCGTCGAGGCGCAGTGTTTCTCCGCCTGCAAGGGCCTCGCCGTGGTCGGCGGAGATGCCGGCCAATAGGAAACGCTCCTGGCCCTCGCGGGCAAAGACCGCCTCCTTGCCGCGGAAATCCCCCTTGCTGCGGCTGACCGTGAAACCGAGGCCGACTTCCCAGGGGCTATGTTCGTCGGTCATGTCGTAGCCATAGAACAGCAGCGCGGCCTCGACCCGCACCTTGTCGAGCGCGGCAAACGAGCACGGCATGATGCCCTCGGCCTTGCCCTCGCCCAGAATGTTGTCCCAGAGATCGCCGACCGCCGACGCGGTCGCTAGGATTTCATAACCACGTTCGCCGGAATAGCCGGTGCGGGACATGCGGCACTTGCGTCCGAAAAGCTCGCTCGCCTCGTGATGAAAGTACCTCAAGGCACCAAGGTCCGTGGGCGTGCGCCGGTCCAAGAGTTTTAGGGCCTTGGGCCCCTGCAGCGAGATCATGTGCAAATCGTCGGTGAATTCGATGTCGACGTTCTTGCCGGCCGCCGATTCCCGCAGCCGTTCCATGCTCTCGCCGGAGCCATGGCACAGCAGCCATTCGTCGCCGCCGTTGTTGGCGATAATCGCGTCGTCGCAGACTGTCCCCTGCGCGGACAAAATGGCGCCATAGGCCGACTTGCCCGGATAAATCTTCGTCATATCGCGGGTGATCATGTGGTCCGCCACTCGCGCCGCGTCGGGGCCGCGCAGATACACCTTCTTCAAGGGCGACATGTCGAACAGCCCTGCGGCCTCGCGAACGGCGTCGTGTTCGTCGTTGGGATCGGTGTCGTAGCTCCAGGCCGTGCCCATGCCATTCCAGTCTTCAAGGCCCGATCCCAGATCGCGGTGACGAGAAGCCAGCGCGGACACACGCGATGAATCGCTCATGACGATGCTCCCTCTTTCTTTCGGGTTTTGTAGGACGATGGTGGTGCGGCCGAATTCAGTGCCATTGATCGGGCAGCGACGATTTCTTGCGCGCCATGAAATCATGCAAGGCGTCGTCGATCGCCGGTTCCAAGGGTGGCGCGCGATAGTCGGCCAGCATGTCTTTCCAACGCCGGCTCGCGCGACTTTCGAGGTCGAGACGGCCGTTCTCCTGCCATTGCTCGAAGGACGCCGTATCGGCCAGGTCCGAGGCATAGTTGGCGGTCTCGAAATGGGCCAAGGTGTGGGCGGTGCTCAGGAAGTTCCCGCCCGGCCCCGCCTCCCGATAGGCGTCCGCCGCCAAGTCGCCCGCGTCGATGCTCAGGCCGCCCATCATGCGCAGCACCATGCCGCAGTGATCCAGATCCATGACGAATTTCTCGTAGCCCATGGTCAGGCCGCCTTCCAGCCAGCCCGCCGCGTGGAAGACGAAGTTCGACCCGGCCAAGATGCCGGACATCATGCTGGCGACGGATTCCTGCATGGCTTGACCGTCGGCCACCTTCGAGGCCGTGAGGTGGCCGCCGCATCGCAGCGGCAGCTTCAGCCGCCGGCAGAGCTGAGCAATCGCGAAAGTGGAAAGGTTGGCCTCTGGCGTGCCGAAGGTCGGCGCCCCGCTCTTCAAGTCCATGGTGGTCAGAAAGTTGCCGTAGACCACCGGCGCGCCTTTGCGCACGAGCTGGCTGAGCGCGATGCCGGCCATGGCTTCGGCGTGGGCCTGCGCCAGCAAGGCCGCTTGAGTGACCGGCCCCATGGCGCCGCCCAAAATGAAGGGCGAAACGACGACGCTTTGATTGGCGCGCGCATAGGCTTTGAGCGCGCCGGACATGACGTGATCGTACACCAGCGGCGAATTGACGTTGATGTTGCCCTGAATGACGCAGTTGTCTTCCATGAAGGCGTCGCCGAAGACCAGGCGCGCCATGGCGATGGAATCCTCGGCGCGCTCCGGCGCCGTGACCGATCCCATGAAGGGCTTGGTGGAGTAGCGCAGATGGGCATAGACCATGTCCAGATGGCGCTTGTTGACCGGCAGGTCGACCGGCTCGCACACCGTGCCGCCGGAATGGTTCAACCAGGGCGAGGCGTAGGCGAGCTTCACGAAGTTGCGAAAGTCCTCGATGGTGGCATAGCGGCGCCCGCGCTCGAGGTCGGTGACGAAGGGCGGCCCATAGGCGGGCATGAAGACGACGTGGTCGCCGCCCAGGACGATCGAGGAGGCTGGGTCGCGCCCATTCATGACGAAGCGCGCGGGCGCGCTAGAACACAGCGCCCGCGCCAGCCCGGTGTCGAAGCGCACCCGCGCGCCCTTGACCGTGGCGCCGGCTTGCCGAAAAAGCCGCAGGGCCTCTTCGTCGCCGCGAAACTCGATGCCGATTTCCCGCAGGATCCAATCGGCATGCGCGTCCAAGCGCAGCAGCGCGTCCTCATCCAGCAGACTGTAGGTGGGTATCTTGCGGCGAAAGACGGTCGGGGCCGCCCCGACGCCGGGGCCGTTGCGGCGCGCCACACGGGCGGCGCGGCCGCCGCTGCGCTCCCTGCGGGTGGCGGCGCCGGGCCTTGGAATGTCTCGGTCAGCTTTGGGCACGGCGACAACCATAGATCAAAAAATTTAGTCTCCAGATAGGCTCGTTATAGTCCTCATGAGGCGAGTTATTTGGCGGCTATGCAAACCAAATGATTTGTACCAACCGTTCAAATATATTAGACGCAGAGGATGCGATTTCGGTCATACGACAACCTTCGGCTCTTCGACGTGGTGGCCCGGCATCTGAGCTTCACGGCGGCGGCGGAAGAACTCCACCTGACCAAGGGCGCGGTCAGCTATCAGATCAAGAGGCTGGAGGCCGAACTCGGGTTCAAGGTCTTCGCGCGACGGCCGCGCGGTATCGCGCTCAGCGAAAAGGGCGCGCGGCTCTGGCATGCCTCTCAGGCCGCCTTTGACGACCTCGAGCGAGAGATTGACGGCCTGCGCGAGGAGGACTCCGGGCACATCACCATCGGCATGTCGACCTACTTCGCCTCACGCTGGCTGTCGCCGCGCTTGATGATCTTCATGGCCGAACACCTGCGGATCGCCCTGCGCCTGCAGCCCTTGATCGACTTGATCGATCTGCCGGCGCACAACATCGACATGGCGATTCGCTGGGGTAAAGGCGATTGGACCGATTTGGAGATTGAAAGGCTGTTCCCCTGCCCGGCTTTTCCGACCGCTGGGGCGGCCATTGCCCGGCAGGTCGACGAACTCGGGGTGGCCGCGGCGCTTCCGGCCCTGACCTTGCTGCACGACCGCGACGGAAGCGAATCGTGGCTCGACTGGCATAAAGCGGCGGGCCTGCCTCTTGGCCCGCTGCGAGATCATCTGGTCATCCCGGACCCGAACGTGCGGGTGCAGGCGGTGATCGACGGCCAGGGCGTCGCCTTAAACGACGCTTTGGTTGCGGACGAGCTTGCCGCCGGAACTCTGGTCCAAATTTCCCCGGTGGAGTTGGGCGATTACGGATACTTCCTGGCCTATCCCAAAGGCGCCCTCGACAGGCCGGAACTCAGAGCCTTCCGCGACTGGATCATGGCGGGCGCAAGGCTACCTGATTGATAGGCGGAAGTGCGCGTTTAGGGTCTGGATTGACGTAGGCCCGAGCGCGATTCAGGATCGGGCATGTCCTGGACTTCTCCGCCCGGCGCCTGGGGCGCGGCCGATCCGCTTTTCCTGTTGCTGATCTCACTCGCCGCCGAGGCCTATCTGGGCGGTCGGGCGCTGCGCTTCGCCTGGACCGGTAATCCGCGTCGTGCCCTAGCAGCCGTGTGTTTGGATCTGGCGCACCGGCTCAATCGCGTGGACCGCGGCGCAGCGGCATGCCGCCGCCGGGGTGCCCTGGTGGCCGGTGGTTTGGCCCTCTGTGCCCTCGCCCTCGGGTGGCTGGCCGCTCTGGTCACGCGCCACTATCCTTTCGCCTGGACCCTGGAGTTGTTCCTGCTCATCCTCTTGATCGATCAGCGCGCGACCTGGCGTCTAGGCGAGGCGGTGCAGGACGCGCTCGCCAGCCGCAGCCTGGTGAGCGCGCGCGAGGCGCTGCGCCCCTTGGCGGCCGAGACCCTGAGGCCCGAGCAGATCGACAATTTGGAGGCCCAGGGCCTGATCGCAGCGGCTTTGGAGGCGCTCGGCCGGCGCTTCGCCAGTCGCCTCATGGCCCCGGTCTTGTGGTACATCGTGCTCGGCCTGCCCGGCCTCCTGGTGCAGCAGAGCGCCTATATCATGGCCGCCACCTTGGGCCCGACCGGTGCCTTCGGCGATGGTGCCCGCTCCCTGGCGCGCGCCGTCGCTTGGCTGCCCGATCGGGTCGGGGCGCTGTTTCTGGCGCTTGCCGCCGCCTTCGTGCCGGGCGGCCAGGGTATGGCGGGCCTGCGCCGGGCCTTCAAGGGGGCGGCCCCGGCCGACGGGCTGTTGGGCGCCGTGCTGGCGGTGGTGAAACCCTCGCTACGTCTCAACCGCGCGCTGGTCGTCTTCGCGGTGGCCTGCCTGATCGACGCCGGTTTGATCGGCGCCGTGGCCCTGGTCCGCTTGGCCGTCTAATCCGCTAGGCGGTCTAAAGCGGGCGTTGCGACAAGGCGGTGCGCAGCTTGTCGGACTGGGGGTTGAAGAATTTGCGCTCGATCACCACGGCGCGGGCCGGGGCCGGCGCGCCGTAGTAGTCGTCGTTCAATTCCCGGCGGCTGATGATCTTTCCGCCTTCCAGCGCGCCACCGCCGAACAGCCCGACCGCGCGCGAAAAGGCATAGATGTCCGCGCCCACATTGGTTGTGCTCGAGGCCTCGATCCCCGCGCCCAGGGGGCCCATGGCGACGCTGGCATCCGCGCCCAGCTTGAACTCGCTTTTCAAGAGGGCCTCGACCGCGCTATCGGTCATGACCGTGAACACGGCCTCGGAGAGTTGCGCGCCGATCTGTAGGCCGATGCTGCCCGCCGCCAGGGTATAAAACGCCGGCGCGCTCCAGGTGCCGTCGGCACCGCGCACCAGCAGGACACCTGAACCGCCCTCGGCGCCCAAGATGAAGCCGCCCTTGATGAGTTCCGGAAAGATCAGAACGCCGCGCGCCTTGGCCAGATATCGCTTGAACTCCGGCATGTTGGAATCGCTCATCAGGCGTTCCAGGGAAACGCGCGACTCCTCGACCAGTTCGTTGCCCTTGGTATCCGCGAGGGCCGGCCCCGGCGAAACGCTTAGGGCCAGCAGCGGTATCGTCGCGGCGAGCGTCAGAATCGCGCGGCGGGTCAAGGACCCGGCGCCGCGCGCGGTATTCTGGATACGCGTCATGGAATGAAATCTCCTCCATTCTTGAGGGAATCGGGAAGCGGGCGAATCGGCCCCTTGCGCGGGAGTCTAACAGCTTCGCCGCAGAACGGAATCCCCCTTCGCGTGGCGGTTGTCCGGCTTAATCCTAGCGTGGGTCCAGGGCGTTGCGGGTGGCGTTGACCAGGCGCACGCGCCAGACGCCGTGATCGTCCGGGGCGTGGCTGCCGGCGGTGCCGTGGATGTGATCCAGGCAGGTGAGCGAGCAATTGTCGACTGCGATCGACAGGGCCCGTTCCGGCTCCAGGCCCAAGGCCAGCGACAGGGCTGAGCGGATGGTGCCGCCGTGAGTGACGGCGACGATGTCGCGACCGGCATGGGCCTGGGAGAGGCGCTCGACCGTGGCGGTGACCCGCGCGGTCAAGTCGACGAAGCTCTCGCCTTCCGGTGGCGCCTCGTGGGCAGGCGCCAGCCAGAAACGGTGCCAGGCACCGTCGCGCCCCTGGCTCAATTCCTTGCTGCTTATGCCCTGCCAGGCGCCGAAGTGCTGTTCGGCCAGAGATTCTTCCACCAGGCGCTGCGGCGGCGCTTCGTCCGGGCGCTGGGCCAGGATCGAGTCCGCCGTGCGGTGGGTGCGCTTGAGGTGGCTGGTCACCCAAAGCGCCCGGTTCGGCAGAACCTTGGCCAGGCGGCGGAAGGTCTCCACGTCTGAGCAATCGCAGTCGTGATCGTCCTGACCGTAGATCAGCCCGCCGTGGCCGATCACCGGGGCGTGGCGGATCCACCACCAGCGGGTCGTGGTACTATTCGGGCTCATGCCAGGGCCGCCGCGGTGAGCAGCGCCGCCGTCTGCGCCGCCTGTTCCGCGGCGCCCAGGACATCCCCCGTGTAACCGCCGATCTGTGCCTGGGCCAGCGCCGCGATCGCCCCGGCCCCGGCTCCGGCGGCGGCCAGGGCGGCAAGTCCGGCGGCCGGGCCAAGCGCCAGCAGCGCGATGGCCGCGCCCAGGGCGGCGGCCGTGGCCGCGTTCCGAGTCTCTGTCCGGCCGACCTGGGCCGCCAGGCCATCGCCACGAGCCAAAGGCAGAGCCGCCATGATCGCGGGCAGGGAGGCGCGCGAGAGGGCATGGGCGCCGATCAGGGTTAAGGCGACCGCCATGGCACCGCCCACGGCGCCGATCCCGGCCAGGGCGGCGGCGCGCAGGGCGACAGACAGCACCAGGGCGAGCACGCCGTAGGTGCCGATACGGCTGTCGCGCATGATCCGCAGCTTGTGCTCGCGTGCCGCGCCGCCGCCGAACCCGTCGGCGACATCGGCCAGGCCGTCCTCGTGCAGGGCTCCGGTCAGCAGGACGGTCGCGGCCACGGCGATCAGGGCGCAGGCTGGCAGCGGTAGACCGAGCCCTTGGGCCAGCCAAAAAGCCAAGGCGCCGCCCAGGGCAACCAGGATCCCGACCAGCGGCAGGACGCGCGCGGCGCGCGCCATCTCGCCCGCCTCCGGACTCCGGCCCCGGCCTAGGGGCAGGCGGGTCAGCAACCCGGCGGAGAGGGTGAAGTCGGTCCACAAGGTCGATAAGGGCGAGGGGCGGGTCACTATGGCCGGTTTCCAGTCTAACTTGCCGGCTGGTTATAGGCCGCTTTCGCAGCCAGGCAAGCCGGGCCTAGCGCATCACGCTGTGCCACAGGGCGCCCAAGACTGCGCTGGCCAGGAGGGTCGGGATCATGCCGAGCTTGAAGCGGATCATGGCCAGCATGGCGGCCGCCGCCAGCGCCGCCGCCGCTGGGTCGAGGCTGGTCCAATCCGGTACATAGAGCCGCAAGCCCCCGGCGGCGCGAACCTCGTCGACCCGGGCGAAGACCACGTGCAGGGCGAACCAGATCGCCAGGTTCAAGATCACGCCGACCACAGCGGCGGTAATAGCGGATAGCACGGCATCGAGGGTGCGGTGCCCGCGCAAGGCCTCGACATAAGGTGCGCCCAGAAAGATCCACAGAAAACAGGGCACGAAGGTGACCCAAAGCGTGAGCAGCGCCCCCAAGACGCCGGCCAGCATGGGGTCGAGCGCGCCCGCCCCGCGATAAGCGCCCAGGAAGCCGACGAACTCCAGGACCAGGATCAGCGGCCCCGGCGTCGTCTCCGCCAGGCCCAGGCCGTCCAGCATCTCGCCAGGCGACAGCCAGGCATAGGTCCCGACCGCCTCCTGCGCCACATAGGAGAGCACCGCATAGGCGCCGCCGAATGTGACCAGGGACATCTTGCTGAAGAACAGGCCTTGCTGGGTAAAGGTGTGGTCCAGACCCAGGACCGCGGCCAGGAGCAAAAGCGGAACGAACCAAAGCGGCAGCCAAACCGCGAGCACACCCGCCGCCCTGGCCGCCGAGGGCCGGGTATGCGCCAACTGGCCGTCGTCGAGCGCCGCGTCCAGGACCGGGCCGCTGCTGCCGTCCTTGGGGTCGTGGCGCTGTTTGGCCGCGAAATGAGCCGGCGCGAAAACCCCGCCCAGGAGACCGATCAGCCCGGCGCCGATCACGATGATCGGGAACGGCACGGCGAAGAAGAAGATCGCGACAAAGGCGGTGCCGGCCAGGGCGACCATGGCGGCATTGGCAAGGGCGCGTTTGCCGATGCGCAGCACAGCCTCGATCACGACCGCCAGCACGGCGGCCTTGATGCCGTAGAAAATAGACTGAACCAAAGAGAGATCCTGGAACCCGGCGTACAGCAGGCTGAGTCCTAAGATCACCCCAGCGCCGGGCAGGATGAACAAGGTCCCGGCGACCAAGCCGCCCGCCGTGCGGTGCAGCAGCCAACCCACATAGGTGGCGAGCTGCTGCGCCTCCGGGCCGGGCAGCAGCATGCAATAGTTGAGGGCATGCAAGAAACGGCTCTCGCTGATCCAGCGCTTCTCCTCGACCAGGATGCGGTGCATGAGGGCGATCTGCCCAGCCGGTCCGCCGAAGCTGGTCAGGCCGATACGCAGCCAAACGCCGACGGCTTCGCGGAAAGAGACTTGGTGCATGGCGCGGCGCCTCACTCCGCGCGGTCCGGGCGAGCGATTAGATCGCCGCCCGCGACGCGGTAACCTTCGAGGCCGCCCTCCAGATAAACCGCGCTCCGACCAAGTCGGCGCAGAGTCGCCGCAGCGCCCTGACTTACCTCGTGACCGTGAACGCAATAGACGACGACGTCGGCGTCCGCCGGGATTTGGTGGGCCCAGACCTCGACTTCGGCCGGGTCGCGCCACGCCGCCCCCGGGATCATGTCGGCGGCGGATTCAAAGGCCTCGGCACGGCGCACGTCGATTAGACTCGGACAATCCCGCACGCCGAGGCGCGGAATTAAATCTTGTATGGAAATGAAGCGGACGTCGTCACCCATGAGCTCAACCCTCCTGGTGTCGGAGCGTTAAGCGGTGCTTGGGCGATGAATCGCCTTGGGAAGGCCGGGAGACCGCATCTCCCCGACCGGCCCTTCATACCCCTGACAGCTGCCCGCCGCAAGTCGGCCTTGCGCCGACCCGCTGGGCGCGGCATGTCTGGCGGACTTTGAACCGATAGGCTTTGACATGAGCGATACCTCGTCCGAGACGCCGGCCAATTTCGACGAGATACGCGCGCTGCTGGGCGAGCTGCCAGGACCCGATATCGAGGCCGCCGCCGCTGCCGCGGCGCGCGAAGCGCAGCTAACTAAACCGGCCGGCGCCCTCGGCCGGCTCGAGGAATTGACCGCCTGGCTGGCCACTTGGCAGGGCCGACACCCGCCGCGAATCGAACGGCCCTACGCCGCCGTCTTCGCCGGCAATCACGGTATCGCGGCACGTGGCGTCTCCGCCTATCCGGCGGCGGTCACCAAGCAGATGGTGCAAAATTTTATCGACGGCGGCGCGGCGGTGAACCAGCTTTGCGCCCTGGCCAACGCCGATCTGCGGGTTTACGAGCTGGCGCTCGACGAACCGACCCAGGATTTCACCGAACAGCCGGCCATGTCCGAGGACGACTGCGCGCGCGCCATTGCCTACGGCATGATGACGGTCGAATCGGGTATCGACCTTCTATGCCTGGGCGAGATGGGAATCGGCAACACGACCAGCGCCGCGGCCTTGTGTCACGCCTTGTTCGGCGGCGCGGCGGCCGATTGGACCGGGCGCGGTACCGGCATCGACGATGCCCGCCTGGCCCACAAGACAGCGTTGATCGAAGCGGCGGTCGCCAAGCACAAAGCGGCGCTGAGCGACCCGCTGGAAATTTTGCGCCATTTCGGCGGCTTGGAGTTGGCGGCGATCTTGGGCGCGATCATGGCGGCTCGCCTGGCCCGCACGCCGGTCGTGCTCGATGGCTATGCCTGCACGGCAGCGGCCGCGGTTTTGCACGCCCTGGACCCAAAGGCCCTGGATCATTGTGTCGTTGCCCATGTTTCCGTCGAACCGGGGCACGCGCGCCTGCTACAACGCCTGGGCCAGCGAGCCATTCTGGATCTGGGCATGCGATTGGGCGAAGGTTCGGGCGCCGTGCTTGCGGTGCCGCTGCTGCGCGCGGCCTGCGCCTGCCACGCGGGTATGGCGAGTTTCGCGGCGGCAGGCGTTAGCGGTCCTGCATAGGTGTACGTACGCTCGCGCTATCCGTGTTAAGTGTTTGACATTGCTTAGCTGAACGAGAACCATAGCCCCAAATGGGGGGCCCAATCGTGATCGATCAGCACGAACTGAATACTTTCGCCGAAACCTTGGAGTTGCCGGAGCATCGCCAGCTCTTCGATTATTGGCGCTCCAAGTTCAGGGCTGGGCGCTTGCCGGCACGCAAAGACATCGACCCGATCGATATCCCTAACCTTTTGCCCTGGCTATCGTTGATCGAGACCGATTGGTCGTCGGATGCGCCACGTTTCCGGATACGCCTGGTTGGATCCGGCGTTGTCGACCGCTTCGGCCGCGACGCGACCGGGCTATGGTTCGAGGACGCTTATGACGAGGAGGTTTGCGCGCAGCAAGTGGCGATGTATACGCAGATCGTTACCACGGCCTGGCCGTCTCTGTCTCGGCCCACACCGCCGATTCGCGACCGCGAACACATCGTGTCCAATCGCCTGATCGTGCCCTTGACCGGCGGCGGCGATCGCGTCGAGCAAATGATGTCCTTGATCATTTTCGACGACGCGCGATTGCGGAGTTAGACCTCGGTCCGTCGGGCCGCTATTCGCCGATCTGTAGCAACAGGCCGCGCCGGCGCGCGACATGAAAGGCGAAGAGAAAGAGACTGGCGCCGATGGCCAGGTAGACCAGGATCAAGCCGAAGGCGTGGGCCATGAGATCGAGGCGAACCGTGCCGTCGATCAGGATTGCGCGCATGCCTTCGAAGACCGGCGCGCTGGGCAGCATCCAGGCCACCACCTGTAGCCAATCCGGCAGGACCGATACCGGATAGTAAATCGCGCTGACCGGCGCGATCAGGAAGATCGCCAGCCAGGCGACGCTTTCGGCCCCTTGGCCGACGCGCAGGATCAGGGCGCATACCATCATGCCGATAGCCCAGCCAAACATCAGTAGGCAGGCGAAGAAACCGATTAGCGGCAGGCCCAGGGCGAAAAGGTTGGCGTCGTAGAACACGATCGCCAAACCGGCCGCCGGCAATACGCCGATCAGCGTCCTCAGCAAGCTCATGACCGTGAGTGCCACCAGGAATTCGGCCGGGCGCAGGGGGCTGACCGACAGGTTGCCCAGATTGCGCGACCAGATTTCCTCAAGGAACGAAAGACTGAAGCCGAGCTGCCCGCGAAACAGCACGTCCCACAACAAGACCGCGGAAATCAACACCCCGGCCGCTTGTGCGATGTAGGAACTATTGGTCAGCAGGAAGCGCGTGATGAAACCCCACAAGACCATCTGTATGGTCGGCCAATACATCAGCTCGAAGATCCGCGGCCAAGATGTGCGCATCAGAAAGGCATGGCGCAGGACCACGGCGCCGATCCGCTGCGATGTCGCCGCGATCATGGACGTGGCCGACGGGGCCATGGTATCCGCGCCACCGTTCATCGGGCCGCAGCCGCTTTGGCCGCCGGGTTTGCGCGATCGATTGCCGGACTGGCCGCCGCGCGCGGCTCCAAAACCGGCAGCGTTGCGTTTTCGTGCCCCGGTGGCCGGGCGCCGCGCGCGATATCCAGGAAAACCTCCTCCATGTCGCGCCGCCCGTAGCGTTCGATCAGGGCCGCGGGCGCGCCCCGATCCACGATCCCCCCCTGGCGCATCATTAGGACCTCGTGCGCCAGGCGTTCGACCTCCGCCATGTTGTGGGAGGCGAGCAAGATGGCGCAGCCGCCTTGCGCCTGGTAGCGCTTGAGGTAGTCGCGCATCCAGTTCGCCGTTTCAGGATCGAGTGAGGCTGTCGGCTCGTCAAGCAACAGCAACTCGGGATCGTTGATCAGAGCCTTGGCCAAGGACACCCGGGTCTTTTGCCCGGCGGAAAGCTGTCCGCTCGGCTTTTTGAGCAGGCCGGTCAGGTCCAAATCTCGGGCCAGCTCGCCAAGCCGTGCCCGGGGCGCCGCAACGCCGTAAAGGCGGGCGAAAAACATCAGGTTCTGCTCGACCGTTAGGCGCCGCGGCAGATCGACATAGGGCGAGGAGAAATTCATCCGGGGTAAGACACGGTGACGATGGCGCACCATGTCCTGGCCCAAGACGCGGATGCTGCCCGCGCTCGGCAGGACTAGGCCCAGCAGCATGGAAATAGTCGTGGTCTTGCCGGCGCCGTTCGCGCCCAATAACGCCACGGTCTGGCCCCGCGCGACGCAAAAGCTGGCGTCGCGGACCGCCACGGTCCCGTTGAACGACTTCGCCAGATGGGAAACTTCGATGACCGAATCGTTCATGAATTGGATATGGCATCCTTTGTGGCGGGTTGCCAGTCGTATGGCCTGGGCCCCTCGCTCGACGCGCGGCGCCATGGGCAGTTTAGCGGCGTGCGCGCATTCACCCGCTGGCCAGTTTGACCGGCCGGCGCGCTTTCGCCATCTTGTCGATGAGAAAGCCCTGAAACATCGATACGCCCAGGGCCTGGCCGGTCTCGATGGCCAATTCATCATCGCATCGGATCAATATCACGCGCTTGGCCTCTATGGCGGCAATCGCCTCGTGAACCGCGCTGTCCTTGCGCATCGCTTCTTGGTGCAGCGCGGGGCTCCAAATAACCTTCACCAGATCGACGTCCAGATGCTTGAAATTGATCATGGGCAAGGACTGGTGGGTCATGCCGTCCAGGCAAAACCGGTAACGGCGCTCACGCAGGAAGTTGCGGGCGAACAGAAAGTCGTCCAGGCCGGCCAGAATATCGATCAATTGGAGCTCAACGACCACCGAACGGCGCGCTTCGCCGCTCATTTCCCGGTCCAGGGACAGGAACTCGGGGCTGGCCAAGCTGCATACGTTGAGGTTCAGGCTGAAAGCCTGATGCAGCGATGAGTCGTCCTTATGGGCAAGAAATGAAATGACCCGCCGGTCGAGGTAAGTGGCCAAGTCCTGGAACAGCCAAGGGTTCTTGGATATGTCGATCTCCGGCGAAATGACCTCGCGCAGGGCGGCGATAGAGGTGAAGACTTCGGTGAAGACCGGTTGCGGCGCTTGTCCGGACACTAAGGCGCAGACCATTTGGCGGCGGATCACGTTGGTCAAATCGGCCTGGGAGATGGCCGATTGAATACGGCCCAGCATCTTGGGATCGAGCGCGCGTTGAGGCGGTCGCGCCGTATCCTGCGAGGACACACCGCCGAGCGCATCGTGGTGCTGCCGGGCGGATTCGAAAGCCTGTTCCGACAGCGCCAACACCAATTTGTATTCGCGATGCACGTCGAAATGCGTACAGAAGCTCATTTGATCGGGCCCGGCGTCCTTGATTGCCGGGTCGTCAATGAACAAGTTTTGAATGTGTAAGATTGCGCGCTTAACGGTCTCCGGGGGCGCGCCCTTGCAGAATACGACGAAATCGGCGTTGCGGAGGTGAAAGACAGTCCCCTCGAACCCGATGACGAGCGGCTCGAAGGCCAGGGCGGCGATGCGCAGGCGACTAGGATGCCGGTTGGTGGGCTGCAGAGCCGACATGTGAACGTGGATGGCGTTGCGGCCGGCTGTACTCTTGCGAATGCGCGCCACAAAGTCGAGAAGTGCGGATTCCTGCTGAGCGGGGATCGTTTGATTGGCGATATTCATGGGAATAGGCGGCCAGTATTGGATAATCCCTTGGAAAACATGATTTTGGTCTGCCAGCATTACGATTTATTTAAATTTGCCGTAACGGCCTCCGGTGGCAGCGCTTTGGGCCCGAAACGGGCCTTGGTCTGACCAGCCATGGCGGCGGGCAGCGGAAAATCCGGCTCTGCGGTCCAGCGGCCCTGCGTGCCGCCCGGAACCCGGATCTATGCCATCGGCGACAGCCATGGCTGCACCGGCAAGCTGCGGGCGCTGCATGATTCGATCCTCCGGGATTCCCAGGTGCCCCAGGCCGATGGGTCGCCGCCCGAGCGGCTGCTCGCGGTTTATCTTGGCGATTATATCGACCGGGGGCCGGATTCCCGGGGCCTGCTGGATATCCTCATCGCCGACAGCCTGCCGAGCTTCGACCGGGTTTTTCTGATCGGCAATCACGACATCATGCTTCTCGACCTGATCGAGGGGGCGGCGGCGTCTCATGGCTGGCGGCGGAACGGCGCCGATGCGACCCTGCTCAGCTACGGCGTCGATCCGGCGGTTTGGGCGGATGGCGGTGCGGCGGTGGGCGAAGCCATGCGTGCGTGCGTGCCGGCGGAGCATGCGGACTTTCTGCGCGCGCTACGTTATAGCCATGTGGAAGGCGATTACTTCTTCGTTCATGCGGGTGTGCGCCCCGGTGTGCCGCTCCATGCGCAAGACAGTCACGATCTCATTTGGATCCGCGACGATTTTCTCGATTCGGATGCCGATCACGGCAAGATCGTCGTGCACGGCCACACACCGGTCCGCGCGCCCGAGGTCCGCGCCAACCGCATCGGCATCGACACCGGTGCGGTCTACGGCGACGCTCTAACCGCGCTGATCCTGGAGGGGACGGAGCACCGCTTCCTTCACGCCGGTTAGCTATCTTGGGCCGAATGGGCCACTTTCAGGCGACGCAGATCACAAGAGGCGGTGGCCGGATGCCATACCTGGTTGGGGTCGGAGGCTAGAGCAGCATCCGATCCATTGGACTCGCTTTCAGCGATCCAAGGGACCGGATAAAGCTGCTCTACCTCATTGAAGAGTAGAGCAATTTCATCTGAACGAATCGAACCGTATCGGTTCTATCCGTTCAGATATTGCTCTAGGCCTGGGCGTGCCAAGGGGGCGGAATCGGTGAAGCGGGCCAAGCGCTGCGCCGCGGTGTGGGCGAAGCGCAGAGTCTGAGCCCGGCGGCGCGCGGCGTTAAGCTTTAAAAGGGGCGCATCCCGGACAACCGCAGCGGTGTAAGGATCGGCAATCAGCAGTCCGCAGTCCGCCGGCAGGACCTCGCGCGGAAAGTCTTGCCCCACCGCGAAAAAGAAAAAGTCGCAAAACGCCAGGTATTCTTGCCATTTCCGGTCGGCGCGAAAATCTTCAATGCTTGATTTGATCTCGACGATTAGGATCACGCCGCTGGCATCCATGCCGATCACGTCGACCCGGCGGCGCGAGGTCAATTTGAACTCGGTCAAACAGTTATAGCCTAGGTGATACAGCCCGCGGCAGACACCCCGAGCCAGATCGGGACCGCTCGGCGCTTGGAGTACACTGAGGTTTCCGGCCTGCTTTACCGGCGCCATGGCCGGCCTCGGGCCGGAGGCTTTCGATTCTGTCCTGGGTGCCCCATGGCGCGATCATAGCCGACACCGGCGCGCGCTGTCAGCCGTTGAGGCCGAGCCTAAACGATGGTGGAGGCGTTGGGTGCGCTGGCCCTTAAAGCCCCAACGCCAGCATCATACCCAGGACCGGCGCGCTCACCAGCGCTGCGAGGCACAGATAGAACACGATGTTGAGGGGCCTCGATACCGCGCTCTCGCGATATATGCGGTGCAGGGAGCGTCCCTCCTTGCCGATCAGACAGACGAAATAAAGGCTGCGCTTGCCGAAGGGGATGGAGTGGCGCACCTCGACCGCATGCTTGGTCATGCCCCGGGCACCCAGCATTGACTTGATGGCTTCGCGTTGCGGTTCGGTGAAGCTGGCGGCGATCTCTGGGTCGACCCGTTTCAGATAGTGCGCCAGCACTTCCTCGGGCGATGTCCGATGCCGGCCGGCGCTCCTTTGCGTCGCGGAGGTGACTCTCTTCGTGGGCTTGCTACGTGCGACGGCGGTATCGGTGGCGTAGGACAACTTTGTGCCTCCTAATCTGCATTGGCGGTTTCTTCATCCCTGTTCAGTTCTACAGGCACAAGTTTTCCAAAGCCTTAATCCTTGCTTCGTCTAAGAACAAATAACGCGTTGAAAATATTCAGCATTTTAGACAATTTTTACCCCAACCCAGCCCGCGCGGCGGGGCTAAGACGGCGACGAATTCAGGGGTAGAATGCGCGTGGCTAGGGGCCGCAGGTGATTTCCTTGAAGCCATCGCACACGAATTGCGCGCAGACCTGCTGATCGCCCAAAAAATAGGTCGGGAAGGTCGCGCCGATATTCCTGTCGATCGACCAATCGATGGCCTGGCCAAAACCCTTGGTCTGACACCAGGCGGTGGCCGCCGCCTGGCCGCATTCGCGTTGCCAATACAAGCAGTGGCTGAGCCGATACAAGTTGTGCACGGGAAACTGGAAGGTCTGGGGCGCGTTAGGTAAGGCCGCGACCTGGGCATCGGGCGACCGCATGACCGGGCTGAGCTTGGGCATGGTATGGACCGTCGGCGCTGTGGTCAGCCTGCCACCCGCCGGGCGGTCCGGAATCGGTTCTCCCACCGCGACTTGGGGCGCGGCGGCTTTCGGCGCCGCCTTGGCAGGCGCTTGAGCTAAGGGTTTGGGGGCGGGCTCGGCCGGCGCGGCTACCGGCGCCTTAGCGGGCGCGGCAACGGGCGGCTTCACGGGCGCGTCCGCCGGTGTTGCGGTCCGGGCCGCCACCGGCGTTTTCCGCGGTGCCGCCGTGGCCGCAGGCGCGGGCTTTGGCGTCACGGCCTTGGCGGCCGGACTGGCCGGTTCTTTGGATGCGGCCTTGGCCGGGTGTTTTGCGGCGGGGGGCTTTGGTACTTCCGTCGTGTCTTGCGTAGCGCCGCCGATCGCCGGATCGTCGATCGGCCGGGCCGCGAGAACCTCGGCCGCCGGGGCTTGAGGCCGGTCGGCGGGGGAGGCCGTGCTTGTCGCGGTCCCGGCCTCACTCCCTTTGGCGGCCGTGGGGGCCGTGGGGGCCGCGGGCGCCGGCACGGCCGGCGGTGCGGGCTTGCGCACCAGGAAGGCGTCGGCATTGCCGTAGTCGTAGCTCACGCGCATGGACCGCGCCCGGTCCCGGAAATTGAGTTCGCTCAAGCGGACGTCGCGGCCGATCCGGGCCCGGCTGTCCAGCGAGATCGCGGCGCCCTGGCACGATAGGCCATCGAACAAGGTGACGGTAATGTCGTGGCGGATTGCCGCGTAACGTTCCGCCATATCGCCGGGCATCAGAAGGGTCAGTCGGTCGCTGCCGAGAAAGTCCAGTTGAAACGTCCCGGATGCGCTGGGGTAATTGCCGACCAGATCGAAGCAGCGCTCGGCCTGCGGCGCCTCCGCCATGGGCACGAAAATCCGGTTGTAGACCGTTTTGTATGCCGGGTTGGCGCAACGCAACCCGACGGTCGCACGCCGGTCGAGCAAGAGGGCGCCCGGCGGCGGGCCCAGGTCGGTGCGGTACAGGATGAGCGATCGGTACCCGCCGATGTCCTTGGCCGCGCCGGCGGCCGGAGCGTTGCTAGGCCCCGGCGGTGTCTCCTTGGGTTGCCCTGGCGGTGCGGGCGCGAAGCGCGCAGTCGCGCCGAGCCAAGCCAAGTGCGGCTGCCGCGGCGTGCCTAGGGCCGGCTGGCAGCCCCGGTCGCGGGTTGTGAAATAGGGGTCCTGGAACAAGGCGACGCCGACCTCCGGCCCGGTCTCGACCGTCGCGATCCGGCCGCCCAAGGCGGCGGGCAGACTGGGCACGTAAAGGTAGGGCTTATCCGGCGGCAGTTCCCAGGCCTGAGAGGCGCCGCTGCGGTCCGCCTTGGCATATCCGACGATCTGACCGGGGGCCGGGGCTTCTGCCGCCAAGCCAGGGCCGGCGATTATGCCGCTCAGGCAGGCGGCGGCGAAAATAAGATGTCCCGGATGGCGCGACACGCTCGACATGGTATGGCCCTAGATGCGGTTTCCCTTTGCCGGCGTAACATAACAACATGGCGCCGCGCTGCCCAAGCGCGACTTGGTTCGCCGGGGCCGCCGGAGTATTCTGCGCGCCCGATCCATCCTGTCCATGTTGATTTCCGGCTTTATGATTCAGCGCACCGCCCCGAAATGGCTTAAGCCCGCCGTCGAGTACGGACCGCTCGCCGCGTTTTTCATTGCCTATATGGTCTATGGCTTGATGCCCGCTACCGGGGTCCTGCTGGCGGCAACCGCGTTGGGCCTGTGCCTATCCCTGGTCTTCGCACGGCGCGTGCCCTGGATGCCGCTCATCACGGCGGTGGTCGTCGGTGTGTTCGGCGGGCTGACCTTGTGGTTTAACGACGACACCTTCATCAAGATGAAGCCGACCATCGTGCAGGCCTTGTTTTCGGTGGTCTTGCTGGGCGGCCTGGCGGTGGGACGGCCCCTGCTCAAGCTGTTGCTCGGCGCTGCCTGGCCCATGGACGACCGCGGCTGGCGCCGCTTAACCCTGCGCTACGGCTTGTTTTTCGCCGCCATGGCGGCACTGAACGAAGTTGTCTGGCGGACCCAATCGACCGACTTCTGGGTCACGTTCAAGGTCTTTGGGCTGATCGCCTTGACCTTACTGTTCGCTCTGGCGCAGGCGCCCCTCATGATGCGCCACCATGACGCGGAGAAGGCGGCCGGCGAATAGCCGCGCGGCGCGGTCTCAGAGGGGGTTAGTTAGCCTGGTAGGCGCCGTCCTTTGGGCCCTTGGCGGTCTCGGCGCGTGGCGTGGGAGGCCTGACGAACAGGCCGCTCAGGGCCAGGCCGAACTCGACCAGCGGCCGAAAGGGATAGGCCGGATAGGTTTCTTCAAAGCTTTTCATAGCGCTCATTTTGCCTTCAACTCCGTTTCGATCCGACCGCGCCTGTTTGTTCGGTTCCGGTTCGATCTATGGTGCGTCGCACAATGTCAATATAGAGTTTAAGTACAGGTATTTATATGGCCAGATATTGCAGTGCAGCTATGCGAAAGCGGTATTAATCACGTTATCCTAAGAGCCACTGGGGCCGCTTTGCTGGATCCGGCCCGGCTGTCACAAAACCTTTACAAAACCGTCATATTGGTGTTGCGGAGGATCCCTAGGTTGCCTGTGGAACGACATCGACCCGGCCGTGGCCCATCGCTAGGACCCCGGGAGTCCGGGCCCACTGAAACCAAAGGGGAAATTGGTGACCTACCAACGCATGACACCGGCGATCCTCGCCGGCGCAGTTCTCGCCGGCGCTATCGCTTTGACCAGCGGTGCCGCCCAGGCCCGCGATCAAATCCGCATCGTCGGCTCCTCCACCGTCTATCCGTTCTCGACCACCGTGGCGGAGCAGTTCGGCAAGAGCACGAGTTTCAAGACCCCGGTGGTGGAAAGCACCGGCTCCGGCGGTGGCATGAAGCTATTCTGCGCCGGGGTTGGCGAGCAGCACCCGGATATCACCAACGCCTCACGCCGGATCAAGAAGTCCGAGTACGAAACCTGCACCAAGAACGGCGTGGCGATCACCGAGGTCAAGATCGGCTTCGACGGGATCGTTTTGGGCAGCGCGAAGACCGGCCCGGATATGGTCTTGTCCAAGAAGCAGGTCTTCCTGGCCCTGGCCAAGCAGATCCCGGACGCGAACGGCAAGTTGATCGACAACCCCTACACCACCTGGGATCAGATCGACCCTGCCTTGCCGAAGATGAAGATCGAGGTTCTGGGCCCACCTCCGACCAGCGGCACTCGCGATGCCTTCGTCGAGCTGGCCATGGAAGGCGGGGCCAAAAAAATCGAAACCCTGGCGACGTTGCGCAAGTCCGACAAAAAGGCCTTTAAGGGCATCGCCCACGGCATTCGCGAGGACGGCGCCTTCATCGAAGCTGGCGAGAACGACAACCTGATCGTTCAAAAGCTGGAAGCCAATCCCAAGGCGGTCGGCATCTTCGGCTTCAGCTTCCTCGACCAGAACGCCGACAAGATCAAGGGCGCCAAGATCGGCGGTGTCGAGCCGACCTTTGAGAACATCGCCTCGGGCGACTATGGCATCTCGCGTTCGCTCTTTTTCTACGTCAAGCAACAGCATGTGGGCGCGATTCCCGGCATCGAGCAATTCGTGACCGAGTTCACGTCCGATCGTGCCTGGGGAGAAGACGGTTACCTGGTCGACAAGGGCTTGATCCCCTTGCCGATGGCAGACCGCAAGGCCATGCGTATGCAGGCGACCGGTCTATCGCCGCTGTCCATGTAGGACACACACCGCGCCGGCGGCCGTTGCGGCTGCCGGCCCGGTGCATTACTTGGTCTCGCGCCGCCCGCTGAAAACGTTTAGATGAGTTCGTCACGGCCATGCAGATAACACTCATCATTGCCGCGCTTCTAATCTTGTCCTCGGTTGCCTATGTCGTAGGCAGCCGCCGCGCGCTGGCCGTTGGTCGCACGGGAAAAGTGCGTCTGCATTCCCGGTCGCAGTATCACGGCGCCTACGCTGCCTTGTGGTGCGCCCTGCCTAGCCTGCTGTTGATCGTTCTTTGGTCGATTGCCGAACCGCAGATTGCGGAATGGATATTGATCGCTCGATTGCCCGATGCGGCGCGCGCCTTGGAACCGGACCGCCTGAACCTCCTTATCCTCGATGTGAGGAGCCTGGCCGGCGGTAATATCGTGAGCGGCGATCTCGACCCCGCCCTGCAAGCCGCGGCCGAGGACTATAACCGTTTTCGCACCCTCGGGCTCGCTGCCATGGTCGTGGTGGCCGTGGCTGTCGGGGCGTTCGGTGCGGTCCGGGCGGTCCGTTTGGTCGGCCCCGCCTACCGCGCCCGCAACGAGGTCGAAAAGATCGTCCGGGGCATCATGCTCGTAGCCTCGACGATCGCGGTTCTCACGACTCTGGGCATCGTTCTGTCGCTGCTGTTCGAGGCCCTGCGTTTCTTCGCCGAGGTGCCGTTTTTCGATTTTCTTTTCGGTCTGCATTGGAGCCCGCAGACGGCCCTGCGCGCCGATCAGGTCGGTGCGTCCGGCGCGTTCGGCGCGGTCCCCTTATTCGCGGGCACCTTCTTGATCACCTTTATCGCCATGTGCGTCGCGGCGCCGATCGGGCTGCTGTCCGCGATCTATATGTCGGAGTACGCGGGCCCGCGGTTTCGCGCCACAGCCAAGCCCATGCTGGAAATCCTGGCCGGCGTGCCGACCGTGGTCTACGGCTTCTTTGCCGCGCTCACGGTCGCGCCCTTCGTGCGCAATTTCGGTGAGTCACTGGGCCTCAGCGTCTCGTCCGAATCGGCGTTGGCGGCCGGCGGCGTTATGGGGATCATGATCATTCCCTTCATTTCTTCGCTGTCGGACGACGTTATGAACGCGGTACCGCAATCCTTGCGCGACGGCGCCTATGCGCTGGGCGCGACCAAGTCGGAAACCATCAAGCAGGTGATTTTCCCGGCCGCCTTGCCGGGCATTGTCGGCGGTTTGCTGCTGGCGGTCAGCCGGGCGATCGGCGAAACTATGATCGTGGTCATGGCCGCCGGCCTGGCCGCGAACCTCAGCGCCAATCCCTTGGAGGCGGTGACCACGGTCACGGTGCAGATTGTGACCCTGCTGGTCGGCGATCAGGAATTTGACAGCGCCAAGACCCTGGCCGCTTTCGCCCTGGGGTTGGTGCTTTTCACCGTCACCCTGACGCTCAATGTGGCCGCGCTGTATATCGTGCGCCGATACCGTGAAAAATATGACTGACGCCGCCCAATTCGCCGAACCGGCCGGGCGTTCCAAACTCTCGCCCGCGCGCCTGGCGCGCCGCAGGGCGGCGGAGCGCCGGTTCCGGCTCTATGGCCTGGGCGCCGTTTTCACTGGGGCCGCGATTCTGTTGCTGCTGCTCGGGACCATCGTCGCGAACGGCTATACGGCGTTCTTTCAGACCGAGATCGTCCTGGAGATCGAATTCGATCCGGAAACGATCGACCCTGATGGTACGCGCGACCCCGAGATCTTGCGGTTCGCGAACTATCAGACCCTGGTCCACCGGGCCATGCAGGCGCAGTTTCCCGAGGTCACCGAACGCCGCGCGAAACGGACCCTGGTCAGGATGATCAGTTCCGGTGCCGGACTGACACTGCAGAACATGGTCCTGTCCGACCCCGGCCTGATTGGCGGTTCCCAAACGGTTTGGCTCAAGACCTCCGACGATATCGACAGTTTTGCCAAGGGCAAGATCGCCCGCGACGTGGCCGCCGCGGACCGGCGCGTGAAGGACCAGGAAATTGCTTGGTTCGACACCCTTGAGGCGCGCGGCGCGGTACGATCGAAGTTCAACACGACCTTTTTCGCCACGGGCGATTCGCGGGAACCGGAACTGGCGGGAATTCGGGGTGCCGTGGTCGGTTCGTTCCTGACCTTGCTGGTGACCCTGGTGCTCAGCTTTCCGGCCGGCGTGTTGGCCGCGGTTTATCTGGAGGAGTTCGCCCCCAAGAACCGCTGGACCGACCTGATCGAGGTCAACATCAACAACCTGGCGGCGGTGCCCTCCATTGTGTTCGGCTTGCTCGGCCTGGCGGTGTTTTTGAATTTTTTCGGCTTGCCCCGCTCGGCCCCGCTGGTCGGCGGCATGGTGCTCGCGCTCATGACCTTGCCGACCATCATCATCGCCGGGCGGGCCGCCTTGAAGGCCGTGCCGCCCTCGGTCCGCGAGGCGGCGCTCGGCGTCGGTGCATCGCACTTGCAGGCCGTGACCCATCATGTGCTGCCGCTCGCCATGCCGGGCATGTTGACCGGCACGATCATCGGCATGGCCCAGGCCCTGGGCGAATCCGCGCCGCTCTTGATGATCGGCATGGTGGCCTTCATTGTCGACGTGCCGGGTGGCTTCACCGACCCCTCGACCGTCTTGCCGGTGCAGATTTATCTTTGGGCGGATAGTCCGGAACGCGCTTTCGTGGCAAAGACAAGCGCCGCGATCATGGTGCTTCTGGCATTTCTGATAGCCATGAACGCCTTGGCCGTCGTCGTGCGCAAACGCTTCGAGCGGCGCTGGTAAGGGAGAGGAAGATGGAAATGGCGGTTCTAGCTGAGGTCGAGTCCGAACCCGGTCCGGGCACTGCCCCGCAGGCCGCGCCGGTTAAGATGCGCGCGCGCGACGTGAACGTTTATTATAACGAGACGCAGGCCATTAAGGACGTCACGCTCGATATCGGCGCGAATCAGGTGACGGCCCTGATCGGGCCCTCAGGCTGCGGCAAGTCGACCTTCCTGCGATGTTTCAACCGCATGAACGACGTGATCGAGGGTTGCCGTGTCACCGGCACCCTGGAAGTGGACGGGAAAGACGTCTACGACCCCGCGCTCGACGTGGTGCACCTTCGCGCGCGGGTCGGCATGGTGTTTCAAAAGCCGAACCCCTTCCCCAAGTCGATCTACGACAACGTTGCCTATGGGCCGCGGATACACGGCCTGGCGGCCAATCGCGGCGAGCTTGACGAGATCGTCCAAAACAGCCTGGTACGCGCCGGCCTGTGGCAAGAGGTCAAGGATCGCCTGAACGAATCGGGCACCGGCTTGTCGGGCGGTCAGCAACAGCGCCTGTGTATCGCGCGCGCGATCGCGGTCGACCCCGAGGTCATTCTCATGGATGAGCCGTGTTCCGCTCTCGACCCGATCGCGACGGCCCGGATCGAGGAGTTGATGGACGAGCTGCGTGCGAATCTGACCATGGTGATCGTGACTCATTCCATGCAGCAGGCGGCGCGGGTATCGCAGCAGACCGCTTTCTTTCATTTGGGGACGCTGGTCGAACATGGCGATACCGAAATGATCTTTACGACCCCTCAGGACGAGCGGACCCGGGATTACATCACCGGCCGCTTCGGTTAGGCAGGAAGGCGCGCAACATGACCAATCCGCCGCAACATATCGTCAAGTCCTTCGACGAGCAGTTGCACAGCCTGGGCGAAATCGTGATCCGCATGGGCGGCATGGCGGAATCGCAACTGGCCACCGTTATGCAGGCGCTGATCAAACGCGATAGCGAACTTGCCGCGCAGGTGGTGCAGCAGGACTCTTCGATCGACGACCTGGAAGAACGCCTCGATCAGGACGTTGTGCGGTTGCTTGCTTTGCGCCAACCCATGGCCGACGATTTGCGCCAGGCCTTGGCGGCGTTCAAGATTTCCAGCGATTTGGAGCGCATCGGCGACTACGCGAAAAACATCGCTAAGCGGGTGATCGCGATCAATCAATCCCCGCCCATCGCGCCGGTTGTCGCGATCCCGCGCATGGGCCGCCTGGTTCAATCGATCATCAAGGACACCCTCGATGCCTATGTTGCGCTCGATGCCGAAAAAGCACTCGATGTTTGGCACCGGGACGAAGAAGTCGACGAGATGTACACCGGTCTATTCCGGGAAATCTTGACCTATATGATGGAGGACCCGCGCAACATTTCGGCCGGGACCCACTTGATCTTCATCGCCAAAAACATCGAACGCATGGGCGATCACGCGACCAATATCGCGGAGACGATCCACTTCCTGGCGACCGGGAAGCGAATCGAAGGTGGCCGGCCCAAGGGCGATACCTCCAGTTTTTCCGTGGTCGTACCGGCGGCACCTGCGGAGGACACCTAGGAATGGCGAGTCGAGAAAAATCAATGGCAGAGAAAATACTGATTGTCGAAGACGAGGCGGCCTTAGTCACCCTTCTGCGTTATAATCTGGAGCGCGAAGGTTTTGAGGTCAGCGAGGCGGGCGATGGCGAGGAAGCCTTGCTGCGGGCCGAGGAAACCAAGCCCGACCTTATTGTCTTGGATTGGATGCTGCCGGTCATGTCGGGCATCGAGGTTTGCCGGCGCCTGCGCCGCAAACCGGATTCGCGCGCGGTGCCGATCATCATGCTGACCGCGCGCGGCGAGGAGGCCGACAAGGTGCGCGGCCTGCAAGGCGGGGCCGACGACTATGTTACCAAGCCGTTCTCGCCGGTCGAACTGATCGCGCGCATACGCGCGCTCTTGCGCCGGGCGCGGCCCGACCGGCAGGTGGAGACCCTGATCTTCGCGGACCTGTCCATGGACCTGACCGCCCATCGGGTACGCCGAGATGGCCGCGCGATCCACTTGGGGCCGACCGAATTCCGCCTCCTCCATTACCTGTTGCGCAACCCCCGCCGTGTGTTCAGCCGGGAACAGCTCTTGGACGCAGTGTGGGGCCACGATGTTTATGTCGAGGCGCGTACCGTCGACGTTCACATCCGGCGCCTGCGCAAGGCGCTCAACGGTGATGGCGATGCCGATCTGATCCGCACCGTACGCGCCGCGGGTTATGCCTTGGACCAATCGAGCGCGGCCTAGAGCATATTCCGACCATATTGCACCATTTGACCGGTTTATCGCGCCCGCTGGACGTCGTTGCGGCCCACTTGCGGTCTAACCTCAGGTCGCGCGCGCGGCCAGCACCAGCAAGGTTATCACCACCGGACTAAGGGCGGTCGAGACCGCGACCATGGCCGAGGCGGCGCGGGGGTGGCGGTCGTACTCGGCGCAAAAGATCGGCAGCAGGATGCCGACCGGCAGGCCGGCGCCGACCAGCAGAAGGTCGTTCAGGCCCTCCGGCAGGCCGAGTGCCATGAGCGCGGTCCAGGTCACCAGAGGCCCGGCAATCAGCCGCAGGCCGATGCCCAAGGCGACCGGCGTGCGGGCGATGGCCCAGGTACCGGTGCCCAACTGCGCGCCGAGCGCGATCAGCGCAACCGGCGTGTTGGCCGCCGCGACCAATTCCAAGGGTGCGGCCAGGATCTGGGGCAGCGCCAGGTCCAGGGCATTCAAGGCCAGGCCCAGGACGATCGCCGGGATCACCGGGGTGCGCAGAGCGCCCATGATGGACGCGCGCCAGCCCTTGCCGCTCGCCAGGATAAAGGGGCTTAGCCCCAAGATCAGCACGGTCAGTATGGTGGTGATGATCGCCTGGTGCGGCACGTAGGCGATGCCGAAGGTCAGCTCGATGACCGGAATGCCATAGTTGCCGGTGTTGGCGAAGGGCGCAGCCAGAGCGATCACCGGGCGATAGCTGGGATCTAGGCGCAGCGCCACGGCCGCCGCCCAGCCCAGGGCCATGAGTCCGAAGAACTGCGCGATGGTGAACAGCACCGTGGCCTGAACCTCGGCCAAGGGCAAATCGGCGCGCGACAGGCTGAGGATCAAGAGGGCCGGCAGGGTGCCGTAGACGACCAGGCGGTTGAGCGTGGCGGTCTCAAGCCCGACCCGGGTTTGCAGCAAGAAGCCGAAGCCGATCAGCAAGACCAGCGGAATGGTGATGCCGGTGACGACATCCAGGAACAGGCTCATGTGCGCCCCACGGGTCCCGAAGCCTCGCTTACCGACCCATAGCCTTGCGGTACGCGGCCGCCGCCTCGGCGCCGAACACGCAAAAGACCACGCGCTCGAAACTCGGGTTGGCCTCGCACCAAGCGCGCGCGGTGGATACCGCGATCCTGGTCGCGCGTGCCAGGGGAAAGCCGTAAATCCCGGTCGAGATCGCTGGGAAGGCGATCGATTTCAGGCCGTGCCGTGCCGCGAGCGTCAGGGCGTTTTCGTAGGCCGCGCCCAGCAGGGCGTCCTCGCCCTGGTCGCCGCCCTGCCAGACCGGACCAACCGCGTGAATCACGTGGCGCGCCTGGAGGCGGAACCCCAGTGTGATGCGCGCCTCGCCGGTTGGACATGGGCCGGCGGTGCGGCAGGCTTCGGCCAGTTCCGGCCCGGCCGCGCGGTGTATGGCGCCGCACACACCGCCGCCGGCCGCGAGCCGCTCGTTGGCGGCATTGACGATGGCGTCGAACGCCAGCGTGGTGATGTCGCCATCGTGAATTTCCAGCCGCGCGCTCAACGACCAGGTGCCCCAACCAGGCGCGCCGCGGGCAGGCGCATCAGAATCAGCAGAAGCAGCAGGCCCGGCACGGCTAGGCCGGTGGTCAGCACGAAGAACATGATCCAATCCATCTGGTCGGCCAGCCAGCCGCCACCGGAGGACAGCACGGTGCGCCCGGCGGCCATGAAGGAGGTCAAAAGCGCGTATTGCGTGCCGGTGAAGGCGACATTGCACAGGCCGGAAAGATAGGCGACGAAGGCGGCCGAGCCCAGGCCGCCGGTGAAGTTGTCGGCGCCGATGGTCACGGCCAGGAAGCTGACATCGGGACCGATGGCCGCCTGCGCCGCGAATAGGAGGTTGCTCGCCGCCTGCAAGATGCCGCCCACCAGCAAGGCGCGAAACACGCCGTAACGCGCGACCAGAAGGCCACCGGCGAAGACGCCCAATAGGGTCGCGATCATGCCGAAGACCTTAGTCACGCCAGCGATCTCAATGCCGGTGAACCCGATCTCCACATAAAAGGGGTTGGCCATGACCCCGCCGATCGCGTCGCCGAATTTGTAAAGCAGGACGAAAGCCAGGATGGCCAGCCAGCCGGGCCGGCGTAGGATATCGGCGAGCGGCGCGACCACTGCCGTTTCGAACCAGTCGGCGCGCGAGGGCCCAGCCCCCGGTTCGGCCGTTAATTTCCCCGCGCGCTCGAATTCCGATTCGACCCCGGGGCGGGGTGCCAGCAGCACCACGACCATGGTGCAGGCGACCAGGCCCGCGAGCGCCGCGAAGACCACCGGCCAGCCGACAAAATCCGACAGTGCGATCGCGCCCGCCCCGGCCAAGAGCAGGCCGACGCGATAACCGGTTTGCGTGGCGGCGGCCCCGGCGCCTTGCTCGTGCGCGGCCAGGATCTCGATCCGATAGGCATCGATTACGATGTCCTGACTGGCGGAAAAGATGGCGACCACGAAGGCGGCGGCGGCCGTGGTCCAGGGTGCCACGCTTGGGTCGGTCCAGCCGAGCGCGAGGATCGCGACGACCAGGGCCGCTTGGATGACCAGGGCCCAGGCGCGCCGGCGCCCCAGGCGTGCCGACAGCCAGGGCACGCGCAGATGGTCCAGGACCGGGGCCCAGAGGAATTTAACGCCGTAGGGCAGGCCGACCAGGGCGAAGAGGCCGATCGCGGTCTTGTCGACGCCGACGCTGGCCAGCCAATACGACAGGGTGGACAGGGTCAAGAGCAGCGGCAGGCCGCTGGCGAAGCCCATCAGAAGGATGAACAGCAACCGCCGGTCGCGGTAGACCAGGAGGGCCGCGCGCCAGCTATTTATTCGTGCCGTCATCCCGGCCGAGCGTCAGCGAGAGCCGGGATCTTCGCGTTCCCCACGCACCCAAGATCCCGGGTAAGCCCCTGACGGCGCTTTCCGGGATGACAGGCGAATGAATTGCGCGCGCCGATCACCCGATAGTTTGCTCCTGTTGCTCCGTTGCTATCCGGCATCCTTCAGGCGGCTTTGCTTCTTGCGCTCGTGCGGGTCCAGCTCGGCCTTGCGCAGGCGGATCGATTTCGGCGTGACCTCGACCAACTCGTCATCGGCGATATAGGCGACGGCCTGCTCCAGGCTCATGGTTCGGGGCGTTGTCAGGCGCACCGCCTCGTCCTTGCCGGATGCCCGCATGTTGGTCAACTGCTTGGCCTTCAGCGGATTGACTTCAAGGTCGTTACCCCGGCTGTGCTCGCCGATGATCATGCCCTGATAGATGGCGGTGCCAGGGGTGACGAACATGACGCCACGCTCCTCCAGGTTCCACAGGGCATAGGGCACGGCGTTGCCGTTTCCGGTCGAGATCAGCACACCGGCACGCCGGCCCTGGACCGCCCCCTTGTAGGGCGCATAGCCATGAAACACCCGGTTCATGATCCCCGTACCTCGGGTCGAGGTCATGAATTCGCCATGATAACCGATCAGGCCGCGGGAGGGCGCCAGGAAGCCGATCCGCACCTTGCCGCCGCTCGACGGCGCCATGCCGGTCATCTCCGCCTTGCGTTCGCTCATGCCTTCGACCACCACGCCGGCGTAATCCTCGTCGACGTCGATCTGGACTTCCTCGATCGGCTCCATGCGCTGGCCGGTGTCCGGGTCGTCGCGATACAAGACGCGCGGCCGGCTGATCGACAGCTCAAAGCCTTCACGGCGCAGGGTTTCGATCAAGACGCCCAACTGAAGCTCACCGCGCCCGGCAACCTCGAAGGCATCCTTATCGGCGGTTTCGGTGACCCGGATCGCAACATTGCCCTCCGCTTCGCGCAGCAGGCGCGTGCGGATCATGCGGCTGGTCACCTTGTCGCCTTCGCGCCCGGCAAGCGGCGAATCGTTGACCGAAAATGTCATGGCCAGGGTCGGGGGATCGATCGGCTGGGCCGGGATGGCGCCTTCGAAGTCGGACGCGCAGATGGTATCGGCGACCGTTGCCTCCGCCAGGCCGGCGATGGCGACGATATCGCCGGCCGAGGCCTCTTCAACCGGCACGCGCTTTAGCCCGCGAAAGGCGAGCAACTTGGTCAGGCGGCCGTCCTCGACCGAATCGCCGAATTGATGCCGGGCCTTGATGTTCATATTGACCCGGGCGGTGCCGGAAAGAATCCGGCCGGTCAGGACCCGGCCCAGATAGGGATCGGCTTCCAGCAGGGTAACCAGCATGGCGAAGGCGCCATCGCGGTCGCCTTTGGGCGGTGGGACGTGGTGCAGAATCAGGTCGAAAAGTGGTGTCATGTCTTGGCGCGGATCGTCCAGATCGCTCACCGCCCAGCCCTGCTTGGCCGAGGCGAAGAGCGCCGGGAAATCGAGCTGCTCGTCGCTGGCGCCGAGCGCGGCGAAAAGGTCGAAGACCTTGCTGTGCGCGTCGTGCGGATCGCCGTCCGGGCGGTCGGCCTTGTTGATCACGACAATCGGCTTCAGGCCGCGCGCTAGGGCTTTCATGGTGACGAACTTGGTCTGCGGCATGGGCCCCTCGGCGGCGTCGACCAGCAGCAGCACGCCGTCGACCATGGAGAGGATACGCTCCACCTCACCGCCGAAATCGGCGTGCCCAGGGGTGTCGACGATGTTGACGCGTACGCCGTTCCACTCGACTGCCGTGCACTTGGCCAGGATCGTGATACCGCGCTCGCGCTCCAGATCGTTGCTGTCCATGGCGCGTTCGGCGACCTGCTCCTTCTCTCGGAAGGTGCCCGATTGGCGCAACAATTGATCGACCAGCGTGGTCTTGCCGTGGTCGACATGGGCAATGATCGCCACATTACGCAGCGCGGGGGTGGCCATGATGTCAAACTCTGTGTTCGAGGTTATCTAGAGCATTTTCAGGCGAAATCGAAATCGGTCCGCCAACTCGGAAAATGCGACAAATCAACTGGTTAGATAGCACGATCCGATCGGATTGGGTCGGATTACGCTTTTGGCCGGCACCCACACCGGGTTCGGCTTTTCGTTAGGCTTTCGGCTAGCTTAAATCGCGGGCCCTGTGCCGGGTCCCTCAAGGCACGAGGGCGAAGCTAAAGCAAAACCGTTACTTAGGTATGGCCAAGGCGATATTCCACTAGTCCGGCCAGGGAAACCTCGGGCCGGGCCCCAAAATGGGAAATAACCTCTGCCGAGGCAATGGCGCCGATCCGGCCGCAATCGTAGAGGTTCTTGCCCCGGGTATAGCCGAACAGGAACCCGGCGGCGTAGAGATCCCCGGCCCCGGTGGTATCGACCACCTGCGCGACCGGCTCCGCGTCCACCACGTGCACCTCTTCGCCGGAGAGCACGACCGCGCCGCGGGCGCTGCGGGTCAGAACCGCGACCTCGCAATGGCCGCGCACCTTCTGCAGGGCGGCATCGAAGTCGTGAACCCCGTAAAGCGTGCAGATCTCCACCTCGTTGGCGAAGAGAAGGTCGATATGCGCCTCGACCAAGTCCAGGAAGGACTCCCGGTGGCGCTCGACGCAGAAGGGGTCGGACAGGCTCAGGGCGACCCGCCGGCCCGCCTTATGGGCGATGCGCGCCGCCTGGACGAAGGCCTCTTTGGCCGCCGGGGCATCCCAGAGATAGCCTTCCAGGTAGGTGATCTTGGCCCGCTCGATCAATTCGGCGTCCAAATCCTCGGGGCCGAGCGCGACCGAGGCGCCGAGAAAGGTGTTCATGGTGCGCTGGGCATCCGGGGTCACGAAGATCAGGCAGCGCGCGGTCGGCTGCCCCTCGGTCGAGGCTGGAGTGTCGAAGGTCAGGCCGTTGGCGCGGATATCGTGGCGAAAAATGCCGCCCAGCTGGTCGTTGCGGACCTTGCCGATGAAAGCCCCCTGTCCGCCCAGGGAGGCGAGGCCGGCCATGGTATTGGCCGCCGAGCCGCCGGACATCTCGATGCCCGGGCCCATGAGGGCATAAAGCTCCTCCGCGCGCGCGGCGTCGATCAGCGCCATGGTTCCCTTGGTCAGCGATCGGGCCTGCAAGAAGGCATCGTCGGCTTGGGATATGACATCGACAATGGCGTTGCCGATGCCGAGGACGTCGATGGCCTGGTTGGTCATGATCGAAAGTTCCGCAATTTCCAGAGGTTTGGGCCGGGCCCGCTCAATCGGGGCAGGTTCCCGCTAAGTTCCCCCTGCCCGCGCGCGGCGCGAGTATAGCCAGAGTAAGGATAGGGGCAAGGGGGCGAGACACTGCGCGCGCACCTTGTTCCCGTCTTTTGCCCGCGCTAAACCCTGGAGCCATGTTCTCAGCCCTGACCAAGTCCTTCGCGCAGGCGAGCGACCCGGCGTTTCGCCGGGTGTTTATGCGGTCGCTCTGGTTGTCGCTCGGCGTTTTTTTGGCGCTGTGGGCTGCCGCTTGGTTAGGTTTGGATTGGCTGGGCGAATATCTGGCTGCCTGGGTCGCCCAAGGCGATCCGGAGAGCACCTTGGTACGGGTCGTCGAGTGGGCCTACGGCGCCGCCGCCGTGGCCGGGGTTCTGGTTGCTAGCTCTTTTCTGTTTCCCGCCGTTATGGCCGGGGTCATGTCGGTCCTGCTCGAGGACATCGCGGAGGCTGTAGAGCGCCGGCACTATCCTGGGTTGCCCAAGGCCCGCGCGCAGCCGGTCGGCGAGGCGATCCTGACGGGGCTGGTTTTCGCCGTGGTTGTGCTGGCACTCAACCTGATTGCCCTGCCTCTTTACCTGATCTTGCTGTTCGTGCCGCCCCTCAATCTTTTTGTGTTCTATCTACTCAACGGCTATCTTCTGGGCCGGGAGTATTTCGAACTGGTGGCGGTGCGCCGCTACGACGTGGCAACGGTTAAGCGCTTACGCCAGGGTTATCGGGGGCGGGTATTATTGGCGGGAGCGGTGATCGCTTTCCTACTGACTTTGCCGCTTATCAACCTGGTTATGCCGATCGTGGCGACCGGTTTCATGCTCCACGTGTTCGAGGGCTTGCGGCGGCGCGCGGATGCCGAGGCCGTGCTGGAGGCGCCGCGTTAAAGGGCCCGCGCCGAATAAATCGTCTGGCCCAGCGAAGGGATAGCAACGGCATGTTCAAGAAGTTTCGCCAGGGCGCACGAACCGGCAATACGGCTGGAGCCCATTCCGGCAAGGGAAACGGGGCCGGCGCTTCCCAGAACGAATCTCCCGACACATCGCAGGCGCCCGATCGGATGCCACCGCCGCGCCTGGAGCTTCCGCGGCGGCGCAACACGGCCGGCTTGGCTGCCGGTCCCACCCTGGGCAGCGCCAAACCGGCGCACTTGAAATCCGTCGAGCCGAGCGGCGCCGTGACGCGCCCCGTTGCGCCGCCCATGGCACAGCCGGCGGGCCAAGCGGCCTCGCGTCCGATGACCCCACCGCTGGCCCGGCCCACGAGCCCGGCCCAATCTTCGGTTCCGGCGCGCCCGGTTATCCCGCCCTATCCGGTGTCCGGCGCGCGGCCCAAGGCGCCCGGCGCGGCGCCGGGGGCCGAGGTGCAGAGTTTCGGCGGGCTCATGCTGGTCGGTCCCCAGATACACCTTAGCGGCGAGATCATGGCCTGCGAGCGTTTGGTGGTGGAAGGCCTGGTTGAAGGCGAGGTTAGCGAGACGGGACGCCTGGAAGTGGCACGTCACGGCCGTTTTCGCGGTACCGCCCGGGTCGATAGCTGTGCGCTGGATGGCGATTTCGAGGGCGAGCTGGAGGTCCAGGGCGTTTTGAGTTTGAAATCCAACGGCCGCTTCACGGGCACGGTGCGCTATGGCGAAATCGAGATTGAACGTGGCGGCGTTATTGTCGGCGATTTCGGCCTGACCGGGGATCAAGCCACGGGACAGGTCAGAGGTCAGGGCAAGGATGCGCGGGCCGGCACGCCCGGTGGGCCGCGTCGGGCCTGAATGCGAATCTCCGTGCCGGACCTCATGGCTACTTGCCGCTTCGCGCGACCTGTGCGCGGCCTAATTTGCGCCGCAGTGCTGGCCGGGTTGCTCACAGCCTGTCAGGGCGCGTCCGAGTCCGGCGTTAAATCAGCGCCGGCTTCCCCGGTCGTCTCGAACTCCGGCGCTAGCCCCGCCGCTCCGGATGCGGGCTCGGTCATCGAGGCCGGTGCATCCGGTCCCGCGATCGCCAATTTGCCACCGGAACCGCCGGCGCCGCCCGAGCCGGTGGTCGATGACGATCCGCAGCAGCTCTATGGGGTGGATCCTGTGGCGCTCGACGCTCTGCTCGGGCAGCCGAGCTTGATCCGCAACGAGGCCCCGGCCCAGATCTGGCAGTATCGCAGCCGGACCTGCGTGTTCGATGTGTTTCTCTATGAGGAGCCCGGGGGCCCCCGAGTCAGCTATCTCGAGGCGCGCGACGACGCGGCGCAAAGGATCGAGCCCCGCGCTTGCCTGAACGAATTGCTGCGCGCGCGCATGGGGCTGGCGCCACTCGGCTAGAGCATATTCCGATCATATCGCGCCATTTGATGGCGCCAAATCAGCCCCTAGGCGTCGGTACGAAACGTGCCCGCTGCCCCACCTCGCGCGCCGTTCCGTGCCTCGCCGAGAGCCATCATATGGCGCCATCAATGGCCGCGATATGATCGGAATATGCTCTAGATTGGTTGCAGGCTTGCGGCCAGGGTCGCGAAGATAGTCCAGAAGGTATCCGATCGCAGCAGCGCGGTTAGCGCCCACACGATCCCCAGAGCGCCCAGCACCAGAGCCACCGGGTTGCGGCTGCGCATGGCTAAAACCATGCCGGCCAGGCTTATGGGAACACTGGCAGGCGCCAGAAAGGGGGTCAGGGCGAACATCCCGAGTCCGGCCCCAGTGGCCCCGATAACGGCGGGAATCAAACCGGAGCTCGCCGATTCCAGCGTCTCGTTCAGGAAAGCCGTCGGCGTGAAGGTAGCGTCGGCCATGGGTGTCCTCCTCGATCTCGTGACGTCCTGAGGTCCGCAACGTGGTTGCTTGGCGCGGGGCCTCTTAACCATTCGATCTCAAAAGCGACCCTCAGTATGTAGAAAATAGAGAATAGATGCAATAAAAATCTCCAAAAACATGGATTGTGAGTGTATTTATTTAAATAAGTAGTTTATATTATATGTTAATATCGGCTATAATGTCCTATACAGCACTAATTATGACATAATGCCCTAGAAATATTAGGGCAAACTGTCCAATATGCCGACTCCGGAGTTCCGGGCGGGCGCCCACGCCACCGCTTCTTTTCTCGGGGCCGGTGCCCGGGTTAGGCTGTGCGGCGCGGCCCTGGCCGGGCCACAAGAGGCAAAAGGGGAATTTCATGCTTGTCGTCACCACCAATGAGATTGCCGGCCGCCCGGCGGCGGAATACCTGGGCATTGTCAGCGGCGACGCCATAGTTGGCGCCAATATGTTCCGCGATATCTTCGCCCGGGTGCGCGATATCGTTGGCGGCCGCGCCGGCGGCTACGAGAAAGCTTTGAAGGGTGCCAAGGAGGCGGCCATGGAGGACATGGTCGAACAGGCCCGCGAGCTGGGCGCGACCGCGATCCTGGCGGTCGATCTGGATTACGAGACCGTCGGTGATTCCATGCTGATGGTCAGCGCCAGCGGCACGGCGGTCAGGCTGAGCTAAGCCGCCGGGCGCGTTCGGCAGGCAACAGCACCTGTTGATCGGATAGGGCCGGGTCGGCCAGAAGGGTCAAGGTAAAGCCCGACGCACCGAATGCGATCCGCCCGCCGCGGGGCCAATTCATTTCGATCGCCCAGCGGTAATACGGTCGATCCAGGCAAATCTTCTGATCCTGGACACGGGCCCGCTCAATCCGGTCAATCGAGGCTTCGGTCAAATTTGTCTGCGCTCCGCTGTCACCCCAATTGAGGCGAAGGTCCAGATCCGTCGTATCGTGAAACACCAGGCGCGCCGGCGCGACACGAAATCTCACACGCTGATCCGGCGCACTGGCGCAAATCCATTCGACGATATGGTCGATCTCGAGGATCAGGTCCGAGCGCCAGTCCCCGGCCTCCGGATCGGCGACCGCTAGGCGCACCCCATAGAGCGCGTTGTCGTGCCAGGAAAGCCGATCGAAATCCTCGGTGGTCCAAGTCAGGGCCACAAACCGTCGACCCGCCTTCAGCTATCGACCATGGCGCGAAGTTGCCGGTTCGCGACCGCGAGCATGGCCAAGTCTGGCGTGCCCACGGTCTGCAACTCGCCCAAAAGCTGTTCGGTGCGCGCGACCAGGGGCCGGCGTCCATCGGCCCAGATGTCGATGATCTCTTCTGGCGCGTCCAGTTCCTTGGCGCCGCCATTCACGACCCGCGAGGTCAGCTCGCCTTGGTGCCCATAGAGATCGTCGACGATGGCGGTGACTGCCAATTTGTCCCAGGCGCTGTCGCTCGGCAGGCGGCCGGCGGCCCGGCGCAGCCAGTCGAAGCCGAAACGTGCGCCGATCGCGAAGTAGGCCTTGCCGACCTCCAGCACGCCCATGGACCCGCCGCGCGCAATGCGCACGATATCGCAGCCGGCATAGAGCAAGGGCAAGCTGGCGATCCGTTGCGCCAGAAGGTCAGGCACACCCGAGGCCGTTAGGCTCGAGGTTCGCGCCGCCAGGACCTCACGGTCGGACTCCATCAAAATGTCCTGCAGGTTTTCCGCGATGCGATTGATCTCTTCCGCGTAGGTGGCCACTTCGTTCTCGATGCTGAGCGGGCGCGTGGCATGGCGCAAGATCCACACGGTGGTACGTTCGATCGAGCGGCCGCATTCGGTCTGCATGGCGGTTTGCACGGCGGCCGGAACCTGGTTGTCCAGGGCTTCGATCTGCGCATAGAGGGCTTGCATCCCGAAGACCTCGCGGCTGATCGTGTAGGCGCGCGCGACATCGGCGGCCAGCAAGCCGGACTTTTCCCTGACCTCATGCATGAAGGTGATGCCGGCCCGGTTGACGATATCGTTGGTCACCACGGTTGCGACAATCTCGCGGCGCAGCCGGTGCTTGGAAATCTGTTTCTTGAATTTCTCGCGTAGGGGTTTGGGGAAATACTGCGACAAATCCCGCGACATATAGGGGTCGTCCGGTAGATCGGATGACAACAACTCGTCGTAAAGCGTGATCTTCGAATAAGACAGCAGGACCGAGATTTCCGGCCGGGTCAGGCCGATACCGGCGGCCAGGCGCTCGGCGATGATCTCGTCGTCCGGCAGGTATTCAATCGCGCGGTCCAGGCGTCCGGCCTTTTCCAGCACGCGCATGAAACGCGCCAGGCGATCGAGAAGGTGCATGCCCAGGCTGTTGGTCACCGAGATGGAGTGACTTTGCAGATAGTTGTCGCGCAAGACCAGATCGGCAACCTCGTCGGTCATCTTGACCAGAAGGGCGTCGCGTTGCTTGCGGGTCATGTCGCCGGCGCTCACCACTTCGCCAAGCAGAATCTTAATGTTGACCTCATGGTCCGAGCAATCGACGCCGGCCGAGTTGTCGATTGAATCGGTGTTGCCGTGTCCGCCGGACAAGGCAAACTCGATCCGCCCACGTTGGGTGGTGCCGAGGTTGGCGCCTTCGCCCATGACCTTGGCCCTGACGTCCCGGCCGTCGATACGGATCGCGTCGTTGGCCCGATCGCCGGCGTCCTGATTGGTTTCTTGGCTCGACTTGATATAGGTGCCGATACCGCCGAACCACAGTAGCTCCACGTCGGCCTTCAACATGGCGGTCATAAGCGTGTTCGGCGTCGCTTTGTCGCCCTCGAGCCCGAAACAGCGTTTCATCTCAGCCGAGACCGGAATGGACTTCGCCTTGCGCTCGAAAATCCCGCCACCCTTGGAAATCAGCTTGGCGTTGTAGTCGCTCCAGGCCGAGCGCGGCAGGTCGAACAGACGCTTGCGTTCTTGCCAACTGGTTTCTGGATCCGGGTCAGGATCGACGAAGATGTGCATGTGATTGAACGCCCCGACCAAAGCGATGTGCTGCGACAGCAGCATGCCGTTGCCGAAGACGTCGCCCGACATGTCGCCGACCCCAACCACGGTGAAATCTTGCTCTTGGATGTTCTTGCCCAACTCGCGGAAATGGTGCTTCACGCATTCCCAGGCGCCGCGCGCGGTAATTGCCATCTTTTTGTGATCGTAGCCGGCCGAACCGCCGGAGGCGAAGGCATCGTCGAGCCAAAATCCGTAGTCGGCCGAGACCGAATTCGCGATGTCGGAGAAGGTCGCTGTACCCTTGTCGGCGGCGACCACCAGGTAAGGATCGTCGCCGTCGCGGCGCACCACATCGCCCGGCGGCACCAAATTGCCGCTGGCCAGATTGTCGGTGATGTCGAGCAGGCCGGAGATGAACATCTTGTAACAGGTGATGCCCTCTTCAAGGAAGGCCTCGCGCCCCGCCTCGGGCGCCGGCTGCTGCTTGAGGACGAAGCCGCCCTTGGAGCCGACTGGCACGATGACCGCGTTCTTGACCTGTTGCGCCTTGACCAAGCCCAGGATCTCGGTGCGGAAATCCTCACGCCGGTCCGACCAGCGCAGGCCGCCGCGCGCGACCATGCCGAAACGCAGATGCACGCCTTCGACCCGTGGGCTGTAGACGAAGATCTCACGGAACGGCCGAGGTGCCGGCAACTCCTCCAATTTTTGCGAATCGAACTTCAGGGATAGATAAGGCTTCGGTCCACCGTCTTTGGCCTTTTGCGCAAAATTGGTTCGCAGGGTGGATTCGATGCAATTGAGGAAACGGCGGATGATGCGGTCGTCGTCGAGATTGCTGACGTCTTCCAAGGCGGCTTGGATCCCGGCGATTATGGCCTCCGGTTCACCCGCCTTGGCACCGTCCCCTCCACCGGCGAAGCGGGCTAGGAACAAATCGACCAAGTTCCGCGCGATTTCCGGATTCTGCCACAGGGTCGCTTCCATATAGGCCTGGCTGAAGGGAATAGCCGCCTGACGCAAATACTTGCAATAGGCACGCAGCACCAGAACCTCGCGTGCGCGCAGGCCGACGTGCAGCACCAGCTTGTTGAATCCGTCGTTCTCCAACTCGCCGTGCCAGACTGCGGAAAAGGCCTCGTGAAAGGCGTCCTTGACCGCGGTGACGTCGATGGTTGCACCGCCTTGGGTGCGCATGACGAAATCGTGCATCCAGACCGGCTTTTCCGTGCCGGCGGGCCGAACGTCATAAGGGATCTCGCTGATCACCTTCAGGCCCATGTTCTCGAGCATGGGCAGAATGTCGGACAAGGGCACCGGTGCGCCGATGACATAGACCTTGAAGCGGACCTCGTCGTCCTCCGCCTCGATCGGACGGTAGAGATTCATCGCCAGGTCATTGCGGCTCAGCGCCTGCTCGATCCGCGCGATGTCGAAGACGGCAGCCTGCTCGCTGAAGCGGCTCAGGTAGTTGGGGGGAAACGCCTGGGCGTAGCGATGCAGCAGGCGCAGGCCGCGCTCTTCGCCCCGGTCTTCGATCAGGGCCTTTTGCAGGCGATCGGACCACGACCGTCCGGCTTCCACCAGACTGCCTTCCAGCGTGGCATGGTCGACTTCAGGAATCGCGCCGCGCTTGGTCTTGACGATGACGTGAATGCGGGCCAGCGCCTCGTCGGTCAGGTGGGTGTAAAAGGCGGTTACCTCGCCGCCGTATGCTTCGGCCAAGATGCTTTGGAAGCGGCGGCGCAACGCGGTGTCGTAACGATCGCGCGGCACGAAGACGAGGCAGGAGACAAAGCGTTCGAAGGGATCGCGGCGCACGAACAGCGCGATGCGCTGCCGCTCCTGCAGATGCAGGATGCCCATGGCAACCTCGAGCAACTCCCCGGCCGGGATCTGAAACAACTCGTCGCGCGGGAAGGTTTCCAGGATGTGCATGAGCGCCTTGCCGTCATGGCTATTAGGCGCAAAGTCGGCAAGCTCGGCGGCGCGGTCGATTTTCTGCCGCAACAAAGGAATCTCGCGGGGCGAGCGGGAGTAGGCGACCGAGGTGAACAGACCGACAAAGAGGCGTTCCCCGATGGCCTGCCCTTTGTCGTCGAAGCACTTGATGGCCACGGTGTCCATATGGACCGGGCGATGCACGGTCGAGCGGCGGTTCGACTTGGTGCAGCGAATCAGGACCGGCTGGGTCACGAAATCGCGCACCTCGGCCGGCAGGGCGCCCAAGTTGCGCAGACCGTCGAACACGGAGACCTGTTCGTCGCGCAAAACGCCTAGGCCGCTGCCGGCTGGAATCTGCGCGACCGCATCGCTTCCCGTGCCGGTAAAGCTATATTGCCGGCTGCCCAAAAAAGTGAAGTGGTCGTCGTCCATCCATTCCAGGAAGGCGACGCCCTCCTCGATCTCCTCGGCCGGCAGCGGCGGTGGCGAGGAGCGCAGGGTTTCCAGAGTTTCACGTAAGTACGCGCGCATTTCGCGCCAGTCCTCGACTGCGGCGCGCACGTCGCTCAGCACGGTCTCCAGGCGGCGCCTGATGTCCTTGTGGGCCTCGGCCGGTTGTTCGCTGATCTGGACGTGCATGAAGGATTCGCGCGGCACGTCGTCGCCAGCGGTTTCCGGGTCCAGAAACTCGGCCACCTTGCCGTTAGCCTTGCGCTTGACCCGCAGGATCGGATGGATCACGAGGTAAACCTCGACACCCAGATCGGATAGCGCCGAGGTCACCGAATCGACCAGAAACGGCATGTCGTCGTTGATGATTTCCGCGATCGTGTGCGACGAGCGCCAACCCTGCTCCTCGGGTCGCGGATTGTAGACCCGAACTTTGGCGGACCGGTCAGAGATGTTGACCTCGCGCGATTTCCCAAGGGCCCAAAGGGTCATGGCCGCGCCGTAGAGATTGTCGGGTTGCTCGTTGAGGATGTCGTCGGGCGGCACGTGTGCGAAAAATTGCTGGATAAAGGGCTCCGCGAGGGCGGCTCGGGCCGGCTCAAGTCGCTCGTGGGCGCGTTCGACGACCTTTTCGATCAATTTCGCTTTTGCTCGCTCTCCCCGTGCTGTCATGTTTGCCCCGCTATCCGAAATCTGTTTTTCAATTTTCGCCCCTGCGCGCGCCCTCACTTGGCCCCCATGGCCCAGTCAAGCCGGGTTAACTATGGCAAACTAACGCATCCACGGGAAAATGGGGAAAAATGATCGGCGCCGCACCGGCGCCTGATTCATGCATCCTCGGGCCGGGTTGGGCCCGGCGCTTCGGACGGCTGGGGTGTCTCGGGGGCCCTGCGCGCGGCGTCGCGGGCTTCCACCTCGCGCAGCGATTGGCCGATTTGCTTGAGCATCTCTGCCAGGCTGCCGTCGGCCGCCGGTGTCTCCGGTGTTCCGGGTGCATTCGGCGTTTCCGGCATATTCGTTGCGGGGGAAGGCTCGGTGGCGGTTAGGGGCGCCGATTCCGGCGAGGTGGCCGCGGCCAGCGGAGCCCCCAGGGATGGATGGGTAACCAAACGCTCCAGCAGACTCTGTACGTCGCGGCGCAGAGCTTGTTCTTGCTGACGCAAGACCTGCTCGCGCTGCAACATCTGGCGCATCTCGCTCATCTCTTCCAAGTGCCGGTCGAGGCGTACGTTCAGGCGCTCGGTCTCGCCGATCAGACGCGCAATCTCTTCCTTTTGAAGCGCCGCCAGAGCGGACCAAGCATCGCTATTCGGAGCGGCGGCGGGCGGCACAGCGCCGTCGCGTTGTGCGGCGCTGGCCGCGGCGGGGTGGCGCGCCGGGCCCTGCTTTGCCTTGGCCGCCGCCAGCGCCGCGTCGTCGAGCCAGACGAAAACCTGACCGCCGTGCTTGAAGCCGCGCGCCTTGCCGCGGCGAATTCGCATGCGCAGGGCGTCGCGGCTCAAGCCCAAGCGGGCCGCTGCCTCCGCCAAGGGCAGGGCCCCATCCATGCCTCGAGTCTCGCCGCTCTCCATTCTCGGACCTTAGCACCTAACCGCCGCCGTATCGCGGGCGGTCACGGGCGTTAGCCTCGACCCTCACGGTTAAGGCTCGATTAAGCGGGACGCCGGCCGATTTGAGTCCGGCCCCCGGATCACTTGTGTCCGGGCACGCCCTTGGTGGTCGAGTATTCCCAGTGCAGCGCCTGATCGGGATGCACCAGGCCATAGATGGCGTGCGCCGCCATGGCCGCTTCGGAGAAACCGCACAGGATGAGTTTCAGCTTGCCCGGGTAACTGGCGATGTCGCCGACCGCGAAGACGCCGGGCGCGCTGGTCTGACAGTTTGTCGGGTCGACCGCGACCTGGCCGTGGTCGAGCGCCAGGCCCCAATCTGCGATCGGCCCCAGGTTCATGGACAGGCCGAAAAACGGCAGCAGAATCTCCGCGTCCAGGCGCCGGGTTTCGCCCTCTAGGGTCTTGACCGTTACCGCCTCCAGGCGCCCGCCCTCGCCCTCCAGCCCGGACAGTTGATAGGGCACCACAAGCTCGACCGGCCCATCGTTCTCGGCCAGGGCATGCAGGCGGGCGACGCTGTCCGGTGTGCCGCGGAACTTGGGCCGTCGGTGCACCACGTAAATCTTCTCGGCCAGCTCGGCTAGCGAGAGCACCCAATCGAGCGCCGAATCGCCGCCGCCCGCGATCACGATGCGCTTGCCGCGAAAATCCTCGCGCCGCTTGACCAGATAGAACACGCTGTGGCCTTCGAACTCGGCTAGGCGCGGCAACGGCGGGCGGTTCGCGCCGAACGCGCCGCCGCCGGCGGCGACGATCACGGCCCGGGCATCGATGCGCGTGCCGGCCGAGGTTTCCACCAGCCAGCGCTCGCCCTTCGGCGTCAGGGCGCTGACCTGCTGGCCCAGGTGATAGACCGGATCGAAGGGCGCGGCCTGTTCGGCCAGATGTTCGACGATACGATCGGCTCGGATCTCAGGGAAGCCGGGAATGTCATAAATCGGCTTTTCTGGATACAAGGCCGCGCACTGTCCGCCCAAGGCCTCCAAGGCGTCGATTACATGGCAGCGCATTTTCAGCATGCCGCATTCGAAGATCGCGAAGAGGCCGACCGGTCCGGCGCCGACGATGGCGATATCTGTGGTGTGATCGCTCATGTTTGCTGGGGCTCCCGGCTCTCGATTGGGTGCCAAGCTGAACCATGGACGGCGTCAGTTTGCAAGACTTGCCGTTAACCGCCGGTGCCGATGCTCACTGCCCGGTTGCCGGCTCACCCCGCGCCCGCTACAAGCTCGGGCCATGGCCGCGCCGCTTCCGCGCTCCGTCTCGTTCGAGCTCGATCTGCCTGATATCGGGGCGACCGCCGCCCTGGCACGGGCTGTCGCCGCATGCGTGCGCACTGGCGATGTCATCGCCCTTGGCGGCGACCTGGGCGCCGGCAAGACGACCTTCGCGCGGGCCTTCATAAACGCTCTGCCGCCGCTTCCCGACGGTGCGCCGGGGGAGGAGGTGCCCAGCCCCACCTTTACCCTGCTGCAGGTCTACGAGCGAGCGCCCGCCGCGGTCTGGCACTTCGACCTTTATCGCCTGGAGCGCCCGGAGGAAGTCTATGAGTTGGGTTTCGAAGAGGCTTTGACCGAGGGTATTCCCCTGATCGAGTGGCCGGAACGCCTGGGCTCCTTGTTGCCGGACGAGCGGCTCGACCTGCGGCTCACTTTCGTCGAGGATCCTGAGGCGCGCCGGGTCGCGGTGACCGGCCATGGCACCTGGGCGCAACGCTGCGAGGGACTCCATGAATTCGGCTAACCGCGACGCGCTGATCGACGCCTTCCTGGCCTCGGCCGGTTGGAGCGGGGCCCGGCGCGTCTTGTTGGCCGCAGACGCCTCGTTCCGCCGCTACGACCGGGTAACCCGGGGCGCGCGGCGCGCGGTGCTGATGGATGCCCCGCCGCCGCGTGAGAACGTGCAGGACTTTTTGCGGATCGCCCGGCAACTGCTCGATCTCGGGCTTAGCGCGCCACGCCCGCTGCACTTGGACGAGCCGGCCGGCCTGTTGCTGCTCGAGGATTTCGGCGACCGTACCTTCACACGGGCCTTAAGCGAAGGCGCCGCGGAGGCCGAACTCTATCGCCTGGCGATTGATGTTCTGATCGCCTTGCATCGCGCTTGGCGGCCCGGGATGCCGGCGGCCGAGGCCTTGCCGCCCTATGATGAGGCGCGCTTGCTCGACGAGGTAGCGCTGCTGCCAGCGTGGTTCCTGCCCGCCGTACGCGGCGAGGCAACGCCGGCGGCGCCCGGTGAGTCGTACCTGGAGGCTTGGCGTGCGGTCTTGCCCTTGGCGCACGGCGCGCCCGATACCCTGGTACTGCGCGACTACCATGTAGACAACCTCATGTTGGTCGAAGGGCGCGACGGGATCGCGGCCTGCGGGCTGCTCGATTTTCAGGACGCGGTCATTGGGCCCATGTCCTACGACGTTGTATCCTTGCTGGAAGATGCCCGGCGCGATATCTCGCCGACTATAGTGGAGGCCATGCTGACGCGCTATCTCGACGCCTTTCCGGATTTGGATCGCGCCGCGTTTCTGGACTCCTATGCGGTCCTGGGGGCGCAGCGCGCGGCCAAGATCATCGGCATCTTCACCCGCTTGTGCCGGCGCGATGCCAAGCCGCAGTACCTGCGCCACATCCCGCGCGTCTGGCGCTTGCTCGAGGCGGATTTGGAAAAGCCGGCGTTGGCGACGGTCAAGGCCTGGTTCGACCGCGAAATCCCCGCCGCGCAGCGGGTCGCGCCGCCGGGGGCCCTGCCGTGACCACCACCGGCAATCCGCCCGCGGCCATGCCGCACCGGGCCATGGTCCTGGCCGCCGGCCTGGGCGAGCGGATGCGACCCCTGACGGCAAACACGCCCAAGCCGCTGATTGAGGTGTGCGGGCGGCCCATGATCGACACGGTGCTCGATCGTTTGGCAGCCGCCGGGGTCGCTGAGGCCGTGGTCAACCTGCACTATCTGGGCGAGCAGATCGAAGCCCACCTGAAGGATCGCGCCCGACCGCGTGTCGTGTTCTCGCGTGAGGCCGATCGTCTGGAAACCGGCGGTGGCGTGCGTCATGCCCTGCCGCTTTTGGGCGCCGAGGCCTTCTTCGTGATCAACGGCGACGTCTGTTGGCTGGACAGTTGTACCCCGGCGCTGCGCCGACTGGCGGCGGCGTGGGACGATGCGCGGATGGATGCACTCCTGCTCATGCATCCCACGGCCTTTGCGGTTGGCTACGAAGGTCGCGGCGACTTCATTCTCGGCCCCGACGGACGCCTGCGTCGCCGGGGCGAGCGCGAGGTCGCGCCCTTCGTGTTCGCCGGCTTGCAAATTCTCCATCCACGGCTGTTCGACGACACGCCGGAGGGCGCCTTCTCGCTCAACCGCGTGTACGACATCGCGGCGGAGCGCGAGCGTCTTTGGGGTCTGCGCCATGACGGCGAATGGTTCCACATCGGCACGCCTGAACACTTGCGGGAGGTCGAGGACGCGCTGCAGTACCTGAGCGTCCACTGGGTCCAAGAATGAACGACCGCGCGCCGGCGGCCGGTCAGCGCGCACCTGCGGTCTACAGCATTGCGCCCACTGTCTCCTTCGTTGACTCCTTGGCCCAAGGCCTGCTGAAGCGCGCCGGCAGCAACCCATTAGCCTTGGCCGAGCATACGATTCTGCTGCCGACCCGGCGCGCCTGCCGCGCTTTGCAGGAGGCCTTCTTACGCGCCAGCGCCGGGCGGTCGCTTCTGCTGCCGCGCCTGGTGCCGCTCGGCGACGTGGACGCCGAGGAACTGATCCTGGCCGGCGAGGAGGCGGGCCTGGCGCCGGGCGACGCTTTGAACCTGCCGCCCGCCTTGCCCGCCTTGCGCAGGCAACTCTTGCTCGCGCGCCTGATTCAGCAGGCCGGTCAACTCCGCGGTCAGGCCGCCGCTCCTGGCGGCCCGAGCGAGGACCAGGCCGCGCGCCTGGCGGCGGAACTGGCCCGCCTGCTCGATCAGGTCGAGACCGAGGGACTGGGTTTTGGCGGTCTGGAGGACCTGGCGCCGGCCGACTACGCGGATCACTGGCAGATCACCTTGCGTTTTCTGGCCATCCTGACCGAGCGTTGGCCGGCGATCGAGGCGGCGCTGGGATGCATCGGCCCGGCCGCGCGCCGCCGCCGCCTTTTGGAACTGCAAGCGCGCGCCTGGGCCGCGGCGCCGCCCGACCGCCCCATCGTCGCCGCCGGGTCGACCGGCAGTATTCCGGCGACCGCCGCGCTGCTCGCCGTGGTCGCCCGCTTGCCCCAGGGCGCCGTTGTCCTGCCCGGCCTGGACCGGGCCTGCGACGAGCCGACCTGGCAGGCCGTCGCGGACGACTCGGCGCATCCGCAACACGGTCTGGCCGCCTTGCTGACCCGCCTGGAGGTCGCGCGCGACGCGGTCCAAGTTTGGCCCGGCGCCGAATCGGAACCACCGGACGCGCCGGAGAGCCGGGCCCGCCTGATCAATCTGGCCATGGCCCCGGCCGACATGACCGCTGGATGGCGCGCCGCCGCCGATGCCATCGCGCCGGTCGAGGTTCAGGAGGCCCTGGCCGGGGTTCGGCGCATAGATTGTCCCGGCCCGGGCGAGGAGGCCGGAGTTATCGCCTTGTTGCTGCGTGAGGCGCTTGAAACCCCGGGGCGCCGCGCGGCGCTGGTGACGCCGGACCGGGGCCTGGCGCGGCGGGTCGCCGCCGCCCTGGGCCGTTGGGGCATCGCGGTCGACGATTCCGCCGGCACGCCCTTGGCCGATACGCCGCCCGGCGCTTTTCTGCGCCTGACCGCCGAGATGATGGCGGAGGGTCTGGCGCCGCTCGCCCTGCTCGCCGCGCTGAAACACCCCCTGGCTGCGGGCGGGCAAGCGCCGGGCCGCTTCCGGGCCCGGGTCCGCGCGCTGGAGCGCGCGGTCCTGCGCGGTGCCCGGCCGGCGCCCGGTTTCCCTGGACTGAAACGCGCGCTGCGCGCAGCCAAGGCGGATCGGGCCTTGATCGACTGGCTTAAGGGTCTGGAAAACCTGTGCGTTCCCTTGACCAAAGCGGTCAAGTCAGCGCCTAGTCTGACCGCGCTGCTCGACGCGCACATCGCGGTTGCCGAGGCGCTGGCCGCCATCGACGAGGCGGCCGGCGCCGACCGCCTGTGGTCCGGCGAGGCGGGCGAGGCCCTAGCCAGTTTCATGGCCGAATTACGCGGCGCCGCCGCGGAGGTTCCGGACCTGGGCGGCCGGGGCATGGGTGTGCGCTTTCCGGCTCTCTTGAGTGCGCTTTTAGCAGGCCAGGTTGTACGCCCGCGTTATGGCCGACACCCTCGCTTGGCTGTCTGGGGCCCGCTGGAGGCGCGGTTGCAGCACGCCGACTTGGTCATCCTGGGCGGCTTGAACGAGGGCACCTGGCCGGCCGAGGTCGAACCGGGGCCTTGGCTGAGCCGGCCCATGCGCGCGACCTTCGGTTTGCCCGCGCCGGAGCGGCGAATCGGCCTGGCGGCGCACGATTTCGCCCAGGCCTTTTGCGCGCCCCAGGTGGTGTTGACTCGGGCCACCCGGGTCGAGGGCACGCCCACGGTGCCCTCGCGCTGGTTGCTGCGCCTGGCCGCGCTGTTGCGGAGCTTCGACCACGGACCGAATGACCTGGCGCCGGGCCTGGCCCAAGGCACGGCCGCGCCCCTGGCCTGGGCGGAGGCGCTGGACCGCCCGGCGCGCTGGCTCGACACCGGCCCGCCGGCCCCCTGTCCACCGGTGGCCGAGCGCCCGCGCGAGCTTTCGGTCACCGCGGTCGAGACCTGGATGCGCGACCCCTACGATCTTTACGCGCGGCGCATTTTGAAGCTCAAGGCACTCGATCCGCTCGACGCCGATCCGGGCGCGGCGGATTTGGGTAAGCTGGTGCACGGCGCCCTGGAAGCCTACGTGCGCGACCATCCCCATGGCCCGCCGGAAAATCCCGAGGCCGCCCTGATCGCCTGCGGCCGCGCGGTTTTCGAGGCCGAAGCGGCGGCGCCCGGGGTGCGCGCCTTCTGGTGGCCCCGCTTTATCCGCATCGCCGCCTGGTTCGCGGCCCGCGAGCGCGAAGGCGGCGCGCAAAATGGATGGCGCCGCTTCGCCGAGGTCAAGGGACGTCTGGAAATCGCCGCGCCCGGCGGTGACTTCATCCTGACCGCGATTGCCGATCGCATCGATGTGCGGCCCGACGGCACCCTGACGATCCTGGATTACAAGACCGGCACCGTGCCCTCGGCCAAGGAGATTGGTTTCGGGTTCGCGCCGCAATTGCCTTTGGAGGCCGCCATCGCGGCGGCCGGCGGTTTCGACGGCGTGCCCGCCGCGCCGGTCGCGGGTCTCGAACACTGGCGCCTGCGCGGCGCCGAACCGCCCGGCGAGATAAAACCCCTGAAGGGCGACACGGGGGCGCTGGCCGGCGACGCCTTGGTGGGCTTGCGCCATCTGATCGACGAATTCGACGATCCGGCGACGCCGTACCTGGCCCGGCCCCGCCCGAAATGGGCCGGGCGTTACAGCGACTATGGCCATCTGGCGCGGCTTCAGGAATGGGCTGCCGGCGACGACGGCGGCGAAGAGTCATGAGCGCCGAGGCCGAACGGGCCCGCCAAGCGGCCTCGGCGGCGCAACGCCCCGCGGCCGACCCCGCGGCCTCGGTCTGGGTCGGCGCCTCGGCCGGCACCGGCAAGACCAAGGTGCTGACCGACCGGGTGCTCAGTCTTATGCTCCACGGCACCGCCCCGGCGCGCATTCTGTGCCTGACCTTCACCAAGGCGGCGGCGGCGGAAATGGCCAATCGCCTGGCCGACCAACTCGCCCGTTGGGTGACGGCCGCGCCCGAGACTCTGATCGCCGAGTTGTCGAAGCTGCTTGGCAAGGCGCCGGACGAGGCCATGGCCACGCGCGCGCGCGCGTTGTTTGCCCGGGTGCTCGATGCGCCCGGTGGCATGAAGATTCAAACCATCCATGCCTTTTGCCAATCGCTGCTCGGCCGCTTTCCGCTCGAGGCCGGTATCGCGCCGCACTTTCAAGTGCTGGACGAGCGCTCGGCGGCGGAGATGCTGCGTGCCGCGCGCGAAGAGGTGCTGGGCACCCCCGACTTAGCCGGGGATATCGCCGAGGTCTCGATCCATGCGCAGGAGCAAGGCTTCGCCGAATTGATGGAGGAATTGGCCCGCGAACGCGGCCGGCTGCAGCGCCTGCTGGGGCGTCCCGGCGGCATCGACGCGGCGGAGACGGCGGTCCTTCGCCTGCTGGAGGTCGCGCCGGAGGACACGCCGCAAGAGGCGCTCGAGGGCGCGTGCCGGGACCAGGCTTTCGATCACCTGGGTTTGCGGCTCACGGTTCGGGCACTCATGGCCGGCAGCGCGGCCGAACACGCCAAGGCCGCGGTCCTCCAAGCTTGGCTCGACGGCGACGCGGCGACACGCGCGGCATCTTTCGACACTTACTGCGCATTGTTCTTGACCCAAGAAGGTGTGCCGAGGGCGCGGCTTCTGACCAAGGCGGCCGAGGCCGATGCGCCCGGCGCCCTGGACGTCATGACGGGCGAGGCGCAACGCCTGATCGCGGCGCGGGCGAAGCTGAACGCTCTGCGGGTTGCCGGCGCGACACTGGCGCTGCTCCGGCTCGGCGATGCGATCCTTGACGTCTACAAACGGCAAAAGACGGCCCGCGCCCTGCTGGATTACGACGATCTGATCCTAAGCGCGCGCGACCTCTTGGCCGAACAGGGCGCGGCCTCCTGGGTCCTGTTCAAGCTCGACGGCGGCCTCGACCACATCCTGATCGACGAGGCGCAGGACACCAATCCCGAACAGTGGGAGGTGGTCGATATGTTGAGCGCGGAGTTCTTCGCCGGCGAGGGCGCGCGCGATACGCCACGCACGGTCTTCGCGGTCGGTGACGCCAAGCAATCGATCTACAGCTTTCAGCGCGCCGACCCGGCGGCCTTCGGCCGCATGCGCGATCATTTCGCGGCCCGCGCGCGCGACGCCGGGCAAACCTGGGCCAAGGTCGATCTGGCTCATTCGTTTCGCTCTTGCGCCGCGATCCTGCACGCGGTCGACGCGGTCTTCGCGCAAGACTCCGCGCGCGACGGGGTCTTGTTCGGAGAGGCGGCGCTGGCCCATGCCGCGGTGCGCCTGGGCCAGGCCGGGTCGGTCGAGATCTGGCCCCCGGCCCCGGCCGAGGACGGCGCCGATCCCGCGCCCTGGGAGCCGCCGACCGCGCGGCGCGGCGCGACCCCGGCGCGCACCCGCCTGGCCCGCCTGATCGCCCGGCGAATCCACGATTGGACCCGTGCGACCTTGGCGCCTGGTGAATTGGGGCCCGGTCACGAGGCCTGGCTCGACTCCAAGCGCCGGCGGTTGCGGCCCGGCGACATCCTGGTGTTGGTGCGCCGGCGCAATGCCTTTGTCGAGGAACTGGTGCGCGAGTTGAAACACTTGGAGGTGCCGGTCGCCGGCGTCGACCGCATGGTGTTGCGCGATCAGCTTGCGGTCATGGATCTGGTCGCGCTGGGCCGCTTCCTGCTCTTGCCGGAGGACGACCTGACCCTGGCCAGCGTCCTCAAGGGCCCCTTGATCGGCTTCGACGAAGACCAACTTTATGCCGTCGCGCACGGCCGCGGCCGCACGTCGCTCTGGCAGTCTCTGGGCGCGCACGCGGCGCGCGACCCGCACTGCCGCGCCGCCCGGGCGCGGCTTTCCGACCTGCTGGCGCGGGCGGATTTCGTGCCGCCCCACGAGCTTTTCGCCCAAATTCTGACCGACGATTGGGGCGGCGCTTCGGGCCGCGCCAGGTTGCTCGCGCGCCTGGGTCCGGATGCGAACGATCCGATCGAGGAGTTCGTTTCCCTCGCCCTCGCCTTCGAGCAGGAACACGCGCCTTCGCTCGAAGGTTTTCTCCATTGGGTCGAGGTCGGCGCCCAAGTGGTCAAGCGCGACATGGAGATGGGCCAGGACGCCGTACGCGTGATGACCGTGCATGGCGCCAAGGGCCTGCAGGCGCCGGTGGTGTTCCTGCCCGACACCCTGCAGACCCCGCAGGCGCGCAAAGGCTTGTACTGGTTAAACGACGAAAAGCAGGGCGATGGGGCGGCGCTTTTGCTCTGGCCCCTGCGCAAGGCTCTGGACGGCCCGGCCGCGGCGCGGGCCCGGGCCGAGGCCCAGGCCGCCCAGGAGCGCGAATACCGGCGCCTGCTCTACGTCGCCCTGACCCGCGCCGAGGACCGGCTGTACATCTGCGGCTGGGCCATGCAGAAGGCGCCGCCGGCCGGGTGCTGGCACACCTTGGTCGAAACCGCCCTGTCCGAGATCGGCGAGGCCGTCGAATTCGCGCTGGGCGATCCCGGCGCCGAAGGCTGGACCGGCCCCGGGTGGCGCCTCAAGACCCCGCAAACGAGCGCACCCGACAAGGAAGACGCTGCCGCCGACGCTGCCGTGGCGGGCGCCGTTGTGGCGACCGCGCCACTGCCGGACTGGGCATGCCGGGCGCCACGGCCAGAGGCGGCGCCACCGCGTCCGCTCGCGCCCTCGCGGCCGTCCCAGGGGGAGCCCCCGGCGGTGTCGCCGCTCGGCCTCGACCGGGGCCGGCGTTTCCTGCGCGGCAACTTGATTCACCGCCTGCTGCAAAGCCTGCCCGATTTGCCGGCCGAGGCGCGCCCAGCCGCCGCGCGGCGCTACCTCTCGGCTGCCGGCCAGGATTTGAGCGCGGCGCAGAAAGACGAGATCGCGGCCGTCACCTTGGCGGTTCTGGAGGACCCCGATTTCGCCTCGATCTTCGGGCCGGGCAGCCGGGCCGAGGTGCCGGTCGCCGGCGTGGTCGGGTCGGGCGCCGGGGGGGAGGTCGTCTCCGGCCAGCTCGACCGCTTGGTGGTCGAACGAGACCGCGTCAGGATTGTGGATTTCAAGACCAATCGCCCGGCCCCGGCGCATGAGGCCGAGGTGGCCTCCCTGTATCTGCGGCAAATGGCCGCCTATCGCGCGGTTTTGGCGGGGGTTTATCCGGGCCGGCGGATCGAGTGCCTATTATTGTGGAGCGATGGGCCGCGATTGATGCAACTCAGCGATGCGTCCTTGGCGGCTCACGCACCTTGACGCTCGCACCCCCCCTTTCCTACATTAAATGTATCGATAGGCCGCCGGCGCCCCTGCGCGCCCGCGCCCTGAATCCCGACCAGAGGTATGCATGCCAACCGTCCACGTAAGCGACGATTCCTTCGATGGCGATGTTTTGAAATCCGAGGGCGCCGTTTTGGTCGATTTTTGGGCCGAGTGGTGTGGTCCCTGCAAGATGATCGCCCCGGCACTGGAAGAAATAGCCAGGGAGATGGATGGCCGGGTGACAGTCGCCAAGGTCAACATCGACGACAATCCCCTGACCCCGCAAAAGTACGGCGTGCGGGGCATCCCGACCTTGATGCTGTTCAAGGACGGCCAGGTGGCGGCGACCAAGGTCGGCGCCTTGGCTAAGAACCAGCTTCAAGAATGGGTCGAATCGGTGCTCTGAACGCGCCGCCAATTGTGGCGAAAGTTATCGAACCCCGCCGGTCCCGGCGGGGTTCTTTTCTTTTGGGATCAATCCGAAGCCGCGTTATCGGCCAGGACCGTACCGGCCAGATAGAGCGAGCCGCAGATCAGGATTCGGCCCGGGGCTTCGTCCTCCGGCACCCCGGCGGCGATCTCGCGGAGCGCCGCCTCGACGCTCGCGCCGACCCGCGCCGTGAAGCCTGCGGCGGTGGCCTCGGCGGCGGCATCCTCGGCCGAAAGCGCCGCCTCGACGCCGGGAATACCGACCGCGTGCAAGGACCGGGCAAGCGGCGCCAAGGGTCGCAGAAAATCGCCCGCCGCCTTGGTGTTGAGCATGCCGTAGACGATGTGCAAGGGCCGCGCGCGCCAATCCTTCGCGGCCTCGGCCAGGGCGGCGCCGGCCGATGCGTTGTGGCCGCCGTCGAGCCATAATTCCCAGCCATCGGGAATCATGGCGACCAGCCGCCCTTGGCTAAGGTGCTGCAATCGCGCTTGCCAGCGGGCGCCAGTTAGGCCGGCGGCGCGGGCCGCGTCGTCCAGGCCGAACTCCCGCAGTTGCTCGGCGCAGGCCAGGGCCAGCCCGGCGTTTTCGACTTGGAATCCGCCCGGCAGGTTCGGCAAGGGATAGTCGCGCGGGCCCGCTGCATCCTCGAACCGCAGAACGCCGCCCTTGGCGGCGGCATGCCACTCGGTGCCGAAGCGCCGGAGGGGTGCGCCGATCGCCCGTGCCCGATCCTCGATCACGGCCAAGGCCGCGGCCTGTTGCGGCCCGACCACCGCGGGCACGCCGGATTTCAGGATGCCGGCCTTCTCGAAAGCGATTTCCTCGATGGTTTCGCCCAGATACTGGACATGATCGATCGATACCGGCGTGATCGCGGTCAGGCGCGGCCGGGCGATCACGTTGGTTGCGTCCAGGCGTCCGCCCAGGCCGGTTTCGAGCAGGAGGATATCGGCCGGATCCCGGGCGAAAGCCAGGAACGCGGCGGCCGTGGTGATCTCGAAAAAGGTAATCGGGTCCGGGCCATTGGCGGCCTCGCAGGCCTCCAGCAGCGCGATCAGCGCGGCCTCGTCGATCGGCCCGCCGGCCAAGCGGATCCTTTCGTGAAACCGCACCAGATGGGGTGAGGTGTAGACCTGAGTACGCTGGCCGGCGGCGCGCAACATGGCACCCAAAAACGCCAGCAGAGAGCCCTTGCCGTTGGTGCCCGCGACGTGCACCACCGGCGGCACGCGGGATTCCGGATGGTCCAGGCGTGCCAGCAATCGCTCGACCCGCCCGAGCGACAGATCAATGATCTTCGGGTGCAGCCGGTTCAGCCGCGCCAGGACCGCGTCGCTGGTAATCCCGTTACTCCCGGGCGGCCGGGCCGCACCCTTCCACGGGCTTGGACGGGCCGGGCGTGGCGGCGCCGAGCGGAGGTGCGCCGGCATTGGCCGGGTCGGCGTCGCTTGAACCCGAATTCGCCGAACTCGGCGCGGCGGCCTCGGCTTGAGGCAGGGCGACGACCTCGGCGACCGGGCCCTTGTCGCGCAACAGGCGCAGCACGCGGATCAGGGTGCTGCGCAGATCGTGGCGATGCACCACCATGTCGATCATGCCGTGTTCCAAGAGGTACTCGGCGCGCTGGAATCCCTCGGGCAGGGTCTCGCGGATGGTTTCCTCGATCACCCTCTGCCCGGCAAAGCCGACGATGGCGCCGGGTTCGGCGATCGCGATATCGCCCAGCATGGCGAAAGAGGCGGAGACGCCGCCGGTTGTGGGATCGGTCAGCAGCACGATGTAGGGCAAGCCCGCCTGCTTGACCTCCTCGACCGCGATCACCGTGCGCGGCAGTTGCATGAGCGACAAGATGCCTTCCTGCATGCGGGCGCCGCCGGACGCGGGCACCGCCAGTAGGGCCGCGTCCTGCAAGACCGCCAGGCGCGCCGCCGCGATCAGGCCTTCGCCGACCGCGACACCCATGGAGCCACCCATGAACGCGAAATCGAAGGCGGCGACCACGATGGGCATCCCGCCGATGCGACCGTGCGCGACCAGGATCGCTTCCTTGCTGTCGCCCTTGGCCTGGGCCTCCTTCAGGCGGTCGCTATATCGTTTGCGATCGCGGAACTTCAGTGGGTCGATCGGCGTTTCGGGCAGTTCGATAAGGTTGAACTCGCCGTCGTCGAACAGCAACTTCAGGCGCTGACGCGCGCCGATCCGCATGTGATGGCCGCAATGAGGGCAGACCTGGTTCTTCGCCTCCAACTCGCGGTGAAAGATCATCTGCGCGCAGGATGGACACTTGTGCCAAAGATTCTCCGGCACCTCGCGATTGACGAGGGCGCGGATCTTCGGACGGACGAAATTGGCAATCCAATTCATCTGACAGTCCCCCGTGACGCGGCCCTAGGGCCGGCCTTGTCTTCTAACCGTCGCGCGCCTTGCGCACGCCGGCGGCGAGCGCCCGCACGAAACCCAAAAGGTCCGGCACCATGCCCGGCGTGGGCTTGCCGTTCTTGTCCAGTCCGTTCTTGATCCGCTCGACCAGGGCCGAGCCGACCACCGCCGCATCGGCCACCCGGGCGATGTTCGCTGCCTGCTCCGGCGTCTTGATGCCGAAACCGACCGCCACCGGAAGCTCGGTGTGACGTTTCAACCGCTCGACCGCCTTGCGCACGACGTCGGCCGAGGCGGTGCGGGTGCCGGTGATCCCCAGGATCGAGACGTAGTAGACGAACCCGCTGGTGTTGGCGAGCACCGTGGGCAGGCGTTTATCGTCGGTCGTCGGCGTGGCCAAGCGAATCCAATGTAGGCCCGCGTCCAGGGCCGGCTTGCAAAGCTCGTCGTCTTCCTCGGGCGGCAGGTCGACGATGATCAAGCCGTCCACGCCGGCGGCCAAGGCGTCGGGCAGGAACTTCGCCACGCCGTAGCTATAGATCGGGTTGAAATAGCCCATCAGGATGACCGGCGTCTGGTCGTCGTCCGCGCGAAAGCGGCGGACCAAATCCAAGGTCTTGGCCAGGGTCATCCCGGCCTTCAGGGCACGCAGGCCGGCGGCCTGAATCGCCGGGCCGTCGGCCATGGGGTCGGAGAAGGGCATGCCCAACTCGATCACGTCGACCCCGGCCCCGGGCAGCCCGCGAACCAGGTCGAGGGAGGATTCGAAATCCGGGTCCCCGGCGGTCGTGAAGCTGACCAGGCCGCCGCGCCCTTGCGCCTTCAACTCGGCGAAGCGCCGTTCCAGGCGGCTCGGCTGCGCGCCTGCTTCGCGCTGCGTCTCCGGCGCGCTCATATTTCGGTCCCCAGGGCCTCGGCGACGGTGAAGACGTCTTTGTCGCCGCGCCCGCAGAGGTTCATGACCAGCAGGTGATCCTTCGGCAGGCTCGGCGCCAGGCGCTTGACGAAGGCCAGGGCGTGCGCCGGCTCCAGGGCCGGCAGGATGCCCTCCAGCTTGGAACACATCTGAAAGGCGTCGAGCGCGTCGGCATCGGTCGCCGAGACGTAGTCGACCCGGCCGGAATCTTTCAGCCAGGCATGTTCCGGCCCGATGCCCGGATAGTCCAGGCCGGCCGAGATCGAGTGGGCCTCGAGAATCTGGCCGTCGTCGGTCTGCAATAGATAGGTCCGGTTGCCGTGCAGCACGCCGGGCCGTCCGCCGGTCAGGGAGGCCGCGTGCTTGTCCGTGTTCAGCCCCAGGCCGGCGGCCTCGACGCCGTAGATGCGGACGGTCTTGTCGTCCAGGAAGGGATGGAACAGGCCGATGGCGTTCGACCCGCCGCCGATGCACGCGACCAGGGTATCGGGCCCGCGGCCTTCCATCTCCTGAATCTGCTCGCGCACCTCGTTGCCGATCACCGCTTGAAAATCGCGGACCATGGCCGGGTAGGGGTGCGGGCCGGCGGCGGTACCGATGATGTAGAAGGTGTTCTCGACATTGGCGACCCAATCGCGCAGGGCCTCGTTCATGGCGTCCTTCAGGGTCCGGCTGCCGCTGGTCACCGGCACCACCTCGGCGCCCAAGAGCTTCATGCGGAAGACGTTGGGCTTTTGCCGCTCGATATCCTCGACGCCCATGTAGACCACGCAGGGCAAATTGAACCGCGCACACACCGTGGCGGTCGCCACGCCGTGCTGGCCGGCGCCGGTCTCGGCGATGATTCGGGTCTTGCCCATACGCCGGGCCAGCAGGATCTGGCCCATGCAGTTGTTGATCTTGTGCGCGCCGGTGTGATTCAGCTCGTCGCGCTTAAAGAAGATCTTGGCGCCCTTGTCGCCCTCGGACAGATGCTCGGTCAGCCGCTCGGCGAAATAGAGCGGGCTGGGCCGGCCCACGTAGTGCTTGGCGAAATAATCGATCTCGGCCTGGAACGAGGGGTCCGCCTTGGCCGCCGTATAGGCAGCCTCGACCTCCAGGATCAAGGGCATCAGGGTCTCGGCCACGAAGCGGCCGCCGTAGAGGCCGAAATGGCCGCTCTCGTCCGGGCCGCCGCGATAGGTGTTCAAAGCGCTCATGGTATCGTTTCTTGTTGGTTCGCACGCGCGCGCACTCTGCCCGATATCCGGTGCCGCCGCAATGCCGGGGGCGGCCGGACGGGGCGCCTAGAGGGCCTGGGCGGCCGCCAGAAAGCTGAGGATTTTAGCGGGATTTTTGACCCCGGGCCGGTCCTCCACGCCGGAGGAGACATCGACCGCGCGGGCCCGCGAGACGCGCACCGCCTCGGCCAGGTTGGCGGCCTCCAGCCCGCCCGACAGCATCCAGGGTATGGGCCAGCTTTGCCCGGCCAGCAAGTCCCAGTCGAAGCTGAGCGCATTGCCGCCGGGCAGGGCGTTCTTCATGTCCTTGGGCGGCTTGGCGTCGAACAGCAGGCGGTCGGCGATCTTGAGGTAGGCCCGTGCTTCGGCGACATCGTCGGGCCCGGCGACCTTGATCGCCTTCATGACCGGCAGGGCGAAACGCGCCTTGATCTCCGCCACCCGCTCAGGGCTTTCGCTGCCGTGCAGTTGCAGGAGGTCGAGCGGCACGGCGTCGCGGATGTCGCGGATCGCCGAGTCCTCGGCATCGACCAGCAGGGCGACTCTCTTTATCCGCGCCGGCATCTGGGCCGCGATGGCGTGGGCCTGTTTGGGCGTCAGCGCGCGCGGGCTGGGCGGATAAAAATTCAGGCCGATGTAGTCCGCGCCGCCTTCGACCACGGCGGCGGCGGCGGCGGCCGAGTTGATGCCGCAGATTTTCGCTTCGATGGTCATGGGTTCGCACCGTTGTCGTCGTCATCGCCGTTACGCACCATCGGCGGCCCGGCCGGTATCGCGGGCACCCAGCCGGTGCAGAAAATAAACGCGATCGATATGGCCGAGACCATGAGCGCCATGACGATATAGTTCAAGGCGGCAAGCACCAATTGCACCAGGATGAACGGCCCAGCGTTGTCGGCGATGACTTGGCGGAAGGCGTCCTCCGGACTCATGTCCGCGCCTTGGGCGGTGGCCGCGACATCGGACAGGACCAGCGAGCCCAGCAGCGAACTGGTGATGCCGATCACGATCAGCATGGGCAGGGCGGTGACGAACAGGGTCGCCAAGAGCCTGAACCCCTGGCCGCGTGTGTGCGCCCAGGCGTTCGCCAGGCCGTAGTCCTCGTCGACCGCCGCCGCCGGAAACACGAAACTGAACCGCAACAGCACATAGGGTAGGGTGACGATGGCGGCCAAAACTGCCAAAGCCAGAAATACCATCGTCGTGCCCACCATCGCAGCGCCTTCGGCGGTAAGGTTGCCATAGCCGAACGCAATAAAGGGTAGGACCAGGAGGTAAAACAGCCCGGTCATGGTGGCGACATAACCCAGGAAGCGCCAATGGCGCCGATGCCACGCGGGAAACGCGACCGGCGCGCCTTGGCTGGGGCCGAGCAGGGTCAGGCGATGCCAGGCGACCCCGAACAAGGTATAGGGCACAAAGCCGACCACCGTCAGGACGAACGACAGAAACGCGCTGTCGCCGGTCATGAACGACAGCCCGAGGATCGCGAGCGAGAGCAGGAACGGTAGGGCCGCGGCCTTGAACAAAAGCGGCAGCGACGTGAACACGGCCCTGTAGGCCTCGCGCATGGTCTGGAAGACCGGCACGCGCTGAATCGCGGCGGGTGGCGGGCCGCTGCTTTGGCTCATGGCTCGGCCCGTTGCGCCGCCGCGATCTCATGGGCGATGCGCCGCGCGGCGGCGGCCGGATCGTCCTGCCCGGTGATTGGCCGCCCGATCACCAGATAATCGGCGCCCAGCGAGAGCGCCTCCGCCGGGGACATGACTCGTTTTTGATCGCCCGCGGCCGCCCAAGCCGGGCGAATGCCGGGCACCACCAGGGCGAAGTCCGGCCCACAATGCTTACGTAGGGCCTCGATCTCGTGCGGGCTGCAGACCACCCCGTCCAGCCCACTCGCCTGGGCCACGGCGGCCAGACGCAACACCTGCGCGGCGACGGGGCCGCGTTGTCCGACCACTTCGAGATCGGCCGCGTCCAGGCTGGTCAGCACGGTCACGCCGATAACCAGGGGGCGCGGCACCGCCAAGTCTTCGGCGGTTTCGCGCGCGGCTTGGGCTGCGGCCCGCATCATGGCGCGTCCGCCCGAGGCGTGGACGTTCAAGATGAAAGGCCGCAGGTGAACCGCGGCGCGGACCGCGCCGGCGACGGTGTTGGGGATATCGTGGAATTTGAGGTCGAGAAACAAGCGCTCGCCCCCGACTGCCGCGCGCACGCCATCGGGCCCCTGCGCCGTGAAGAACTCTTTTCCGATCTTGAGTCCGCCGACCGCCCCGCGCAGCATCGCGGCAAGCTTCGCGGCGCGCGCCAGATCGGGCGTGTCCAGACCGACAAGGATGCAGTCTTTCGGATCTAGGGTCTGAGGCTGTACTTCGGGCATGGCCCGGATATAGCAGAGGCCCGGTGAGCGGTCACGGGCTGTCGGGCCTAGTTCAAAGGACCGCTTAGAGGTCGAGCTCCCAGGTCTGTCCGACCAGATCGTGGCCGAAGCTGTGGTGCGGGTTTTCCTCGACCAGGCGGAACCCGGCGCGCTGATAAATTCGCCGCGCCGCGTGCAGGATGTCGTTGGTCCAGAGGGTGACCTTGCGGTAGCCGGCACGCCGGGCAAAGGCCAGACATTCCTCCACCAGGCGGTGGCCGATGCCCAGGCCGCGCGCGCTGGGTTCGACCAGAACCAGGCGAATCCGCGCGACCTCCGCGCTGTCCTTGACCAGCATGGCGCAACCGACATTGGCGCCGTCGCGTTCGGCGATCCAGCAATGCTCCTTGGCCGGGTCGAAGTCGCGCAGGAACTTGGCGGCGACCTCGGCGACCAGGGTCTCGAAGGTTCCGTCCCAGCCATAGGCCTCGCCATAGAAGGTGGCGTGGCGTTGGATGATCCAACCGATGTCGCCGGGCCGGTGCGGGCGTAAGATAAAGGG
>JAJFGO010000087.1 GCA_021776095.1 Kiloniellaceae bacterium | reverse complement strand
GATCACGCCCGGATCGCGAAACCTGACCTCCGCCTTGGCCGGATGGACGTTCACGTCGACCGCGTCGGCGGGCAATTCCAAGAACAGCGCCAGCATGGGATGGCGATCATGGGCCAGGAAATCGTGATAGGCGCCGCGCACCGCGCCGTGCAGCAGTTTGTCGCGGACCGGGCGGCCGTTCACAAACAGATACTGTTGTTGCGCGTTGCCCCGGTTCAGGGTCGGCAGGCCGATATAGCCGGTCAAGGTGACACCCTCGCGCACCGCCTCGATCGGCAAAGCGTTGTCGGCGAAGCCGCGCGCCATAACCGCGCCCAGACGTGCCAGACGGGCATCGAACAAGGCACCCTCGGCGGCGGACAAACGCAAAAGCGGCCGGGTGCCGTCCAGAATGCTGAAACCGACGCCCGGATGAGCCATGGCCAAGCGCTGCACCGCATCGAGCGCGTACTGCTGTTCGGTTCGCGTGGTCTTGAGGAATTTCAGGCGTGCCGGCGTGGCGAAGAACAGGTCGCGGACCTCGACCCGGGTGCCAAAGGGATGGGCCGCGGGCGTCAGTGCGCCGCGCCGCCCGCCTTCGACGCTCAAGGACCAAGCCTGATCGCCCTCGCCGTCCGCCCGGCTTCGGCTGACCACGCTTAAGCGCGACACCGCGCCGATCGAGGGCAGGGCCTCGCCGCGAAAGCCCAGGGTGGCAATGTGGACCAAATCGTCGTCGGGCAGCTTTGAGGTGGCGTGACGCTCCAGCGCTAGCTCGATCTCGGCAGCAGTCATGCCCCGGCCGTCGTCGGCGACCGAGATGAACGTCCGCCCGCCGTCGCGCAGGACCACGTCGACTTGGCGGGCACCGGCGTCCAGGGCGTTTTCGACCAATTCCTTGACCGCAGCCGCAGGGCGCTCGACGACCTCGCCGGCGGCGATGCGGTTGACCAGGGTTTCCGGCAGGCGGCGTATGGTCATGGCGCTTGCCCGGCGAGGTATTGGCGGGTCATGACCTTGGCCTCCTCGACCGCCGGCTGATCGAAGGCGTTCACGCCCAGGAGATCGGCGGCGAGAATGGTCTCGAGCATGAAATGCATCATCAGCGCGCCGAGTACGGTCTCGTCGACCCGCTCTAGGACCAAGCGGCGCACCGGCCGGCCATTGCGCGCCAGGGTATCGGCGGTGGCCCGGGCGCTGGCGTCCAAGAGGTCGCCCAGAGGCCGCCCGGCCAAAACATCGGCGCCGACTGCCCTGGTCAGCCCGGCATCCATGGTCGCGCCCTGGCCGGCGCACGCGGGCATGATCAGGGTGAACATCTTATCGCGCGGGCCGGCCAGATAGAGCTGCAATTGACTGTGATGATCGGCGGTGCCCAGGGCACGCAGGGGCGTCGTGCCGGTGCCGTCCTTGCCCAGGCTCTCGGCCCAGAGTTGCCGGTACCACAGGCCTAGCTTGGCCAGCCGGTCCTCGTAGGTCATGGCCACGCTTTGCGTGACCTGGCGATCTTGCAGAAGGCCGACGGCGATGGCTGCACCGATGGCCGGCTGAACCGCTTCCACCTTGGTCGCAGTCAGGGTCGCGCCCAAGACTTTTTCACCGCCGCGGCGCAGGGCGGCGAAATCGAGCCCGGCCAGTAGCGCCGGTAAGGCGCCGACGACGGAAAACACCGAAAAGCGCCCACCGATCCTCGGATCGTGGTCGAAGCACGTCAGGCCGGCGCGCCGCGCGATCTGAGACAAGGGCCCATCGTTCGGCTCGCTCACCGCAACCACGTGGTCGCGCAGCGCCGCAGCGCCGAGCGCGGCCTCGAAGGCGGGCAGGAGAACCGCGATTTGGGCCAAGGTCTCCGCCGTGCCGCCCGATTTCGAGATCATCACCAGGCCGCAGCGCGTGAGATCCAGGGCGCCCAGGAGGCTGGCCATGGTATCCGGGTCGACATTGTCCAAGAAATGCAGGCGCGGTCCGCCCAAGGCCGGGCCGAAACCGCGGTCGGACAGGGCGTAGAGCACCTGCCCGCCGAGGGAGGAGCCGCCGGTCCCGAGTACGATCACATGGTCGAGGCGGCCCCGCCAATCCTCGGCCAAGGCGCGCCACGGCGCCAGGTCGTCGCTATCCCGGACCGCCGAAAGCGCCGGCAAGCCGCCGGACTCGACCAACTGACACAGGCGATCGTGGGCCGGCGCCGCAGCCATGAGCATGCGCGTCAGGGTCTCGTCGCTGAGCCCGCCCTCGCCGATATGATCGGCCAGGCAGCTATCGGTCAGATGTTCGAAGGACATGGCGTGCGCCGGTGGATGGAACCCAGCGGCACGCTATCAGAGTCGCGGCCCGACAGGAAGGATCAGGACTTCGGCGTCTCCCGGTTGGCGACCACGCCGTCGGGCCGCCCGACCACGACTACGGTCAGCTTGTCGGCGTCGTAGAGCCGCTTGGCGGCGCGGCGCGCATCGTCGAGGGTCACCGCTTCGATCAGGCTATTGCGTCGCTCCAGATAGTCGATGCCCAGGTTTTCCCGCTGCATACCGACCAGCATGCTCGAGATGCGCCCCGAGCTGGAAAACCGCAAGGGGAAGGAGCCGGTCAGAAAGGTTTTGGCGTCGGCCAATTCCTTTTCGCTGGGTCCATCTTCGGCCATGCGGCGCCATTCCTGGCGGATCAGCTCCAAGGAGGTCGCGACCCGGCCGTTCTGGGTCGCGACGCCGCCCACCACCAGCGCCGAATGATCGAGCGGGTTCAGGTAGGAATAGACCGAGTAGGCCAGGCCCCGCTTTTCGCGCACTTCCTCGTAGAGCCGGGACGAGAAACCGCCGCCGCCCAGGACATAGTTCACGACATAGGCGGCGTAGTAATCCGGATCGTCACGCTTCAGCCCGGCATGGCCGAAGCTGACCACGCTTTGCGGCACGTCGCGCTCGACCACGACCAGGGCGCCCTCGCCCTCGGGCGGCGCGTCGGACACCGCGAAGCCCTCGGCGCGGGCCGGAAGTTCGGAAAACGTCCGGTCGAGCAGCTCGGCCAAATCACCGGGCGTGATGTCGCCGACCACCCCGATCACCAGGGTATCGCGCGCGAAACGCTGGGCGACGAAGTCCCGCAGATCGGCTGGGGCGATTCCGGCGACGCTCTCCGCCGTGCCCTCGCCGGGCTGGCCGTAGGGATGACTGGGAAAGAACAGGCGGCGCAGGGTCCGCGCGGCGATAGAATTGGGGTTCTCCGCGCTGCTCTCGATGCCGGCTAGGATTTGCGCGCGGATACGCTCGACCGGCTCCGCGTCGAAACGCGGCTGGGTTAGGGCCAAGCGCAACAGCTTGAAGGCCAAGTCGCGATTTTCGCTCAGGGTGAAGACCTCGCCGCCGAAACCGTCCTGACCGGCGGAGAACCGCAGGCTGATCGAGCGGTCATCCAGCATGCCTTGAAAGACTTGGGAATCGAGATCGCCCGCGCCTTCATCGATCAGGCTCGCGACCAAATTCGCCAATCCCGCCTTGCCCTGAGAATCCAGTGCGCTGCCGCCGCGAAAGGCCAGATCCAACGCGATTATGGGATTGCTGTGATCTTCAACCAGCCAGGCCTCGATTCCGCCTTTGCTGACCACGCGCTGAACTTCGACCGCGCGGGCCGGCAGGACCGCCACGAAAATCAAGATGAAAGCGCTAAAGAGCGTGCGAGGGATCATGGCTGAACCTGTTGGTTTACGATGCGGGTCGTCAACTTGTCGGCTTGGGCAGCAAGACGCCGGTCACGGACTGGACGTCGCGCAAAGCTGCGCGGGCCGCGGCTTCGACCTGCGCCTCGGTCACCGCTTCGATCCGCTCCGGCCAGGCTTCGACATCTTCGACGCTCTGTCCGGTGGTCAGGGCGCGGCCAAAGACATTGGGCGCGGTGTTGAGTGAATCCCGGGCGTAGATGGCGCTGGCACGCAGGCGTTGACGCGCCAGGGCGACTTCCTCGTCGCTAACGCCGTGTTCCAGAAGACGGGCGATTTCGGCGCGAAGGGCGGCCTCGACTTGTTCGATCTCAATCCCGGGCCGGGGCGAGACGTAAAAGCTGAAGCTGCCGGAATCTAAGCTGCTGGAGCCATAACCCGCGCCAGCCGAGGTGGCCAAGCCTTGCTCCACCACCAAGGCGCGGTACAGCCGGCTGGTCGCGCCGCCGCCCATGATTTCCTCCAGCACCTCCAGCGGATAGCTCTCGGCACGGTTCCCAATGCCCCGGCCGGGCGTCAGATAGGTGATAGTCAAAGAAGGTTGACGAACCTGCGCGCTTTCCAGAGTGACAAGGCGCGCGGCATGTTGCGGCGGCTCCTCGACCCGCCGGCGCTCCGGAACCGGGCGCGCCGGAATCGGGCCGTAATGCTTTTCCGCCAGGGCGCGCACCTCGGCCCCGGTGACATCGCCGGCGACAATCAGAATCGCGTTATTCGGCGCGTACCAGCGCCGATAGAAGGCCAGGGCCGTTTCCGTGTTCAGCTGGCGAATTTCATGCTCCCAGCCGATCACGGGCAGGCGGTAAGGATGATTGAGATACAGCGCGGCGTTCATCATTTCGCGCAGCTGCGCGCCCGGGCTGTTATCCACCCGGCTGCGCCGTTCCTCTAGGATCACGTCGCGTTCCGGCAGAACCACGTCGTCGGTCAGAACCAGATTGACCATGCGGTCGGCCTCGTGCCGCATCACGATATCGAGGCGATCGCGGGCCACGGTTTGGTAGTAGGCGGTGAAATCCTGACTTGTGAAGGCGTTCTCCCGCCCGCCGTTGTGGGCAATGATCTCGGAAAATTCGCCGGGGCCCAGGGTCTTTGTGCCCTTGAACAGCAAGTGTTCCAGAAAATGGGCGTTGCCGGATTCCCCGGGCGATTCGTCGGCGGCGCCAACCTTGTACCAGACCATATGGGTGACGATCGGCGCGCGCCGGTTGGTGACCACCACGACCTGCAGTCCGTTATCCAGCGTGAAGGTTTCCGGGTCGAAGACCCGCGCCTCGGCGGGAACCAGCGGCGCCACCACCAGAACAGCCAACGCAAATATCGACGCGAACAGGTACGGCAGGCGAGTGCGTGGTGTCAGACCAGGCAAGGGGCGCATGAGGCTTCCTCTTCCGTTACGCGGAACGGGGCCGCCTGGCGGCGGGCCCGCCTAAGATATGGCGCACGCCCGCGCCATCGCAACCGGCGGGGCGCGGCGACGGCATCACAATCCGATCAACTGGTAAAGATTACCCAAAGGCCCCGGTGTCTAAAGGCGGGGAATCCTGGGTTCGCGTGTCGGCGGCTCAGAAGATATTTTCGAACAGGGCTTTTTCGCGGCGCTCTATGCTCGGCGTTTCGCCGGTCGTGACGTCTTTGCCCAGGGCCGAATTCTCGCGCAGACGTTTGGCCTCGCCTTCGGCATCGACCACATTGCCTGGCAGGTCCTCGTCGCGCCAGAACACCAGGGCCTCGAGGAAACCTTTGTCCTCTCTTATGGATTCGGCCTCCCGATTGACCAGTTCCCGGATATCGGTGTCGATCTTGTCGGCGCCCGCGGCCTTGAGCAGCGAGCGTTCCCCGGCCGAAAGGCCCGGCGTCGCATTGGCCTGCACCGGCGCCAGGGTCTTGGAGTCTTCGACCCGAAACACGGCCTTGCGGGCGCGCTGCGCCGGCGTGCCTTCCTGTGGCCGCACGGCACCCGGCTGCGGCGGGCGTAGGGTGTAGTCCGGTGGCAGGGTCAAGGGCGCGCGCGCAACCACCCGAAATTCATCCGGCGACTGCTTGGTCAGACCGAATTGCTTCTTGACCCCCTCGCAAGCAGCCAGGGTAAAAATCAAACCGGCCGCACAGACAAATCGAATCACAACCAAGCTTTGCATGGCGCAATTTTCCCGTACCCGTCGTTCTTGAGGTTTCTGCATTAGTCTTTACTACTACTGGACGACCAGAACAAGCCGTCCAGGACCAGGGCCACGACCCCTAGGGTGATCGCGCTATCGGCCAAGTTGAAGGCCGGCCAATGCCACCCGCTCAAGTGGAAATCCAAGAAATCGATCACTGCGCCGACCAGAATACGGTCAATCACATTGCCGACTGCGCCGCCGCAAACCAAGCCGATCGCCAGCGCCAGAGGCAATCCCGGCTGGCGCCGCAGCCAAGTCAGCAGGGTCGCCACGATCGCCACGGCAACGGCGACCAGGACCCAGCGGACCCAGAACTCGCCGCCCCGAAAGAGACCGAAACTGATCCCGGTATTGTGGGTCAGCACAAAATTGAAAAACCCCGTGACCTCGATCACGCGCGGCGGGCGCATCATATGCTCGACCACGAACCACTTGCTCGTCTGATCCAGCAAAGCCACGGTGCCGATTATGCCGGCCGCGATGGCCAGGGCCCGGGCAGCCGGCAAGCCTGAAGCGGAGGGATCGCTTGGGCGCGGCGCGGACATGGCGCTACTGCGCCGCGGCGCGTTGATGCGCTACCGCGTCGGCGCAGCGGTCGCAGGTCTCCGGTGCCTGCGGATGGTGGCCAACCTCGGTCAGGACCCGCCAACAGCGTTGGCACTTCTCACCCTCGGCACGGGCCACCACGACGCCGACACCGGCCACCTCTTCGACTGTGTAGGCGCCCTCGGGGGCTAGGCCGCTCACCACATCGAGGCTGGAGGTGATCGAGATTTCGGCCATGTCCAGGCCGTCGATGGCAGCGCGCAAATCCGATCGTTCGATATGAACGCTGGGATGGCCGAGCAAGCTGGAGCCGATACGTTTCTCCGCCCGTTCGACTTCCAGCGCCCCGGTTACGACCCGGCGCACCTCGCGCACCTTGGCCCACTTGGCGGCCAGGTCGTCGTCGCGCCACACGGAGGGCACCTCGGGGAAGAGCCGAAGGTGGACACTGTCCTCCGCATTGCCGGCGTCCTTGCCCTGGCGCGTCCACCAAGCCTCCTCGGCGGTAAAGCACAAGATCGGGGCGAGCCAAGCCGTCAGGCAATCGAATACGGTGTCGAGCACGCTGCGGCACGCCCGGCGGCGCAGAGAATCGGCCCGGTCGCAATAGAGCGCGTCCTTGCGCACATCGAAGTAAAAGGCCGAGAGATCGACCGCGCAGAAATGATGCAGCGCCTGATAGATGCTGTGAAAATCGAAATCCGCGCAGCCCTTGCGCACCACCCCATCGAGTTCCACCAAGCGATGCAGAACCCAGCGTTCGAGTTCCGGCATATCGGCCGGCGCGACGCGCTCGGACTCAGTGAAGCCCTCGAGGCTGCCGAGCAGATAACGCATGGTATTGCGCAGGCGGCGGTAGGCATCGACCTGGTAGCGCAGGATCTCAGGGCCGACGCGCACGTCTTCGCTGTAATTGGACGCGACGACCCAAAGGCGCAAAATATCCGCGCCGCTTTGTTCGATGACCTTCTGCGGCGCGGTTCCGCCGCCGCGCGACTTCGACATCTTGATGCCCTGTTCATCGAGCGCGAAGCCGTGGGTCAAAACCGCCTCGAAGGGTGCGCGCCCGCGGGTGCCGCAGGATTCCAAAAGCGAACTGTGAAACCAGCCGCGATGTTGATCGGAGCCTTCCAGATAGAGCGAGGCCGGCCAGGCCAGATCGGGCCGGGCTTCCAAGACATAGCTGTGGGTCGAGCCGGAATCGAACCAGACCTCGACGATATCGCGCACCTGATCGTAGTCGTCCGCCTTATAGGTGTTGCCGAGAAAGCGTTGCGGATCGCCCTCGAACCAGCAATCGGCACCTTCCTGCTCGAATATTTCGGCGATGCGGTCGATCACCGACTGATCGCGTAGCGGCTCACCGCTCGCCTTCTCGACGAAGATCGGCAGAGGCACGCCCCAAAGGCGCTGGCGCGAGACGCACCAGTCCGGCCGTGTCTCGATCATGGAGCGCAAGCGGGCCCGGCCCGCATCCGGCACGAAGCGGGTCTCGGCGATGGCCTTCAGCGCCTTATCGCGCAGGCCGTTGGTTTCCATGGAGATGAACCACTGCGGCGTGTTGCGGAAGATGAGCGGCGATTTGGAGCGCCAGGAATGAGGATAGGAATGCTTCAAGCGGCCGCGCGCGAGCAATTTGCCGGCCGCCGCCAAAGCCTCGCCCACGGCCCGGTTGGCATCGCCGTCCTTGCCCTCGGCGGTCAGGATGGTTCTGCCCGCGAACAGCGGCACATGGGCCATGAAGCGGCCGTCGCCGTCCACGGTCATCGGCATTTCAAGGCCGTGCTTCAGGCCGATCTCATAGTCGTCGGTGCCGTGGCCAGGCGCGATGTGCACAAAGCCGGTGCCCGACTCCACATCGACATAATCGGCGGCAAAAAGCGGCACGTCGAAGTCATAACCTTGGCCCCGCAAGGGATGGGCGCACATGCTACCGGCAAGCTCGGCGCCGGCGACCTCGCCCCGGACCTTGTGCCCCTCGATCTTCGCCTTGGCGAGAACCTGATCGAGCAGCGGGCGCGCGACAACCAGCACATCGCCGACGCGTGCCGTGCTGTCGTCGGTCACGTCGGTCACTTCGATCACGGCATAGGACGCGTCGGTCTTGTAGGCGACCGCCCGGTTGCCTGGGATGGTCCAGGGCGTCGTGGTCCAGATCACGACGCTCGCGTCCTGCAAGACCGTTTGCGACGCCTTTATGACCGGGAACGGGACCCAGATCGTGGTCGAGGTATGATCGTGATACTCGACCTCGGCGTCGGCCAGGGCGGTCTTCTCCGGCACCGACCAAAGGACAGGCTTGGAGCCGCGATAAAGGCCGCCGTTCATCAAGAACTTGCCGACCTCACGGACGATTTGCGCCTCGGATGCGTAAGCCATGGTGGTGTAGGGCCGGGCCCAATCGCCCTCGACCCCGAGACGTTTGAATTCCTCGGTCTGCACACCGACCCAATGCTCGGCGAATTCGCGGCATTCGCGGCGGAACTCGACCATGGGGACCGTGTCCTTGTCCTGGCCGCGCTTGCGATAGCCCTCCTCGATCTTCCATTCGATCGGCAGGCCATGGCAATCCCAGCCGGGTACGTAGTTGGCATCCTTGCCGAGCATCTGCTGCGAGCGATTGATCACATCCTTGAGGATCTTGTTCATCGCGTGGCCCATATGCAGGTTCCCGTTCGCATAGGGCGGGCCGTCGTGCAGGATGAACTTCTCGCGGCCTTTGGCGTCCTCGCGCAGGCGCCGATACAGGTCCATGTCCTGCCAGCGCGCCAGGATCTCGGGCTCGCGCTTAGGCAGGCCGGCGCGCATGGGGAAATCCGTGCGCGGCAAGAATACTGTGCTCTTGTAATCGGCGGTCATCTGGAACTCATGGGGCGGATGGTTTGCAAACCGGGCGGGCCGGCGAAGGCGCGCGGAGTTTATGGGCCGCCCGGGCGCAACTCAAGCGCCGAGCGCAGATCGAAACGGCGCCGGGCCGCTTAACTCTCGGAGGCGAGCGCGGGCAGAAACGGCCCGGCCGGCCAGCCGGCCTCCCAGCGCTCGCCGGCCAGAATGACGCGGGCGCGCCGGGCATCCTCCAGCATCTGGGTCTTGAGCGTCTCCAGGCTGTCGAATTTCCACTCCGGGCGCAGGTAGTCGACCAGGGCGACCCGCATGTGCTGGGTGTAGAGATCGCCGTCGAAATCGAACAAATAGACCTCCAGCAGGGGCTCCTGTCCGCCGGGACCGCCGGTCTCGACCGTGGGCCGGACGCCCAGGCTGGCGACCCCGGCGTGCCAGACCGTGCTATCGCCCTGATCGATTCCGGCGCGCACCGCATAAACGCCGTAAGCCGGCTCTAGGCTCTCGCCCAGGGCGATGTTGGCGGTCGGAAATCCCAGGGTGCGGCCCAGTTTGGCGCCCTCCTGAACGCGGCCTTCGATCTCCCAATAGCGGCCCAGAAGCGAGGCCGCCCGATTGGGATCCCCGGCCTTGAGATAATCGCGGATCGCGGTCGAGGAATAGGCCTCGGCGGTCGGGCTCAAGACCCGCGTCAGGACCGTAACCCCGAAACCATGGGTCTGCCCGGCGGCGCGCAGATAGGCCACGTCGCCCTGACGCTTGTGGCCGAAATGAAAGTTGTCGCCGACCGCGACATGGGCGGCGCCCAGATCACGGACCAGGATTTCCTGAACGAAGTCCTCGGCGCTTTGCTGGGACAGCGCCCGATTGAAGCTCAAGGTGAAAATGTGGTCGATACCCAGGGTTTCCAAGAGGCGCAGCTTGAGGCGGAACGAGGTCAGTTGGAACGGCGGGTCCTCCGGCCGGAAGAACCGGCGCGGATGAGGCTCGAAGGTCAGCACCGCCGTGGGCGCCCCTAGACCAGCGGCCAGCCGCTTTATCTCCCCGATCACCGCCTGGTGGCCCCGGTGCACCCCATCGAAATTGCCGATCGCCACGACCGCGCCGCGCGCGGCCGCCGGCAGCTCGGTGCTGTGCCGGTAAATTGCCATGCCTATGGTCTGCCGCCCAAATCCGGGGACTCACGATATCCGGCGCGAAAATAGCCCCTGAACGCGGATTTGGACAGAGCCGCGCCCGAGGTACTACTGGGGGCGCAGTGGCGCCGGCTATCCGGTGGCCGGAACCGGGCCTTTGAGAGTGACTTGGCCGGGCGTCGCGCCGTTCACCGTCGCCTCGCGGGTTCCCGCGTCGGGCTGGGGCATGATCTCCGCGCGCCGGCTAACCAGCAGCGTGGCCTCGCCGTCGATCACGACTGTATCGTCAACGGAGCAAACCGTATCGAGCACCACTTTCTTCTTCGCGTCGTCGATCTCGCGAACGGTCACACGGGCGGTTACCGTATCGCCCGCCTTGACCGGAGCCCGGAATTTAAGGGTCTGGCTAAGATAGATGCAGCCCGGCCCGGGTAGGCGGGTGCCCAGAACCGTGGATATGAAACTGGCCGAGAGCATGCCGTGGGCGATGCGCCCCTTGAAGGTGGTCTGATCGGCGAAATGGGCGTCGAGGTGAACCGGATTGGTATCTCCGGAAACGCCGGCGAACATCGTGACGTCGGCGTCGGTGACCGTCTTGGCATAAACGCTGGTCATGCCGACGCTGAGATCCTCGAGGTAGTAGCCGTGCTTTTCATGCATGATCGTCGCGCCCTTTTTTATGGACCCTGCCTGGGTTGTTCATGATCCGCTGGTTTGCAATGCGGTAGTTTTATTGCAGTGCAGCTTATTTAAACTAACCCTATGGAGCAAGGCGGCTTTCGGACTCTCAACGATAGCTTCTCACAAAGCCTTTAAGGATATATTTCCGCGCTGCAAGAGGGGCGATTTCGAGAAAAACTCGGCGGCGTGTTGGAGAGCTTTTTTGGGGGTCTAGAGCGCCAAATAGGGTGCCAGGGCCTGGAATCGGCGTCTTGACGCGGCCAAAGACCCCTACTCCAGCGCTACTCGAGCACTACTTTGGACCTACTCGAACCCTACTTGGGCCCTATTTCGGCAGCACAACGGGCCTATGGCCCCAGTCATAGGCCGCGAGTCCGGCCCGATGCGATGGGGCGTGGCGAAAACCCGTTGGATTTGACCCTAGATCGGGCGCTTGGGCACCTGATCTGCCAGTCTTGGCCGACGTTGGCGTGTCGCCCAGGCCTGGCGCGCCAAACGGGACGCTGGATAGACCACCAGAACCACCATCAGGCAAACGATAATGACGCTTAGGAAATCGGAGATCATATCTATGGCCTCCTAGGGGAGTTGTTCCCGCGACTCGATAATTATTTCAAGGATTCGCACATCCGACAATAAGGGATGTCGACCTAGACGCAGCCTGGCAGGCGCCGGCGCCATGGCCGGTTCAATGGAGAATAAACAGCCGGTTGCCGGGCTTGTTCACAGGTTTATCCACTTTATTACCCCCATGAAATTCGGCTGGGCCGCGCGCCGAATCGGAGCCAAGCGACCCAGCCAGACAAAACCCGGCAAGCTATTGCAGCCGCCGGGTTTTTCGTGGTGCCCCTGGCCGGACTCGAACCAGCACGGTCTTGCAACCAACAGATTTTGAGTCTGCCGCGTCTACCAATTCCGCCACAGGGGCCCTGGAAAAGCATGAATTGGGCGCCCGCATGATAGGCATGGGCGCGCCCTTGGC
>JAJFGO010000086.1 GCA_021776095.1 Kiloniellaceae bacterium | reverse complement strand
TAGGCGGTGACCGGCTCGCAGGCATAGGTGCCCAGGTGCTCGGCCAGGCGGCCGCTCCACTCGGCGGCCACCAGGTTGCCCGGCTGCAACAGGCCGCGGGCGCGCCGCCCCTGCCCGCCGCGCAGCAGCCCGGCATGGCGGCCGTGATCGCGGGTCAGAAGCTGCACGATCGCGCCGGTCTCCCCGTGCGGCCGCGCCGCCAAGACGATGCCGTCATCGCTCCAATGCATGGGACTGGTTTACCAGATGGCGGCCGGCCCGGCACCACCCGGCCTCACGCCCCGAAATCGAGGCCCCAGGCGCGGTAGTGGGCGGCGTCCTCGGCCCATTTCTCCCGCACCTTGACATGCAGGAACAGGTGAACGCGGCGGGCCATCATGGCCTCGAGCTCTTTCTGCGCCGCCTCGCGCACGGCCTTGATGGTCACGCCGCCCTTGCCCAGGCAGATCGCCTTGTGAGAGTCGCGGCCGACGTAAACCACCTGGGCGATGCGCGCGCTGCCGTCGTCGAAATCCTGCCAGTCCTCGGTTTCGACGGTCAGGGCATAGGGCAGTTCCTGGTGCAGCCGCAGGAACAGTTTTTCGCGGGTCACCTCGGCCGCGATCAGGCGCTCGGGCATGTCAGAGATCTGATCCTCCGGATAGTGCCAGGGCCCGGGCGGCATACGCGACGCCAAATAATCGAGCAAGTCCGCCACACCATCGCCGGACAGCGCGGAAATCATGAAGACCCGCGCGAACACCCCTTCGGCCTCGAATTCGGCGGCCAGGGCGAGCAGGCTTTCGCGCTTCACCGCGTCGATCTTGTTGAGCGCCAAGACCGCGGACGCGCCGCGTTTCTTAAGGCCGGCGAGGATCAGGCGGGTATCGGAATCGATTTGCCGGCGGGTCGCGTCGTAGATCACCACGGTCTCGTCGGCATCGTCGACCCCGCCCCAGGCGGCGGCGACCATGGCGCGCTCCAGGCGTTTCTTGGGCGTGAAGATGCCGGGGGTGTCGACCAGGACGATCTGGCTGGCGCCTTGGATCGCGATCCCGCGCACGCGCGCCCGGGTGGTCTGGACCTTGTGGGTGACGATGGAGATCTTGGCGCCGACCAGGCGGTTGAGCAGGGTCGACTTGCCGGCGTTGGGCGCGCCGACCAGGGCGGCGAAGCCACAGCGCAATTCGGGGGTGTCCGTCTCGCTCATGGGCACCCTGGCTCAGTCGGTGGCGCGCAGGCGCGTGAGCAGGCGCTCGGCCGCCGCTTGCTCGGCCAGGCGTTTGGAGCGGCCCCGCCCCGTCTCACCGCCGAAATTGGGCAGGGTCACCGCGATGGTGAAGACCGGGTCGTGGTCCGGGCCGCTGCGCCCGGTCTCGCGGTAGTCCGGCAGGGGCAGACCGCGCCCTTGGGCCCATTCCTGCAACGCCGTCTTGGAATCCTGCGGCGGCTGTTGCTCGCGGTCCAGCAGCGGGATCAGCAGGGGCTCAAGCAGCGCGCGCGCCGCGGCCAAGCCGCCATCCAAGAACACAGCCCCGATCACAGCCTCGCAAGCGTCCGACAAAATCGCCGGATTGTCCCGCTCGCCGTTCTGGTCCTCGCCCTTGGCCAGGCGCAAGGCCGGTCCCAGGTCGAGCCCCGCCGCGATCTCCGCCAGGGTTTCGCGGCGCACCAGTTCCGCCAAGCGCTGGGCCAAGGGCCCCTCCGCCTCGTCGGGATAGCGCGTCAGCAGCAGATCGGCGGCGATCAGGCCCAGAACCCGATCGCCCAGGAATTCCAGCCGCTCGTAGCTTTCCGCTGCCGCGCCCGGCCGGCCGGCCGCGCTGGGATGGGTTAGGGCCTGGGTCAGAAGCTCCGGCTGTGCGAAGCGGTACCCCAGGCGCGCGCTCAGGCCCTCGGCCGCCGGGTCCAGAATAACGCGCGGGGCCTGGCCGTGGCGCCGCCGGTCAGCCAATGCCGTCGCCAATCCTGCCGAAACGGATCGCCCCGGGCCACCTCCAGAACTCCCAGATCGCGGCGCTGCCATCGTGTGAAAAGAACAGGAACTCCGCGCGCCCGACCAGGTTCTCGTGGGGCACATAGCCAACCGCGGAAAGCACCCGGCTGTCTTGGCTGCTGTCGCGGTTGTCGCCCATGGCGAAGTAGTGCCCGGCCGGCACCGCGTAGACCGGCGTGTTGTCTAACGAGCCGCGGTCGCTGACCTCCCAAATCCGGTGTTGCAGCCCATTCGGCAAGGTCTCGATGTATTCCTTCAGTTTGGATCCGTAGCCGCCGCGCGGGGCGTCGACCTCGCCGACCAACTCGCGTTTCACCGCTTTGCCGTTGACGTGCAGTATGCCACCGATCACCTGAATCTCGTCGCCCGGCAAGCCGACGATCCGCTTGATATAGTCGGTGCTGTTATCCTTGGGCAGCTTGAACACCACGACATCGCCGCGCTCCGGCTCGTCGCTGAGAATCCGCCCGTCGAAAATCGGAAGGCCGAGGGGCAGCGAATACCGGCTGTACCCATAGGAGAACTTAGAGACGAACAGGTAGTCGCCAATCAGAAGCGTCGGGATCATCGAACCGGAGGGTATGTTGAAAGGTTCGTACGCGAATATCCGTATGCCCAGGGCAATCAGGACAGCGTATATAACGGTGCGCAAAGTTTCACCGAAGACGCCCGATCTTTTCTTCGACATCAAGGAATCCATTCGCGATTCGTGCCCTCAAAAGTGTGTGCGCGGAACTATGACGGGATGCGCCGCTGGGCGCCAGGGGCAAAGCTATGCTCCAGGCGGCAGACCCGGGTGGTAGGCCTGGCTCACGGTGTTTTGGGCAAGGCCGAGATAATCACGATCGCCTGAGCCAGGGGATAATCGTCGGTGATGGTCAAATCGATCTGAGCGGTCATGCCCTCCGGGGTCATTTCCACCAGCCGCCGCGCCGCGCCATTGGCCAGTTCCATGGTCGGCTTGCCACTGGGCAGGTTCACCACGCCCAGGTCGCGCCAGTGAACGCCGCGCCGGGGCACGCCCGTTCCCAGGGCCTTGGCGCAGGCTTCTTTGGCGGCGAAACGCTTGGCGTAGCTGGCCGCGCGCTGGGCCCTGCGATCCGACTTGGTCTGTTCGATATCGGTGAAGACCCGGGCCACGAAACGCGGCCCGAAACGCGCCAGCGTTTTCTCGACCCGCCGGATATCGATCAGATCGTTGCCAATGCCCAGAATCATCGCGGCGCCGTTTCGCTCATGCGCGCCGCGCGCCCAGGCCATCGGCGCGGGCCTCATCCATGATCGCCCGCATGCGCTTGATCGCGCTGTCCAGGCCGACGTAGATGGCCTCGCCGATCAGGAAATGGCCGATATTGAGTTCCACCAGCGAGGCGATCGCGGCGACCGGCTTGACCGAATCGTAGGTCAGGCCGTGGCCGGCATGGCATTCCAGGCCCAAATCCGCGGCCAGCTTGGCGGCGTCTTGAATGCGCACCAGTTCGTCGCGCGCACGGGGCCCCTCCATGTCCTCGATAAAGGCCTCGCAATAGGCGCCGGTATGCAATTCCACGACCGGCGCGCCAAGCGCGCGCGCCGCCTCGAGCTGGCGCGAATCGGGGTCGATAAACAAGCTGACCCGGATCCCGGCCTCGGCAAGCCGATCGCAATAGGGCTTTAGAACCTCGCGCCCGCGGTCCGCATCCAAGCCACCCTCGGTCGTCACCTCCTGGCGTTTCTCGGGCACGATACAGGCGGCGTGCGGCCGGTGCCGCAGGGCGATTTGCAGCATTTCCTGGGTCGCCGCCATCTCGAAGTTCAAAGGCAATTCGATGCTCTGAATCAATCGTTGGATGTCGTCGTCGGAAATGTGGCGCCGGTCTTCGCGCAGGTGCGCGGTGATACCATCGGCGCCCGCCGCCGCCGCCTGGCGGGCGGCGCGAACCGGGTCCGGATGGCCGCCGCCGCGCGCATTGCGGATCGTGGCGACGTGATCGATGTTAACGCCAAGGCGTAGATCTTTGTCCGTCATGTAGCCTCCGAAACTTGATCGGCCGACCCCGAGGTCTTGCCCTGGGCCCGGGCTTGAGCTTTGGCCGCTTTCCGTCTGGCGCGGGCCCGCCGGCGCATGACTTTGCGGCGGCCGCGTTGATAGCGAAAAACCGCCAAGCGGATCGGCCAGAAGAAAGCAAACCAGGCAGCGACCGCGGTCGGCACGCCGCCCACGGTCATCGGCCAGAGGATCTCCAGCGGGTTCTCGAAAATGTAGGTCAAACTGAGGGCGGCGGGAAGCTCTGTTAACGCCTCGCCGCCCAGCAGCCATTGGCCGAAGGTATAGATCCACAGCCAGATAATGGGAAACGTCCAGGGATTGCCGATCACGGTACCGATGGCCGAGGCCATGAGATTGCCCCGCAAGGCCATCGCCAGGACGGCCCCACCGACGAAATGCAGGCCGATGAAGGGCGTGAAAGAGATCGCCGCGCCGCTCGCGAAGCCGGCGGCGATTCGGTATGGGGTGCCAGGCAGGCGGCGCACCCGATGGGCGATATAGGACGAGGCCCGGCGCCAGCCCTTGCGGGGCCAAAGGAGGTCCCGGGTTCTGACCAGGAACGGCTGTGGGCTGCGGCGCTGAAACATATCGTCAGGCCCCCGCCCCGACCGCCAAGCGCGCGTGCGCCTTGCCGGTTCCGACCCGCTCCGGACCAGGAGAGCGGACGCTCATCGCCGGGACCGCTCGACCGAGGTGATCACGGTGGCGGCGCGCAGGGCCGCGATGATGTCGCTGAGGTGCTTGACGTCCTGCACTTCCACGTCGACCAGCATCTCGAAAAAATCGACCGAGCGGTTGGTGATCTTGAGGTTGCTGATGTTGCCCTGGCTCTTGCCGATAATGGTCGAGAGGTTGCCCAGGCTGCCGGGCTCGTTGGCCACCACCACGTGCAGCCGGCCGGTGTGCATGTCTTGCGCGCTCTCGACGTCCCAGGCCAGGTCGATCCACCGCTCCGGTGTGTCTTGGAACGAGGCCAGGGTCTCGCAATCGATGGTGTGGACGGTGACGCCCTTGCCGGTGGTGACGATTCCCACGATCCGCTCGCCGGGCAAGGGGTGGCAGCAATGGGCGTAGTGTACCGCCATGCCCGGGATCAGCCCCTTGATCGGCAGGGCGGCGGAGGTCGCCTTGGCGCTGCGCGCGCGGGCCCGGCTGTGGAACGGCCAGAGATGGCGGCGTCGCGCGGTGTCCCGCACACCGGGATAGACCGCGACCAGCACCTCGCGCGCCGTGGTGGTGCCCTTGCCGACCGCGGCGAAAAGATCGTCCAAGGCATCGGCCTTGAATTTCTTGAGCACGCCGCCGAGTGCTTTGTCCGAAATCTCGTAACCTTCCTCGCGAAAGGACTTGATCAGGATCTGCCGACCCAGTTCGGAATACTGTTCGCGCTCCCTCATGTGAACGAAACGCCTGATTCGGGCCTTGGCCTTGCCGGAGACGACGAATTTTTCCCAATCGGGCGACGGGGTCTGGGTTTTCGAGGTCAGGACCTCGACCTGGTCGCCGTTTTGAAGTTGCGCGCGTAGGGGAATGATCCGGCCGTTGACTTTGGCCCCGACGCAGGTATCGCCGACCTCGGAATGGACCGCGTAGGCAAAATCGACCGGCGTCGCGCCGCGCGGCAAAGCGATCAGGTCGCCCTTGGGCGTGAAGCAGAAGACCTGGTCCTGAAACATCTCGAGCTTGGTGTGCTCGATGAATTCTTCCGGGTTGGAGGTGTGTTCCAGAATGTCCAGCAACTCGCGCAGCCAGCGGTACTGACGGCCGTCGACCTTGATCTCCGACTGCTTGTACTTCCAGTGCGCGGCAACGCCGAACTCGGCCACGTCATGCATCTCCCGGGTCCGGATCTGGATTTCGATGCGGTGCCGCTCGGGCCCGATCAAGCCGGTATGCAAAGAGCGATAGCCGTTCGGCTTGGGCGTCGAGATGTAGTCCTTGAACCGCCCCGGCACCACGGAGTACTGCGCGTGCAAACAGCCCAGCGCGTGATAGCTCTCCTCTATGGAACCGACCACGACCCGAAAAGCCATGATGTCGGAGAGTTGCTCGAACGCGATGTTCTTATGCTGCATCTTGTTCCAGATGGAATACGGCGTCTTGTTGCGACCGGAAACCCAGGCCTCGATCCCCTCCTTCGCTAAGGCATGCTTTAGGCGGTCTACGATCAGGGCGGTGAGGTCGCCGCCTTGGGATTGCAGGAATTCGAAGCGGGCCAGGATCGAACCTCGGGCTTCCGGATTCAATTCGGCGAAGGCCAGGTCTTGCAGCTCGTCCTTGAAGCGCTGCATGCCGATACGTTCGGCCAGGGGCGCGTAGATATCCATGGTTTCGCGGGCGATGCGCCGGCGCTTGTCCGCGGATTTAATATACGTGAGGGTGCGCATGTTGTGCAGCCGGTCGGCCAGCTTGACCAGAAGGACTCGGATATCCTCCGACATGGCCAGCAACAGCTTGCGGAAATTTTCCGCGTGCTGAGTCTGCTCCGACTGATGCTCCAAGCGCGACAGCTTGGTGACGCCATCGACCAAGCGGGCAATATCGGGCCCGAACTTCGACTCGATGTCGGCAAGCGAAGTCTCGGTATCCTCCACGAGATCGTGGAGCAGCGCGGTGATGATCGAACTATGATCGAGCTTTAGCTCGGTCAGGATACCGGCAACCTCGATCGGATGGGAAAAGTAGGGATCGCCGGAGGCGCGGGTTTGTCCGCCATGCATTTTCATGGCGTACACGTAGGCACGGTTTAGCGCGTCTTCGTCGAAAGACGGGTCGTAGGCCTTGACCCGCTCGACCAATTCGACCTGACGCATCATGACGTCGCACCGCGACGACGTCCGGCCGCCGCCCCTCTCGCTAGAGGCCCGCCGCGCACAACGGACCGGACCCAGCCAACGCCCATGGCACCGCAGGCAGACGCGGGTTTAGGCGGTCTCGTCGTCGGTCCCGTCGCTCTCGCCGGCGCCCTCTGCGTCATCGGCAACTTCGGCACCATCGGCCGTCACGCTGTCATCGCCGGCGCCTGCCGCCAAGGCTTCGCTGGCCAGGCCCATCTCGGGGCTGTCCGCGCCGATGGTCATGCCGGAGATATCGAACTCGACCGGCTCATCCTCGGCCTCGTCCATCTCGACGTGCTTTTGCAGGCCCTGGACGATCGAATCGCGCAAATTCTCGAGCTCGACGGTCTCCTCCGCGATCTCGCGCAGCGCGACCACCGGGTTCTTGTCATCGTCCCGCTCCAGGGTCAGGGGCGCGCCGGCAACGATCTCTCGGGCCCGCTGGGCCGCTATCATGACCAGATCGAAGCGATTCGGCACCTGGACAATGCAATCTTCTACGGTAACTCGCGCCATTTAGTTCAATTCTCCTGAAATACTCACAAGCTTCGCGTATTTTACGCTGGAATCACTTGGAATATATGAACCGGTGCCCCTTTAGGCAAGCTGCTTCGCGGGGCGTTTCCCAAGGATTCCCTTACCCCCGCCCGGGTTGGGCCGGCTCAGTTTGCGGCCGGGCCGATCGGCTCGGCAACCTGATCGGCCGGCAGGCGGGCCGCCAAGGTCCGTGCGTCCTCCCCGCTCGCCGGATGGCGCCAATCAGGGGCGATCTCAACCAGGGGCAAGAGGACAAAGGCGCGCTCGGCAAGACGCGGATGGGGCAGGACCGGCACCTCGCCGGGACGGCTGATCCGCGCCCCATGAGCCAGCAGGTCCAGATCGATCACCCGGGCTTCGTTTCGGACCTGACGGACCCGGCCGAAATCGCGTTCGATTCCGTGCAGGATGGCCAGCAGCTCCTCCGGCGGCAAATCGCTCTCTACCAGGGCCAGGCCGTTCACGAACCAAGGTTGGTCCGAGACCGGCACCGGGGCGCTACGATACCAGCGCGAGACGCGCAGCGGCACCACGCCGGCTACCCCCAAAGCCGCCACCGCGGCTTCGCAGGTCGCGACCGGATCGCCGAAACGCGGGCTTGGCAAATTTGCGCCGATGCCGATCAGGATCACGATTTTGCGCTCCCGGCTCCCTCGGGCTTGCCGAGAGGCCGTGTGAGACTAAATATAGGAGGTTCGCATTTCGGCACGCTGTCGTATGTTCCGCTCAGACGTTCGAAAGGGCCGCAGCTTCGCACACGGTGTTGCTCGGTTCGTTTCGTCATTCGTTTAAAATCATTCAGAGGCAGGAAATGAATTTTTACCAGCAAGAGCGCGTTGGCCTTTTTATTGACGGCGCCAATCTTTATGCAACCGCTCGATCATTGACTTTCGACATAGATTACAAACGGTTACAAGATTATTTCGCCCGGCAATGCAACCTGATCCGCGCTTTCTACTACACGGCCTTGATTGAAGACCAGGAATACTCCCCGATCCGGCCCCTGGTCGATTGGCTGGATTACAACGGCTACACCATGGTGACCAAGCCGACCAAGGAGTTCACCGACGCCACGGGCCGGCGCAAGATCAAAGGCAACATGGATATCGAGCTGGCCATCGACGTCATGGAGATGGCGCAGCATTTGGATCATATCGTTTTGTTCTCCGGTGACGGCGATTTTCGCCGCCTGGTCGAAGCGGTACAGCGCAAGGGCGTTCGCGTTACAGTCGTGTCCACTGTAAAAACTCAACCCTCCATGGTCGCCGATGAGTTGCGCCGCCAAGCCGACCTTTTCGTGGACTTGGCGGACATGCGCGAGGAGCTCGAGCGTGCCTTGCCCACCGACCACCCGCGATCGCGTCCGCGCGACGCCATGCCGCTAGACGACGACGACGACGAAGAGGACTACTACGAGTCGCAACCGGCCTGAGCCCGGACCCGTTAGGCCACCATGTCCGCGGGTCCCTCGGCCGACTGCGCGTTGTGTCCGCGCCTGGCCGCCTTCCGGCACGACAACCGAGTTGCCTTTCCCGATTTCCACAACGCGCCGGTCGACTCCTTCGGCGACGCCGATGCGGAGTTGCTGGTGGTCGGTCTGGCGCCAGGCCTGAAGGGCGCGAACCGCACGGGCCGGCCCTTCACCGGCGATTTCGCCGGCGACCTATTGTATCCGACCCTAATCAAGTTCGGTCTGGTACGCGGCACCTTCGATCGACGCCCGGACGACGGCCTGACGACGGTGGGATGCCGGATTACCAATGCCGTGCGCTGCGTCCCGCCACAGAACAAGCCGACGACCGAGGAGATACGCACCTGCAGCCGCTTCCTGGAGCGGGAGTTGTCCAACCTGGCCGGCCTACGCGCGGTCTTGGCGCTGGGCGGTATCGCCCACGGCGCGGTCCTGAGCGTGCTGGGCTATCGCAAGAGCGCCTATAAGTTCGCCCACAAGGCCATGCACGAGTTGCCGAACGGCCTGCTCCTGGCCGACAGCTATCACTGCTCGCGGTACAACACCAACACCGGGCGCCTGACACCTGAGATGTTCGAGGCCGTCTTTACCGAATTGCGCCGGCGCTTGGGCTAATGCGGTATCCCTCACCCATCGACACTAAGTGCCTAGGGTGCCCTGGGCCGCCATTTCGGACAGCTTGATCCGCTGGATCTTGCCGGACGGGCCCTTGGTTAGCTCGGCGAAGAAATGGATCCGGTCCGGGGCCTTGAACGCCCCGACCCTCTGCCGGCAAATCTCGATCAATTCCGCCTCGGTCACCGACGACCCCGCCGCCAGTACGACGCCGGCCTCGATCCGCTGGCCGTAGTCCTTGCACGCGCAGGCAAAGGCCGCCGCCTCGACCACATCGGGATGGCTATAGAGGGCCTCGTCGACCTCCCGGGGCGCGATGTTCTCGCCGCCCTTTATGATGATCTCCTTAAGCCGGCCGGTGATGTAGACATAGCCGTCCCGGTCCATCCGGCCGAGGTCGCCGGTTCTCAGCCAGCCATCCGGCGTGATGGCCGCGCGGGTCGCCACCTCGTCTTTAAGATAAAGCCGCATGACATTGGGGCCGCGCACCCAGACTTCGCCCTCTTGACCGCGCGGGGCTTCGCGCTGGTTTCCGTCGACGACGATCACCTCGTTGCCGACCGCGATGCCGGGCGAACCGGTCTTTCTGACCCCCGGCGGCAAGGGGTTGGACAGAATCTGTGCGGCGGTCTCCGTCAGGCCCATGGTCTCGACAATCGGAACCCCGAAACGCTCTTCGAACGCCGCCTGCACGTCCGGCGAAAGCGGGGCCGAAGCGGAGCGGCCGAAACGCAAGCTCGTCAGACCGCCGCTAGGGTCGCGCCCGCGTTCGGCATCGTGCAACAGATAGGAAATTTGTGTCGGCACCACCGAGAACCAGGTGCAGCCCTGGGACTCGACCGTGCCCCAAAAGGTGGAGACTGAGAACCGTCGCGGCATGACCACGCTGCCGCCGGACACCAGCGGGCCCAGCACGGTCACGCAAAGGCCGTTGATGTGGTACAGCGGCAGCACGCAAAGGGCGCGGTCGTCAACCGTCAATCCATGGGCCAACACCGTGTTCGCGCCGCCGGCCAGCAAGTTGCCGTGGGTCAGAACCACGCCCTTGGGCCGCCCCGTGGTGCCCGAGGTATACATCAGGAGGCCGTCCGAACCAGCGTCCGGCGACCCCGCGTCGACAGAGCCGTCGCGCGGCGCGAAGACATCGTCGCCGACCTCTAGAACGACCGGCGGATCGGCCATCGCGGCCAAGCGGTCGGCGATCAGCGGCATGGTCTTTTCCTGGACGAAGACCAGCCGGGCGTCCGAATGGGCCAGGACATGGGCGATGGTGTCGTTGCCCGAAGTCAGGTTGACGGCGGTGGCGAGGTACCCGCCGTAAAGAATGCCCAGGACGATCAGCACCGAATCGGCGCCGTTGGCCATGGCGTAGGCCACGCTGCCGCCCGGCGCCACGCCATGACCGGCGATCCGGGCCGCGACCGACCCGGCAGCGTTACGCAATTCGGCGTAGCTAACCGACGTCCCAGTGTCCGGATCGATCAGGAAAACGCGATCCGGCGTCCTATCGGCTCTCTCATCGATCAGTTTGCGTACCGACAGGCCGCTTATCTGGCTGATGTCGAATACACTCGGGTTCATTTTCCCGCCGCCTGCCAATAGTCGCCAAAGATATCCTTCAGCGACGGTTCGTTCGGCGGGATGGTGCGGACGATCTTGGTGGTGTTCATGAAGTGCTTGTAGTGGACGTTGTCGTCGATCGAATTGCCGCCCCAAGAACCGCACCCCATGGACAGAGAAAACGGCATTCCGTTGTCAAAGGCGCCGCCGGTCGCGAAGCAGTGGGCCTGATTGACGATGACCCGGCAGGCCGGCAGCTCGAAGCCCAACTCGAGAGCGCGTTCGTCATGGGTGGAATGCAGGCCGATCGAATGCCCGGCGCCCTGATAGGCCATGATTCGGGCCGCGATCTCCTTGGCGTGGGCAAAGTCGCGAGCCCGGTACAGCGTGGCGACCAGGGATAGCTTCTCCCCCGCTTCGGGATGGCCAGGACCGATGCCCTCCCCTTGGACCAGCAGGAATTTCGCCGTATCGGCGTCCGGCACCTCGACGCCGGCCACCTCGATCACCCGGTCGATGTCGCGGGCGATCATTTGGGCGTTGAGCTTGCCGCCCTGAAACAGAGCGGCCTTGAGCTTGGCCGCCGGCCCGCCGGCGAGCATTCGGCCACCGCAAGTCTCGAGCGCCTGCATAAAGCGGTCGTGGATGCTATCGACCACCACCAAAGCGTTCTCCGACGAGCAGGAGGTCGCATTGTCGAAGGTTTTCGAGGCGGCGATCTTTCGCGCCGCGTCGGCTGGGTCCGCCGTCTCGTCCACGATCACGGTCACGTTGCCGGCGCCAACGCCGACCGACGGCGTTCCCGAGGAATAGGCGCGGCGCACGTTGTCTTGGCTGCCGGTCACAACCAACAGGTCGGCGGTTTCCATCAGCCGCTGCGTCTTAACCTTGGACGAAGGCCCGGGCACCATCTGCACCAAGTCATGGTTCAGGCCGATCTTGTCCAACTCGGCGTGGATGTATTCCAACAGCTTTTCGCAGACCCGGACGCCCTTGGGTGACGGCGACAAGACGATGGCATTGCCGCATTTGAGCGCATTGACCACATTGTTAGTCGGCGTCGCCACCGGGTTGGTCGAAGGCACGACGGCGCCAATCACGCCGATCGGCCGGGCGATCTCGGTCAGGCCGCGCACAGCGTCCTCACGAATGACCCCATGGGTGCGGGCGTGTTTTATGTCGCGCAGCAGTCCCAGGGTCTTGCGGTGATTCTTCGTGATCTTGTCGGCGACATTGCCGAGGCCGGTCGTCTCCACCGCCATGGCCGCCAGTTCCCGGTTCCGCGCCGGCTCCATCAACGCCCAAGCGGCGGCCAGGGCGGCGCGGTCGTATCTGGCTTGATCCGCGCCGGCTTCGAAGCTCGCCTGTGCGATCCGGGCGCGCGCAATGGTCTCGTCAACCAAGGCGGCTTCGCCTGAGGGCGCTTCGGAACGTGCAGTTTGTATGGCCATGGGTGCTGGGCCTTAAGTTCTACGATGATTAAGGGCTCGCGGGTGAAGCGCCTTGACTCCGCCCGCGAGTCCGGTGAGGCCGATCAAAGGCCTTTCAACAACTCCGTCAAGGAAGCCTGACGGGCGGCCCACATCTTCTTGACCTCGTCCCGGCCGATGATCTTCATGGGCGATCCGCCGGCGTTCATCTGCTTGGCGACGCGCTTGTTGGCGAACATTTCCGGCACGCTGGCCGCCAGCTTGTCGATGATCGCCTTGGGCGTTCCCTTGGGCACCATGAGGCCGCGGAAATTGACCGAGGAGTTGTCGACATCGAGCCCCTGCTCCTTGAGCGTCGGCACGTCCGGGAGGAACTCCGTGTTCCGCTCCAGGTCCGCCACGCCCAGAATCTTCACGTTGCCGGATTGCCGCGCGCGATAGGCATCGGACAGGTTGTTGATGCCGGCCATGACATCGCCGGCAATGACCGCCTTCATGGCCGCGGCGCCGCCGCCCTTAGTGGGAATGTAGGCCAACTTGGCACCGGATGCCTTGCCGATCTGCAACGCCGCGATGTGATGGCCGACGAATAGTCCCGCACCCGACATCGTCACCTTGCCCGGGTTCGCCTTGGCGTGATCGAGTAGGTCTTTCATGGAGTTGAACTGGCTATCCTTGCTGACCACGACGACCGCCGGGTCCGAGCCCCAGTTCGCGATCGGCTCGAAACTGTCGACCGAGTACTTCACGCCGCCCTTGATGGATTGGGCGATGAAATGCGGCACGTTGTAGGCGGCCAGAGTGTAACCGTCGGGATCGGCATTGCTGGCGAACCAGTTCCAGCCAACCCGGCCGCCGGCGCCCGGTTTGTTGATGATCACGATGGGCTGGCCAAGATATTCCTCGTTGCCGGCCACCATGGTGACAATGCGGGCTTGAAAGTCGGTGGCGCCACCGGCCCCATAAGACACCATTACGGAGACCGGCCGTTCGGGATAATTTTCGTCCGCACCGGCGGCGGACCAAGTTATGGTCGAGGCCAAGACCGATATTGCCAGGGTTGCGATTAGTTTTTTCATGCGTTTGCTCCCTTGTTGATCCGAACCGGGCGATTGCCCGGTCAGAAGAAAAACCCTCTCGGCGTCTGCACCTTCAGGAGCAGCGCAAAGAGACCGTAAATTACCGTCATGAAGAGCACCGTGACGACGATCCGTTTCCGCCACGCGCGCAGATCGCTCACAGGCGCTGGATCGTAGAGCGTATAGATCGCGGCGAAGGCCAAGGCGCTTCCCACATAGAAGCCAAGGCCGCCGGCCAGGAAAAACACGAAGATCAGCATGACCGAGAGACCGGGCGCGATGTTCTTCAACACGCGCCGCGGCACACCGTCGCCAACCCTGGCAAGGCCCAACGCCGCGCGGGTGAAGTTCCATCCCGCCAGGCCCAGGAAGAACACGGAGATAACCCGCGGGAACAGAAAGGCGTCGGCCGGTTCCTGCGTGAAACTCAACCAGGCGACAACCGCCGAAACGGCGAAAATAGCGCTGGCCGGGATCAGATGCTGGGATCGGGATGAGATCATGTTGCCACGCCCCGGCTTGGCTTGGTGGCAGGATTGCGGGCTTTGTTCGAGCGGAAGCTATAGGCGACGGATAGGACGACGAGCGCGACCAGAAATAGGTTGAGCGTGCCGGTCAGGAAGTATTGCCACGGGCCGCTCTGAGCGTCGGCGATCATCGAGCCTTGAATGAAGTTAGCCTCGGCGATCGGCCCGAGGATCAGGCCGAGCACCAGAGGCGCGGCGGAAAAGCCGAACCTCTCCAGGAAAAACATGCCGACGCCCAAGGCCAACATGACATAGACGTCGCCCATGGATTGCTGCACCGAGTAGGAGCCGAACACAGCCAAGACCAACACGGCCGCCGCCATGATCGGGGTCGGAACCCGGGCGATACGCGCGGCCCAAGCGGCGGTGTAGATGCCGAAGATGACCATGAGTATCTGTCCCACCAGCATCGAGTTGATGAACGTCCAGGCGACTTGCGGATGGTTTTCGAATAGGTCCGAGCCCGGAAAAATGCCGTTGATCAGCAGGCCGCCGAGCAAGACCGCGGCGGTTGGACTACCGGGTATGGACAAGGTCAGCAAGGGCACCAGCGACGGGCCGACCATGGCGTTGTTGGCGCTCTCCGCCGCGATCACGCCTTCCGGGTGGCCGGTCCCGAACTTGTCGCGGTGGGGCGAGAACTTCCGCGCTTGATCGTAGGCGACCAGGCCGGCGATCTGGCCGCCGACACCGGGGATAAGCCCGACGATCGAGCCCACAACCGTGCCGATCGACAAACTTCGGATGTTCTGGGTCAGCTCCCGAAACGAATCCATTATGCGTTGCTTAGGCACCGTGATCGCCTCGACGCTGGCGGCAAACCGCCCCTTCGCGATCATCTCCAAAACCTGCGGAATGGCGAACAGTCCGATCAGCGCCGCGATGATGTTGATGCCCCCGGTCAAGGCGTCGGCGAATATGAAGCGCTGCGCGCCTTGAATGTCGTCATAGCCAATCATCGACAGCCAGAGGCCGATACAGCCGGATAGAAGCCCCTTCACGAACGACTTGGAGTCGAGGGAACCGATCACCGTGACGCCCAATATGGCCATCCAGAAGAGATGCGAAGGGCCGAAAGCAAGTGCCCAAACGGCCAGAATCGGGGTCAGGAATATCAAGATCAGGACGCCGATGACCCCACCGAAACCGGAGGCGAGAAACGACAAGTGAAGCGCCCGCGCGCCGTGGCCCTGCTTGGCCATTTTGTTTCCGTCGAGCGCCGTGGCGATGTTGGCTGGCGCCCCTGGGATCTTGAGCAAGATCGCGGTGACAGCCCCGCCCGCGACGGTCGAAGTATAAGCCGCGCCCAGCAAAATCAGGCCCTGGGTCGGGCTGAGGTGGAAGGTGAAGGGTATCAGCAGCGCCACCGCCATGGTCGGAGACAAGCCGGGCGTCGCCCCCAAGATCAGTCCGCCCATGGTCCCGCCGATCAGGAGCAGCAAGGCGACCGGTTCGAAAACGCCGCCGAAATAACTCAGGAATTCCATGACGCCTTCCCAGGTTTCCTCCGAACACCCGCGCGTTGGCCGCACGTTGGCTTCTTCATGGTTAAACGCTAGCGGATGAAAACAATAATGCAAACGTTTTCATTTTCCGGTAATTTCCAGAGATGAAACGAGCCAGGTCCAGAAAGGGCGCGCCGGGAATTGTCGAGGTGGCCGCCCGCGCGGAGGTTTCCATCGCCACGGTCTCGCGCGCCTACAACCACCCCGGCATGGTGCGCGCCCCGACCCGGACGCGCATCGAGCGCGCCGCCGCCGACCTCGGCTATATCCGGGACCGGATGGCGGGAACCCTGCACAATCGCTTTTCAGGGACCGTCGGTTTGGTGGTGCCGACCATCGATAACGCAATCTTCGCCGAGATGATCGAAGCCTTCGCCCAACAATTGCGCGGCCATGACCGCACCATGCTGATCGCGGCCCATGGCTACGACCTGTCGCTGGAGGTCGCAATCGTGCGCTCGCTTCTCGAACGGCGCATCGACGGCGTCGTCCTGGTCGGCTTCGACCACGAGGAGATCCCGCTCTCCATGCTGACTCAACGCGACGTGCCGGTCATATCCATTTGGAACTATCGTGAAGACTCAGCGCTACCCTGCATAGGCTCGGACAACCGTCAGGCCGGCGCCCGGGTGACCGAACACTTGATCGAGCGCGGCCACCGGGATATCGCCTTCCTGTTTCCCGAGGTGACCTCCAACGACCGCGCGCGCGATCGCATGACCGGCGCTCTGGACGCGGCCGGTTCCGGCGGCCTGACACCCCCGCCGGAACGGATCCTGACGTGCCCCTACGACATCGGCGAGGCCAAGCAACTGGCCCGACGCCTTCTCGCGGAGAATCTGCCCTCGGCGATCGTTTGCGGCAACGACATCATCGCGCAGGGCGTTCTCTATGCCTGCCACGCCCTCGGCCTGCGGGTGCCGCGGGACGTCTCGATCGTCGGCATTGGGGATTTTCGCGGCTCGGCCCATTTGGAGCCGGGCCTCACCACGGTCAGACTGCCGGCCCGGCGCATCGGTCGGCTCGCCGCGGATGCCATTGTCGAGATGAGCGAGACCGGTCTGCCGCCGGAACCATTCCACCAGGCAGTGGACTTTTCGTTCATGGAACGAGGCTCAACCCGCCCAATTCGGCCGAAGGCCTAAGCCGCCTCCGGCGCGCGCCCCCCGCCCTTGGATTCCCGACATAATCCCCTTGCGCGCAAAAAGTCCGGCCGGCGGAGGAAAATTGCGGTGGGGCAACGTGTCGCATACTCTCGTACACAACACATGGTTGCAATCAAGTGACTTTTGCGACGAAATCGCGACTGTCGCTGTCATCGCCTACCCGCTAAACGGATGATAAATCAACACAAATCTATCCTTAGCTGAATGTTAGTAAGCTAGACGCATATCTACAGTTGAGGGTTACCTGTGTAGAAAGCTCAACGTCATGCATTCCTTAAAGAATTCCTTCGTATGGAAGCTGATCCTCCCGGTTCCCATGGCCCTGATCCTGGGCCTAGTCGCCATGTGGTTCCTTCTGCCGCAGCAAATCTCGGACAATGTTCGGGCCGACGCGGTGCGCACCGGGGAACAGATCGCCAACCAATTCAAGGTCATTCGTGGCTACTACACCAGAAACGTGATCAAGAAGGCCAAGGCGACCGGCGCCCTCAAGCCATCCATCAACCACAAAGACGAACCGGGATCGATCCCGCTGCCAGCCACGCTGATTCACGATTTGAGCGCATTGCTGTCGGAAGAGGATACGACGGTCAATCTCTACAGCCAGCATCCCTTCCCGGTCAGGGCCGATCGAAAACTGGATGAGTTTCAGGCCGAGGCCTGGGACTTCCTCTCCGCGAACCCAGAAGAAACCTTCGTCCGCCAGGAGACCCTTAACGGTCGGGAGATCGTGCGCGTTGCGATCGCCGACCGCATGGTCGCGCAGGTTTGCGTCGACTGCCATAATTCGATTGCCGGCTCCCCTAAGACCGACTGGGAGCTTGGCGACGTCCGCGGTGTGCTCGAAGTCGATACTGTCATTGAAACGCAGCTTGCCGCCGGCGCGTCGCTGACCGACACGCTGATGATCGCGGCCGCTCTCGGCGGCCTCATTCTGATCGCCGTTACCTTGATTGGTGCCCGTTCGGTCTCGCGCCCACTCGCACGCATGTCCGATGCCATGAACCGGTTGGCCGGCGGCGAACATGACGTGGAGGTGCCGGCGCTAGGCCGCAAGGACGAAGTCGGGGCCATGGCCGATGCGCTCCAGGTCTTCAAACAGAATGACGCCGAAATGGAACGCCTGCGCCAGGCGCGCGAAGCCGAATCGCGGGAGGCTCAAGAAGCGCTCATGAAGAACATGCGCGCTTTGACCACCGATTTGGAGCAACGGATCGATAAGGCCGTGACCGATATCGTGCACAAGACCGACACCATGAACGGCTTGGCCGAAAATATGTCGCAGTCCGCGCGACAGGTTAGCGAAGACAGCACGACGGTCGCCTCCACTGCGGAAGAGGCCACGGCCAACGTGCAAACCGTGGCCGATGCCGCGGAAGAAATGACCGGCACGATTAAGGAAATTTCCCACCAGGTCGCGCAATCCACCTCGACCGCCTCGACGGCGGTGCAGCAAGCCGAACAAACCAACGTGTCGGTCCAAGGTCTGGCCCAAGCCGCGGGCAAGATCGGCGAGGTGGTCAGCCTGATCTCCGACATTGCGGAGCAGACCAATCTGCTGGCCCTCAA
>JAJFGO010000085.1 GCA_021776095.1 Kiloniellaceae bacterium | reverse complement strand
CTATCTCATAACCTGAAGGTCGCAGGTTCAAATCCTGCCCCCGCAACCACCTTTATTTGCGAAAGCTCCAAGCCCCTGTTTTGCAGGGGCTTTTTGCTTTTTTGACCGGTCGCGAGCGTCATGATGCCGGCGAGATCGCCGACCAGATCAACGTCAAGTGCGCCGTTTGTAGGCGTCAGCACGATGCGGTCGAGCAACGCCCGGATCAGCTCCCCGGCTTCTGCACGCCCGTCCTCCTTATTGAGCGCCGCAATGAGGCCGCGCACCTTGCGCCGGTACTCCTTGGCCATGTTCGGGTGCATGAGCATGACGGGCTCGTCCAGATCCTGAAGTTCCTGCTCGATCTGCTCCAGGTCTCTTCGTGTTTCGGCAATTGACTTCCTGCATTCATCCTTTTCGGCCTCTTCATCCGGCGCGATCAGATCCGCTGGATCGCCAAGGTCGGCCAGCGCCGACCAGGCATCAATAATGCTCTGCCGCTTGCTCTTGAAATCGGTCAGTTTCGCCGCCGCGTCGGATTCTGTTTTCTTTGTTTCATCGGTCCTGAGGCGTCGGACCACTCTCGCTGACCGTCGGCCCAAATCCTCCAGCGGCTTAAGCCCGGTTAATTGTGCGATCGCTTGCGCAAACGTGGTCTTTTCATCAAAGCGCATATGGGCGGCGATCCCGGGCATCAGCGTACCGGCCTCGATGGCGAGATCGGGCACCTCGAGATCTTCAAGCCCGGTCACGTTCATGCTGAGCTTGCCGCGCGTGCTCCCAGTCAGAGCGCGCCGGACGACACAGATATCGTCGGATCCTTCATCATGAAATGTCAGTTGCGCCCAGGTATTGATTTTTGGCTGATCGTCCAGGACTTCTAGATCAGCGCCCGACGGGATCGGCACGACCGGAGGAAGCGGGAATTCGGACTCATTGCCTTCGCCCTCTTCATTACCGCCGCCCGTCCAATACACCTCCATCGGTTCATGGTTTTCATCCGGCATATGCTGCGAACGCAGCGCTCTTCCCGTCAGACACCAGATCATTACGTTCCGCAACGCTGTCTTGCCCGCGCCGTTGAATCCGCTGATCAGGGTCACATCGCGTTCGACATCGAGGATGAAGTCCTCGGGGTCTTCGCCGTTGGCACCGCAGTGCCTGTGCAGCCCCCCGAAACGGTGCGCTTCGACGCGCCGAAGTCTCCACAACTTTTTCGGCGCCGCCGCATCCGTCTCTGTCGCCGCTTTGGCCGGGGGATCTTGCTCAAGCGCTTTCAGTACGTCTTCGATTTCACGCGCCTGTACCGTTTTTGCGCGCGGCCACAGGTCTCGGTGCCGAGCGTAATACGAGAAAATCCGCCGCGCATTGTCATCCTCAAGGATAAACGGTACGCCGCCTACAGGCGTGGCAATCGGCTGGCGAGACAGAAGCGCGGCAACCAAGTCTTCGAGACCGCAGTCAACGAGGTTGATCGGCGTTAATTCGGCATTTCCGGTATCGGCATCTGACATCAGTCCGTACCCTTCGGTTGTATTATCCTCCCCGTCCTAACGGATACGCAATCTGCGTGTATAAAGCTTCGGCCCGCCGCACGAGTCGTTTCCGGCATTCCGCATAGTTGCCGGTCACGCTTTCACCCTCAGCCATCGGCATCAGCGAACATCTCCCTGTAAATCGATTCGATGCGCCCCACTTCATCGTCGGTCAGCGCGGCGAATTCCTTCTCACGGCCGCGGCGCGAGAGTGTGCCGCCGTTCTGGTGGAGGAACTGGAACAACAGGTCTGACAAACGGTCCGGCATGTCGACAACGAGGTTCAGCTCCGTACGGAACGCATCGTACCGCTTCAAAAACTCGGCCTCTTCCGGCAAGTCCTGTTCGATTGTCTCTTGCACACAGCCATACAAGAATTCTGTTTGCGGCGTAGCATCGAAGAACCGGTAAAAATCGCCGGTGTCATTCAACACACGGACATTGCCGTTGTCAGTCGGTTCCCACTCGACAACTGGCAGCAATCTTTTTGAATAATCTTCGAGCGCGGTCCGATAGTCATCGATCCGCTCCAGGATCGCCGCAGAGACCGGAAAGACGACGCCTGGCGGATTGAAGCCGCGCTGTGCGAGAACATGATGGATCAGGTAGCGGTGTAGCCGGCCGTTGCCATCCTCAAAGGGATGGATATAGACAAACCCGAAAGCGAGGACCGAGGCAGCCAAAACGGGATCGAGCTGCTGCGCCGCCTCCCGGTCAAACGCGATCATGCCATCAACGAGACGGTCCAGGTCATCTGGACGGGCACTGACATGGTCCGGGATCGGCATGTGCGTGTCGCGATCATATTCCCCGACAAATCCGCCCTCCGTCCGCAGTCCGAGACGCACAAAGCGGGCATCGCCAATGACGATGCGTTGCAGGCGGAGCAACTCGTCAAGATCGATCGGCTGCTTGCCGGCTTCGCCGATGGCACGGCCCCACCGTTGGATGCGGTCCTGCGGCGGACGCTCGCCTTCGATGGCAAAACTGGATTTGGAGTCTTTCAGCAGCAGGAACGCCGCCGTCCGTGCCAGCAGATCGCGCGGCACGGCGGCGACCACCTCTTGCGCGCGCGTCTCCAAATCCGACGCGATGAATCGTTCCAATGCCTCGGTCCGAAACACCAGCGGGCAGAAATCTGGTGTGCCGGGGAGATTATTCTTGACGCGGTGGCGCGAAGAGGTCTTGGCGCTGGCCGCATATTGTTGCTCCGAATCGAGCACTTGCGTGTAGGCACCGCGATCGGCGTTCGGCAAATTGAGCTGCCGCCCCGTCAGCCATTCATAGAGGAACCAGACACGCCGGGCGTAGGCACCTGTCGGCTTCGCCCTGACAACCTCCTCGACCGGAGTGGGGCCGGTCGCGGCAAACAGACGTTTCAGAACCGCCAGGTCGAGTCCTTCATATTTCAGGGCGAAGGTCAGGTGACCTTCGAGGCTTGCATGCGGCGCGTGGCGCGGTGAATACACGCGCCAGCCCTCTTTCTCGAAAATCTTGTGCCGCTCACCGGTCGCGCTCAAGGTACGCGGGAGCGGTACTTGCAGATCGTAGGCATCGATAAGCGCCGCATAGCCTGTCGGAGTAGCGGTCACAGGGAGCCGCCGCTCCTGAAAAACCGTAACCGGCCCTGAAAAACGATTTTGGGTGACTATAGCCATGACGAAACTATTCCCATTCCGGCTCAGGGAGGGCCAGCCCCGGCCATCCATGAAAAACGATACTATCTTGTGAAAAATGATAATACAATCACTTTTTGACGAAAAACGATAATTTTTTGGCTGTATTCGCGCGGATTTGTTCTGCAGAAGACTTAGAGAAACAAGCGCTCTTGCACCGTTGATCCGGCGCATGCCTGACCACTGTGCCCATCTGCCCCCAGCTGCTCTATTGATAGTGTCCGGCAGCCCAGATATGGGCTAGGCTTGATTGTGAGCTACCCGATATTGTGGCCATGTGACTGGCAACCGATAAGCCGTTACCACTTTGGCCCTGCCGGAAGGCTTGGCTGGTTGAATCGCTTCACGCACTAGCGATAACTTTGAGCGGGATCGAGAACGTTTCCTCCAAAAACGTTTCGGTCGCCCCAAGCACATCCAGGAAAGATGGCGAAACCTGTGCCTTGGACAGGCCCGGCTGGACGATTATCACCTGGTACTCAAAGGTAAGTTCGCGGCTGGCATTGGCCAGCCGCTGGACATCGCGCTGCGACCCAAGCTCGAAACGCGACTCCCGCCCCGACCTGGCGCGCAAATCCTCCTGGTGAAGCAGGTGTTTCAGGAGTCGGCGCGGATTCTCCCGCCAGTGCACACATTTTTGCGCCTGCCCGCAGACAGCATAGAAGTCCTCAATCCGGGCTCCGGGCTCCTCGGCGCGCGAATGCTTGCAGTGAAACAGAAGCACCCTCAGCTTCCTGCCTGAGCTTTCTATGGCAACGATATCGGCAACCTCGCCTGTCCCGTCGCCATCAAAGACGACCTCGAAGCTGCCAAACTCGCCTTCGAGAATCCGGCCGGTCACATGCCGCTGTATTGAATCAGCGGCCTTTGCCGCACCCTGGGACTCCTTCCGTATGTTGACGCCCTCCCACTGCCATGCAGTGATCTTTGCTGGATCGAACGCCTTTCTCTCTTCGCCGCGCGGCAGCTCGAAGAGTTCATTGAAAACAAGAAAGTCCCCGTTTGCAAAATGAATGATGGGCGGATCATCGTTGAACCACTCAGGCAACGTCTTCCGCTTTCCCCGGACGCTCGCAAGTCCTCTCGGGCCGCGCACCTGCCTGAATTCAGCCCGCTCCTCTGAAAGGCCCACTTCAAAAGTCGCACTCTGCGATCCGACGATCACGTCGAATGACAGCGGCCCGTCATCGCTGTATTGCGAAACGGCCAGTTCGCACTCAAAGAAGGCCGCTTTATTCTGCCCCAATTCCAGCTCGACCTGATCCTCCGGGTGAGACAGGAATCCCACCGGCCAGGCGACCACGACCGGCACCAGCCGCGGGCGCAGCGCAATCCGGCGTGCTTTGATGACATTGGCCAGCACATCCTCGATGGAAATCTGGTCATCAAGAAGCTTGGATCCGACATGCGCGCACCAGTCTGCCCATTCCGCGAGGTCATAGGCGATCCTGTAGGACCAAAGCCGACCCTTGGCCGAGCAGCCGATCGTAACCTTCTCGTCGTCTTCGTATCCAAGGCCAAAGAGATTTGATTTACGTCGGTTGAACTTGGAGGCTTCGGTCAAACCGTCCGCGATGTCTGCCCCCATAAACATGGTATAGCGGATATTTTTGCCGAGAGCGTGACTGAGCCCGAGATTTGTCAGCGTCAGGCGGCGGATACCCCCGAGCACCCGGAACACGTTCTCACCTGTGAACTGAGTCTTCGAGCCGCAGACCGCTTGCGCGATTCCCTCGTGAAAATCCTTGTTCGAGCTGTTTACGAATAGGATGCTAAGCTGCTCATTCCAGTGGAGTACATAGAGGTTCCACTCCACATCCTGGATTTGCTTCACAGCGCCCCAGCGCACGGGCGTTTCGTCCCGCGTTACGAAGATCGCAAGGTTCGCTTCCGGATTGATGACGGGGCCGGCATGCAGGCGCGGGCCGGGTATAGCATCCTCAATCTTTAGGGGATTCCATCGTTCACAGTCTGTCTTGTATGCAACCGCGCTCATGCGCGGGAAGAGCGTCTGCAAAGGGATGTCCTGGAGCGTGCCGGTGAACCCCGCCAGCACTTCATTGCGCTTCCTTGCCCGCTCGGTCGCGGCCTCGCTAAGGACACGAAGGAGGAAGTTCCAGCCCGAGTCCTCCGCGTACAGGTTCCTTAGCGCATCGGAGATCCCTTCATCCGCGATGTTCGCAACGATATGCGCATCGCCAACTTCCTCCAGGTCGCGGGTGAACCGCCCGATGAACTGAAGCGTAATCGGAAGGCTCTGGTGACGGTCATGAAGCGCCGCCACCTTGAGCTGAGGCATATCGAACCCCTCGCCGAACATATCGACGCACACGACGATGCGGCTCTCGCGTTCTTTCAGGCGCTGGAGAAGCTCCCGCCGCTTCGGCGCCGGAATTCCCGAATGAATGGCAACAGGGTGAAGATCGCCAAAATCGTCCCGGTACAGCTCCAGGACCTCATCGGCGCGCTGCGTGGTCCTGACACGCGCCATCAGCAAATGATCCAGCCCGACGTCCCGGTCGTTGCGCAGTTGCCTGCCGGCTCTCCTTGCGATCGCAGCGTCCGCATCGCCGGGATCGTACTCGACGACGGGGACGAAATTGACCAGGCGGAAAAACCCCTCATTCTGCGCGCGGGACAAAGGGTACGAGTAGATATATCTCTCGTCGATCCTCTTCCCGTCCATCCGGAACGGCGTGGCCGTGAACTGAAGGATCGGATTCCGGCGAAACCGCCGCTTGAATTCGGCCCATGTACGCGCGGCGATGTGGTGTGCTTCGTCTATAAAAAGATGCGAACAAAGCTCCGCCATCCGATCCTGGACCTCAGCGCTGCACTGACCCGCTACATTCATCGTCGCGACGACAACGTTTGCCCGGCGGAAGATGTCGTCCACTTCTCCTATGGACGAAGGCCTGTGCCTGAGCGTCGCAACCACGGGCGGATGCACATCTGGCGGTACGCAGCCACATTCGGCCAGCTTCCCGAGTGTGAGAAACTTCTCCGTGATCTGATCGCGCAGCGCGGAATTGGGGACAACAACCATAAGCCGCCGGAGCCGGACGCAGACCAACAGAGCCAGCATCGTCTCCGTCTTGCCGGTACCCGTGGGCATGACGATGGTTGCGGCGTCATCACTCACGCTCCAATGCGCGAGGGCGGCGTACAGAGCGCCTATCTGAGGCCGACGCAGCCCATTTGATGGCGGATCGCTCCACCGGTTCTCCTGGCTGAACTCGAACTGACCGTTCCAGCTCTCAGTGATCGCCGCACATCTCGCCTCGCCAAGCCCGATATCTTCAAGTGCCGGGGCTATGGGCCTAGGGCGGTGCCAGTACCCTTTTCCTGCCGATCTGCCTCACACAGGGCCGTCGCTTGGGAAGCGTCCGGTCTGACAAGGATCGAGCCGGTCGGGACTGAAGCGCCGGTCTCCTTCGGGGAAATGAAAAAGGCAGCCTCGTTCGCATCATATGCGAGGTGCCCGCTAACGCCTCTCTTCTCATAGGCGGAAAGGCGCACACGGCGCTTGTGGGCCAGGAATGCGAACCCCTGCACCGCGTTCCCATGAACGGCGCCTTTCACCTCCAGCCGCGGTGGCAGGAGGAGATCTGTTTTCACATCGAACAAGTCCGGCTGACGATCCTCGCCCGAAACTATGGCAGCTTGCGTTGGTTTCATATTTCAACGAATCGGAGTCCTATCTGAGTATACTATAGGATGTATGCCATTGCTCCTTGTGCGCGTTTTTTTTGGCCTTGAATATGGCGCGTCCGGCGCAAGCGCTGGAAACGGACTCTACTTCCGTCGCTCAAGTGCCACTCTCCGAGCCCTGTCTTTGCCTCCGGCTCAGCCGGATCTCGACCATCCGGTAACAATCCCGCCTGCCAGATACGTAGTCAATTGGACCGACTATTCGCGACACTTGGGTGACCGTGTACAAAACAGCAAATATAGGTGGTTGCGGGCCCCCGCAACCAAAAAAAGGGCCCGCTATCTCCTTGAGATGGCGGGCTTCCTGCTTCCTGGGGTCAAGTTTTCCGAACCGAACGGGCATATGGGTGCCATCAGGATACAAGCTCGTGCCAAGCTTGACGTCAGGCTCAGTTCAAGTGATTTGTTAGGCAGGGTTACGTCAGTCTGACGACGCCAGCCTGAGCACGGTGAGCGCGAGGGCCTTTGCGCGCGGTGCCATGGAGTCGACGTCCATGAATTCGTCTTCGCTGTGAGAGCCGGCGCCGATCGGGCCCATGCCGCATAATGTCGGCGTACCGACCGCCGAGGTGAATCTAGAATCGGCCGATCCGCCGGTGTACTCGCCGGCGACCTCGAAGCCCAATTCCTTGGTGCTCTGCACGTAGGTATCGAACAAGGCGCGGTTGGCGTCACTTTCCTCGAGCGGCAAAAACCGCCCTTCGCGCACAATGTCGGTTTGAGTCCCGGCAATGTGCGTGATCTTGAGGATGTCCTGAATCTGCGCCAAGACATCTTCCATGGCGGCCAAAGTTTTAAAGCGGACGTCGACCTCGGCCGCCGCGAATGGCGCGACCGTGTTGACGGACCGGCCGCCCTCGATCAAGCCGACGTTGACGGTGGTTCCGAGCTCATAATCTGTCAATTCGTGCAGCGCCTGAATTTTCCGGGTCAGTTCCTCAATGGCGCTGCGGCCATGCTCGTGCGCCACGCCCGAGTGGGCGGCTTTGCCCGAAACCTCGAAACGAAAGAAAACCGCGCCTTTGCGGCCGGTCACCACGTTGCCGCTGGGCCGTGCGGGCTCGGAGTTGAAGACCGCCCGCGCGGCACGGCCCTCGGATTCGATGACTGGCCGGGAGCCGGGTGAGGCGATTTCTTCGTCGGAACTGAACAGCCCGACCAAGGGGGCTCGCGTGCCGCCCGCCTTGGCGATCGCGGCCAGAACGAAGGCGTTCAAAACCACACCGCTCTTCATGTCGTTCACGCCCGGGCCATAAGGCCGGCCATTTTTGATCGTGAAGGGCCGCTCATCGGCGGTGCCATCGGCGAAGACTGTATCGCAGTGCCCCATCAACATGATTGGCCGGTTGCCGGCGCCTTCGCCCCCCGCCGGCACCAGCACGCGAAGATCATGCCCCGATGTTGCCAAGGGAATCAGTTCGCTCTCAATACCGAACTGCGAGAAATAAGCCTGCAACATGCGATAGACTTCGTCCGTGCCGTTCTTGTTGTACGACCCTGAATCGATGTTCACGAGACGGCCCAGGAGATTGAGCATGGCGTCCTTCTGGTGTCCAGCCAACTCAGAACGGCGTGTTCTCGTTGTTCGATATCCAATCTGTCTCTCCTCTTGGCGTTCGCGGGACCGGGATCGCCGTTCGTTGGGGAACGTCTTCTGGCTTCATACCAGGAAGGAAAATCCGCTGGGTACGGCGGCGGAATACAATGCCCTGGATATCGCCGAAGTCCACACCCTGCCCGAAAGCCTGAGCTTTGCGGAGGGTGCCTGTATCGGCGTGCCCGTGGCGACGGCCCACCACGCGGTCCTGATCGACGGCCCGGTCGCGGGGCGGAGCGTGATCGCCGGCGGCGCCGGGGTTGTCGGCAACTATGCAGTCCAGATCGCGGCGCTCGACGGCGCGATCGTTATCACCACGGTCAGCTCGGCAGAGAAAGCGGCCCACGCCAAGGCCGCCGGGGCGGATTATGTCATCGACTACAGGACCGAGGACGTGGCTGCCCGCGTCCTTGAGATTACCGGGGGCGAGGGGGGCGATCGTATCGTCGAGGTCGACCTCGGCGCCAACATGGCCGCCGACGCCAAGATCATCAAGACCGATGGGGTTATCGCGTTCTATTCCTCAACTAGTCAGCGGGAACCGGTTTTACCCTACTATCCCTTGGCGTTGAAGGGGGTGACGCTGCGCCTGGTCCAGGCTTACATCATGGCGCCCGAAAAACGCCGCCGGGTGCTCGACGATATCGCGGCCTGGCTCGCCTCCGGCGCTCTCAGCCACACGATTGCCCGCCGCTACCCGCTTGACCAAATCGCCGCCGCGCACGAAGCCGTGGAACAGGGTTCGGTCATGGGCAAGGTCGTGGTCGAGACAGGATGACTAGGGCAGGCGCCATCAGATGACGACGGCGAGGGCCTGGAATTCCTCGTGTCTTCAATGCAGGTAGGTCACCCTGCCATCGTTGATCTTGGCTCTCTAAAATAAATAATATCAATATGTTAGATGATTTTGACCAAGCCGTTTTCGTCTAGACAACGGCTTGGATGGGGGGCCAGGAATATGGGCTAAATGGTCCGAATGACTTGACTTTCGGGCCCTGGGAGGGCATATCCAGCCTAGGACTTCTCGCGATCGCGCGATTCGGCCCGTTCTCGCGGGCGTTATTGTCGCAGAAGTTTCTCATCCAAACCCCGTTTTATCCAGGTGCGCGTGGACAAGAACGACTCGGCCAAGGCCGGTCGCGTCTCTGTGCGCGCGCCGTTGTGCCGGAACTCTAAGGATTCTTATTTAGTGACAGTTTCTAATTTTGCCGAACTCGGGCTTACCGAGCGGCTCTTGCGCGCTCTCCGAGATGCGCGTTACACGGACCCAACCCCGATTCAACGCCGTGCCATTCCGCTGCTGCTCGACGGCATGGATTTGCTCGGCATTGCCCAGACCGGCACCGGCAAGACGGCGGCCTTCACCTTGCCGCTTTTGCAGAACTTGGACGAGGACGGCGTCAAGGCGCTGCCGCGCGGGACGCGGGCCTTGATCCTGGCGCCCACGCGCGAACTCGCGCTGCAGATTTCCGCCAGCATTAAGGACTATGGGCGGCATATGCGCGTGCGCCAGGCGGTGGTCATGGGGGGCGTCCCTCAGGGCCGGCAGATCGAGGCGCTGCGCCGCGGCGTCGATATTCTGGTTGCCACGCCGGGCCGACTTCTCGATCTGGTCCAGCAACGCCGCGCCGACCTGAGCCACTGCGAATACCTCATTGTCGACGAAGCCGACCGCATGTTCGACATGGGTTTCATCCGCGACGTGCGGAAGATCGTATCCATGTTGCCCGCGGAACGTCAGACGCTGCTGTTCTCGGCGACCATGCCGGCCGAAGTCGCCAGGCTGGCCGGCGAGATCCTCCATCAACCCCAGCGGGTCGAAATCGCGGCCAAGACCGTGGCGGTCGAGCGCATCGAGCAGCGCGTTCATCACCTCGCCACGGCCGCCAAGCGTGACCTTCTGGCGTCGCTCCTCAAGGGCCCCGATCTGGCCAAGGTCATCGTTTTCACCCGCACCAAGCACGGGGCCGACAACGTAGTCAAACGGCTAGACAAGGGCGGGGTCAGTGCCGAAGCCTTGCATGGCAACAAATCCCAGAACGCCCGGCAGCGGGCGCTGGAAAACTTCCGCGCCGGCCGTGCCCGCGTGCTGGTTGCCACCGACATTGCCGCACGAGGGCTTGACGTCGACGATATTACCCACGTCATCAATTACGAATTGCCGCACGAGCCCGAAAGTTATGTCCACCGGATCGGCCGCACCGCGCGCGCCGGGGCCGGGGGGGTCGCGATCTCGTTTTGCGACTCGAGCGAGCGGCCGCAGTTGCGCGCGATCGAGCGGTTGATTAAAACCTCATTGAAAGTCATCGGCGACGGGCCGGTCGGTCCAGAGGCTCCGTCGGTTAAAAAGGGCAGGGGTGGCGCGCGTCGGCCCGGGCCGGGGGCCGGCAAACGGCCCCGGCGTTTCAATCGGCGGGCGGCCTAAAGTTAAGCCGGGCCGAAGGAGTTTGTCCGAATAGGACTCATCGGCCCGGCGAATCCGCGCCAAATAGTTTAGACTAGAGCGGTTTCGTTCAATTGAATGAATCTGTGGCGCGGATCCAAACGAACAAAATCCGCCCGAAATCCAGGGCATAGCCGAGGCTATGACGTGCGAGAATCAACGTCGCGGCGCTCGACCGCCGCGGCGACGAACCAGAGAGGTCAGTGATGCCACGCAAACCCAATTATAGTTTTGAACGGTCCCAGCGCGCGAAATGCAAGGCGGCCAAGAAAGCCGAGCGGCTCCAGGCAAAAGCCGATAAGTTGGCGTTGAAGCGGGACAAACCCGAGGAGGCCGAGACTCAGGAAACGCAGGAATAGCGGTTCTTGCGGTCCCGCGTGGACGGGTCACCATACTGAGAATCGTGCCGGGATAACCGGCCGATACCCCCAAATCCGAATTGGCATACGGCGCCCCGGCGGGGCGCGAAGCGCATACCTGGCTCCGAGCCCGCCTCCTACATTCAACAGCGCCTGTTCTGTATTTCCTGCGTATCTCCGATCGCTCTGGGGTGAAATCCCGTTTGACTTCGACCCGGCCAAGGACTGTAGATTGTGGGTGGAATAAGCATAAACAAGCACATCTGGGAGGAGACCACCATGAAACGAGCGATCAGCAAGGTTGCCGCGCCGCTTTGGGGAGCGATTCTGGCTCTCGGCGTCGCCAGCCTGGCACCGGCTATGGTTCACGCGGAATCATTGAAAGTCGCGGGTATTTTCGAGACCCCGATCGAGGAACCCTGGGTCACGCAGATCCATCAGGCCCTGCTCAAAGGTCAAAAGGAACTGGATCTCGACTACACCTGGTCCGAGAGCGTGAAATCGGCGGATTTCTCCCGGGTCATGCGGGAATATGCCGAAAAGGGCTATAAGCTGATCATGGGCGACGCCTTCGGGGCGGAGCGGATCGCCCGCCGGGTGGCGCGGGATTATCCCGACGTGGCCTTCGTCTTCGGTTCGGGCATCGGGCCGGCCGATCCCAACTTCGGCGTCTTCGACAACTGGATTCACGAGCCCGCCTATCTGTCCGGCATGATCGCCGGGCGGATGACCAAATCGAACACGATCGGCGTGGTCGGCGGTATCGCAATTCCCGAGATTAACCGCCTGTCGAATGCCTTCTGTTCCGGTGCCAAGGAGGTCAACGACAAGGTTAAGTGCAAGTTCTCCTTTATCGGCTCGTTCTTCGATCCGCCCAAGGCCAAGGAAGCCGCGATCGCGCAGATCGAGGCCGGCGTCGACGTGATCTATGCCGAGCGCTTCGGCGTGGTCGAGGCGGCCCAGGAAAAGAAGATCCTGGCGATTTCCAACATGTCGGATCAGGCCTCATTGGGTCCCGACACGGTCATTACCGGCCCGGTTTGGGATATGTGGCCGACCGTCAAGCATGTGGTCTCCCTGGTGCGGGCCGGCGTGTTCACGGCCCAGGACTTCGGCGGCTTTTCATACATGGGCAAGGGCGGGGCCTACCTGGCGCCGTACCATAAGTTCGAGGCCAAGCTGCCCGGCGACGTGAAGAAGATGGTTGCCGACCGCCAGGCCGAGATCCTCGACGGCACTTTCCGGGTCGATGTGAACGAGGGCACACCGCGTTCCGATTGACGCTCAGCGGCGCGTGTCCGGGTCGGCCGCCTGAAGGGGCGGCCCGTCCCGGGCCGTTTCCTTTAGCGCGGGGGCCCCAGCAATGAACGAGACCACGCCGATTCTGGCCTTGCGCGGGATTTGCAAGAGCTTCGGCGCGGTACACGCCAACCGGGACGTGGACCTGACCCTGCACAAGGGCGATATCCTGGGCCTGCTGGGCGAAAACGGCGCCGGCAAAACCACCCTGATGAACATCCTGTTCGGCACCTATGCCGCCGATGCCGGCCGAATCGAGGTCGACGGCACACCCGTCACCATCGACGATTCGGCAGCCGCAATCGATTGCGGTATCGGCATGGTGCATCAGCATTTCCATCTGGTCCCTAGCCACAACGTGATCGAAAACCTCATGGTCGGCCAGAAGGGCAAATACGGCCTGCTCGACCGTGCCGGGGCCGAGGCACGGCTTGCCAAGATCGCCGAGGAATACGACCTCAAACTAGCGCCCAACGCCCTGGTCGGCGGCCTGACGGTCGGCGAGCAGCAGCGCCTGGAGATCATCAAGGCGCTGTTCCGCGGCGCCCGCATCCTAATCTTGGACGAGCCCACGGCGGTGCTGACCCCGCAGGAGACCGAGGGGCTGTTTAAGGCCATGCGCGCTCTGACCGAGCGGGGATTGGGTGTGATTTTCATTTCGCACAAGCTGTTCGAAGTGCGCGAGATCACCAACCGTATGATGATCATGCGCCAAGGCGCGGTGACCGCGACGCTGGATAACACGCCCGAACTGACCGACCGGCAGCTTGGCGAATTGATGTGTGGCCACGAGCTGACTCCACCAGAGAAACCGGCGGTGGAGGTCGGCCGCGTATTATTGCGGCTATCCAACATCACGGCCGGTGGAACCCCAGAGCGGCCGGTGCTGAAGGACGTATCCCTAGAGGTTCGTGCCGGCGAGATCCTGGGCCTGGCCGGCGTGTCCGGCAACGGTCAAAGCCAGCTCGCCGAAGTGATCTCTGGGGTTTTGCCCCCGCACGGCGGCCAGATCGAGATCGACGGCGAGGTGCTCGACCGTCCCAGCGTGAAGGCGGTTAAGGCGCGGGGCATCGGCCGGGTGCCTGAGGACCGCATGGGCACCGGCTTGGTCACCACCTTGCCGCTCAGCGACAGCATGGTGCTGCCGCGTATTGATCAGCCGCCATTCAGCCGTTACGGCCTGGTCAATCGCGCGGCGATACGTGACTTCGTCAAGGAACAGGTCGAACGGTTCCAGATCAAGACGGCGGGCGTGGACGTGCGCACCGGTACGCTTTCGGGCGGCAATTTGCAGAAAGTGCTGCTGGCGCGAGAACTGGCCTGGGACCCGCTGGTCTTGCTGGTCGCTCAGCCGACCCGCGGCATCGACGTTGGTGCCGGCGAGTTCGTCCATCGCCAGTTCCTCGACCTGCGCGCCCGGGGACGGGGACTGCTGGTCATCAGCGAAGACCTGGAGGAATTGTTCACCCTTTCCGACCGCATCGCGGTGATCTTCGAAGGTCGCATCATGGGCATCGTTCCGGCCGCCGAGGCGACCGCCCAAAACGTTGGCCTGCTGATGGCCGGGTTCCAAGAGGACGCGGCATGAGGTTGCGGCTGGAACAGCGTGAGAAAAGCTCGCCCTGGCTGAACCTGACCCTGCCGTTGATCGCGATCGCCGCCACCCTTGTGCTCTGCGGCGGCCTGATCGCCCTGGCCGGCGCCAACGTCATCGAAGCCTACACGGTGCTGTTTGCCAGCACCCTGGACAGCAAGTTCAACATCGTCGAGACCATCGTCAAGGCAACGCCCCTGGTGCTGACCGGCTTGGCGGTCGCGGTCGCCTTCCGCGCCAAGTTCTGGAACATTGGCGCCGAGGGCCAGTTCCTGCTGGGGGCCATGGCGGCGGTTTTCGTGGGCACTCAAGAGGGCCTGCCCACCTGGTCTCTGGTGCCGCTGATGATCCTCTGCGGCATCCTGGCGGGTGGCCTCTGGGCCGTGCTGCCGGCGATCTTGAAAACGCGCTTCAAGGTCGACGACGTGGTCACCACCCTGCTTCTCAACTTCATTGTCTTCTACGCCATGATGGCCTTGCTGGACGGGCCTTGGAAGGATCCCTTGAGCGGCTATCCGGATTCGCCGGATATCCTGATGGATGCGGAGTTTCCGATCCTGCTGCGCGCGACACGCCTGCATCTCGGCGCCCTCTTAGCGGCCGTGGCGGCGGTCTTCGTGTGGTGGCTGATGCGGTTCACCACCCTCGGCTTCGCGATCCGGGCGGTTGGCGAGAGCCCTCGTGCGGCCAACTATGCCGGGCATAACATTACCAAGGTCATCATTCTGACCGCGCTGATCTCCGGCGGCCTGGCCGGATTGGCTGGGGTGGGGGAGGCGGCCGGGCTGCATTTTCAGGTTATGGCCGGCATCTCAACCGGCTATGGCTATACCGGCATCGTTATTGCCATGCTGGCGCGGCTCAACCCGCTTGGCGTCGTGCCCTCGGCGATCTTCTTCGCGATCATCCTGACCGGTGCCGAGGCCATGTCGCGCAGCACCGGGGTACCGGTCTTCCTGGCCGACGTGATCCAGGGCACCGCCCTGATGACCATGCTGATCGCCCTGCTTTTCACCAGCTATAGGCTGAGGGTGAGCTTGACCCGCCATGGATGAAATTCTCGCGCAGGTCTTCCAAGTCGGGTTTTTCGCCGCGATGATTCGCATCGCAACGCCCCTGCTGTTCGCCACCATCGGCGAGCTCTATGCCGAGCGGTCCGGCGTGCTCAATCTCGGTATCGAGGGGATCATGCTGCTCTCGGCCATGACCGGGTTCAGCGCTGCCTACTTCAGTGGCTCCCTGTGGCTCGGTGTCTGTGCTGCATTGCTGACCGGCGTCTTGGCCGGTGCCCTCATGGGCCTGCTGACGGTGACCTTCGGCTTGAGCCAGCACGTCTCGGGGCTCGGGCTGACGTTGCTGGCTTCTGGGCTCGCGTTCTTTTTCTACCGCGTGATCTTCGGTCAGCAGTCGACCCCGCCGAATATCGTGGCCTTTAAACCGGTGGCCATTCCGTTGTTGTCGGATATCCCGCTGATCGGGCCAGTCCTGTTCAACCAATATGCGTTGGTCTATTGGGCCTTGCTGCTGGTGCCGCTCACCGCCTTCATCCTCTATCGCACGCCCTGGGGATTGCATCTGCGCACAGTCGGCGAATCGCCGCACGCCGCCGATTCCGCCGGCGTCAGCGTCGCCAAGATCCGATATCAGGCGCTGATGGTGTCCGGCGCCTTGATGTCGGTCGGCGGTGCCTTCCTGTCTATGGCCCAATTCAACGCCTTCACCTTCGGGGTCATTTCGGGCCGCGGCTGGATCTGTATCGCCTTGGTGGTGTTCGGGCAGTGGAAGCCTTGGCGTTCGGCGATGGCGGCCTTCCTGTTCGCCTTCATCGACGCCCTGCAGCTTCGCCTGCAGGCCAGCGCCGTGATCGACGTGCCTTATCAGGTGTTCCTGATGATGCCCTACGTGCTAACCATCGTGACCATGGCCCTGCTATCGCGCAACGCCCGGGTGCCCGCGGCCCTGCTCACGCCCTTCCGCAAGGAAGAGCGGTGATGCTGGATCTGGCGATCCGCGGCGCCAATCTGCCGGACGGCCGGCAGGGTCTTGATATCGGCATACGGGGCGATCGCATTGTCGAGGTGACGCCTGGCGCTTTGGGCGAAGCCGCGGTTGATATCGATGCCACCGGCTGCCTGGTCACGCCGCCTTTTGTCGATGCCCATTTCCACATGGATTCGACCTTGTCCTATGGCAAGCCGCGGACCAACCGGTCGGGCACCCTGCTCGAGGGGATCGCGCTTTGGGGCGAGTTGAAACCGCTCCTGACCCAGGACGAGATCGTCGAACGGGCGCTGCAATACTGTGACTGGGCGGTCGGCCAGGGCCTGCTGGCGGTTCGCTCCCATGTGGATATTTGCGACGATCGCCTGTTGGCGGTGGACGCGCTGCTCGAGGTGCGCGAGCAGGTCAAGACCTACCTCGACTTGCAGCTAGTAGCCTTCCCGCAGGACGGCTATCTGCGCTCGGCCAACGCGGCGGCCAATCTTAAACGCGCCTTGGATAAAGGCGTCGAGGTGATCGGCGGCATTCCTCATTTCGAGCGGACCATGGCGGACGGCGGTGCCGCGATCCGGGCGCTGTGTGAGATCGCAGCGGACCGTGGGCTGATGGTCGACATGCACTGCGACGAATCCGACGACCCCCTGTCGCGCCATGTGGAGACCCTAGCCAAGGAAACGCAACGCCTTGGGCTGAACGGCCGGGTCACCGGCTCGCACCTGACGTCCATGCACTCCATGGACAATTATTACGTCAGCAAGCTGATTCCCCTGATGGCCGAGGCGGAGTTGGGGGTGATCGCCAATCCTTTGATCAACATCACTTTGCAGGGCCGCCACGACAGCTATCCAAAACGCCGCGGCATGACCCGGGTGCCGGAGTTAATGGCCGCCGGTCTGGTCGTGGCCTTCGGTCAGGATTGCGTCATGGACCCGTGGTATCCGCTGGGCACCGGCGACATGCTCGATGCGGCCTCCATGGGCCTGCATGTCGGACAGATGACCGGGCAGGACGCCATGCGCGACTGTTTTAAGGCGGTCACCGAAAACCCGGCGCGTATTATGAGGCTCGACGGTTACGGTATCGCGCCCGGTTGCTATGCGGACCTGGTCGTGCTTCAGGCCCGGGATCCGATCGACGCGATCCGGCGGCGGGCCCGGCGGCTTCAGGTGGTGCGCCGTGGCCGGGTGATTGCGCGATCCGCGCCGCTCACCACCAAACTCGAACTGCCGGGCCGGCCACCACAGGTCGACTACACCCTAAGCTGACCTTGTCCGGCGCCCTGCCGCCGCCTTTCGGTTATTGGTTGATGATTTGCTCGACATGCCAGCGTTCGGCCAGCTTGCCGTTCTCAAAGCGATAGATGTCGACCACGTGGAAATTGATCTTGTTGCCGCCCTTGGTGATGCCGTGCAGGCGGCCGTGAACCGCCACGTTATCGGCGTCTGCGATCACATGGGAAACGTCGAGCGTGTAATCTTTGAACCGCTTGAATAGCTTCTGGTAGTGCGCCTTGTAGGCGGCCAAACCTTGGGTTGGCCGGTTCAGATGCTGCACCATGTTGTCTCCGACCAAGGCGTCGGCGATATCCACTTGGCGTTGGTTGATGATCTGATTAACGATCTCCATCACGATCGCCTTGTTGGCGATCGCCTGTGGGTCTGCCTGCGCCTCGGCCGGCTCGCCCAAGGCCAAGAGGACCGTGGCGAAGAACAGCGCCGCGACCGCCGAGCCGAGCGGACGGCGGCGGGAACTGAAAGTGAGGCGCAACTTGGCTGGCATCGGTATCTCCTGAGAATCGGTCACGGACTTATTGGGTCGACTGGAGTTTCTGGAGGCGCTCTTGCAGATCGAGCGCTCTCAACCGGTTGAGTCTCGCTTTGTCGTTGTTCGGGTCTATGGTCAGGACCTTATCCCAAATCGCCAAGGCCTGATCCAGGTCTTGGCGCCGAAACGCGATCATGGCCTTCATGTAGTAGGAGTTGATGGCCTCGGGAGCCAGGTCGGCAAGTTGCTGTCGCGCCGCGTCCTGTTCGGGGTCGAGGGCGAGTACCCGGTCCAAGGCTTCGTAGGCCAGATCGGCCCGGTTCGCATTCAGTTGGATCTCGGCGTCGTCATAGGCTTGGCGGACCGCGATGGCGACCTCAATCTTGTTGGCGAAGGCGGCGAGCTCCTGATTGTCCGGATCGAGCGCCATAGCCATGGCCAGGCTGCGCGACGCCTTATCGAATTCGTCGCGCGCCACCAGGTGCTGCGCGTAATCCTGATAGGCGCCCACCAGGGCGGTCAGATTGGTTTCGTCTTGCGGGGCCTGCTGCATGCGTTGGAGCAATTCATTGATCCTGAGGCGCAGGATTTCTTCCTCGCCCGGCGGTGGGCTGGGGGCGGGGGTCAAGGCGGCGCTTCGGGATTCGCCAATCTCAATCGACTCAGGCTTGGCTTTTGGTTCGACAGGGATGGGTTCCGGTGCGGCTTCGACGAGGGGGGTCGGTTGCGGGGCGGCCGGCTCTGGAGCGGCAGGTTCGACCGCGGCAGCCGCCGCCGCAGGAGGTTCTTCAGGCTCAGGTTCGGGAGGGGCTCGGCTGATCACCGCGTCTTTGGAGAAGGTTTGGATCGGCTGATAGGCAACCGCCAGGGACCTTCGTTTCTCGCCGGGCAACTTGGCCTCGAGGCGCTGGCGCAGGATTTTTAGATAATAGATGCCGTCCTCGAATTCGTTCCGCGCCTGATCGAACAGCGGCTCCGGCGAGGCGTAAAGCACCAATAACTCGCGGCCGAAAGGCGGGAAGACCTCATAGGTCACGCCGGACTCCGGCGTACCGACGGTTATCTGTCTGCCCAGGCTGATCTTGGCCTCGCCGGTATCGGGATCTGGCAGAACATGCACGACGTTGCCGTCGATTTGGTAGTAGTCGAGGTAGACATAACCGTCGTACTCGGGGGCTTTCACGGTGATCGTGATGAAGTCGCCCTCCCGGTACAGGCCGCCCGGCGCATTCAGTTTTAGTTCGAGCCCCTGGGGCTCGACCGCGGCCGGCCGGCCGATCACCTCCTCTATTTCTGTCAGGATATCGTCGGGCACGGCCGGGGAGGGGGTGGATTGAGCGACCGCGGGCGCGCCGAGGAGAACGCACGCCACCGCTGCAAGGACCAGTGCGCGAAACGCAACCATCCCGGTGTCGAAATCGGCCCGGCCGCTTGGTATTCCCAGTAACTGTTTGTCACTATCCTTCATCGGCGGAGACACTACACTATCTTACCTGGCATGAGTACCAAATTGCCTGCCGACCGCCGCCTCAGACTACCAGGAGGCGCGAGGGTATAAGGAGGGTTCATCTGGCGGAAAACATGGACTTTTCGTCAACGTTGCCCGGATTTGCGGTCTTGCCAGGGCGGCCCGCCCAGCAGAACAAGGCTTTGTTGCGCCCTCAGGCGTTACGCCATATAGTTGATCGGCAACAGAAGGCGATAAGGCGCGTCCATGAATAGCCCAAGAAATAAGTGTGATAATATTGGAAAATAGCGCCGCTTTCTTTGTAGGACAGGCAGGCTGGGATCGGGTGTCGATCGGCTGCGCCTTGACGTAAATTGCGACTGGCCGGGGTTGCGAACCGATGAAGACGCCTAAGCTTTTAAGCATTGCCGCACTCTGTCTCGCCCTCACGGCGGGGTCCAGCATTGGCGCTGCCAAACCGCACAATTCGCACGAGCCGGGCGCCGGCGATGCCAGGGTGAAAAGCTCCGCAGCGCGAGGGCCGCTGGCGTTGGTCATCGGCAACGCGCGCTACGAGCGCTCGCCGCTCGCAAATCCGGCCAATGACGCCAAGGCCATGGTTCGCGTGTTGCGGGCGCGAGGCTACGAGGTGGTCTTGCTCGAAGACGCGGCCAGTGCGGCGATGCGAGAGGCGCTGCACGATTTCGCTGGCCGGCTCGGCGACGGCCGCGACGGGCTGCTTTACTTCGCCGGGCACGGCGCACGGCTCGGCGGGCGACAGTTCCTGATCCCGGCCGATGTGGATCCCGCCTCAGAGGCCGAGGTCGGCGCGGCCGCGCTGTCCTTGGAAACCGTGATGAAGGCTTTGGCCCGGCCCGGTGCCCGGGGCCGCAATTTGGTCATTATCGATGCCTGCGCGAACTTTTTGACGCCCAATGCCGGTGATGCAACGGCGGCGGTCTTGGACGGGACTGATCTTGCTGACAATAGCTTGCTCGCCCTGGCGACCCGGCCCGGCGCCATGGCCGAGGACGGTCTGGGCGCCCATGGTGTTTACGCTGGTGCCCTGCTCGAGGCGCTCGCCGTGCCGAGCCGCACCCTGACAGCGGCCCTGGATCGGGCGGCCCGCCATGTGAGTTCGTGGACCGCCGGCCGCCAAGTGCCTATGACGATTTCGGTATTGAATGGCGTGCAGGTCGTCGATACCCCGAAGGTATCGGGCCAGGGATATGCTGTTATGGCCCAATCTCAGCCGCGGGGCGTGCGCAGTTCGCGCGAATCTCAGGCCGCCGAGTTGGCGTTCTGGGAGTCTATCAAGGGCAGCACAAATCCGGCCGAATACGAGGCCTATCTCCAGACGTTTCCGGACGGCGTTTTCGCGCCCCTGGCGAAGGCGCGTATCAAGCTCTACAGCAAGACCGCGCCCGCGCCCAGCGCGCCTAAGGCCGCCGAACCGGCGCCGAAACCCGCCCCAGAACCCGCGCCGGCGCCGGTCAAAAAGGCCGAGCCCGCGGCACCGGTGATCGATCGGGTCGAGGGCGATTTCATCGCCCGTACCGCTGCCAATGTCCGGGCGCAGCCGAGCACGGCCTCGAAGACCTTGGGCAAAATCGCGCGCGGCGCGCGGGTTGAGGTGTTGGGCCAAGTCCGAGACGGGAATTGGTATCAGGTCCGCACCGACCGGGGGCGGACCGGGTTCGTTGCCGCCAGCCTGCTCCTGAAGATGACGGCGCCCGCTAAGAAACAGCAGGCCGTGGTGGTTCAGCCGAAGGCACCGAAAGTCGAGACGCCGGTGCAACCCGCCGTCGGTCAGTTTCCCAAGGCGGCCGGGGAAACTTTTCGCGACTGCAAGAATTGCCCGGAAATGGTCCTGGTCCCGGCCGGAAGCTTTCAGATGGGTGCCAACGACGGCGACGCGGCGGAACGTCCGGTCCATCGGGTGACCATTGGCAAGTCCTTCGCGATCGGGCGCTTCGAGGTGACGGTCGGGGAATGGGTCGAATGCGTGAACGCAGGTGCCTGCTCTTACCAGCCTAAGGTGGGGCCGGACGCGGATCGTGTCGCCGTGCGCAACGTCAGTTGGGACGATATCCAAATCTATATCCGCTGGTTGAGCAACAAGACCGGCCGGCAATACCGGCTACCCAGCGAAGCGGAGTGGGAATACGCGGCGCGGGGCGGAACCCAAACCAAATATTGGTGGGGCAACGCGATCGCCGGCGAAAATGCGAACTGCAAGAACTGCGGCGGACCCTGGAGCCGCAAAGCACCTGCTTACATCGGAACTTACGATGCCAACCCGCTGGGCCTGCACGATGTCAGCGGCGGCGTGGCGGAGTGGGTCGCCGATTGTTGGAATGCCACGCATCAAGGCGCCTCGAGCAACGGCGCCGTGCGCGGAGAGAACCGATGCAGCCAGCGGGTCCTACGCGGCGGCTCTTGGCGCAACGACGCGACCTATTTGCGGTCCGCGTCGCGGTTTTTCTATGACGCCAGCGTGCGCTACCTGACCAATGGTTTCCGCGTCGCCGCTGAGGTTAAGTAGCGGCCCGCTCTCACGTCGCGGCCGGCAAGCCGGGGTCGCCGCACATCCCGGCGGTCGACCCCGTACCCCGATCACGCGCCCGATATTACGGTGCGACCGTGATCGTAATCCGCTTCGAGATAACCGGCGGATTGTGCGGGATGTGCTCGTGATCGCCCATGATGAGCTGAAGGGTGTGGCGCCCAGGCGACAGCTCGATGACGGTCTCGGTCTGGCCCGCACCGAAATGCAGGTGGTTCTTGTCCGCCGGAATGTCTTCGTCGAGCGGGGGAATATCGGTATCGATCAGGAGATGATGATGCCCGGTATTCGGCTTCACGACTCCCGCAGGCGCGACGCCAATGTTGCGCAGCCCGAACCACACCGGAATACGGGTTGAACGCACCACCTCACCGTCGTTCGGCCATCCGATATAGAGATACGCGTTCTTTGGGGCCGGTGTGTCGCCCGCAAGCACCGTTTGCGAAAGTAGGCCGGCGCTCAGGAGAACGGCGGCGAAAATTACAGTCCTATTCATGTCTATCGAGCCCTCTGGTGTCTCTGGTTGACGCCAAGACGCCCTGCGCGCGTTGTCGCTCCGCCACTCGGTCGTTGCGGTATCGCGCCCGGCGATTTGAACCTTGCACGGCCGGAATCACGGCACGATCACCGTAATCTGCTCCGAATACAGCGGCGGATTGTGCGGAATATGATCATGATCCCCCATCAGTATCTGCAAGGTGTGCCGCCCGGGCGGCAACTCAATACGCGCCTCGGTCTGGCCACCGCCGAAATGCAGGTGGTTCTTGTCCGCCGGAATGTCCTCGTCGAAAGGTGGCAGAGGCCGGTCGATAATCAGATGTTGGTGGCCGGTCTTCGCCTTGATGATGCCTGCCGGTGCTATGCCGATGTTCTTGGCGCCCATGCGGACCCAAAGCTTGCCCCCGTGAATCACCTCGCCGTCCTTCGGCCAAATGATCCAGACCCGCGCGCCCGGCGGCGACGGGGTTTCTCCGGCAATGGCCGGAACGCTGCCCAAAACCGATGCCGCGACCGCGGCGGCGGCGAGCCAAGACACATACCTCATGCTACCCGTTCCCTCGTTGAAGCTTCCCTTAGTGCACAAATAATTTACCATAGAATTCGCGCAGAAACACCCCTTGCGATAACGGCGTCGGGGCCAAGAATCTTTCTGGACTACGCGGCACGGTTCGAAATGCGGTGTCGCACCGCGCCGGTCTCGCCGCCCTTAGTTCGCTAGCGTTTATGGGCCGTCGATTGAGGTATTCTGCGGCCGCCGCTCTTGGGTTCGCGCCTCGTGGTTCCGCGCGCCAAGTTCCGCCGCCATTTGGTTGAAGGCGGAAAAGAGCTCGCCCAGTTCGTCCTTACGCTCCCGCGAGATGCGGCAATCGAGATTGCCTTGCGCGACCTCTTCCATACTCTCGCGCACGAGGTCGATCGGCCTGGCCAGCAGCCGGGCGAGCACGAAAGAGACGATGGCCACCGCCATGATGGTCACGACGGCAAGAATGAGCAGAAGAATCAGTGTGACCTGTTCCACCTCCAGCACCTTGGCACGCGATAGCCCCAGGCGGATGGTCCCGATCCGCTGGTTCTGAAATAGGATCGGCGTGCTGAAATCGAAGGCGCTGGCGCCATCGGGTAATTCGACGAGCGAGGTCTGCACGCCGTCGCCATCGGATACCATCAATGTGGGGTCCGGTGGCGCGTATTCTTGCCCGATCAACGTCTTGTCGGTCGCGCCGCGCACGATGTTCTTGTGATCGAGAACCACCAAATAATCCAGGGTTTCCCGCCGGCTGGCCTCGTCCACGAAGGTTTCGATCGAAATCCAATCTTGGCTCAGCACGGGAATCGCGCTTTCGACGGCGATGAATTTGGCGAAGGAGGCGCCTGAATCGGCCGCGAACTGGCCCAGCGTCTTCGATTGCATCTGCTGGATGAAAAAGATGCTGACCGCCATGGTCAGGGCGACCAGGCCCGCTAGCAAGGCGGTCCATCGAACGCTGATCGGTATGAAACCCTTGTGTTTCTCCGCCTTGCTTTGATCCTGAACAGAACGCAGTTCAAGTTCCAGGGCGCGCTTCAGCTCTTGGCCCGTCGCGAACCGCCGGTCTGCTTGTTTGGATAGAAGCTTGTTCACGACGTGCTGCAGCCCGACCGGCGCATCGGGCGCTACCTCGGCCAAGGGCGGCGGCTCGTCGCGCGTAATCTGGTACAGCAAGGTCGCCATGGTATCGGCGTTAAAGGGCCGGCGTCCGGACAAGAGCTGGTAGAGAATCACGCCCACGGAAAACAGGTCCGTGCGTCCGTCGACCTGGGTGCCCATGACCTGTTCCGGCGACATATACTGCGGCGTGCCAAGAACGGTCCCTGCCTGAGTGTGGCGGGTCGCCTCGGGATCGTCCATGTGCGCAATGCCGAAGTCGGCGATCTTGATAGTGTGCCCGTCGGGCAGGACCAGAATGTTGCTCGGCTTGATGTCGCGGTGCACAACGCCTTGGGCATGTGCATAGTCGAGCGCGGTGGCGAGCTGGATCCCGATCGACAAGATTTGGCTGAGCGGCAGGTTCGGGGTCTCGTTGAGAACTTGGTCGAGCGGCGTCCCATCGACCAGTTCGATTATGATATAGGGGCGCTCCTCATAGCGGCCGACGTCATAGACTGCGACAATATTGGGGTGGACGAAGGCGCCGGCAGCCTTGGCCTCGCGCAGGAAGCGGCTGACGTATTCCTTATCGACGCTGCGCTCTTCTTTGAGGATCTTACAGGCGAGCGTGCGGCCGATCTGCGGATCGTAGGCCTTGTAGACCTGGGCCATCGCGCCTTCGCCGATCAACTCGCTGATTTCGTACCGACCGACCTGTTCAATCATGTCTCGCCCGACTGGTCCCCGTGGCCACGCTCCGGCCCGCCCCATGGAAAAATACTCTAGTCATCGACCGGCCATCCCGTCGACACGGGCGACCACCGCCGTGATGTTGTCCGTGGCTTGGTGATCGAGGGCCGCACGCAGCAAGGTGTCGACCGCTGATTGGCACTCCGCGCCCGTCAGCATCCGCGCGATCTCCTCGTCCGAGAGAGCCTTATTCAGGCCGTCGCTGCACAGCAGGTAGACGTCGCCGTCGGCGACCTCGTCGGCGACCAGGTCCACAACCAGGTTGTCCATGGCCCCGACGGCGCGGGTAATAACGTTTCCCGCCGGATGGGTCGCCGCCTCGGCGCGGTCCAGAAGACCGAGTTTGACTAATTCCTCGACTTGGGAGTGGTCCTGGGTCAGTTGCACCAGCTGCCCTTGCCGAAGCCGGTAGATTCGGCTGTCGCCGGCCCATAGGCAAATCGCCTCACGCCCGTATCCGATCAGGATGGCAACCGTACTGCCGACCACCGCGCCTTCGGCCCGCCCGGCGGCGTAGTGCTGCAGGCGCGCGTTAATGGACTGAAGGCGGGCATCGAGGTCGTCCAAGAGCGCTTCACGGCTCGGTGGTGGTGCGCAGGTGCGCAGGTCGTCGACGATCAGCCGGCTGGCGACGTCGCCGGCATCGTGGCCGCCCATGCCGTCGGCCACGACCCAGAGGCCGAGTTGCGGCAAATCGAGATAGGCGTCTTCGTTCACCTTCCGCACGGTACCCAAGTGGGTGCCGCCGGCCGAGTGCCAGCGAACCGGCGTGGTTTCGCCGGTCACGCCGCGGATTTCCTGCGTGCTCCGGAAGCACGCGCCGGTAGCGTGCCCAACTGGATCATGACCGGCCGATAGGTCAGGAGACTTCCCCTAGATCAGTGATTTAGCGCGAACACCCTTTAATTCTAGCCGACCTCAGGTAGAAGCGCGACCCTGTATTGCAATAATGATGACTTGAGTTGGAACAGCCAACCTTTTGTCAGTATTGAATCCTATCGGCAGATTGACGTTTCACGGGAATTAGTACAGTCTCTCAATGCTTTCAGGCTGCGCTGGAGATTGCCGGTAAGGCGCTTTATCTTTGCTCGGTGCGGCCGGAATCCGGCCCCTTGGGCAGTCGGCAAAGCAGGAGACACGCCTGGATATTCCAGCACAAGTTGTGGGGTCGCGGGCGCGCCGCTTGGCTTTGCGGGTCAAGGCTCATGAAGGGCGTTCGTTAATACTTACCGAAACTGTGTCACAGCGGCTTCGGCAATTCAGGGAGTCGGTACCGTGGGGCTAGTGCTCCGTGTTAAGGGATCGTCGGAAAACGCACCGCCCGTGGTGGAGCCGGTGACCCTTGAGCACGGCGCTATCACCGTCGGCCGCGGCGCGGAATGCGATCTGGTCTTGCCGGATCCGCAGCGGACGATCTCCAAGCAGCAATGCATTATTGAGGCCGGCGGCGGGCGCTATCGCCTGACCGATACCAGCACAAACGGGGTATTTCTGAACGATGGCGACCGGCCGATTGGCCGGGGTAATTCGGTCGATCTGAACCATGGCGACGAGCTGCGCATTCGCGATTTTCGGATCGGCGTGGACGTTATCTCCGTCGTGCAGCCCGCCCCGGCGCCTGTCAAGCCCGCGACGGTGTTGGACGATACGCACGATTTTCCGGGCCGCCGCGACGACCTCGACGCGATGATCGGCCTGTCCGGCGACCTGCCGTCGCCGGTTCTTCCGGCCGACTCTCATGGCCTGGGCCCCGGGCCGATTCCAGAGGATTTCGATCTTTGGGGCGAGGATTCGCAACCGGCCCCGGCCCGGCATGAGGCAATTCAAACCGAGCATATCCCGCCGCAGCAGGAACATTTCGCCGCGCCCCAGGCGATCCCTGGCGACTGGGATGCGGAACCGGGCGCGGCGCCCGTGCCGATACCCGCCGATCCGGATCCGGTGCCTCCGGTCGCCTCGGTCCCAAGCCCCAGCGAGGCCGCGCCGCCACCGGCAAGAACCGCGCCCGCAAGCGCCGCGCCAGCGGGCGCGAGCGATCGGGCAGCCCTGCAAGCCTTTCTCGATGGCGCCCAGCTCGACCTGGAAATTCCGGACGACCAGGTGCTCGAGGTCATGCGCGTGGCCGGCGCCATTTATCAGGAGGTGGTCAAGGGTTTGATGGAAGTCCTGGCCGCGCGCAGCAGCATCAAGAATGAGTTCCGATTGTCCCAGACCACGATCCAGCCGGTTGAGAACAACCCGCTGAAGTTCTCGTTGGGGGCCGACGATGCCATGACCGCGCTGCTCACGCGCCGCGGCCGCGGCTATCTGCCACCGGTTGCGGCGGTCCAAGAAGCGATTGACGACGTCAAGGCGCATCAGGTCGCCGTTTTGGCGGGTATGCAGGTCGCGCTGACCGGTCTTCTGCATCGGTTCAACCCCGATGCATTGGAGGATCGGATGCAGAAGGAACGCAGCCTGGCCAGCCTTCTCAGCACCAAGAAGGCGCGCTATTGGGATGCCTTCGGTCAACTTTACAAAGACCTGATCGTCGAGGCGGAAGATGATTTTCACAAACTGTTCGGACGGGAATTCGCACGGGCCTACGAGGAACAGGTGCGCAAACTCGGTAATCAGCACTAGCTGAAAAGCCGCCCTTGGCGGCAAGATTAAGGGGAATGGTTGTGCAGGACTTCAAACGTGGGCTGAGTCGATGTCTGGTGGCCTGTATCGTCGCGGTGTCCCTGTCGGGGTGCCTGGCCGATGCGGCCGGCAGCGTCGCCGGCAAGCTGGTGGACAAATTGTTCGAGGAGTCGCCGACCCGGGTGGAGGCCAAGATCGAAGCCGCCCAGGACATCAATCCGGATTACGATGGGCGGCCGTCGCCTTTGGTTATCCGTCTCTACGAATTGAAATCGCCGACGGTATTCAACAATGCCGCGTTCTTCGCGCTCTACGATACCGATACAGCGGAGTTAGGTGCCGATCTGCAGAATCGCGAGGAGTTGGAGTTGCAGCCGGGCCAGGCGCTCGAGATCGAGCGGGAACTGAAACCCGAAACCCGGTACTACGGCATCATGGCCGCCTACCGCGATATCGATAACGCGACCTGGCGGGCGGTTTACGAGGTTGAAGCAGCCAGCACCGCCGAACTCGCAATTCTCATCGGGCGGCTGGACGTGTCGATCGAGGAAACCGATTGAGACCGGCGGTCTCGCGCGAAACCTAGCGCCGGTGGCGCCAAAAACAGTGCCCGGGGCCCAGATCCCGGGCGGATCATAAAGGATCCTAATGACGCAGCATAACAAAGTCGTCTGGTCTGAGGGGATGTTCCTGCGTCCCCACCATTTCCAGCAGCAGGACCGGTATTTCGAGAGCCTGATCGGATATTGCGCGACGGCACATCGGCCCCATGCCTGGGGCTTCGCCGAGCTCAAACTCGACCGCGATCTGTTGCAGGTGGGTAAGTTCGCCTTGACGGCGTGCCGCGGCGTGCTGCCCGACGGCACTGTCTTCGACCTGCCGGCGGACGCCGATCTGCCCACGCCCCTCGACCTCGATGAGGAGGTCGAGAACAGCATCGTCTACCTGGCGCTCCCGGTGCGCGGCGGTGGCGCAGACCGGGAGTCGGGCGACGAAGCGAATGCCCTGGCCCGGTATAAGGTCCGTGAATCGGAGGTGCACGATACCAGCGGGCGCAGCGACGAGCCGGTGCCGGTTCATGTCGGGCGCCTTCGCTTCCGGCTGTTCCTGGAGGGTGAGGACCGTCGCGGCTATCACTGCCTCGGTATCGCCCGGATCGTGCAGGTCGCGGCCGACAAGAGTGTCGCTTTCGACGATACCTACATCCCGCCGTGCATCGATTGCGGCGTGTCGAGCGCCCTGGGCGGCTTCATCAACGAACTGACCGGGCTATTGCATCAAAGGGGCGAGAGCCTGGCCGGGCGGGTATCGGAATCCGGGCGCGGCGGCGCGGCCGAGATCGCAGATTTTCTGTTGTTGCAGGTCGTCAATCGCTACGAGCCTTTGACCACGCACCTGGCAAAGTTGAACGGACTGCATCCCGAGGCGCTGTATCGCCTTCTGCTAACGGTGGCGGGCGAGCTGGCGACCTTTACCCTCGAGGAAAAGCGGCCGCCGGGATTTCCCGACTACCGCCACGACGCGTTGTACGAGACCATTGAGCCGCTCAGGGCCTCGCTGCGGCGCTCCCTCAGCATGGTGATCGAGCGCACCGCGATCCCCATTACGCTCGAGGAACGCAAGTACGGCGTGCGGGTCGCTGTGTTTACCGACCGGGACCTTCTCGGACAGGCGGACTTCGTACTCGCGGTCAACGCGGATGTGCCGGGCGAGCGGCTACGCTCGGCCTTTCCCGCCCAGGTTAAGATTGGTCCGGTGGAAAAAATTCGAGAGTTGGTCAATCTCGCCCTGCCGGGAATTCCGCTGGTCCCCCTGCCGGCGGCGCCCCGCCAGATCCCGTATCATGCCGGTGTCACGTATTTCCAATTGGATCGGAGCAGCCCGTTCTGGAAACAGCTCGAACAATCCGGTGGTCTGGCGTTTCACGTCTCGGGGAAATACCCGGGCCTTGAATTGGCCTTTTGGGCCATCAAACGGTAAGCGCGATGCATGACGACGACGGCAAGCCGCCTTCGGGCCGCGAAGATTTAGAGCGGACCGTCATCCTGCCAAATCCGGGCGGGCGGCGCCGGACCATCAACGAAACCGTAATCGGCGCCGCGCCAGCGGTCAGCCGCGCGCCGGTGGCCGAACCAAGCCAAAGCATCGCAAACGACCGGGGCCGAAACGTCTTGCTGAGCGCGGCGGCCACCAGCTTGGCCCTGGTCCGGAATTTGCGCGGCTCGCGCCATCACGACAACGTGGCCGATTTGCGCGAGCGCGTGCTTCAGACGGTTAAGGAATTCGAAGGCCGGGCGCGCGGGCTGGGTGTCAGCGCCGAAACCGCCTACGCGGCCCGTTACGCCCTTTGCGCCCTGATCGACGAAACCGTGCTGGGCACGCCCTGGGGCAGCGAAAGCCTGTGGAACGGGCAGAGCCTGCTGGCCACGCTGCACAACGAAACCGGCGGAGGCGAAAAGTTCTTCCAGATCCTCTCACGCATGTCTCAGGATCCGGCCAACAACATCGACTTGCTGGAGCTTATTTACATCTGCCTATGTCTCGGTTTCCGTGGCAAGTACGGCGTTATGGAGCGCGGCCAGGCGGAGCTGGAAGAGATCGAACGGCGTCTCAACAGTACCATTCGCCGGCAGCGCGGTGAGGCGGAGAACGCCCTCTCGGTCCATTGGCGCGGCGTTACCGACCGGGGCCCGGCGGTCGCGCGTTTCCTGCCGCTTTGGGTCGTGCCGGTCATCGTCGGCGCCGCGGCCGTCCTACTGTTTGCCGGTTTGAGCTACACCTTGAACCGCAGTTCGGACGATGCCTTCGCGCGGCTCAACCAAATCGGCCGAGAGGCGCCGCCACGCCAGGCGGCGGCCACGCGCGTGATTCCGGCGCCCGCACTCGCCATTGCCATGTCGAAACCGGACGAGCCGAGCCGGGCCGAACGCATCCGCGGCCTGCTCGAGGATGAGGTGCGGCGCGACTTGCTCCAGGTGGTCGATCAGGGCGGCGGTGCGATGATTTTGATCCATAACCGGGGTCTATTTCGTTCCGGCAGTGCCCGGGTGGCGACGGACTACCGTCCGTTGTTGGCCAAGGTGGGGCAGGCTTTGGAGGATCAACCGGCCCCGGTCCTGGTGATCGGCCACACGGACAGTCAACCGATCCATACTTTGCAGTTTCCGTCCAACTGGCACCTCTCCGCCGCGCGGGCCAAGGCGGTCGCCGAGGTCGTGGCGGATAGCATGAGCGATCCCGGCAAGTTGATTTCGGAAGGGCGTGCCGATACCGAACCCATCGCGCCGAACGAGAGCGCCGAAGGGCGCGAACAGAACCGGCGCATCGAAATCAAGATACCTGTGAACTAGCCATGGCCGATCATTTCACCCAAGTCGCACGGTCGGGCCCTCGAAGCCGAAGTCCGCGCTACGTCCGAGAGCGAGGCGCGCGATGAAGAAGCTGTTCGGCTGGCTATTCAATCGCTGGACCTTCTCAGTCATTGGGATCGTCCTTCTGACTCTGCTGGTTTGGTTCCTGGGGCCTTTGGTCGCGATCGCCGGTTACGCGCCCCTAGCCGAGGAGGTGCCGCGTTTCTTCACGATCATTTTCATCTTCTTGGTCTGGGGTATTTGGAATCTGGTGGCGGTCGCCCGGGTCAGGCGGACCAACACCGAGGTCATCCAGGGGCTGGCGGCACAGCCAATGGAACCGGACGTCGAGGACCCGGCTGACATGGGCTCCAAAGAGGAAGTCGACGCCCTACGCGAGCGGTTCCGCGATGCCCTCGGGATTCTTAAAACCGCCAAACTTGGCGGCCGCCGGGGGCGGCGCCAGCTCTATCAATTGCCGTGGTACGTGATCATCGGCCCGCCCGGCGCCGGCAAGACCACGGCGCTGAGGAACTCCGGCCTACGGTTCCCCTTGACCGAAAAGCTCGGCGACCAGGCGATCCAGGGAATCGGCGGCACGCGCAATTGCGACTGGTGGTTTGCCGAGGAAGCGGTCCTGCTCGACACCGCCGGGCGCTACACGACTCAAGACAGCGACCGGGTCGTCGACAAAGCGGCTTGGGTCGGGTTCCTCGATCTTCTGAACCGCCATCGCCGACGCCGGCCCATAGATGGTGTGCTGGTCGCCTTCAGCCTGACCGATCTGGCGCAGCAGGATTCCCAAGAGCGCAGCCTGCATGCCCAAGCCATCCGGCGCCGCTTGCAGGAGCTGCACGAGACTCTGAAGGTGCAGGTGCCGATCTACGTCATTTTCACCAAGTGCGACCTGGTGGCCGGGTTCGTCGAATATTTTGACGATCTGGGGCGCGACGAGCGTGGCCAGGTTTGGGGCGTTACCTTCCCGATCGAAACCACCCGTCAGCCGAGCGCGGTGGTCGAGGCGCTCCAGCCCGAGTTCGAGGCCTTGATGGGGCGCCTGGACGACCGGCTTTTCGCGCGGCTGGATCGGGAGCGGGACAGCAGCCGGCGCGGCGCGATCCAAGGATTCGGGCAACAGATGGCGCAGTTGAAGCAGCCGCTGCAGGAATTCATCAAAGAGGTGTTCCAGCCGAGCCGCTATGAAAACCAGAGCCTGCTGCGTGGCGTCTATTTTTCCAGCGGCACCCAGGAAGGCACGCCCATTGACCGGGTCATCAGCTCAATTTCGGGCGCCTTCGGGCTCGACCGGCTGGTCATGCCCGCCTTCAGCGGGCCGGGGCGCAGTTATTTCCTAACTCGCCTGTTGAGCGACGTGGTGTTTCAGGAGGCGGATCTGGTGGTCAGTACCGGCCGCTTCGACCGCTTCCGCTCGGCCATACAATGGGGCTCTTACGGCACCGCCGCCGCGGTTCTGGCGTTGCTCGCCCTTGTGTGGCTGACCAGTTACGGCCGTAACGAAGTCTATATCGCCGACGTCGAGTCGACGGTTGGCGGTTACGAACAACTCGCGGCCCAATTCGCGAACGGCCAGGGCAACGAGCTCGAGATCTTGCCCTTGCTGGGCGCCCTGCGCGCGTTGCCCGGCGGTTACGACGACCGCGATAGTTCGGCGCCCTTGACCATGGGCTTCGGTCTGTATCAGGGCGAAAAATTGGGCGATGCGGCGCGGGCGGCATACCGGCGGGCGCTGAGCACCAAGTTTCTGCCCCGTATCCTGTCGCGCCTCGAAGGTCAGATCCAAGAGAGTACCGGCAACGCCAGCCTGCTGTACGAGGCGCTTAAGGTCTATCTGATGCTCGGTAACCCGGAATTCTTGGACCGAGATTTGGTCGCTACATGGGTGGCCCTGGATTGGGAGATCCGCCTACCCGGTCCCAGCAATGCGGAGGCGCGCGAGGCACTCGGTCAACATCTGTCCACCTTGCTGCAGGGTGAGCTTCGCGCGGTGCCGCTCGATGGTACGGTGGTCGCTCAGGCGCGCGCTGTTCTGTTGCGGCAACCCCTGGCGCAGCGTGTCTATGGGCAAATCGAACGCGAGGCCGGGACTTCCGACCTTAACGAGTGGCGGCTTACGGACAAGATCGGCGCGGACGCGGCCCGCTACTTCCGCCGGGTAAGCGGTGCGCCTCTGTCTCAGGGTGTGCCGGGCCTCTACACCTATAACGGCTTTCGCGACCATTTCCTGGCGCGCGGCCAGAGTCTGATCCGGGAGGCGGCGGCGCAGACCTGGGTTCTGGGGGCGGAGTACGAGGCCGGGATGTCCGAAGCGGAGCTGGCCAACCTGACCCACGCCGTCACTGAGCTTTACCTGGCCAACTACATTCGCCAATGGGAAGATTTCCTGAAGGATATAGACATCGCGGCGTTCAGCAGCTTCGACGTTGCGGTCGGCGTGGTGAACGGTTTGTCCGCTGTCGACTCGCCCATGCGGGCGGTTTTGCGCGCGGTGCGCGACGAGACCAAGCTCGGCCGCTCGCCGGTCGAGCTTGGTGGCGCGGCTGAGGCCTTTGGCCGGCTGCAACAGGTCAAGGACCGCCTGGCCAAACTGCTCGAGGTCGCGCCCAAGGCCGAGGCTATGACCGGTGCGCTCGATCCTTATCTGGTGGTCGACCGGCGGTTCGAGAAACTTCACGCCTTGGTCGGCAATGCGGACCAGGCGACGGCGCCGATCGATCAGGTGATCGGCCTCTTGAAGGATCTTTACCTGCATTTGGCGTCGATCAGCACGTCGGGCAGCCGGGGCGACGCGGCGCGCGCCGCGTCGGCCGGGGATTCGGGCATCGTGCAACGGGTTCGCCTGGAAGCCGATCGCCTGCCCGATCCGGTGCGTCGCTGGTTGCGCAGCCTGTCGCAGGCGAGTTCTCAGATCACCTCGGGCGCGGTTCGTTCGCGGCTCGCCTCGGTCTGGTCGTCGGAAGTTACGACCTATTGCACAAGCGCGCTCTCGAACCGTTATCCCCTGTCCAAGACCAGCCCGGACGACGTGAACTTGAGCGATTTCGCGCAGTATTTTGGCCCTCAAGGAAAGGTCGAGCGCTTCTTCAACGAGTACCTCTCGCCCTTTGTCGATACCTCGGCCCGGCCCTGGCGGACGATTGGTTCCGGCGGCCAGTCGACGGCCATCTCCACGGCGGCGCTGCGCCAGTTCGAGGCGGCCGCGCGCATTCGCCAGGCGTTTTTCGGTGCCGGCGGCGCGTCGCCCAGCGTCAGCTTCGAAATCCGCCCGGCCAAACTTCACAACGCAGCCAGCCAGGTCATGTTGGAACTCGGCAAGCAGCGTTTGACCTATCGCCACGGTCCGCCCCGTGCTGCGCGCATGCAATGGCCCTCCCTGGACGGCGAGAACCGGGCGCGCCTGTCTTTCACCTCGGTGGCTGGCGCGCGCATCGGCACCTTGAAAGCCGATGGGCCCTGGGCGCTGTTCCGTTTGCTGGACCAGGGCACCATCGAAGACGTCGGATCGTCGGACCGTTTCCTGGTGACTTTCGAATCCGAGGGCGTGACCGCCAGTTTCGAACTGCGGGCCACCAGCGTGGTCAATCCATTCCGACTGGAAACGGTTCGAGGGTACCGATGCCTGGAGAGGCTGTAGCAAACGCCCCTGCGGCGGCCCTCGGGTACTTCGGCAAGGTCCCGAGCCGGGGCGATTTCGTTCGCCGCGGATTGCCGCGCCGCTTCGTCGAGCCCTGGGACCGCTGGATTCAACAGTCGATCGCGCGCAGCCGCGCGCAACTCGGCGACAGCTGGTTGGATTTCTATCTGGCGGCGCCGATCTGGCGCTTCGCGCTGTCGCCCGGTATTTGCGGCGACGACATGGCGCTCGGCCTATTCATGCCCAGCGTCGATTCGGTTGGCCGCTACTATCCGCTCTCTCTCGCCGCGGTTGGCCCGGCGCCGGGCAATCTATTCGCGGTCATGGCGGCGCAGGAGTCCTGGTTCGAGCGGGCGGAGGCGGCGGCGCTCTCGTGCCTGGACGAAGGCGCGCGCTTCGAAGTCTTCGAGGCAAGCTTCGACGATTTGGGTCTGCCGGCGCCGGTTGGGGAGACGCCCGCAGCGGCGGCTGACGCAGCGGCCTTCGATCCCGGGGCGGACGGCGACATACCCGGCCAGGCTTGGTCCTTACAGGGGGAGGGGGGGCTTAGCCTTGGCGCCGGGGTCTATCCGGCGCTCCTGGAAAAACTGCTGCATGGCGGCGAAGGACCCTATAGCCTTTGGTCAACCTCCGGTTCCGACGACGTCGCGCCGCGCTTTGCCGTTCATCGTGAATTGCCCCCGGCGGATCGCTTTGCGTGGTTCTTCACCGGGGCGGCGCCCGGGCCCGAGGCAACCGAAGCGCCGGCATCTGAAGTGGATTCGGATGCCCACGAAAATATCGAGCCCTGACTTATGTTTGGGCGGAAACCTTAAACTAAAGCGGACGGCGAATTGGCCAATCTAGACGCAGACATTGCCCAACTCGGCACGACGCCGATCGCCGGTCCGTCGCCGACCGGTGCCTCGGCGCGCTACGAGCCCGAGTACGAAACGCTCCAAGGCGAGATTTCGAAGCTCGAGGCGGTCAACGGTACGCCGGTCGATTGGCGCGTCGCGGCCGAACAAGGCACTGCGATCCTCAAGACAAAATCCAAGGACCTGTTGGTCGCCAGCTTCCTGTGCCGGGCCCTGTTCGAGAACCACGGCTACGACGGGCTCGGCGCTGGTTTGGGCATCCTGCGCGATATGGCGGCTCAATACTGGGACAGCATGTTCCCCGACGCGAAACGGCCCCGGGCGCGGGCCGCGGCAGCGACCTGGCTTGCCGAGCGGCTCGAAGGCCCATTGACGCGTCAGGTGCCGACGCCGGCCGACCGGGCGGCTATCGAGGTTTGCCTCGCCAACCTCGAGGAATTCGAGAAGATCCTGGACCAACACTTGGAAGGCCAGGCGCCGGGATTCGGCAATCTGCGCCGGGCCTTGGGCGCCCACCGCGACAGTCTGGGCCAAGCCGCCGCGCCGCCGGCTGCGGAGGCCCCCACTGCGCCTGCCGCCGCGCCGGGTGAGGCTGGGGCCGCGCCTGCGCCGGTGCCCGCGGCGCCTCCTGCTGCGGCGCCAGCGGGTGCGAGCGGCGCCGCCGCGCCGGACGATATTGCCAGTGACCAGGACCTGCAAAAGGCGATCCGCGCCGGCCGGGACCTGTTGCGCAAGATGGCGCTGTATCAGCGGGGCAAGAACCCGGCCAGCCCCAGCCCCTATCTCTTGATCCGCCAGGCGGCCTGGCTGGGCGTCGAGCAGGGGCCGCCGAGCCGCGACGGGCTGACCGAATTGCGCGAAGTCGCCGCCGACCGTCTGGCCGCCTTCAAGGCCCTGTCGGAGGCCGGCCAGCATTCCGAACTGATCGACCAGGTGGAAAGCAGCTTCCTGCGGGCACCGTTCTGGCTCGACGGGCACCGTTTGACCGCCTCGGCCCTGGAGGCCCTGGGTCACACCGAGGCGCGGGCCGCCGTGGTTGATGCCTTGGCCGGATTTCTGCATCGCTTCCCGGCGCTGGTCGACTTGCGATTCGCCAACCAGGCGCCCTTCGCCGACGATCTGACTAAGCTTTGGATCCAGGACGAGGTCTTAGGCGCCGGCGGCCAAGGCGAGGGGGCGGTACCCCCGGCCATTGGCGCGGCCGGGTCCGCAGTGGCCGCACCCGATGGGGCCACGCCCTGGCTGGAAGTTGGCCAGGAGGCCCAGAAGCTTGCGGTCAAAGGCAAGATCCAGAAGGCCATGACCTTGTTTCTGGAAGGCCGGCGCCAAGCCGCCTCGGCCCGCGAGCGGTTCCTCTGGGGCCTGGAGCAGGCCCGGGTCTGCCAGGTGGCGGGACGGGTCGACCTTGCCCTGCCGTCGCTCGAGTCTTTGGACGAAGAGGTGACGCGGTTTCAGCTGGAAGAATGGGAACCTGGCCTGAGCGTCGAGATCGGCAGAATGTTGCTGTTATGCTATGGAAATCAAAAGGGTAAGGAAAAGTCGACCCCGGAGCGAGAGGCCCGGATCAGGGCCCTGCGGGCGCGGATCGTCCGGCTGGATATCCTGTCCGCGGTGGAAATGCCGCAAAATTAAGGCTGTAGTAACGATAAGGTTTCGCAGGGCGGCCTATTCTTGCTATAATAATTGTCCAATAACTAGGGGTGAAACCAAGCCATGGCTAAAGAAGGGTCCGTCGCACCCAAAGAGCGAATTAATATTGTTTATAAACCAGCCACCGGTGGGGCCAAAGAAGAAGTCGAACTGCCGCTGAAATTAATGATGATTGGCGACTATACGTTGCGTGAAGACGGGACACCGTTGGACGAGCGCAAGCCGGTCAGTATTGACAAAGACAATTTCAACGACGTCATGCGCCAGCACAATCTATCCCTCGATCTCAATGTGGCCAACCGCCTGTCCGGCGAAGATGGCGAGGAACTGGCGGTGAACCTCAAGTTCGGCGACCTGAAGGATTTTTCGCCGGAATCGGTGGTGCGCCAGGTGCCCGAGTTGAGCAAACTCCTGGAGTTGCGCGAAGCGCTGACCGCGCTCAAGGGCCCCTTGGGCAACGTTCCTGCGTTCCGGAAAATGATTGAAGCGGCCCTGGGCGACGACGAGGCGCGCGAGAAACTACTCAAGGAATTGGGTGTCCCCGATGACGGCAAGCCCTAGGGCGCCGCGCGGGCGACCCGCAGGGGCATGAGCCTCCCGGTTTACCGCGAAAGACCTACCCCTTAGCTATGCGCCGCACGGTGCGTGCATGATCTGGATTCGATGAGGAACTAAGTATGGCCGACCCCACGAAAACCACGCAGTCCAAGGCCGAGGTGGTTGAGGACTCAACCGGTTCCTTGCTCGATCAAATCATGCAGGAGACCAAGTTGAAGCCCTCGGATGAGGGATACGGCGTGGCCAAGAAAGGCGTCGAAGCCTTTATCGCAGAGATGCTGGCCCCGGCCCGGGGCGAAAAGAAAGTCGACAAGCGGCTGGTCGACGGCATGATCGCCGAGATCGACAAGAAGCTCAGCGTTCAGGTCGACGGCATTCTCCATAACGAGAGTTTCCAGAAGCTCGAATCCGCGTGGCGCGGGCTGAAATATGTGGTCGACAAGACGAACTTTCGCGAAAACGTAAAGCTCGAGATCGTCAGCATTTCGAAGGATGCCTTGCTGGAAGACTTCGAGGACGCGCCCGAAATCGTCAAATCGGGCCTCTACCAACATGCTTACACCGCGGAGTACGGTCAGTTCGGTGGCCAGCCCGTGGCGGGTATGATCGCCAACTACGACTTCGGACCGGGCGCACAGGACGTCAAGTTGCTGCAGCACTGCAGCAGCGTGGCGGCCATGGCCCATGCACCTTTTATCGCCGCTGCCGGCCCGCAGTTTTTCGGCCTCGATAGTTACGAGGGGCTGCCCAATCTCAAGGACCTCAAATCGATCTTCGAGGGCCCGCAGTTCGCCAAGTGGCAAGCCTTCCGCGAGTCCGAGGATTCGCGCTATGTTGGCCTGACCATGCCCCGGTTTTTGCTTCGCCTGCCCTATGGTGAGGATTCGAACCCGGTGAAGGCGTTCAACTACGAGGAGAACGTCAACAGCAGCCACCAGGATTACCTTTGGGGCAATGCGTCCTTTACCTTCGCCACGCGCCTAACCGACAGCTTCGCGAAGTACCGCTGGTGTCCCAACATCGTCGGCCCGCAGAGCGGCGGTGCGGTCGAGGACCTGCCGTTGCATCACTTCGAATCCATGGGCGATATCGAAACCAAGATTCCGACCGAGGTGATGATTTCCGACCGGCGCGAATACGAATTGGCCGAGGAAGGCTTCATCGGCTTGACCATGCGCAAGGGCAGCGACAATGCCGCGTTCTTCTCGGCGAATTCGGTTCAGAAGCCGAAATTTTTCGGGAACAGCAAGGAAGGCAAGGAGGCCGAGACCAATTATAAGCTCGGCACGCAATTGCCTTACCTGTTTATTATCAATCGTTTGGCGCACTATATTAAAGTATTGCAGCGCGAACAGATCGGTAGTTGGAAGGAACGCGGCGACCTTGAGCGCGAGCTCAACACCTGGATCAAACAGTACGTCGCCGATCAGGAAAACCCCTCGGCGGAGGTGCGTAGCCGCCGTCCGCTCCGTGCGGCGGATATAACCGTCTCCGATGTCGAAGGCGATCCCGGCTGGTACAAGGTCTCGATGTCGGTGCGGCCGCACTTCAAATATATGGGCGCCAGCTTTACCCTGTCGCTGGTTGGCAAACTCGACAAGTCGTGAGCGTACTGGGCCCGAAGCTCGAACGCTGCGCCGCTGCCTCTGGGTAGCCTGAGGGATGTCCCCGGGGCCAACCTTCGAGCGAACCGTCCTGGAGCGGATTGACGAGCCCGAGCTGGACACCCGGCGCATGGACGTGGATCCATCGCAGGTTGCCGCTTCGGTCGCGCGGCATCTCACCCGTATGCTGAACGTGCGCCAAGGCAGTGTGGCTATCTTGCCCGATTATGGCATGCCCGATTTCAACGATATGGCCGCCCAGTTCCCCGATGGCTTGAATGCGGTGCGCCGGGCGATTCGCGATTCGATCGAGCGGTATGAGCCGCGGCTTCGCCGGGTTTCGGTCAAGCATGTTGTCAATGAGGACGATCCCCTGGACCTTCGGTTTCGTGTTTCGGCTAGCTTGATCGTCGGCGAACGCGAGCAGCCGGTCGCCTTTCGAACGCTGATCGGTCATTCTGGCCAAGTTCAGGTCCGGGTCTGAGGCCGCCCGCGGTGTCGTTCAATAAGCACTTTCAAGACGAGCTGGCCTATCTTCGCGAGTTGGGCCGCGAATTTGCCAACGCCAATCCGAAACTGGCGCCGTTTCTGGCCGATAGCGGCAACGATCCCGACGTGGAACGGCTTCTGGAAGGCTTCGCCTTTCTATCCGGCCGAATTCGCCAAAAGCTGGACGATGAACTCCCGGAGCTAACCCACAGTCTTATTTCCCTGCTTTGGCCGCACTATTTGCGGCCGATTCCGGCCATGTCGGTGCTGCAGTTCGAGCCGGTGCCCAGCGCCATATCGGGGCCGGCCTTGATTCCCCGGGGCGTCGAGGTCGATTCGATACCCGTGGAAGGGACGCCGTGCCGGTTCCGGACCTGCAGCGACGTACGTATCGCGCCGATTTCCGTGTCGAAGGCGAGCATGGAAAAAACCCCTGGCGGCGCCGTCTTGAGGCTTGGTTTCGCGCTGCAACCAGGTTCGTCGTTCGAGCGGGTCGAGCTCGATACGGTGCGCCTTCACTTGCACGGTGACCCGGTCTTAACCAAAATTCTGTACCTTTGGCTTTTCCGTTATCTGGAACGGGTGCGCGTGCGCCTAGGGGGCGGCACCGCCGGCGATGACAAAGCCTTTATCCTGTCGGCGGACCAGGTGCGCCCGGTCGGCTTCGCCGACGATGAGGGATTGCTGCCTTATCCGCCCAGCGCCTTTAGCGCCTATCGCTTGCTCCAGGAATATTTCGTCCTGCCGGAAAAATTCCTGTTCCTGGATATTGGTGGGCTTGGGCCGCTAACCGCGCACAAGATGGCCGATCATTTCGAACTCGCGTTCGAGTTCTCGCGGGCGCCGGAAGAGCAGGTCCGGCCGAAGGCCGAAAACTTTCGACTGCATTGCACGCCGATCGTCAATTTGTTTCGCCGCGATGCGGACCCCATTCGGGTCGACCAGACCAAATCGGAATACCGCATCCGGCCCGCCGGCAAAGAGCCGAGCCATTTCGAGCTCTATTCCATCGACCAGGTCGAAGGCTGGGTCCAGGGCACCGGGAAGCGGCGATTGTATCGTCCATTCGAATCTTTCGAGCACGGGACCGGCGCCAACGGGGAGGGCGCCGTCTTCTATCGAAGCCGGGTCCGCCCTGCCGTGGTCGGCCGCGGCCTGGAGACCTACATTTCATTTGTCAGCGCCGGCGACACGCTCACCATCCCGCCAACCGAGATGATCTCGATGCAGACCACCTGCACGAACAGGAGCTTGCCGGAAAAACTTCGCGCCGGGGACATCGCCACGCCGACCGGGAGTTCGCCGGAGTTCGCCAAGTTCCGCAATCTGTTTCCGCCCCGTCCGTCGGTCGCTCCACCGCTTGATAGCGGATTGCACTGGCAGCTGATCGCCAACATGTCACTCAACTACGTGTCGCTGCTCAGGGTTGAAGCGCTGCGCACGGTTTTGTCGGCCTACGACTTTCAGGCGCGCTACGACCGAAAGGCCGAACGGGAAAGCCAGTTGCGTCTGGAGGGAATTGTCGGGCTGGAGACCAAGCCGGTCGATTTGCTGCGCCGGGGCTTACCGGTTCGCGGCCTGCGCACCAACATGGAGATGCGCGAGAGTAATTTCGCGGGCGAAGGCGACATGTACCTATTTGCGACAGTGTTGAACGAGTTCCTGTCACTGTTCGCGAGCATTAATTCGTTCCACGAGTTGATCGTGACGGGGCTCGAGCACGGAGAGACGTATCGATGGCCGGCGAAAAGCGGACAGCAACTAGTCCTCTGATCGGTGAGCTGCTGCAGGACGTGCGGCAGTTCGGCTTCTTTCAGGCGGTAAATTTGCTTGAACGGGCAGAGCCCGACATTGTGCCCATCGGCGGCGACGGGCCGGTTGAGCGCGAGACCCTGCGCTTGCGGGCCAATGCCAGCCTCGGCTTTCCAAGCTCCGATATTTCTTCGATCGAAACCATGACGCGCCCCGAGGCAGCGCTGCCGGATTTGCCCGCGAGGTATCGCCTGACCGTCAATTTCATGGGCCTGTATGGTGCCGGTTCCCCTCTGCCGGCGTTCTATAGCGAGGATATCGTCGCCGGCAACGAGGCGGAGAGCAGTCGGCGCGATTTCCTGGACCTGTTTCACCACCGATATTTATCGTTCGTTTATCGAAGCTGGGAAAAGTACCGCTACTATCTGCGCTATCGGCCGGGCGCGCGCGACCAATTCTCGCAGTGGCTGGCCGGATTGATCGGCTTGGCGGATATGGCCGAGGCGCAAGTTCCGGTCGAGCGCCCGGAGCGGCTGCTGTCCAGCATTGGGCTGTTGTTGCTGCATGGCCGCTCGGCGGCGACCTTGGCCAGCCTCATCTCTCATTACTTCGACGGCCTGCCGGTGCGGATCGAACAATTCATCGCGCGCCAGGTGGTGATCGAGCCGGCGCAGCGGGCCCATCTGGGCACGGCGAATTGCGCGCTCGGGGTCGATTGCACGCTGGGCCTGAGGGTGCCGGATGTGAGCGGCAAATTCCGAATTTGCGTCGGCCCCCTGTCGTTCGCCAAATTCCGCGGCCTTCTGCCCGATGCGGCCGGCTATGCCAGCTTGCGCCGCCTGGTGCCTTTTTTGCTCAAGGATCAATTGGACTACGACCTGGCGCTCACCTTGCGCGGCACTGAGATCCCGGTGCTGGAGCTGTCCCCGGATTGCCCGGCGCGCCTGGGATGGTCCACCTGGCTCGGCCAAGCGCCGGAGCGCGATAGCGAGGTTGTACTGAGTATCTAAGCGGCGAGGCCCCCGGCGCGAGACAACGATCTCGATCCGGGGAAATATGAGATTCCGGGCCTATGCGGTGGTATAATCGGGACCGGAAGTAGGGGAAAGAAAGGCCGCCCGGCGTCTTCGGCGGAAGACGGGGTGACTCGCGGGCCGGTTGTGGCCCGTGTCCATCGGTAGCCTGGTGGGACCGGCATTGTCGGCCTTGCCTCTATCCCCTATCGTTTGAGGCGAACCGCACCACGACCCGGCACAACAATGTGCCGGCAATAAGAACGGGCGGCAGGAGGCACTGGGTATGGTTGAGCTCGATTTACGGGCGCTGTTCAAGCGTCTGAACGGCTATTGCACGCGTACGTTGGAGACCGCGGCCGGGATTTGCGTCTCGCGTGGCAACTATGAGGTTGGACTCGAGCACGTCCTCTTGGTCCTAATCGACGATCCGGCGACCGACTTTCAACACATTCTGCGGCACTTCGAAATCGATCCGGCGCGGGTCGCGAAAAGCATTCAGCGGGATGTCGAGGACGGCCGCACCGGTAACAGCGGCAAGCCGGTCTTCTCGCCGCTCTTGATCGAGTGGATCCGCGATGCCTGGCTGCTCTCCTCGATCGATTATGATTTGGGCGAGGTGCGCTCCGGTGCGTTGATCGCCGCCTTGATGGCCAATCCGAACCGCTACGGTTTGGCGTCCTTCATGGACGAATTGCGCGATATTCCGGCGGCCGATCTACGCCGCGACCTGCTCGACATCACTGCGGAGTCGAAGGAGACCGCTGCCGTGCGCGCCGAAGGGGACGGCGCGGGCGAGGCCGCCGGCGCGCGAGACGACACGGCACTCGGCCGCTTCACCAACGATTTCACCGGTCAGGCCCGGGCCGGGAAAATCGATCCGGTCTTCGCGCGCGATCAGGAGATCCGTCAGATCGTCGATATCCTGGGGCGGCGGCGCAAGAACAACCCGATCGTTGTCGGCGAGGCCGGCGTCGGCAAGACCGCCGTGGTTGAAGGCCTGGCCCTGAAGGTAGTCGAAGGGGACGTGCCGGACATCTTGAAGAACGTGGATATTCTTGGCCTCGATCTCGGCCTTTTGCAGGCCGGCGCCGGGGTCAAAGGCGAGTTCGAGAACCGGCTAAAGGCGGTGATTGAGGAAATCAAAGCCTCCCCCAAGCCAATTGTGCTGTTCATCGACGAGGCCCACACCTTGATCGGTGCCGGCGGCCAGGCCGGTATGGGGGATGCCGCCAACCTTCTGAAGCCGGCGCTGGCGCGGGGCGAGCTTCGCACCATCGCCGCGACAACCTGGTCGGAATACAAGAAATACTTCGAGAAAGATCCGGCCCTGGCCCGCCGCTTTCAGTTGGTCAAGTTAGAGGAGCCGTCGCCGGACGACGCCGTCACCATCATCCGGGGCCTGCGCGAAAAATACGAGGACGCCCACGGCATCTATGTGCGCGACGACGGCGTTGAGGCGGCCGCGCGCATGTCGGCGCGCTACATCTCGGGGCGACAGCTTCCCGACAAGGCAGTGGATGTGCTCGACACCGCGAGTGCCCGGGTCAAGATCAGCGTCAGTGCCAAGCCGCCCGCGGTTGACGATTTGGAACGGCGAATCAAAACTCTCGAGCGCGAGCGCGACTCGGTGCAACGCGATATCGATGCGGAAACCCGGAGCGACGATGGCCGCGTTGCGGCCTTGAACCAGGATATCGCCACCGCCGGCGCCGAGTGCGAAGAGCTGACCCGCAAGTGGGAGGCCGAGCGCGAGGCAGTCGCGCGAATTTTGGATTTGCGCCAGCAACTTGCGGCTGCCAAGGCGGCCGGGGCCGCCGGCACCGCCGAAGCCGATAGTGATGGTGCCGAGGAGGCCGAAGCCGAAACGGCGCCTGCCGATCCGGCGGAAATCCGCAAGCAACTGGACGCTGCCACCGCCGATTTGCTCAAGGCGCAGGCCGGGCAACCTCTGATCCACTACGAGGTCGGCCCCGACGTTGTCGCCGCGGTGATCGCCGATTGGACCGGAATCCCGCTTGGCAAGATGGTTCAGGACGAGGCCGCGACCATCCTCGACTTCGGCGCCAAGTTGGGCGCGCGAATCAAGGGTCAGGACCAGGCGGTTGCGGCGCTCGACGAAGGCATGCGCGCAGCCAAGGCCGGGGTGCAGAACCCGGACGCGCCCATGGGGGTCTTCCTCTTCGTCGGGCCGAGCGGGGTCGGCAAGACCGAAACCGGCCTCAGCCTGGCCGATCTCCTATTCGGCGGCGAACGCTTCATGGTCACCGTCAACATGTCGGAGTTTCAGGAGAAGCATTCTGTTTCCCGCCTGATCGGCTCGCCGCCGGGCTACGTCGGCTTCGGCGAAGGCGGCATGCTGACCGAGGCCGTGCGCCAGCGGCCCTATTCGGTGGTGCTGCTCGACGAGGTCGAGAAGGCCGATCTGGAGGTCATGAACCTTTTCTATCAGGTGTTCGACAAGGGCATGTTGTCGGACGGCGAGGGTCGGCTGATCGATTTCAAGAACACGATCGTCCTGCTGACCAGCAATTTGGCCTCAGACATCATTACCGAGATGTGCAGCGGCGGGGAACGGCCGCCGGTCGAGGCGCTGATGGGCGCCATTCGGCCAGTGCTAAGCAACCATTTCAAGCCGGCCCTCTTGGCCCGCATGCAGATCGTGCCGTTTTATCCGATTGTCGGCGAGGCCATGCGCGACATCGTTCAGCTCAAGCTCAACCGTCTGGGCCAGCGCCTTACCAGCAGCCAAAAAATAGAGCTGGACTGTACGCCCGAGGTGGTCGAGCAGATCGCGCAACGCTGCACCGAAGTCGAAACTGGCGCTCGGAATATCGACCACATCATCAACCGAACGCTTCTGCCGCAGATTTCGACCCAGATCCTGCGCGGTATGAGTGAGGAGAAAAACTACGCCCAGCTCCAGGTCGGTATTGGCAAGAACGGCGATTTCACGCTGGAGTTTTCCGACACCTGAGGCTGGAGGAGAGGCGAAAGATCGTGATCGACCTGGGCACCCTGCCGGCACCCGCAATTGAGCAGTTCGTCAAGGTCACGACTGCGCTATCCACCGAGTACGACCTGGACCAGCTCCTCGAGGCCATTCTTTCCGGCGCCCGCAGCCTGACCGGTGCCGGAATGGGCCGGGTCTACGTTCTGGACAATACGAAGCGGTTTCTGCACCTGGAATTGCAGCAAGACCGGCAGGGTGGGGTTCAGAGGACCAAGGCCCCGCCCATTCCGCTGATTCAGAACGGCCGCCCGAACAATTCCGATATTTGCGCTTACTGCGCCTTCTCGGGGGCGCTGAAGAAGGTCGACGACGTCTACAAGTATACCGGTTTCGAATTCGCCGACCTCTATGCCGACGACCGCGGGCGCGGCGAACAGACCCGGTCGTTGTTGGTGGTCCCCTTGCGCAATCACGAAGAGGTCACGATCGGCGTCCTGCAACTCACCAACCGGCGAGACGGGGACGAGGACGCCATTGTTTTCTTTCCCGACGAGCTCGACGAATTGATTTCGGCCTTCGCCTCCCAGGCGGCCGTGGCCCTGAACAACGTGCATTTGATCGAGGAGAACCGCCACCTCATCAATGTGTTGGACACCACCAACCGGAAGCTGGAGAGCGAAAATCGCCAGCTCCGCGACAAGATCGAGAACCAATACCGCTTCTCCAATATCGTCGGCGCCGCCAAATCCATGGCCCAGGTTTTCGAGCTGATGGGCAAGGTTCTCAATACCGATGCCACGGTTCTGCTGGGCGGTGAGACCGGGACCGGGAAAGAGCTGATCGCCCGCGCCATTCATTACAATAGCCGCCGCAAGACCAAGGAATTCGTAGCGCAGAATTGCGCAGCCCTGCCCGAGACCCTGCTGGAAAGCGAGCTTTTCGGCTATAAGGCCGGCGCCTTCAGCGGCGCCAAGAGCGATAAAAAGGGTCTGTTCGACGCGGCCCACGGCGGGACCCTCCTGCTCGACGAGATTGGCGATATGCCGCTCAATCTGCAGGCTAAGTTGTTGCGCGTGCTTCAGGAGGGCGAAATTAGGCCCCTGGGCGCCCTGGAAGGGCGAAAAGTCGATGTCCGGGTCGTGGCCGCCACCCACATGGACCTGCAAGAGAAGATTCGCGCGGGGGAGTTCCGGGAGGATTTGTATTACCGGCTTTGCGTCTTTCCCATCGTGCTGCCACCCTTGCGCGAGCGCGGCGAAGACCTGCCCGCGCTCATGCAGCATTTCCTGCAAGAATACAGCGAGCGTTACGGCAAGACGATCGGCGGGTTCTCGCCCGCCGCCGTTGAGGCGCTGATGGGCCACGACTTCCCCGGAAACATTCGGGAACTGCGCAATATCATCGAACGTGCGGTTCTTCTGGCGGATTCGGAGGGCACCATTCTGCCGGATCATCTACCGGCGGAAATCACGGGCAAAATAAACGACACGCCGCACGATGGACCGGCGGCCCTCGCACCCCTGGGCGAGGGCGGCTTGCGCGACGCGGTCGGCGACTATGAGGCGGCGGTCATTCTACGAACCCTGGAAGAGTTCGAGTGGAATCAGACCAGAGCGGCGGCGGAGTTGAAGATTTCGCGCCGCACCTTGATCGAGAAGATGCAGAAATACGATCTGCGCCGTAATCGTGCCGGACCTTTGAAGAGCGCCGCGTCCTAAGGGCCCCTCCGGTTCGACGGCGCCGTTTTGCGCCCGGCCCGTCGCACCCGTTTTCTCATGCCCTACTGCGCGGGCTCTCGCACGCAATCGTGTCAAGCTGTGCGGAAACCCGCACAGCGCCGAGTGTTCCCGGGATCGAGACAAAATGCGGGATGGAGACTCAATCGGAGAGAAGAGCCCATTGATTTCAATGTCTTGTAAAAAAGTTTCCGGCGCGTGGCACAGCTTGGCACGCTTCTTGAGTATGAGAGAGCAGACCCCAGTTCGATGTGAACCCCAGAGGAGGACATGACCGATGCCGACACCAGCATACATGACGATCGAAGGAACCAGCCAAGGCAACATCACCAGCGGCGCCTTCACCGAGGACAGCGTTGGAAACATCTGGCAGGAAGGCCATGAGGACGAGATTCTGGTCCAGGCTTTCAAGCATTCGGTCATGATCCCCCGGGATCCGCAGAGTGGTCAGCCCTCCGGCCAGCGAGTGCATAAGCCCCTGACCGTCACCAAGATTTTCGACAAGGCTTCGCCGCTTCTCTTCAACGCCTTGTGTTCGGGCGAGGTGCTGACGACCGTCGAGATCAAGTGGTACCGCACTTCGACATCAGGCACCCAGGAACACTATTTCACCATCAAGATGGAAGACGCGGTGATTGTCGACGTCCAGGGCCACATGCCGAACTGTCAGGACCCGGCGAACAGCCATTTCACCCATCTGGAAGACGTTTCTTTCAGTTATCGCAAGATCACCTGGAACCATGAAGTCGCCGGCACCTCCGGCAGCGACGACTGGCGCACCCCAGCGTCCTAGGCGCCACCTTTCGACCCTCCGCCCCTCTAGACTTACCGGCCCGTGGAAACCCACGGGCCGGTCTTTTTTGTGCCATTCCCCGAACCGTGTCTCTTCGAGAAAATCCTTGGCGCGCTGGGCGGCGCGATTGTGCGAGTTCCCGCACGGCCACGCCACGCAGGTGTGAGGAAATCCGCTCAATTTCTATTGGCCCAGGATTGCTCGATGTTGGGCGCCGTGCCCGCTGGCAGGCGATAAGCCAACGTAAAACAATCGCTTGCGGGAAAATCGGCGGTTGCGGCGCGCGCTTGGCACGGTTCTTGTAGTGTAGGAGATGAGCGAGATCGTTTCTGCACCCCGCACCGTAAGAGGAGCTGCGACATGCCGACACCAGCATATATGACCGTCGAGGGAACCACCCAGGGCAACATCACCAAAGATGCCTTCACGGAAGACAGCGTGGGAAATCTTTGGCAAGAGGGCCACGAGGACGAGGTTCTGGTTCAGGCCTTCAGGCACAATGTGCTGATCCCGCGCGACCCGCAGAGCGGCCAGCCGTCCGGTCAACGCGTGCACCAGCCGCTCACCGTGACCAAGATCTTCGATAAATCCTCACCGTTGCTCTACAATGCGCTGTGCTCCGGTGAGATGCTGACCAACGTCGAGATCAAGTGGTATCGCACCGCGCCGACCGGCATGCAGGAGCACTATTTCACCATCAAGATGCAGGACGCGGTGATCGTCGATATTCAGGGCTACATGCCGAATTGTCAGGACCCGAGCAATCAGGCCTTCACCCATCTGGAGGACGTTTCTTTCAGTTATCGCAGCATCACCTGGAATCATGAAATCGCCGGCACCTCGGGCAGCGACGACTGGCGCGCGCCTAAGCGCTAGGCGAACCAGGCCCGAAAGGTCATCGCGAAACACGAAAGATTGGGGAGAAAACCATGGCCAGCGATCAACACGTCAACTTGCTCTTTGAATCGAAGGCGATTGCCAGCGACACTTTCAAGGTCGTGCGTTTCGAGGGCGAGGAGGCGATCTCTCAGCCTTTCCGTTTCGAAATCGTCCTGGTATCGGAGGAGCCGGATATCGATGCCGGTAAGGTCCTTGGCCAGCCGGCTACTCTGTCCATGCAGCGTGGCGACGACGGGCCGACCCGCCGGATCAACGGTATCCTCTCCGAGTTCACCCAGGACCGCGAAGGTCAGTACGGCCACTACCTGTATCGCGCGGTCTTGGTGCCCCGGTTGTGGTTGCTGTCGCTCAGCCAGCAGAACCAGATCTACCAGAACATGGCTGCACATAAGATCGTTGAGGAAGAACTGATCGGCGCCCAAGACAAGGGGCCGGCGGAATTGGCGGCCATCGGTTTGACCTCCGAGGATTTCGAGTTCCGCCTCAGCGGCGACCATCCGAAGCGCGAATACACCGTGCAATACCAGGAGACGGATTTCGCTTTCGTCTCGCGCCTTTTGGAGCATCAGGGGATCTTCTATTTCTTCGAGCACGACGACCAGCGCGAAAAGGTGGTCTTCTGCGACGATAACGTGCATGTCCCGCCGCTGAATGGGGACTCCGAAATCGTCTACCGCCTGCCGTCGGGCACCAGCTCGACCATGGAGGACTCGGTTCAGGCCTTTCGCCGCAGGCAGCGGCAGATCACGGCCAAGATGATCCTGAAGGATTACAACTATCGCACGCCGACGACGCCGCTGCAGGGCGAAGCCGATATCGACGATGCCGGCCACGGCCTGATCGCCGAATACGGCAATCACTTCAAGACCCCAGAGGAAGGCCAGTCCCTCGCCAAGAGTCGGGCGCAGGAGGTCCTGAGCCGCAAGATCGAGTTCACCGGGGAAAGCGACCGCTTGAGCTTTGCTGCGGGTCATCCTTTCACCCTGAAGGAGCATTACAACGGCGCCTTCGATCAGGATTACCTGTTGGTGCAGGTGCGCCACAGCGGTTCCCAGGCGTTTAGCGAGGCAACCGGCTTCGCCGAGTTCGACGGCCAGGCCAGTTCCTACCGGAACGATTTCACGGTGATTCCGCTGTCGGTCGCGTTCCGTCCGGCACGGACGACGCCGAAGCCGAAGCTGCACGGCGTCATGAACGGTCATGTCGATGCCTCCGGTCCCGGCACCCGGGCCGAGATCGACTCCGAGGGCCGCTACAAGCTGGTCATGCCCTTCGACCTAAGCGGCCAGGCCGAAGCCAAGGCGACCCGCTGGGTCCGCATGGCGCAACCTTATGGCGGCGGTCAGCAAGGCATGCACTTTCCCTTGCACAAGGGCACCGAGGTCATCTGGACCTGTCTCGACGGCGATCCGGACCGGCCGATCATCACCGGTGTGGTCCCCAATCCGCTCAACAAGAGCGTGATCGACGCGGAGAGCCACACCAAGAACCGGATCAAGACCGCCAGCGGCATTCTGATCGAGATGAACGACGGTGCCGGCCCGCCGCCCGACGACGAAGGCCAGGGCCAGGGTGGTGCCATGGCTGGGCAGCAACAGATGCAACGGCTGTCCGGCCCGTCGCCAGCAGACATCGTGCCCGTACCGGCGCAATCCCTCCTGACCCAGCAACAGCTTCAGCCCGACACGGTCACGGAAAGCGACGCCGCCGGGCCGAACGACATCTGGCTCAAACTTGGCGTACCCAGCTATCACGGAAACAATTCCAGCTACGTCCGCTACGGCAAGCACGATCCGAATAACGAGGCCGAGGACGGGTGTAGCCTGACCAAGGACCCGGCAACGAACGCTGCTCTCCCCGCGCCGGTGCCGCTCGAACTCAACAATGCAGCAGCAAAGCCTGCGGACGTGGCCCACCAGCTTGACGGTGTGCTCGACTATACAAGCGGCAATCGCACTGAAATCACCTTGCACAATCGCGAGGTGAAGGTCATCGGTAAGAACCGGATCGACATCGGCGACGAGCCAGGCAAGCCCGCATGGACCGACTACAAGCGCAAGGTCGGCAGCTCGGTCACCGGCGCGGATATATGGCGCCAGACGACGTTGAGTTACGGCTCGAAGGATTCGTGGCACTTTGGCGACAAGGAGATCGGCACCGTCGGATTAGGGTTCTCCGGATTCGCGGGATTGGCCACAGGCGTGAAGCTGGGCGGGTCCCTAAGCCTCACGGGCACCGCTGACGTCGATTACGGCTACGCCTTCAGTGTCTCGGCGAAAAAGGGCGCCAACGTCGACCTATGCGCCGAGTCCCAAAACACCTCGGATGCCGAGGATCACGACATGATCGGCGGGAAAACGATCAGCATCCGCATCAAGGGTCCCATCGAGAAAGCGGCCGACAAAACGCACAGCATGACGTGGAAGTCCTTCGGAGCGGGAGTCGCCGCAGTGACGGCTGGCGCATTGACCGCGGGTGTCGCCAACTCCAGCGTGCCGTTTGGCAATCAAAGCGAAGACAAGGCGTCGACCTGGGCTGCGCGGATCGGATTTCCGCTATCGACCTTGGCGTGGGCGGGAGCCGTCGCTCATGGGTACTACAAGAACAAGGCCGTCGACGCGAACCAGGCACTCTCCCCATCGCAGATCAATCTGGATAAGGACAAGGTCGAGTTGATGGTCGGACCCGCCGGCACCGGTTCGAGCCTGGTCATGGACCAGAACTCGATCACGTTTAAAATCGGCGCGAACAAAATTAGGATGACCAGGTTGGGCGTGCACATAATCGGGGACAGGGTCGTCGAGATTACCGGCGGAAACATCGTCAACGCTACGGCAAAAAATGGCTTGGTGACGCTTAAGGGCTCAACCGGAAAGCAGGTCATCCCCTAGTCGGTTCCTAAGGGCGACGGCGATTGGGCCGGGCAAGCTGTTCAGATTGTAGAAAAGGGACGCAACGTGGACGTGATCAACGATACCGGGTTGCAGGCGGCGTGGCTCCAAGGGCGGATTCAGTTCCCGAGCCATTCCCTGACCTTGATCGTCAAGGGCACCTTTTCCCTGAAGCCCGACGACGTGGCCGCCCTCGACGAGGAAACGGAGCAACCGCCGGTCACCGGCGACGCGTTCTACGACGACGAGCCCGAGAACGGTTGCCGCTACGAGACCGATTTCGTTCACTTCAAGCCCCGCACCGATCTCTTGTTGGCCGGGACCTGTCACGCCCCGGGCGGGCAGCCGGCGCCGGCATGCCGGGTTTCCTTCGGCATCGACGATCGCGTCAAGTCGCTGGCCATTTTCGGCGATCGCGTTTGGATCGAGTCCGGATCGACGCCGCGGCCCAGCGACCCTGTGCCCTTCACGACCATGCCGATCGACTACCGCCACGCCTTCGGCGGCGCGGGCTTTGACCACAATCCTTTGGGCAAGGGCAACGCCGCGGTCACCGGCCCCGACGGACGGACACACTGGCCGCTGCCGAACGTGACCGACCCGAGGCAAGCGGTCGGGCTGCCTGGGCAAACCTCCCGGCCGGCCGGGTTCGGGCCGCTGGGGCGCATGTGGCCGCAGCGCCGGGCCAACATGGGAACCTACGACGAGGCCTGGCAGAACGAGCGCTGGCCCTGGTATCCGGCCGATTTCGATTGGGCGCATTTCAATGCCGCGCCCGCCGGCCAGCAGGTCGAGGGCTACCTGCGCGGCGACGAGGCGTTGTACTTCGAGAACCTGCACGCCGCCCATCCGGAGTACCGCAGCCGCCTGCCGGGACAACGGGTCCGGTGTTTCCTGCACGAGGATTACAAGGACCAGGCGCTGGTCCGCGAAGTGCCCATGAAGGTGGACACCCTCTGGGTCGACATGGACGCCGAGCAGGTGGTCTTGGTGTGGCGCGGCCTGGCCAACGTTCAGTCGGAGGAGATCGAGGAGCTAAAGCACCTCATGGTCGTGACCGAGCCGCTGGCCGAGGCACCCCTGTCCGCGGAGCACTACGCCCAGCAGCTTTCCGAACGTCTGGCCGAGGCGGAAGCCGCCGAAGCCGCCGAAACGGCGATCGAAGTGGACGCCCCGGAACCGGAGGCTGACTTCGATTTCGCGGCGGCCGAAGCCGACGCCAAGGCCGAGGTCATGGCCGCGCTGGACGAGATGCAGGGGAAGCTGGAGTACTCGCGGGTCGATTTCGCCAAGGTCAAAAGCATCTTGTCCGCCGCCGATCCCGTGGCCGCCCTTGACGATCTTCTGGCCGAGGCCGGGATCGATCCGTCCCAGGCCGAAACCCTCATAGACCAAGCGAAACGACACTCCCTGGGAATGCTGAAGCAGTACGGTCTCGACCCGGAACTGGCGCGGCAGATCGAAACGGGCGGCGCAGATGACGATGAGGTCGCGCCGGCTGAGCAGCCCGCGAATCGGGCACGTGCCGGCGCGAATTTCACTGAAGAAGACCTGAGCGGTGCCGACTTTTCTGGTTGCGACCTTGGAGGGGCCGATTTCACCGACGCCATCCTGACCGGAGCGAACTTTTCGAACGCCAACCTGAGCGAAGCGGATTTCACCGGGGCCACTTTGGACACCGCGAACCTGCGCGAGGCGAACCTGACCGGAGCCAAGTTCGACGGCGCCGATCTCACCAAGGCCGATCTCAGCGCGGCGAACCTGAGCCAAGCGTCGCTGGCCGGCGCGATCCTGGAGGAAGCGGCATTGGTTTACGCTAACCTGACCGAGGCATTGGGGCCGGAGGCAAGCTTCCTCGCCGCGGACCTGACAGAGGCCAACCTGGCGGGCGCGAAACTCGAGAAGGCCGATCTGTCGAAATCCACCCTCGACCAAGCCAATTTTCAGGGCGCCATGCTCGCCCGCGCGGAATTCGGCGATGCGGTGGGCGCCGGGATAAATATGACCGGCGCGGACGTGACCGAACTGCGGGCCGGGCGTTGCCGCTTCCCCGGGGGCGCGTTCCAGAATCTGCGGGGCGAGGCGTCGCTGTGGTTCGAGTCCGATCTCTCCGGCGCCGACTTCACGGCCTCCATGCTCGGGCGTGCCGATTTCCGCGAGGCCGACCTTCAGGGCAGCAACTTTCACGCCGTTGACCTCAAGAGCGGAAACCTGACCAAGGCCGATCTGCGCGGCGCCCGCTTCACTTCGGTCAACCTGTTTCAGGTCCGCTTGGACAAGGCCGATCTGCGCGAGGCCGATCTGAGGGGTAGTAACTGCTACGAGGCCGACTTCGTCGACGCCGCGATCGCCGGCGCGAACTTCAGCCAGGCCAATTTGAAGAACACCAAGCTGGCCCAACTTCACGCGCGAGGATGACGGGCGCCATGGAACCTCACGACGCAAAGGCGATTATCGAACGGCTGCGCTCCGGCCAAGCGCTGGAGCTGCCGGCCCTGGTCAAGCTGGACCTCGGCGGCGCGGATCTGAGCGGCGCGGTTCTGAGCGAAAAGGCGTTCCACCAGGTGCGGCTGGCCGGCACCAATTTGTCCGGGGCCGAGCTTACCTCCTGCATCTTCATCGATTGCGACATGGCGGGCGTGGACCTGAGCGGCGCCAAGCTTGCCGGCGCAACCCTCATCTCGCTGCGTCCGGAAGCCATCGATATCGATGAAGTCATGGCGACGCTTAAGGAACAGGACTTGGCGCCGGAAGTCATCGCGGCGGTCCGGCAGTCCCTCGAGCAGGCGCCGGAGGGCCCCGGATCGACCCTCGCCGGTGCAAATCTAACCCGGGCCGACCTCACCGCCGCGATCCTGGACGCGCTCGATCTAACCGAGGCCGACTTCTCCGAGGCGGAGCTCAAGGACGCGATATTCGGCGACTGCACCCTTGCGCATGCGCGCTTCGACCGCGCTCAACTAACCGACACAACCTTGAAGCGCTGCGATCTGTCCGATGTATCCTTCGCGGGCGCAACCCTCGACGGCACGCGATTCGCCGAAGTACGTCCGAGTGTCCTGGACCTCTCGGCCGCAACCTGCAGCAGACTTCGCCTCGAGGGAGCCGAAGTGCGCGGTGCGCGAACCATGGCTGGCGATCATACCGGCGGCGCATTCGCGGATTGCGACATGAACGGCATGGACCTTTCACAGTGCACCTTCAAGGACGCCGACTTGTCCGGATCGAATTTGCGCCAGGTCCGGCTTGCCGGCGTCGATCTGAGCGGTGCCGATCTGACCGGGAGCGATCTTGCCGGGGCCGACCTGACGGGCGCCGACCTGACAAACGCGTTGCTCGCGGGCGCCGATTTGAAGGATGCAGGCCTTGCTCGAGCCAAACTGGTTGGGGCCACGCTGGCCGGGGCGATCCTGAGCGGCGCCGACCTGAGCGGCACGGACTTGCACGATGCGGATTGCACGGACGCCGATCTCGGCGCGGCAAATCTGGCGGGTTCGGATCTCTCCGGGGCCTCGCTCCAAGGTGCGAGTCTCGCCTCCGCGGATCTGCAAGGCGTTACCTTCGACAGTGGCGACCTCAGCGACGCCGACCTCTCGGCGGCCGTTTTGTGCCGGGCGAAGATCACCGAGGTTCGGGCGCTTGGGTGTAAGACCGTGAATCTCGATCTGCGCGAAGCACAGCTTCATGCGGTCGATCTCTCGGGCCTTGACCTCCGTCAGGCGCGGATGACGAACGCTGATTTCGTACAATGCAACCTGAGCGGAGCAAACATGCATGGCGCCGATCTGTCCGGCTGTGACTTCACCAACGCCGATCTCTCCGGCGCCGATCTAAGCGGCGCAGACTTGACCGGCGCCACCCTGACTCAGGCAAATTTTGGTGAGGCTACGCTGAGCGGCGCTTCAATGGGCGGGGTCGTTGGCAAGGCCGCGAACTTTACCCAAGCGCGGCTCGACGCCGCGAACTTGGCCGGCGCCGATCTCCGTATGTCCTGTTTCGACCGCGCGGTCGCGCCAAATTCGGATTTCTCGCAGGCCAAATTGCAGGAGACGCTGTTCACTAAGGCCGATTGCAGCGGGGCGCGGTTTCGCACGGCAACACTCGATTATGCCGACTTGTCCCGTGCCGTACTGATCGGCGCGGACCTCGCCAAGGCGAGCCTTGTTGGCACGAAACTGCATCGGATCGACGATAAGAACGCGAATTGGTCCGGTGCCACACGCAAAGATATTCGCGGCACGGACCAGGACCTTGCATTCGCTGAAGACTGGGCGCCACCGCGCCCCTAACGAAACCCGCCGATGGGAGACGAGACCATGTTGAACACAATGCTGAATGTCATCGAACAAACGCCGGCGTCGGACCCCAGCGGTTTTGTCCGCCCGGCCCGGATCGTCGAGGCGCTTGCGGACGGTGGATTTGCGGTTGCGATGGAAGACGGCGGGCGTCGTCGTAGATTGCACGCCCAAATGGCGGTTCCGGGGGCAACCGCGCTCGGAACCGGGACCAGGGTCCTGGTCACGGGCGAGGTCCAAGAACAATGCTACATCATCGGCGTCTTGAGCCCCGGAAGGATGACGGAAACCGCGGGACGTGAGTTGGCGACTCGTGGCGGCGCGTCGGCCAGAGTCGTCGAGAAAGACGGCGAGGATCGCATAGAAGTGCGCGATTCCGACGGCCAGATTGTCTTCGAATACTGCCCCGAGAGCGGCGCCGGCATCCTGTCTGTGCCGGATGGAGACCTGAGACTACACGCGCCGAATGGGAACATAGACCTGCTGTCGGGCAAGGGTATCCGGTGCCAGGGCGAAACGGTGGCGCTGGCCGGCATCGGTCGCGACGCCGCGACGTCCGCGTCCCTTGATCTTGGCCGGGGTGTGGCCGAGCTGCTGAGCGGAGAGATAAAGGTGACGGCCGGGCGTGCCGATGTCCTGGTTCGCGAAAGCACCTACCGGGGCGAGCTACTGACCGTGACAGTGAAGCGGGCGAAGCAGGTATTCGAGAAGTTGGAGACAGTGGCGACGCGAATCCTCGAACGGGCGACGGACGTCTACACGCATGTCGAGAACCTGCAACAAGTCAAGGCCGGCCGGATGCGGACGCTGGTGAAAGGCGCGTGCCACATCAAGGGCGGCCGGACCTCGATCAGGGCGGACGACGACGTCAAGATCGGTGGCCGGCGGATTCACCTGGGATAGGGAGGGACGGTGACATGTTTTTCGTCAACACCAACATGGGTGGCATGTGCTTGGCGACAGCACCGGACACCGGCTTGACCCCGTCGCCTGGTGGCCCCGTGCCGGTCCCTTATCCCAATATGTCGATGCTGGCGCAGGTTATTCCCGTTACCGCAGCCAAGTTCACCAAGATCATGAACCGGCCCGTGGTTTTGGCGAATTCAACCGTGTCCATGTCGTCCGGCGACGAGGGCGCGACGGCGGGCGGCGGCGTCGTATCTCATCTCATCAAAGGGCCGACCCAGTTCGTGACCTTTAGCAGACACAGCTTTGTCGAAGGCCAGCCGGTCACCTTTCACACGGCCGATACCAAACACAATGGCACGAACGCGAACACGATCGGCAAAGTCACCATGCCGTCGCAGACCTTCGTGACCGTATCTGGATGACCACCTACCGCATCGTGCACACCACGCGTTACGCCTTTGACCGGGAGGTCACGTCCTGCGAGGTCGAAGCGCGTCTGCGACCGCCCAATCTCTACCACCAAGAGGGCTGCTTCCATCAAATCGTCGCCCGCCCGCTGATCGGCCGACGGCGGGAGTGGGGCGACAAATTTGGTAACCGGGTCAGCAGCCTTACCGTTGGGCGGAAGCTTCGCACTTTAGAAGTGACGGCCATCAATCTCGTGCGCACCTTGCCGCGTGCCGGTCAGGACTCCTTGGGCTCGATTCCCTGGGAGGATGTGCGGCGACTCGCGCGCGAGGACGGGGAAAACGGCGAGTTGGCGCCGTTCCTGGAAGAATCGCCCCTGGCCGAACCCGATCCCACGATCGCCGACTACGCCCGGGTCAGCTTTGCGCCCGGCCGCCCGGTGATCGCGGCGACGCGAGATCTCGTGCGGCGCATTTATGAGGATTTCGCCTATGCGCCGGGCGCGACCGACGTGCGGACCACGGCGGCGGAGGCGTTCCGGCTGCGACGCGGCGTTTGCCAGGATTTCGCCCACATGGGTATTGCGGGCCTGCGCGCGCTCGGCTTGCCGGCGCGCTATGTCAGCGGCTATGTGGACACCTCCGTGACGAAGGGCGCCCGGGCCAGACCGGGTGAGGACGCCTCGCACGCCTGGCTCTCGGTTTATGTTCCGGGCACGGGCTGGATCGATTTCGATCCCACCAACAACCGTGCCGTGGACGAAACCTACGTCATCCTTGCTTGGGGCCGCGACTACGGCGATATCGTGCCCTTGCAGGGCCTGGCCGAGGGCGGCGGCGGGCACAAGCTCAGCGTTTCGGTCGACATGCAGCGCGACGAACCGGCGCGGGCCGCGCATGGCTAGGCATCGTTCGGCGTTCTGGGCTAACCTGAGCGGCAAACATAAGCTCAAAAGGGTAGGAGGCACCGCATGGCGGGCAAAAAAGTCTGGGTCACTTGGCTGCCCGGCGGCGACGACGCCGCGGTGTCGCCGCAGGATACGCTGGCGCTGCTGACGCGCTACGGTCTGGAAGTCTCGGGCGCGCCCTGGATCGACGATCTGGAGAAGCTCGCATGGTCCGAATTGGGCGGTACCTTGCTCGACCCGGCCAACGCGGATTTGTGGCTGATTGCCGGCTTGGAGAGCGATTTTCAGGCGCCGGAAAAGCGCTACGGTCTGTCCATGGTCGCCGCCATGGCGCTGGACGCGCGCGCGGCGGACCTGCCGATCCTGTGCCTGGGCCTGGATTTCGCGCCGCGGGCTGCCGCCTTGCCGAGCCTGCTGCGCGGCGCCAAGCTGTTCGACGGGCGCGAACAGGGCTGGGGGGCCAAGGCCGTGGCCGCCGCCTTTAGCGCGCCGGCCGGCCATTCCGAGGATTTCCGCCTCAATGTCATCGGCCATTCCCTGATCGGCCAGTGGCTCGAGGTCGGCCCGGTGGCGGGCGAATGGCCGGGTGTCATGCTGGGCACCAGCGGTGAGGGCAAGATCACCCATCACGCAGTCGGGCCGCGCGGGCAATTGCCCGAAAAGGCGGTCCTGGAATATCCCCTGGAAGGCCTGGAGGCCGAACTCGGCGGGGCGAAGTTCGTCGCCTGGGCGGTTCAGAACACCTTGGGCCCCGGCGATTCGTATTTCGTCCGCTTGGAGGGCCATCCGGCCAAGTTAATCTTGGGGCATCACCCGGGGGCTGACGAAGCGGAGGTCTACGTGGTCGAGCTTGCCTGAGACCCGAGGGACCGGCCATCGAAGGCCTAAGTGTTTGCACGGGAAGCGGTTATCCGGGATAATTTTGGCAATTGCCCGGAAGGAAGGCTCATGGCCATGACGCCCGTCAAAGAAATCGACATGCAATCGATGGGACGCATTCGTCAGGCGTCTCAGAAGATCTCGGCCTTTCTGCACCAGCGGCTCAATGGATATGTCCAAACCCTGACGCCGCTGTTCGCGCCACGGAAGGTGCTGGGCGAGTACATGGAGAGTGCGTTTAAGGACAAGGTCCCGGGCGCGGACGGCAACTTCATCGAAATCGAGGAAACCTATAAATCCATCGCCCGGGACACCTTCGAGATTCCGGCCAAGTTGATCACGCCCATCGCGAACATCAAGAACCAGATAGAGACCTACCCTTGGGAATACCATTACAGCATTGCCGATGACGCGAAACGTCCGGTCATTATCACCTCGCCGGTGCGTTGGGTGCTGAGCTACGGCGGGGCTTACAACCTGTCGGACCTGCTGGATCAGCAATCCGAGGGCGAGATGCCGGAGCCGGACGACCTGAAGCAACTCATGATTCGCAGCCTGACCCTGCGCAAACTCATGGACTTGTCGCCCTCGATTCAACAAATGCTCGAGGATTTACGCTTTCCGGTGCGGGTCGAAACCTGCGATGCGACCGGCGCCATGCCGATCGTCGTGGTCAGTGCCGACCTGCCGACCTTCCGGCCGCAGGACGACCTGATCGAGACCGTGATTCAGCTTTCCGGCAAGGCCGTGTTCGAGGAGTTGATCGACCTAGATGCCATCGACTCCCTGGCCGACCCCTTCAAGGCGAAGATCCAGACCCTGATCGGCTGAGGCTATTTTTGAGAGGGATTGAGATGCGGGCGCGTTTGGCTTGGCTTTGGGTTTTCGCGGTGCTGATCTCCTCGCCGGTCCTTGGTGCGCCCATATCCGACGCATTGATGGACCGCCTGAACCGGGGTCCGGCATCCTCGGCGACAGCGCAGGAGGTTGAGGCCTACGCCGTCCTGTCGCCGTTCTACAAGTCTAGGGAGATGGCACCCCTTTGGGTGACCGGGCAGGAGCCTAATGCGCGGGCCCGGCAAATGGTCGAAATTCTGGCGCGCGCCCATTTGGACGGGCTCGATCCGGCGGATTACGGGGCCGGCGAGCTTGGCGCCTTGCTGGCGGCCACGCAACCGGACCGACTGGCGGAACTCGAACTCCGGCTCAGCCTGGGCTTGATCCGCATGGCGTCGGATTTGGGTGTGGGCCGCACCGCGCCGCGGGTCTCCGACGAAAAGCTCTATCCCTACCGGGAGGAGGTTGATGGCGCAGAGGTCATTCGCGGGGCCGCCGAGGCCAAGGACCTGGCCGCCTACCTGCGCGCCTATCAGCCACAGACGCCGCGCTACGATCGATTGAAACAGGCCTTGGCCGATTATCGTGCCTTGGCCAAGGCCGGCGGCTGGGCGCCCTTACCCGATGGGCCGACCCTCAAGCCGGGCATGACGGACGCCCGCATTGCGCAGCTTCGCGCCCGCTTGCGGCTTTGGGGTGACCTGTCGCAAGACGACGACCGGGCGCTAAGCGGTGGCGATCCGGCCTTTTACGACGAGGCCTTGGCCGTGGCGGTCAAGCGCACCCAATACCGCCATGGGCTGGCCCAAGACGCCGCGGTGGGCAAGGCGACCCTGGCCGCCCTGAACGTGCCGGTCGAGGCGCGGATCGAACAGTTGGTGCTGAACTTGGAGCGCCGGCGCTGGATGCGGGACGATTTCGGCCAGCGCTACATCTTCGTGAACCTGGCCGACTTCAAGCTCAAGTTGGTGGACGAGCCTAAGACGCTCTTGGACATGCGGGTCGTGGTGGGCAAGCCCTATCACAAGACGCCGGTGTTCAGCGAAGAGATGACCTATCTGGAGATCAACCCCTTTTGGAACGTGCCGCCCAGCATCGCGCGCAAAGAGATCTTGCCGAAGATCAAGCGGGACGCGAGCTATCTGGCGAAGCACAATTTCACGCTGTTCAGCGATTGGAGCGGCGGCGCCAAGGTCCTCGATCCCGCGACCATCGATTGGACTCTCGCGAGAAACTTTCCCTACAAGCTGCGCCAGGGCCCGGGTGACGGCAATTCGCTCGGTCGTCTCAAATTCATGTTTCCTAACCACTTCAACGTGTATCTACATGATACGCCGGCGAAATCCTTGTTCGAAAAGGCGTCCCGCAGCTTCAGCCATGGCTGCATCCGGGTGCATGATCCGGTGGGTCTGGCGGCCGCCGTGCTGGCCCTAACCCCCGATTGGCCCCAGGCGCGCATCGAGGCTGCGATTGAATCGGGCGAGCGGACCGTGGTCACCCTGGCCGAGCCGGTGCCGGTCCACATCTCTTACCTGACCGCCTTCGTGAACAAGGACGGTTCGATTCATTTCAGGGGCGATATCTACCAGCGCGACAAACAGCTGGCGGGCCTGTTGTTCGGTTCGCGGGCGCGCCAAACTGCGAACTAGGCGGGGTGGGGTAGGGCTCGAGTGCGCCATGGCTTGAGGCGCCCAAAATATGTCACTTTACTCCCGTTGTTTGGCGGGCTATTCCGGTTTCGGCACGATTCATCGGATTGTAACCTGGGTTCGTGCAGGCTAGGCGCCATTGGAGGCCTAGAATCGCCAATGAGCGATAACGACCGAGATGCAATGACCCACCCCGTGACTCACCCTGTGACCCGCCGGGGCTTTCTCACGGCCCTTACGAGCGGCGTGGCGGCCTTGAGCGTCGCGGCGCCCCGGATTGCCTGGGCGCAGCCGGCCAAGGTCCTCTTGCCGTCCAAGTTGCCGCTCAGGCGCGATCTCGCGTTCCGCTCGCTCCATACCGGCGAGGAACTGGCGACGACTTACGTTCAACAAGGCGCGGCCGTGCCAGCGGCCCTGGGCGATATCAACCGCATACTGCGCGACTGGCGCACGGGCGAGGTCATTTCCATGGACCCGCGCCTGCTCGACCTGCTCTATGCCTTGCGGCGCGAACTGGACAGCACCGCGCCCTTCGAGGTGATCTCCGCCTATCGCTCGCCAAAGACCAACGCGCAACTAGCCGGCAAGAGCAAGGGCGTCGCCAAGCGCAGCATGCACATGCGCGGCATGGCGATCGATATCCGCTTGCCCGAACGCAGGCTAAAAGACCTGCACCGCGCCGCGCTGGGGCTCAAGGCCGGGGGTGTGGGCCTTTATTCGCGCTCCGGTTTCATCCACGTGGATACTGGCCGGCCCCGCCATTGGGGCCGCTAGCCTAAACGCGCGCACTGCCTATCCGGTAGCGTCGCCATAACCGCATCCCCAGAGTTGTGAGAGTTTCGTGATACTATAGGCCTAGGGTACGCGCAGCTTGCGCAATTGAGGCACGGCGAGGCCGTGAGGGGCATGGCACATCGAATACTGGTGATCGAGGACAGCGCGGATATCGCTGATCTGGTGGCCTTGCACCTGGGCGACCTGGGCTGCGAGGTCAAGGTCGCCTCCGATGGGCTCGGCGGCTTGCAACTGGCCCGCGGCGGCGGCTTCGATCTGATCATCCTCGACCTCATGTTGCCCGGGCTCGAGGGCCTGGAAGTGTGTCGGCGCCTGCGTGCCGAGGTCGACTACACGCCGATCCTGATGCTGACCGCGAAATCTTCTGAGGTGGACCGGGTGCTTGGGCTCGAGATCGGCGCGGACGACTACCTCACCAAGCCCTTTAGCGTGCGCGAGATGGTGGCCCGGGTGAAGGCGATCCTGCGGCGCACCGAAATGCTCGGCAAGGATGTGCCCCGGGAGAAGCCCCGGGTGATCGCCGGGGATCTGGCGATCGACGTGGCCCGGCGCAGCGTGCGGGTCGCCGACCGCGCGGTCGAGCTGACCGCCAAGGAGTTCGATCTTTTGGTTCAGTTCGCGCGCAATCCGGGCCGGGTCTATACCCGGCAGCATCTGCTCGACCTGGTCTGGGGGCGCGGCCACCTGGGCTACGAGCACACGGTGAATTCCCACATCAATCGCCTGCGCGGCAAGATCGAGGCCGATCCGGCCAATCCGCGTTTCGTGCTGACCGTGTGGGGCGTCGGCTACAAGTTCAACGACGATCTGGCCGCATGAGGTTGGTGCCGCGCAGCCTACACGGCAAGCTGGTCGCCGTTATGGCGGCGCTGATCGGCGCGGTCGGCCTGTCCTATGTCGCCTTGGCCCTGGGCACCACGCGGCTTTACCTGGAGGAGGTAAACCAGAAGCTGCATCGCTCCCTGGCCGCCAGCCTGGTCGCCGAGAACGATCTGGTCCGTGGCGAGACGATCAATCACCCGGCCCTGGAGGCCGCCTTCCACAATCTGATGATCGTCAATCCGGCGATCGAGGTTTACCTACTCGATCCCGAGGGGCGCATTCTGGCCTTCTCCGCGCCGCCGGGTAAGGTCAAGCGAGAACGGATCGACCTGGCGCCGCTCGCCGCCTTCATGGCCGGGGGCGAGGTTCTGCCGATCCGCGGCGACGACCCGCGCGACCCGCTTGGGCGCAAGGTTTTCTCCGCCGCGCCGGTCCTGGATGGCGGCGCCGTGGCCGGCTATCTCTATGTGGTTCTGGGCGGCGAGGCCTACGATTCGGTGGTTCAGGTGTTCCAGGGCAGCTACATCCTGCGCCTGGCCGCCGGGGTGGCGGTGGCGGCGCTGGTGCTGGCCGTGGCCGCCGGGGCCTTGGCCTTCGTCTGGCTGACCCGCCGCCCGCGCCGCCTGTCCGCCGCGGTCGAGGCCTTCGGGCATAGCGATTTTCAGGAGCCCCTGCGGCTGAGGGGCTGGCACCCGGACGCCCGCGGCGACGAGATCGATCGCCTGGGCCTGACCGTCGAGCGCATGTCGCGGCGCATGGTGGAACTGATCGCCCAGTTGCGCCAGGCGGATACCGCGCGGCGCGACATGGTGGCGAACATTTCCCACGATCTGCGCACGCCGCTGACCTCGTTGCAGGGGTATCTGGAAACGGTCCTGATGAAGGGCGAGGGCCTGTCGCCCGACGATCGGCGGCACTACGTGGAGTTGGCGCTGAAGCACAGTCAGCGGCTCGGCCAACTGACCGAGGAGCTTTTCGAACTGGCTAAGCTGGAGAGCGATCAATCGCCGCTGCGGGTCGAATCCTTCTCCCTCGCCGAACTGGTTCAGGACGTGGCGCAGAAATTCCGCCTGGAAGCGGAGAACCGGCGCATTGCCCTGGATACGGAAATTCCGCGCGACGCGGCAACGGTAACCGGCGACATCGCCTTGATTGAACGGGTGCTGGAAAACCTGATCGAGAATGCCCTGCGTTATACCCCGACCGGCGGTCGGGTCCGCCTGTCGCTGATCCCGGGCGAGGGCCGGGTCATGGCGCAGATCAGCGACAGCGGGCCGGGCATCCCGAGCGACGAGTTGCCGCATATCTTCGAGCGCTTCTACCGGGTCGAGAAGGCCCGTGGCGATGGCCTGGAGGGCTCGGGGCTCGGCCTGGCCATCGTGCAGCGCATCCTCCAGCTCCACGATAGCCCGATCGAAGTGGAGAGCGAGCCTGGCGTCGGCACCAGCTTCCGTTTCGCCCTGCCGACCACGGGCTGACCGCGCCCCACAAAAAACCTGATTCACGGCAATGTGTTCGCCCGGGCCCCGGCGCGACCTCGGCGTGACATTTGCGGGACCGCCGCGTGACGACTTGCGGCCAGACTGCCGACCTCGACATGTCGTCGAGTGCGCAAGTCATCCGCGCAATCACATCTCGAAGGGAGCTATCCACCATGCGGGTCTCACTCAAAACTGTCAGCCTCGGCCTCGCGCTGGCTGGCGTGCTGTTCGGGGCGGCCGATCCGGCCACCGCGCGCGACCGCGACCGGACCTATTCGGTGCGGATCACCAATCTGACCAGGGGGCAGGTCATCACCCCGCCGGCGGTCGTGGCGCATCGCTCAGGTTATTCGTTGTTCGAAATCGGCGGCGAAGCCAGCGAGGGCCTCACGGTCTTGGCGGAAACCGGAAATCCCTCCCTCTTAGCGGAGGAAGCGGAGCTGGATCCAGAGGTATTGGCCGTCGAAACCGGCGAGGCGATTCCCCCAGGCCAATCGATCGTGGTTCAGATCACCACTTCCAGGCGTACCGGCCGTTTGAGCGTGGCGGCCATGTTAGCGACGACGAACGACGCTTTCGCGGCGGTTCGTGGCCTGCGTCTGCCATCGCCGTTTGGCCCACAGTCGGCGCGGGCCCCGGCCTATGACGCGGGCACCGAAGCCAACAACGAAGCGTGCGATTTCATTCCGGGTCCGCCCTGCAATGACTCTAACCAGCGCGACGCGGGTGGCGCCGAGGGCTTTATCCACATCCATAACGGAATCCACGGGGGTGCCGATCTGGTGCCGGCCGATCAGGACTGGCGCAATCCCGTCATGCAGGTCGAGATCACACGGATCTTCAACAATTCCGACGACGACGACTGAGCGCGTCGACAGTCACCTGACACCGGCCGCCGGGTACTCGGCGGCCGGTCGCTCCGGCGCGCGTTCAATCCCGGATCAGCCTTAGCGGACGCTCAGCCGATCAGTCTGCCACGCGCAACTGCTCGCGGACCTGGTTCCGGTATTCCGGGTCCCAAACGGTTCGCTCGACGTCAATCTGCGCCTCGGCAGGGCTTGGTTCCTGGGTCTCGTCGCACCAGGCCCCAGCGGCCGTTCGAGTCAATTCGATATCGCACTGCTGTCTCATCTTCTTCCTCTGTTTGCGCAATTTGTTCAACCCAAGTACTCCCGTTGAACAAGTCCCTTCACCCAGGCCTGACAGATTGGCGGCCGAACTTGGCGGGAAAAGGGCGAATGCGAATTATCGTTTGGGCAATTCTGAGGCGAAATTGAGGCACGTTCCCCGCGGCGGGCCGGATACCGCCGTCGCAGGGCAGCCATGCGCCAGGCCATCTTGCGGGTTCTCGGCGGCTGGCGTACACCGGATGCCAGGAGAAACCTGGTCATGCAGCGTATCTCGGCGCACTTGCCGCTCATCTTTTCGTGCCTTGGGCATGCCTACATGCACATGTTCACGGCGTTCTATTTCGTGATCGTGCTGGCCTTGGAAGACGTCTGGCAACGGCCCTATCACGAGTTGATCGAGCTGTGGACCCTGGGGGCGCTGCTGGTCGGCCTGGCCGCGCTGCCGGCGGGCTGGCTCGGCGACCGCCTGGGCGCCAGCCGCATGATGATCGTGTTTTACCTCGGTCTCGGCTTGTCCAGCATCGCCTGCGGACTGGTCGAGGGGCCGAATGCCCTGTTCATCGGCCTTACGACGCTCGGCCTGTTCAGCGCGATTTATCACCCGGTTGGCATCGCCTGGCTGGTGCGCGGCGCCAAGGCACGGGGCAAGGCGCTGGGCATCAACGGGGTTTTCGGCAGCATCGGCATCGCCAGTGCCGGCCTAGTCGCCGGCGGTCTGATTGACGCGTTCGGCTGGCGCGCCGCTTTCATCCTGCCCGGTGTCATCTCGTTGGTGACCGGGCTGGCCCTGTGGTTCTGCGTGCACGCCGGGTTGGTCGGTGAGGGCGTGACCGTGCAGCGCGACGCCAAGCCGGAGAGCCGGGGCGACATGGTTCGCGCGGTCGTGATCCTGCTCTTGACCATGGCCATCATGGGGGTGTTGTTTCAGGCCACCCAGGCGGCAATCCCCAAGGTCTTCGATCTGCGCCTGCGCGACATCGCCGGCGAGGGCACCTTCGGCATCGGCCTGATCGTGGCCGGGGTCTACACGGTTGGCGGTATCACTCAGCTCATCGGCGGCTTCCTGGCCGACAAGTTTCCGCTCAAGCCGGTCTATCTGCTGAGCTTCTTTCTGCAGGCCGTGGCCTTGGCCGCGGTGGCCTCCCTGGGTAGCCTGCCCCTGATCGCGCTCACCGCGGTCGTCGTGCTGCTCAGCGTGGTCGCTCTGCCGGCGGAGAATATGCTGCTCGCGCGCTATACGCCGGAACGTCACCACAGCTTTGTCTATGGCGTGAAGTTCGTGCTGGCTTTCGGCCTGGCGCCCCTGTCGATCTTCCTGGTCTCGAACGTTCAGGAACGCACCGGGGAGTTTACCTGGCTGTTCCTGTTACTGGCCGTCATGGCCCTGGTCGCGACCCTAGCGGCGGTCATGCTGCCCGGCGAATGGCGCCGCGTGCGCCGGGTTCCGGTTCCGGCGGAGTAGGGCGGTGACCGGAATCGTTATCGACCGCCTCGACCACCTGGTTCTGACTGTGCGCGACGTGGACGCGACCTTGCGCTTCTACGAACACGTCTTGGGCATGCGGCGCGAGAGCTTTGCGGGCGACCGGGTGGCGCTGCACTTCGGGCGTCAGAAAATCAACGTGCATCCCTATCCCAGCGACGTGGAGATCGTTGCCAAGGACCCGCGCCCGGGCACCGCCGACCTGTGTTTCATCGCCCGGACCCCGCTCGAGGCCGTGATCGTCCACTTGGAGGCCTGCGGCGTCGAGATCGAGATGGGCCCCATGGCACGCAGCGGCGCGCAGGGCCCGATCGACTCGGTCTATGTCCGCGACCCGGACGGTAATCTGATCGAGGTGTCGACCTACCGAGGCGCCGCCGCGTCTTAAATCCGCGCCAGGCGCGCTTCGCCCTCTGCGGCTCTCCGAAAATAAAGTCCGGTTTCGTGACGAGCATCACAGACAACTTGGTCTCAGGCGAATACTGCTTCCCGGACAAGATGGTAACCAAGGGGGGGCAAGGTAATGGCTCATGACTACCCGGCGATCAGGATGGCGTCATGGTGGGCCGGCTTTCAAGGCCGGCGCAGAAACTGGCGCGGTATATTTGCCTTGGGCTTCTTGTTCGTATCGGCTCTGGCCAGCTATGGCCTTGTATTCGTGCTGATCGACAAGTGGTACAAAGGCGGCAGCTTGGGAATCTTATAGGGTGGTTTGGCGCGCCGTATATGGCCCACGCGGGGCCGTTGACGCGATCCGACGTCGCACGTAGCATAGGTTCCGCGAACGCAGGAGCACCTCGATATGAAAATGGCAGTCGTCCTGGTAGGGAGTTGGCGCATGGACCGGTAACGGAAACCAGACCGATATCCCATGCGCCCCCGACAAAACCGGGGGCTTTTTTTTGCCCATCGTCGATGGGCTTGCCGGGCGTTCCCCGGCCGAAATGGTCACATGTTTTACGCCGCCGCCACGCCGCCTAGGTTGCTTACGCTGGTTCTACTGACTGGGTTGTCGACCCTGTCGCTGAACATGTTTTTGCCCTCCCTGTCGAACATGGCGGCCGATTTTCAGGTCGACTATGCGCTCATCAGCTTGTCGATCGCCGGCTACCTGGCGATCACCGCGGTTCTGCAGCTTATCATGGGTCCCATGTCGGACCGTCTGGGCCGCCGGCCGGTGCTGCTGGCGGCGCTGGCGGTCTTCACGCTCGCCTCCCTGGGCTGCGCGCTGGCCAGCGATATCTGGGCCTTCCTCGCCTTTCGCGTGTTTCAGGGCGCGGTCATTTCCGGCTGGGCGCTATCGCTCGCCGTGATCCGCGACACGGCGCCGCCCCAGGAAGCGGCGAGCCGCATCGCCTATGTCAGCATGGCCATGGCGATCGCGCCCATGCTGGGCCCCATGTTTGGCGGCGCCCTGGACCAGGCCTTCGGCTGGCGGGCCAGTTTCTTCGCCTTCTTCGTCATGGGCCTAGCGGCCCTCGCCCTGTGCTGGCTCGATCTGGAGGAGACCAACACATCCCCATCGAAGACCTTCACGACGCAGTTTCGTGCTTATCCGGCGCTGTTCCGCGCACGGCGCTTCTGGGGTTACGCCCTGTGCACCACGTTTTCGACCGGCGCCTTCTATATATTTCTGGCCGGGGCACCCTTGGTCGCCACAGCGATTTATGAGATGCCGCCAGCCATGCTGGGCTTCTGCATGGGGACCATCACCGCAGGTTTCATGTTCGGCAGTTTCCTCTCGGGCCGCTTCGCCCGGCGCCACGCCCTGACCACCATGATGATCGCCGGGCGGATCGTCGCCTGTACCGGCCTGCTGGCCGGCCTGGCGCTTCTCATGACCGGCATCACCCACGTGAGCCTGCTGTTCAGCGCGACGGTCTTCGTTGGCATCGGTAACGGCCTGACCATGCCCAGCAGCAATGCCGGCGCGCTATCCGTGCGGCCGCACCTGGCCGGCAGCGCCGCGGGCCTCACCGGCGCGCAGACCGTCGGCGCCGGCGCGGCCCTGACCCCGATCACCGGTGCGATCCTGACCGCGCACAACGGGGCCCATGTGCTGCTGACCATCATGCTGCTGTCGTCACTGACCGCCCTGACCGCCGCGCTTTATGTGCGTTGGGCGGAGCGAAGAGAGGGGCGCGGCCACTCCGGAGCCATCGGCTAACGCGATCGGTGGCGAAATGGGTCGGACCATCATCGGAAAGCGGAGGCGGGCGTATAGGGCCGATGTCGCGGTGCATCCCGAGCCTGACTTCAGGCCGGTTCCGATATCCGACT
>JAJFGO010000084.1 GCA_021776095.1 Kiloniellaceae bacterium | reverse complement strand
TTGCTACAACGCGGCGATCGCCAGGATTGGCCCGAACACGACTTCCTTCTTCTTGCACCTCATGCCGGTCTTCGGGGCAGTTTCGGCGATCATTTTCCTGGGCGAGAGTGTCCACCTGTACCACCTCGCGGGCTTCGCGGTCGTCCTGTGCGGAATTTTCCTGGCGACTTATCGAAAGAAAACCGAAAGGACCTGACGGCAACCGCCGCCGGGTACCAGGGCTCCGCAGGACGCCCGCCTCGCGCGCCACACCCTAATCACCCAGCGCGCGCCGCCGTTCTTCGAACTCCGCCTGGTCGATCTCGCCCTTGGCGAAGCGTTCCTTGAGGATATCCAGGGGGGTCTTGCCGAACGGGCCGTGCGGCATGCCCCAATGTCCATGCCCCGGCCCGCCGAGCCGGCGCACCAGCAGCACCACCACGACCACCGCTATTGCGATGAAGACGATCATCATGATCGGGCCGAAGAACCAGCCGTGCCAGCCGCTGTCCCACATGTGAGGGCCGTGGTAGGGGCCTTGGGTTTGTTGCGCCAAGGCCAAGGTCGGTATCACGAAACTCAGCAGGGCCACCAAGTGGAGAATAAATCGGGCCATGGGCAGGGTTCCTTATGGCGCGGGCAGCATCCGCCCGATGGGGCGGGCCCCGCGACCAGGGGGCCTGCCTAACGCTCTAGAATTTTGCCGTGCCGCACATTGACTCAGGTCAAGCAGCCCGCGGCCCACGGCTTACCTCGAATCGAGTTTCAACTCGATCCTTCGGTTGCGGCGCAAGGCTTCTTCGCCGCCGCCGGTCTCGAGCGGCTGGAATTCGCCGAAGCCGGTGGCGGCCAGGTTGTCGGCGGCGATGCCTTGGGCGATCAGGAACTGCACCACGGAGATGGCGCGTGCGGCGGAGAGTTCCCAGTTGGAGGGGAACTCGAACGTGGCGATCGGGTTGCGGTCGGTGTGGCCGTCGACCCGCAGAATCCAGGGCACGTCCTTGGGGATCTTGGCCGAGATTTCCTTGAGCGTATCGGCCAGCCGGGCAAGCTGTATCATGCCCGCGTCGCCGAGCTCGGCCGAGCCGCTGGCGAAGAGAACCTCCGACTGGAAGATGAAGCGGTCGCCGACGATACGGATATCCTGGCGTTGGCCCAGAACCGCGCGCAAGCGGCCGAAGAACTCGGACCGGTAGCGGGCCAGTTCCTGCACCTTGCTGGCCAGGGCGACGTTGAGGCGGCGGCCCAGGTCGGCGATCCGCACGTCGCGCTGGGCGATATCGGCCTCGGTCGATTCGAGAGTGACCGCGAGGCGCGAAAGCTGCTGGCGCAGGGCGGCGATCTGGCGGTTCAGCAGCACCAGTTGCTGCTGCGCCTCGCTGGTCAATTCCTCTTGCTCTACCTTATCGGCCTCGCTCTTCGACAGGCGCGACATGAGGTCATCGCGCAGGGATTCCAGGATCGCGATGTCTTGGAGCTGTGTGCGGATTTTCTCCTTGTCCGCGTCGATCACCTTATAGGCGTCTTCCAGGTCCTTGTTGACGCGCGTGATATCGGCCTCGGTGGCGCGCAGCCTCTCGGCGAACTCGTCGCGCAGGCGCTGCAGTAAGGCAAGCTGCGCCAGTTGCGCCTCGATGGTTTCCTTGTCGGCGTCGATGGTTTTGTAGGCATCCTCGAGCTGCTTGGCGACCTGAGCGTTCTTGGCCTCGGCCGCGCCCAGCCGCGCCTCCATGTCCTCGCTCGCGTCGGTCAGGGCGGCCAGTTGGTTGGAGAGGGACTCGCGCTCGGTGAGGGAGCTCTGCAACTCGGACGACAACTGCGAGACGTCGATGCGCAAGTCGGCGTTGGCGGTGCGCTCCAGCGCCAGCAAGTTGGCCAGGTCGTTGATTTCGAGTTGCAGCCGGCTCAGCGCCTCGTCGCGGCCGCTCAGCGCGACCGAGAGGAAATACTGCGCCACCATGAAGACCATGAGGACGAAGATGATGACCAGGAGCAGGGTGGCCAGGGCGTCGACGAAACCCGGCCAGATGTTGACGGTACGGCGCTGTGCACTGCGGCCAAGGACGTACATGCGGCGCTATTCGACTTCTTCCGCCATGGCCGCGATGGTGCGGGTCAAGAGGCGGATCTCGCCCCGGATCTCCTGCACGGCGTAGTCGCGCCCACTGCTCAGTTCGCCGACCAGATGTTCCAAGCGCACGTCCAGGTTACGCAGGTGGGTCTTGGAGGCTTCGTCCAGTCCGTTCGTACGGGGCTCCTGCTCGGCCATTTGGCTGAACACCGTGCGCATTTGGGTCTGGGTTTCGGCCAGGCGTTGCATGACGCCCTGCTCGGCGCGCATCTGATCGGTCAGGGTGCTCAGGCGTTCGGTCAGGGCGACCAGGTTCTGGTTGACCGAATTGCGCTCGCCCTCGCCGCGCGCGATGGCCGCTTGCAGATGTTCCATGCTGTCTGCGGTCTTTTCCAGCAGGGCCTGGACAAAGGCGGGCACGCTCTGCTCGCCGTCGCCGACCGGGCCGGCGCCGCCCAGGCGGGTTATGCCGGACAGCCATTCCTCCAGGTCGTTCACGAAGCGATTGTGGGCCTGGCCAGCTTGCAGTTCCAGAAAGCCCAGAATGAGCGATCCGGCGAGGCCGAATAGGGATGAGGAAAACGCCGTGCCCATACCCGCCAGCGGCGTGGTCAGGCCGGTCTTCAGATCCTCGAAGACTCGCGCCGGATCCTCGACCGAACCGCTGAGCCGGCCGATGGTATCGCCGACCGCGCTGACCGTGCCCAAAAGACCCCAGAAGGTGCCGAGCAGGCCCAGGAACACCAGCAGGCCGATCAGGTAGCGCGAAATCTCGTGGGATTCCTCGATCCGGCTCTGGATCCCGTCGAGCAGGGAGCGCATTGAGAGGGTGGAGAGCGATATCCGGCCGCGTTTTTCGCCCAGCATGTTCGCCAAGGGGCTGAGCAGGCGCGGCGCCCCGCGCCCCGACACGGTGCCGGGAAAGACCACGCCGCCCTGGGTTTCGCGGCGCAGATGCTCCATCCAGTCGATTTCCGGCCGCAGGACCAGGACTTGGCGGAAGATATAGACCACGCCAAGCAACAGGACGCCCAGGATCATCCCGTTCATCACCGAATTGGCCAGGAAGGCGTCCATCAACTGCGGCGCCAGCGCCGCGATGGCCGCCGCGACGATGACCAGGAACACGCTCATCCGGAAGATGTAACGCTGTGGGCGCGTAATGCCGCGCAGGTTCGGTTCTGTTTTGCTCAAGTCGGCCGCTCTATCGCGCGGGCCACTGGGCCCGGATTCCCCCAATCACCGAAACCTGTTAGTTCGGTATTGCGGCGAGACTATGACACAACTCCGCCCCGCTTGTCCCGCGCGGCGTTGGCCGTCCTGCTTGTGCTATTGCGCCGCCACGTCGACCCGGTCGGCTGGGCCGTCTCCCGCCTTGCTTCCCAGCGCCCGCACGTCCATGCGTGTCGAGCGCACCCCTTGATCGATCAGAAAAGCCCGGACCGCCAACGCGCGCGACAGCGACAGGCGCCGCGCCGGGCTCGCGCCCTGGCCCGAATCCGCTGCGTAGGCCAGCAACTGAACCCGGCGCGAGGTATTGAGCGCCAGGCTCTTAGACAGATCCAGCAGTTGTTTCTTGGCCGCCTCCGAGAGCTCGGCCGAGCCGCTGGCGAAGGTCAGGCGCAAATCGCCGCCAGGCGGGGCCGCGGTCACGCCCGTGGTGCGCGCCGCCTGCTGCACCTCTTTCGGCGCGCTCGGCGCGGCTTTCGCCGCCGCCGGGGCCTCGACCTTGGGGGCCTCAACCTTCGGGGCTTCAACCTTCGGGGCCGCGACCTGAGGCGCCGCAACCTTGGGCGTGGCGGGTGTCTTGGCCGCCGAATCGGCCAACATTTCCTTGGTCAGGTCCGGCGCCGCCGGCGGCTGCGTGTTCGCCTTGGCTGGCGCCGTGGTCGCCGTTTTGGCAGGGGATTTGACCACTGTCTTAGGCGGCGCCTTGGGCTGGACCGGCGTGACCGCCGCCACGGCCGGGGCCTGGACCTTCGGCTTGGCGGGCAGGATCGCGGTCTTGGCTGCCGTCTTAGCGGGCGCCTTGGGCTTGGCGGGTGCAATCGCGGTTTCCGGCAGGCGTTTTTTCGGTGGCTTCGCGATCAGACGCGAGGTCAGCTTGCCGCCGGATCCCGTGGCCGCCGGTTTGGCCGGCTTGGCCATGGTCGTGGTCTGGGTTCGCGGCACGGCCAAACGGCTGCGTGGCGTCTCCATCGGCGGGTGAAGCAGGGTCGCGGGGCGGGTGACCACCAATTCGCCGGTGCCGGGCAGGCGGTAGGCGGCCGTGCCGCCCTGGGTCGACCGCGATAGGGCGGGGCTCCCCGTCGGCGCGGTCATGCCTGAACCTTCAACCGGCATGCGCGGCGCGGCCATGGGCACGCCGGAGGTCGGCAGGCCCGGGCCCAGGGCGTCGAGCGCGGAATCGTTGATCACAACGCCGCCCGCGTTACCGCCGATTGCCGGCGACCCGGCGCCGCTGAACGTGTTGGAGAAAGACCTCACGGCGGGGCTGGTCACCACGCCTCCGCTGGTGCCGCTACCGGCGTCGCCGCCGATAATGACCGTTTGTTGAGCCCAAGCACCGCCGGCCGAGGCGAGCCCGCAGGCCGCCGCCAGGGCAAGACCCAGCGTTCGCGCGAATCTCTGGCGCCGCACGTGGGGCGGGGCGGCATGATCTGATCTCGCGATTTCCCAGCGCTTGGCACAATCGTTGGCGGGCATGGGACCTCCGTGTCGCGAATCGCCGAGCGAATCGGCACAATAGACTAGGGCACTGCACCCTTCGCCGACAACCGCTTTGCGGCCCTGAGGCGAGGGGGCAAGATTCAGGCCGACTTTGGCGCAGCGCCACGTAATAATTGGTTAAGGGCGGTGTACATGCCACCGTTGGCGGCCATAATACTGGGGCTGTCGTGGTGGATCGCCTTGCCGCCGATCTGGCTGACCTGGCCGCCTGCCTCACGCACTAGCACGATCCCGGCGGCGACATCCCAGCTCGACAGGTCGCGCTCCCAGTAGCCGTCGAAGCGCCCGGCCGCCACATAGGCCAGATCTAGCGACGCCGTGCCCCAGCGCCTGACCCCCGCCACCTCGCCGCTGACAGCCGCCAATTCAGCCATGAAGATCGGCTGGTCGCCGTGGCCGAGAAAGGGAATGCCGGTTGCGATCAGGGCCTCGGACAGCCGGTCGCGCGAGGATACCCGGATGCGCCGGTCGTTCAGATAGGCGCCCTGGCCTTTCTCGGCGTAGTAGAGCTCGTCCTTGATCGGGTCCAACACCACCCCGGCGATCAGCTCGCCGCGTTCCTCCAGGGCGATGGAGATCGCGAAGTGCGGTAGGCCGTGCAGAAAATTGCTGGTGCCGTCCAACGGATCGACGATCCAGCGCCGCTCCGCCTCCGCGTGGTTCGCGCTGTGTCCGGATTCCTCCATCAGCAAGGCGTAATCCGGCCGCGCGCGGCTCAACTCGTGGCGTAGTATTTTTTCCGCCTTCAAGTCGGCCGCCGAGACGAAATCGGCCGGACCCTTGCGCGAGACCTGCAGGTTGGTGACCTCGCCATAGTCGCGGCGCAGGGCGCGCGCCGCTTTGTCCGCGGCCCGGATCATGACGTTGATGTGGGCCGATCGGGTGGCCATGTGGAGAATTTCCTTGAACGGCGCGTCCAGGCGGGCGCGTGAATGGGCGGCTTGGTATTAGTCCTTGGCGCGCTCGACGTAGCTCGAATCGGCGGTATTGATCACGATACAGGTGCCGGATTCAATGTGCGGCGGCACCATGACACGCATGCCGTTTTCCAAAACCGCGGGCTTGTAGGACGATGACGCGGTCTGCCCCTTCACCACCGGGTCGGCCTCGACGATGGTCATGACCACCGTATCGGGCAGCGAAACGCCGATGGGGGAATCTTCGAAACTTTCGATGGTGACGGTCATGCCTTCCTGGAGGAAGGGGGTCTGCTCGCCCAGGAATTCTGCGGGCAGGGTGATCTGCTCGAAATTCTCGTTGTCCATGAAGGTGTAGGTATCGCTGCCTTCGGCATAGAGAAACTGATAGTCGCGCTGATCCAAGCGGACCCGCTCGACGTCTTCGCTGGAGCGAAAGCGCTCGTTCAGCTTGGTGCCGTCGCGGATATCTTTGAGCTCGACCTGCAGATAGGCGCCGCCCTTGCCGGGCTGGGTGTGCTGGATTTTGACCGCCCGCCACAGGCGTTTCTTGTGCTCGATGATGTTGCCGGGGCGAATGGCATTGCCTTGAATTCTCATGGGGTCGCTTTTTTTGGTTCGGGGTGGGGGCCCAGGAAAGGCGCGCGGAAGCTAGCAGTTTGGCCCCCGACACGCAATTGCGGCCTCAGCCGGCTGGGACCTCGATTTCGGCCGCCGCTTCGCGCAGCGCGCTTGGGCTCAAACCCCAGATTTCCGGGCCCAACATGACGAAATCGGCCCCGGCGCGGGCCAGGGCGCCGGCCTCGCCGGGAGTCCGCACGCCCAGGGCGACGCAGGGCAGGGTTATCAAGGCCTGCCACCAGGCCAACAGCTCCGCCTCGGGCGGCCCGGCCGGGTCCAGGGTGCCAAAGGCGACGTAATCCGCGCCGCTCTCGCCCGCCACCATGGCGTCGTGGCGCGAGGTGCCGCAGCCGGCCCCCAGGATCGCCTCCGGACCCAAGGCCCGGCGTGCCGCCTTGACGCCCGCTGGGTCGCTCAGATGCACCCCGTCGCAGGCCAGGGCGGCGGCCAGGGCTGCTTGGTCCTCCAGCAGCACCGCCACGCCCTGCTCTTGGGTCGGTGGGCACAGGATCTCGACCCGGGCGCCCAAGGTGCTGGCGTCCAAGCCGCCGTGGCGGATCAACAGGCTGGCTGGCTTGCTCGCCTCCAGCAGGGCGCTCAGCGATGCTGGCGCGATGTCGGGTGGAACGACGAGGTAGGCTTGGCAGGCGGGGGGATGGGAATCGTCCATGGGCCCGGTTATGGCGCCGCGAGCCAGCGCCGGCAAGCCGCCCCCGGGTCCGGCAGATCGAGCAGGTCGAGGGCGCGCAGCCGCCCGATCAGCACCTCGCCGCCCTGGGCCGCCGCGATCTCGGCCAGTTTGGCGGCGACCGCCTTGCGCCCGGTGAAGCGGACCCGGGGCACCCCGGCCTGCAAGGCGGCCAGGGCGTGGCCCGCCTTATCGCCGCAATCCATCACCGCCGCGATCTGGAGGCCCGGATGGGACCGGGCCAGGATCGCGGTCACCGTCCGGAACCAGCCGGGTCCGAGATAGGCCGCCGCCCCGGGCGCCGAGACCAGGGTCAGGGGCACCCCCAGATCCGCGGCAACCTCGGCGGCGGTTCGGGCGTCGTCCAGGCTATGCACCATGATCGCGCGTGTCAGCATGGTGGCATCATAGGCGTCGCCCGCGCGCGAGAAAGCATTGACCTCGCGGCCCGCTTCGCCTCGACTGGCGCCCGGTGAAATTGCAATGCGGAGAGCGGTGAATGGCCGGACATGACGGCACGGGATTGATCCTCGGCGACGACGGACGCCGGCGGTGCTGGTGGCACGGCGGGGCCGAGGATTACCAGGCCTATCACGACAACGAATGGGGCTGGCCGGTGGCCGACGACCGGCGCCTGTTCGAAAAGATCTGCCTGGAGGGTTTCCAGTCCGGCCTGTCCTGGCTGACCATCTTGCGCAAGCGGGAGAATTTCCGCGCCGCCTTCGCCAACTTCGAATTCGAGCAAGTCGCGCGCTTCGGCGACAAGGATATCGCACGACTATTGCAGGACGCCGGCATCGTGCGCCATCGCGGCAAGATCGAGGCCAGCATCAACAACGCCAAGCGGGCGATCGAAACGGTTGAGGAACGCGGCTCGCTGGCGGCCTATTTCTGGCGCTTCGAGCCGGAGCCGGGCGCGCGCCCCAAGCGTCTCGACTACGCGGCTCTCAGCCAGATCGCCGTCACGCCGGAATCGACCGCGCTGTCCAAAGACCTGAAAAAGCGCGGCTGGAAATTCGTCGGCCCGACCACGGTCTATGCCTTCATGCAGGCCATGGGCCTGGTCAACGACCACCTCGAAGGCTGCGTCCGCCGCGCCGAGGCCGAAGCCGCGCGGGCCAAGTTCAAGCGGCCGGGATAGGGGAGCGCTGTTGCCAATGACCAGGGAGGGAAACCGGTATCATGACCGAAGATAATGACACGCCGCTGGAAGGCGGCTGCACTTGCGGCGCCGTGCGCTACCGCATGACCAGCAAGCCGATGTTCGTGCACTGCTGCCATTGCCGCTGGTGCCAGCGCGAGACCGGGGCGTCTTTCGCGCTCAATGCCATGATCGAGGCCGACCGCGTGGAACTGTTGAGCGGTACGCTCGAGACGGTGGACACGCCCTCGAACAGCGGCAAGGGCCAGAAGTATTCACGCTGCCCGTCCTGCAAGATCGCGCTGTGGAGCAACTATGCCGGGGCTAACGATGCAATCCACTTCGTGCGCGTCGGCACGCTCGACGATCCGGACCGCCTGCCGCCCGACATCCACATCTTCACGAGCACGAAACAGCCCTGGGTCGTATTGCCGCCGGACACGCCCGCCGTCGAGGAGTTTTACCGGCGTAGCGAATTCTGGCCGGAAGAGAGCCTCGAACGGCGCAAGGCGGTGTTGGGGTGAGGTGAGGCACCTAGCGCAACATCTCTCGTCATTACCGGGCTTGACCCAGTAATCCATCGGGGTTCGAGACTCGCTCGCCGATGGACCCTCGGGTCAAGCCCGAGGGTGACAAGACAAAAGGCTTAGGTCTCGCTAAGCCTCGCCCATAAAACCTAAATCAACTTCCCCATCGCCGCTGCGGTGTCGCTCATGCGGTTGGAGAAGCCCCATTCGTTGTCGTACCAGGCCAGGACGCGCACGCAGGTGTCGTCGAGCACCTGGGTCTGGCCGACGTCGAAGGTCGAACTCGCCGGATTGTGGTTGAAGTCGGATGAGACCAGCGGCGCGTTGTTGATCTCCAAAACGCCCTTCAACGCGTTGCTCTCGGCGGCCTTGGTCATGGCCGCGTTGATCTCGTCCGCCGTGGTCTTGCGCTTGGCCTCGATGGTCAAGTCGATCAGGCTGACGTTCGGTGTCGGCACGCGGATCGAGGTGCCATCCAGCTTGCCCTTGAGGTGCGGCAGGACCAGGCCGACCGCGCGCGCGGCGCCGGTCGAGGTCGGGATCATGGAAACCGAGGCAGCGCGCGCCCGGTGCAAATCCTTGTGCAGGGTGTCGACGCTGGGCTGATCGCCGGTGAAGGAATGGATCGTGGTCATGAATCCGTGCTGGATGCCGACGGTTTCTTCCAGAATGTGGGCGACCGGCACCAGGCAGTTGGTGGTGCAGGAGGCGTTGGAGACAACGGTCTGATCCGCGCTCAACTGATCGTGGTTGATGCCGTAAACCACGGTCAGGTCGGCGCCGGTGCAGGGCGCGGAAACCAAAACCTTCTTCGCGCCACCTTCCAAATGCTTCGATGCCGCTTCCTTGCTGGCGAAGATGCCGGTGCATTCCATGACCAGATCGACGCCGAGTTTGCCCCAAGGCAGCTTGGCCGGGTCGCGTTCCGACAAGACCTTCACGTTGTTGCCGTTGACGACAATGGCATCGTCAGTCGCGCTGACCTCTCCGGGGAACGTGCCATGCACCGAATCGTACTTGAGCAAATGCGCGTTGTCTTTGGCCGAGCCCAGGTCATTGATGGCCACGAACTCGATGTCCTTGCGCCCCGATTCCATCGCCGCGCGAAACACCAGGCGGCCGATCCGCCCAAACCCGTTAATTCCGACCCGAAGCGCCATGTTTTACTCCGTCAAATTACTAGTTGTAAGGTTCCGAACGTCACGCGTAGGCGCCCGTGGTGGCCAGACCGTTGGCCTTGGCTCGCTCGAAGAATGCTTGTTGCCCTGCCTTCAGGTTCGCGGCCTTGCCGCTCCATGCCTTGAGCGGTGCGGCTTGTAGGGCGCGCCCATAGGAGAAGCTGAGCTTCCAGGGCCGCAGTTCGTCGAGCTTGTTCATGGCGTTCAAGTGCAGGGTCGCCTGCTCGTCGCTTTGCCCGCCCGAGAGGAACACGATGCCGGGCACCGCCGAGGGCACCGTGCGCTTCAAACAACGCACCGTGCGCCGGGCGACCTCTTCGGCACCGGCCTGCTCGGCGCAGTCCTTGCCCGAGAGCACCATGTTCGGCTTTAGAAGCGAACCTTCCAGGTTGACCCCTTGCAGCGCGATCTCGGCATAGACGGCGTTCAGCACCGCTTCGGTCACCGCCTCGCAACGGTCGACGGTGTGGCTGCCGTCCATCAGCACCTCGGGCTCGACGATCGGCACGATGCCGGCCTCTTGCGACAGGGCGGCGTAGCGTGCCAGGGCGTGGGCGTTGACCGCGATGCAGGCGGCGCTCGGCAGATCGTCGGTGATCGTGTAGACCGCACGCCACTTGGCAAAACGCGCGCCCAGTTTCGCGTACTCGGCGAAACGCTCGCGCAATCCGTCCAGGCCCTCTGTCACTTTCTCGCCCGGGTGTCCGACCAGGTCTTTGGCGCCCATGTCGACCTTGATGCCGGGGATGATGCCGGCCGATTCGATGACCTTAACCAGGGGCGTGCCGTCGGCCGCCTTTTGGCGGAGCGTCTCGTCGTAGAGGATCACGCCGCTGACGTATTTTCCGGCGTCCGGGGTCCGGAACAGCATCTCGCGATAGTCGCGACGGTTATCCTCCGTGGAGTCGACCTGGATGCTGTCGAAGCGCTTCTTGATGGTTGGCGCGCTTTCGTCGGCGGCCAGGATGCCCTTGCCATCCGCGACCAGGGCCTTTGCCGTTTGCTGCAATTTGTCTGTGTTCATCGCCAAGCTTCCCTCGGTTCTTCCCAAGTAAGGCCCGAAAGCCCAATCAAGGGGCCGGCGCCGGTTGCGTTGTATCCGGGTGCCTTAGAGGCGCGCCTTGACCGCGTCGACCACCGCTTCCGGGGTAATGCCGAAATGTTTGTACAAGTCCTTATACGGGGCGGAGGCGCCGAACCCGCGCATGCCGATAAAGGCGCCTTCCGATCCGATCCAGCGTTCCCAGCCGAGCTGCACCCCAGCCTCGATCGCGATCCGCAGCGACCCCGGGCCCAAGACCTCCTCGCGGTAGTGCGGGGGTTGGGCCTCGAACAGTTTCCAGCAGGGCATGGAGACCACGGCCGCGGCGATGCCGATCTGGTCGAGTTGCTTTTGCGCGGCCAGCGCGATCTCGACCTCCGAACCGGTGGCCATCAATGTGACCTCGCGGGCGCGCGGCGCCGGCGCCAGGATGTAGGCGCCGTAGCTGGAATAATTCTCACTGCATTCGCTGCGCACCGTCGGCAGGTTCTGGCGGGTCAACGCCAGGACCGAGGGCGCATCCTTGCTCTGCAGGGCCAACTCCCAACACTCCGCCGTTTCGACCGCGTCCGCCGGGCGGAAGACCTGCAGGTTGGGAATCGCGCGCAAGGCCGCCAGATGCTCGACCGGTTGGTGGGTCGGGCCGTCCTCGCCCAGGCCGATCGAATCGTGGGTGAAAACATAGACCGCGCGCTGGCGCATCAGCGCCGCTAGGCGGATCGAGGGCCGACAATAATCGGAAAAGACCAGGAAGGTGCCGCCGTAGGGAATCAGGCCGCCGTGCAAGGCCAGCCCGTTCATGGCCGCGGCCATGGCATGCTCGCGCACCCCGTAATAAATGTAGCGCCCGGCGAAGTCGTTCGGTGCCACTGCGCCCAAATCGCCGGTCTTGGTATTGTTCGAGCCGGTCAGATCCGCCGAGCCGCCGATCATCTCCGGGATCTGGGCGTTCAAGGCCTCCAGCGCTTTCTGAGAGGCCACGCGGGTTGCCAAGCTGGGTTTTTCCGTGACCATGCTTTGCTTGAACGCGATGAGGTCGTCGTCCCAGCCCTCAGGCAGGTCGCCTGCTATGCGGCGTTCGAATTCGGCGCGCGGGGCCGAGTCCTGAGCGGCCAGGCGTTCCTGCCATTTGGCCGCCGCTTCGGCGCCGCGCGCGCCGGCGGTGCGCCAGGCGGCCAGGATACGGTCCGGAATTTCGAAGGCCGGATGGGGCCAATTCAGGCTTTCCCGCGTGCCCGCGATTTCCGCGTCGCCCAAGGGTGCGCCGTGGGTCTTGGCGGTGCCCGCCAGGTTCGGTGCGCCATAGCCGATGATGGTCCGGCAGGCGATTAGCGATGGCCGGTCCTCGCGCTTGGCCGCCGTCAGCGCCGTGTCGATGGCGTCCCGGTCGTGGCCGTCGATCCGTTGCACCGCCCAACCGTAGGCGGCGAAACGCGCCAGCGCGTCGTCGGACAACGCCAGCGAGGTCGGGCCGTCGATCGAGATCTGGTTGTCGTCGTAGAGGACGATCAGCTTGCCGAGGCGTAGATGGCCGGCCAGGGACGCCGCCTCGTGGCTGATGCCCTCCATCAGGCAGCCGTCGCCGGCGATCGCGTAGGTGTGGTGATCGACCACGGCGTCGCCGAACTGCGCGTTCATCAGCCGCTCGGCCAAGGCCATGCCGACCGCGTTGCCCAAACCCTGGCCCAGCGGCCCGGTGGTGGTTTCAACGCCGGGGGTGTCGCCATACTCCGGGTGGCCCGGGGTCGGGCTGCCGAACTGCCGGAAATTTCTTAGGTCCGCCAAGCTGAGACCGGGGTATCCGGTCAGGTACAACAGGGCATAGAGCAGCATGGACCCGTGCCCGGCCGAGAGGACGAAGCGGTCGCGATCCGGCCAATCCGGTTGCGCCGAATCGTATTTCAAATGCTGGGTGAACAAGACCGTGGCGACATCCGCCATGCCCATGGGCATACCGGGGTGGCCGGATTTGGCTTGTTGCACCGCGTCCATTGCCAGGGCGCGGATCGCGTTGGCCAGGTCGGCGGGGGCGATCTCGCGATCGAATTGCTTAACAGGAGACGGTGCGGCGACCATCGGGTCCTTCACCTTCTTGTGGCCACCGGGAAGCGGCGTGTGAATATCGTGGTTCTTGGCCGGCGGGGCCGGCGGGCGCAACATGCCGCCGCGAGGCAGGGCCGTCAAGGATGTCCGCGCGCTTTGGTTAATCTGTCGCGAGGTGTGAATTGTGGCCGCGATGCCGCCCGGCGGTTGACCATCTCGCTCACCCTTGCGTATTGTTACGTCCCCCCGGCTACAGCGGCCGGGGCTAAAATAGACGCGATGGGGCATAGGTACGTGCATCCGTCGCCGCAGTGGGGGATGGCGATATGGCGGAACTTCGCGAAGCGACCGAGCGATTGCAGGCCGCGCTGGACAGGCTTGAGGCCGCGGTCGAGACCAACGGACCGGTGCGTAGCGCGGGCGATTTGCGCGCGGCCCTTCAATCGGCGCAGCGCGAGAACGCGCAGTTGCAAGATGTCGCGCGCAGCGTCGCGGATCGCTTGGACAGCACCATCGATCACCTGAAAAGCAACCTTTGACCCGCCGCGCTGAACGAGGATACCAAACGCCATGGCTCTCGTAACACTGAACGTGAATGGGCGCGGCTACGAGATGGCCTGCGACGACGGCCAGGAGGCGCACCTTCAAAAGCTCGCCGAGTATATCGACGAGAAGATCCAGGGCCTGGCGCAATCCGCCGGCCAGGCAGGCGAGAAACGGGTGCTGATCATGGCCAGCCTGCTGATTGCCGACGAGTTGTTCGAGGCCTACCGGCAAATCCATGCCCTGGGCACGCAACAGGGCGACAACCCGGAGTCCACGGCGGCCCTGACCGCCTGCGCGGAACGGCTCGAGGCTATTGCCGGACGCCTGGCGGATGCCTAGATAATCGTTAGTTTCTTTTAAGACCGCACGTTGCATCATGGGACGGGCGGTGCTGCGTGGTGCGTCAGGTCCTTCATTCCCTGGGGCCAATATCTACCTCAAGGGAGCTGTCCCTGCCGGGGCCGTGGTCTCGGTATATGGCGCCCACCTGCTGAAGCAGGCCACAGAGGAATATACGTGACCAACGGCCAACGCGGCACCGTCCATTCCGCCCCCCCAAATCCTCCGGATCCGGATACGCTCGAGCGGCTCAAGGCCGAAACCCGAAGCCTGGCCTCGGACCGCCGGGACATGGCCGCGGCCAAGGCCGCCGCCGGCGCCGCCGGCACCGCCCTGCGCGACCGGGTCTTGGACGCCATCGCCTTTCCCGCCGGATGCGTGGTCTCCGCCTATTGGCCTATGGGCAGCGAGATCGACCCCCGGCCGCTGATCGAGTCCTTGCACGAACGCGGCCACCCGCTTGGCCTGCCGGTCACCCTTCGGCGCGGTCTGCCCCTGGTTTTCCGGGCCTGGGCGCCCGGCCAGCCTCTGGTTCCCGGGGGCTTCGGTACCCAGGTGCCGACGCCGGAGCGGCCGGCGATTCGGCCCCAGGTTCTGCTGGTGCCGCTTCTGGCCTTCGACCGCTTGGGGTACAGGCTCGGCTATGGCGGCGGCTTCTACGACCGAACGCTCGCGGCCTTGCGGGCGGAGGCACCGGTTTGCGCGGTCGGCCTTGCCTACGCCGGCCAGGAGGCTCGGCAGGTGCCCCGCGACGTCTACGACCAGCGTCTCGATTGGGTCGTGACCGAGGCTGAGGCAATCGAGACCGCATCGCTCGACGATGACGGGGTTCGCTCGGCATGAAGCTTCTGTTCTGTGGCGATATCGTCGGACGCCCGGGCCGCGATGTGGTGACCGACAACCTGCCGCGTCTGCGCAGTGAGCTTGACCTCGACTTCGTGATCGCCAACGGCGAGAACGCGGCCGGCGGCTTCGGCATCACCGAAAAGATCTGTACCGAGCTCTTCGAGGCCGGGGTCGATGCGATCTCCGGGGGCAACCATTCTTGGGACCAGCGCGAGGCCCTGAATGTGATCGAGCGCGAGCCGCGCTTGCTACGCCCGCACAACTACCCGGCCGGCACGCCGGGTCGGGGCGCGGCCGTGTTTACCGGGCGCGGCGGGCGCAAGGTCATGCTTTTGAACGTCATGGGCCGGTTGTTCATGGACCCGCTCGACGATCCCTTCGCCTGCGTCGATCGCGAACTGGCCCGGCACACCCTGGGCGGATCGGTCCAGGCCATCGTCCTCGACGTGCATGCCGAGGCGACCAGCGAGAAGATGGCCATGGGGCATTTTGTGGACGGCCGGGTTTCGCTGTGCGTCGGGACCCACACCCACGTGCCGACCGCCGATACCATGATACTGCCGGGCGGCACCGCCTATCAAAGCGACGCCGGCATGTGTGGCGACTACGATTCGGTCATCGGTATGGATAAGGCCGTGCCGATCCAGCGCTTCACCCGCAAGCTGCCCACGGAGCGCCTGAGCGCGGCGAGCGGTGAGGGGACCTTATGCGCGGTTTTCGTGGAAACGGACGACGGCACCGGGCTGGCGCGCCGGGTCGCGCCCCTGCGCCTTGGCGGGCGGCTCAGCCCGGCATCCTTGGATTAGCCCGATGTCTTGGGGCGGGCCGGCAGTCTCGACCTAGGCGGACTCGGCGGGCCGGGCTCGGGTCAGGCTAAGGAAGCGCTCGACCTCTTCCAGCAAGGTTTCGCTCTGCGCCGTGGCGGCCTCGGCCGCTTGGAGAGCCAACTCGGCCGCCTGGCCGGGGGTGTCCGCGACGGCCGCCGCCAACATGGCGTCAAGCGAATCTGGCGCACACTTCTGGGCGTAGGTCTCGACCAACTCAGCGGCATTGGCCAGGCACTTGGCTTGCTCCACGGCGCTGGCCGGCGCCTCAAGCGGGACCTCGAGCTGGGGAATATTGTGGCTGCGCAACATGGAAAATTCGCCTCGAAAAAACACAGGAGAGGCCAATCTTGCCGCTATTCACCTTAAGTCCGAGTTAAGTCGGGGCGCCACCGGGTCCCTGTGTGGGGCTTTTGATGGCCGGCAAATCCTGCTAGAAGACGCCGCATTATCGCCATATTGGACGACTATCAGGGGCGCGGTCTCCATCTTGACACGCGGCCAAATGGGGCGCCCCATACCACAAAATGTGGTAAAAGTTTCGTAATCACTTGCAAGATATGGGGACGCTTGGTCATGGCGGGCCATTCGCAATTCAAGAACATCATGCACCGCAAGGGCGCGCAGGACAAAAAGCGCGCCAAGATTTTCGGTCGCCTGATCCGCGAAATCGTGGTTGCGGCTCGCTCCGGCCTGCCGGAGCCGGACAAGAATCCACGCTTGCGGGCGGCGATCTCGGCGGCCCGGGCGGCCAACATGCCCAAGGACAATATCGACCGCGCCATCAAGCGCGTTGCCGGCGGCGAGGACGATACCAATTACGAAGAGGTCCGCTACGAGGGCTATGGCCCGGGTGGGGTCGCGGTCATCGTCGAGGCCCTGACCGACAACCGGAACCGGACCGCCTCGGAGGTCCGCGCCGCCTTCAGCAAGCTGGGCGGCAGTCTGGGAGAGACAAACAGCGTTTCCTTCATGTTCGACCGGCTGGGCATGATCGTCTATCCGGCCGGTGCGGCCTCGGCCGACGATATGTTCGAGGCCGCCGCCGACGCTGGCGCCGACAACGTGGAGAGCACCGCCGAGGGGCACGAGATCTACTGCGCACCGGAGGATTTCTCCAGCGTGCGCGATGCCGTGGTGGAGCGCTTTGGCGACCCGGAGGAGGCCGCCTTGATCTGGAAGCCACAAACCACGGTGGCGATCGACGAGGATCAGGCAGCGACCCTGTTCAAGCTGCTCGACACACTGGACGACAGCGACGACGTTCAGAGCGTTGCTGCCAACTATGACATCTCGGACGAGATCATGACCCGCATGACGGCCTAGCGAGCGGCCGGCGGCGGGCACAGGGGGATCATGCGCGTAATAGGGCTCGACCCGGGTTTGCGGCGGACCGGCTGGGGGATCGTCGAGATCGAGGACAATCGCCTGCGCCATATCGCTAACGGCGCGATCGCGCCGGAGACGGCGGCCGAGATCGCGATCCGCCTGATGCACCTGCACGAGGGCATTTCGGCGGTCCTGCGTGAGTTCATGCCCCACGAAGCCGCGGTCGAGGAAACCCTGGCCAACCGCAATCCGACCTCGACCCTGAAACTCGGCATGGCGCGCGGCACCGCCTTGCTCTCCGCCGCCTTGGCTGGCCTGCCGACCACCGAATACCTGCCCATGACCGTCAAGAAAGCGGTCGTCGGCACCGGCCACGCAAAAAAAGAACAGGTCGCCATGATGGTCGGGCGTTTGCTGCCCGGCTGCGACATCGCCGGACCGGATGCGGCCGATGCCCTGGCGGTCGCCATTTGCCACGCGCACAGCGCCCAAAGCACACGCCGCTGGGGCGCGGCTGCGGCGCGGGATGCCCTGGCGGAGTCCGCACGATGATCGCCAAGCTGAGCGGACGGCTGGATTCGGCGGGCGATGACTGGGCCATCGTCGATGTGGCCGGGGTCGGCTATCTGGTGTTCGCCTCTGCGCGCACCCTGGCCAACTTGCCGGCGCCGGGGGAGGCGCTGCGCCTCATGATCGAAACCCATGTGCGCGAGGATCATATTCATCTGTACGGCTTCGCCGACGTCGCGGAGCGCGATTGGTTCCGCTTACTGACCACGGTTCAAGGGGTTGGCGCGCGCATGGCTCTCGCGATCCTTTCAGTATTGTCCCCGGCGCAACTGGTTCAAGCCCTGGCGGCGCAGGACAAGGCGGCCCTCGCCCGCGCCAATGGTGTCGGCCCCAAGCTCGCTGGCCGGATCGCGTCCGAGTTGAAGGAGAAAGCCGGGCGCATCGCCTTGGGCGAGGCCGCCCATTTGGCCGCCGTTGCAGGCGCCACCGCGCCGCCGGCCGAGGCAGTGCCGGAGGACGCGGTGTCCGCCCTGGTCAACTTGGGCTATGGCCGGGGCGAGGCCTTCGGCGCCGTGGCTCAGGCGGCGCGCGAGCTTGGCGGTAACGCGCCGATCGAGGCGGTCATACGCGCCGGCCTGCGGGAATTGGCGCCATGAGCGAAGCGCGCGTCGTGACTCCGGATTTCGCCAGCGGCGACGGCGCCGAGCCGGCCCTGCGCCCGGCCAGCCTGGACGAATTCATCGGTCAGCGGGCCCTGCGTCAAAATCTGGGGGTTTTCGTCGAGGCTGCGCGGGCCCGCGGCGAGGCTCTGGACCACGTTCTGTTTCATGGCCCGCCGGGCCTGGGCAAGACCACCTTGGCTCAGATCGTGGCACGGGAGATGGGCGTGGGCTTCCGGGCGACATCCGGCCCGGTGCTGGCCCGTGCCGGCGATCTGGCGGCGATCCTGACCAACCTTCAGGTGCGCGACGTCCTGTTCATCGACGAGATCCATCGTCTGTCTCCGGCGGTGGAGGAAATCCTCTATCCCGCCATGGAGGACTTTCAGCTCGATCTCATTATCGGCGAAGGACCGGCGGCACGCTCGGTCCGGATCGATTTGCCGCCCTTTACCCTGGTCGGCGCCACCACCCGTTCGGGCCTGATCACCACGCCGCTGCGCGAACGCTTCGGAATTCCCCTGCGCCTGCTGTTCTACGAGATCGATGAGTTGCAGGAGATCGTGTCGCGCGGGGCGCGGGTTCTGAATGTCGCCATGACGCCGGAGGGCGCCCGCGAGGTCGCGCGCCGGGCCCGGGGCACGCCGCGCGTGGCCGGCCGGCTGCTGCGCCGGGTGCGCGATTTCGCGGCTGTCGACGGGGGCGGCGCGATCGACGCCGCGGTCGCCGATCTGGCCTTGCGCCGCCTGGACGTGGACGAGCGTGGCCTGGACGCCATGGACCGGCGCTATCTCAGGGCCATTGCCGATAACTACGACGGCGGGCCGGTCGGCGCTGAAACCTTGGCGGCCGCCCTTTCGGAACAGCGCGACGTGATCGAGGACGTGATCGAGCCCTATTTAATGCAACAGGGCCTGTTGCAGCGCACGCCGCGCGGCCGGGTCTTGACCCGGGCGGCCTACGATTATCTGGGGCTCGCCCGGCCGCGCCGCCTGACCCAGCTCGATCTTTTGGGGTCCGATGGCGACGACGCCGGGGAGGAGGCCGGGTGAACACCGGGATTGCCGAGCCCAGTGAGTCCGAGACCGGCGCCTCAGAGAACAGCGGCCGAATCGACGGCACCAGCCACATTCTGCCTCTGCGGGTCTACTACGAGGACACCGATTCCGGCGGCTTGGTCTATCACGCCAATTATCTGAAATTTGCCGAGCGGGGCCGCACGGAAATGCTGCGCTTGCTCGGGGTTAATCATACCGAAACTGCGCAACGCTATGGAATGAGCTTCGCGGTGCGCAATTGTACGATCGACTACCGGCGCGCGGCGCGGCTCGATGACTGGCTAGAGGTGCGGTCCCGGCTAACCGATTTGCGCGGTGCCTCCGTCCGCGTCGATCAGGGCGTCTGGCGTGCGGGCGATCTGGTGGCGCATTTAAACCTGCGGATCGTTTGTCTACGTCCCACGGGGCGGCCAGTCGCGATTCCCGACCCGATCCGCGCCATCTTGCAACCCTATGTTCAATCCTCGGAGCAAACCTAAGCGATGCAAAACCAGGCAGTCGATTCCCTCACACTTGGCGGTTCGGTCAATTACGACCTATCGATCTGGGGCCTGTTCTTCGAGGCCGATATTGTCGTCAAGCTGGTTCTCGTAATCCTGATTCTGGCGTCCTTCTGGACCTGGGCGATCATTTTCGAAAAAGCCTTGCGGATGCGCCGGCTGCGCGCTCAGGCCGGTGAATTCGAGGAGGCATTCTGGTCCGGCGGTTCGCTCGAGGACCTTTACGAACGCATGGACCGGGTGCCGCCCGATCCCATGGCCTCGCTGTTTGTCTCTGCCATGCGCGAATGGCGGCGCTCGTCCTCGCGCGGCGCCGACGCCGACGGCCAGGCCAAGGTCAGCCTAAAGCAGCGGGTCGATCGGGTCATGCAGATCACCCTGGGGCGCGAGATGGATCGCCTGGAACGGCATATGGTGTTCCTCGCCTCGGTCGGCTCCGCCGCGCCCTTCATCGGCCTGTTCGGCACGGTGTGGGGCATCATGAACGCCTTCACCTCGATCGCCGCGTCCGAGAACACCAGCCTGGCGGTGGTGGCGCCGGGCATCGCGGAGGCCCTGTTCGCGACCGCCCTAGGCCTGGTGGCGGCGATCCCCGCGGTGATCGGCTTCAACAAGCTGGCCGGCGACCTGGGCCGCTATGCCGGACGGCTCGAAGCCTTCGCCGGCGAGTTCGGCGCCATACTTTCGCGGCAATTGGACGAGAAATAAGAGCATGGCGAGCGAATTCATCGGCCGCGTCGGCGGCCCCGGCCATCGGCGCCGGACCTATAAACCGCTCAGCGAGATTAACGTGACGCCCTTCGTGGACGTTATGTTGGTTTTGCTCATTGTGTTCATGGTGACCGCGCCCTTGCTGACCGTGGGCGTCCCGGTCGAGTTGCCCAAGACCCAGGCCAAGGCGATTGCCGATGCGCAGGAGCCGCTGGTCATATCGGTCAACGCGCTGGGGCAGATCTTCATTCAAGACACTGAGGTGCCGGTCGAAAACCTGGTTCCGCGCCTCAGGGCGATCACGGAAAACAAGCCCGACACTCGGATTTATCTGCGCGGTGACCGGAGCATCGCCTATGGCCGCATCATGGAGGTCATGGGCACAGTCAATGTGGCCGGCTTCACCCGGGTGGCCCTGGTCTCGGAACTGCCCAAACGCAGCGCCGGGGCCGACAAGACCAAGAAAAAGAACTAGGCCGGACCCGGGGGCGGATGTCGGAGAAGCGTAATGTCGCTCATGCGTAGCGCAGCATTCTTTTCCGGAGCCTTGCACGCCAGCGTCTTGGCCGTGCTGGTGTTCGGCCTGCCGTCTTTCGTGACGCCGCTCAACGAAAACGTGGTGCCGGTCGAAATCGTCAACCTGGCGGATCTGGCGGACCTGATGTCGAAGCCGGCGCCGGAACCGACGCCCGAGCCCAAGGCCGAGGAACCGGCGCCGGAACCGGAGCCGGAACAGCAGCAGGCGAAGCTGGAGCCGGAGCCCACGCCACCCGAGCCGGAGCCCGAACCGGAACCTGAGGCCGCGCCGGAACCTGAGCCCGAACCGCCCGAAGCGAAGGTGGAGCCGGAGCCCGAACCGGAACCCGCGCCACCGCCGCCGGAAGCCAAGCCGGAACCCGAACCTGAGCCCGCAATCGCCAAGCCGCCGGTGCCCAAGCGCCGCCCGGTGGTGAAGCTGGCCAAGCCGGCAAAGAAGGCGCCGCCCAAGCCTAAGCCGGACCAACTGACCTCAATCCTGCGCAACGTGGAGAAGCTGAAGGACCAGCCGAAACCCGCGGCCAAGGACAAGACCGCCAAGGCCCTGGAAAAAGGCCCGGTCGCGCCGAGGGTCAGCGTCTTCGAGCAAAACCAAATGGTCCAGGCGATTCAGCAGCAGCTACGCGCGTGCTGGCGGCTCGACCCCGGCGCCCGGGAGGCGGAAGATATGGTGGTCGAGATCAATGTCCGGCTTAACCCGGACGGCTCGGTGCGCCAGGCCGATATCGTCGATACGGTGCGCATGGTTCAAGATGCCTATTTCCGCAGCGCGGCGGAAAACGCCAAGCGCGCGATCGACGTGTGCAGTCCTTTCAAGTTGCCGGTCAGAAAGTACGATGTCTGGCGCGAACTCACCCTGCGATTCAACCCGCGAGAAATGTTTGGAACATGACCACCGAAATTAATTCTAAGCTTATCGCCCGTCTTTTCGCCCTGGTTTTGGCCTTAGCGGCCGGGGCTGCCGCCGGATCGGGCGGCGCGGCGCGTGCCGAACTGGTCGTGGACATCACCCGCGGCTTCGTCGAGCCCCTGCCCATCGCGGTGACCGATTTCTTCGCCGACACGCCCGAGGATATGCGGTTTGGCAAAGACATCGCGGGCGTTGTTGCCGCCGACCTTGAGCGCAGCGGCCTGTTCCGACCGATCGAGAAGGGCGCCTTCATCCAGGATCCTGCGACCTTGAGGATCGCGCCGAAGTTTGGCGACTGGCGGTTGATAAACGCGCAGGCCCTGATCAGCGGCGCCACGCAGTTGCAGGCCGACGGCCGTCTGCGGGTCGAGTTCCGCCTCTGGGACGTCTTCGCGGAAACCCAGGTCACCGGCTTGGCCTATTTCACGACTCCGGCCAATTGGCGCCGGGTCGCGCACATCATTGCCGACGCGATCTACAAGCGGCTGACCGGCGAGGAAGGCTATTTCGATACGCGAATCGTCTATATCGCGGAGAGTGGGCCGCAGACCCGGCGCCTGAAGCGACTCTCGATCATGGACCAGGACGGCGAGAACCACCGCTTCCTGACCGACGGCTCTTCCTTGGTTCTGACTCCGCGGTTTTCGCCCACGACACAAGAAATCACATATTTGTCATATGTCGGGGAAACGCCTCGGGTCTACCTCTTCAACCTCAATACCGGCCAGCAAGAAGTCCTGGGCAATTTCCCGGGCATGACCTTTGCGCCGCGCTTCTCGCCGGATGGCAACCGGGTGATCATGAGCCTGGCGCGGCAGGGCAATTCCGAGATCTACGACATGGATTTGCGGACCCGCAAGATCACCCGCCTGACCAATCATTCAGCGATCGACACTTCGCCCAGCTATTCGCCGGACGGGCAAGAGATCGTGTTCAATTCGGATCGTGGCGGCGCGCAACAAATTTATGTCATGTCCCACGATGGCGGGAATGTGCGCCGAATCACCTTTAGTCCTGGGCGCTACGCCACGCCGGTCTGGTCGCCGCGCGGCGATCTGATTGCCTTCACTCGTATCTATCAGGGCGAGTTTTACATCGGCGTCATGCGCCCGGACGGTAGCGGCGAACGCATGCTGACAAAGGGTTTTCTGGTCGAAGGCCCGACCTGGGCGCCGAACGGACGGGTCTTGTCTTACTATCGGCAAGGCCCGGCGGACGCGCGCGGCGAGGTGAGCTCGAAACTGCATACCATAGACTTAACGGGCTTTAACGAACGCGAGATTGTGACCCCGATCGACGGCTCCGATCCGGCCTGGTCCCCCTTGATTCCCTAGGATTCCTCGGATAAATTGCCCACCTCGTTTGCATGATGCGGACGAGTTGGTTGTTATCCTTGCCTTAAGAGTCGGCTGCCATATTCGTGGCCCGGCGCCTGTATGGCATGACATCCAATTCCGGGGGGAATTCTCGAGAGGTTTCCACATGCGTTCACAGTTTTTCACGTTCATCGCGGCTGCCTTCTTTTTGGCCGCATGCGGTACCTCGGGCGAAGATTCGGGGGCCGGGTCGGGAGCCGGTACGGCGACCACCACATCGACACCATCGTCGACCGCGAGCACCTCGACCGCGACCATTCCCGGGCCCACGCCTGGCAGCCAGGAGCACCTCGTCGTTAATGTCGGCGATCGTGTCTTCTTCGACTTCGACAAGAGCGACCTGAAGCAGGCTGGGCGGCGCACCGTCGAGTCGCTGGCCACCTGGATGAACAATTTCCCGGCTCAGACCGTCACGATCGAAGGTCACGCCGACGAGCGCGGTACGCGCGAATACAACCTCGCGCTCGGCGAGCGTCGTGCGAACGCGGTCTACGATTACTTGCTCGCGCTGGGGGTTCAGTCGAATCGGCTTCGCACCATCAGCTACGGCAAGGAGCGCCCGGCGGTGCTCGGCTCGAACGAGGAAGCCTGGGCCCAGAATCGGCGCGGTGTCTTCACCGTCAACTGATCTGGACCGCCGCCCACCGCGACGGGCGAACGCTTTAACGATATCGCCGGCCTTTCTCGTGTGTAGAGGGGCCGGCGTCATCCTTGCCATGAGCTTGGCTGGCGCCATATTTCCGTCATGAATCTCGGTCAAGTAAGAGGCTCCCGCAGGCTCACTCGGATGACCGGAACCGCAAACATGACCGGAGCGACCATCGCGCCGACCTTCCGCCACACGTCGCCTACAATTTCCGCGTCAGGTCCGGGGCCCTTGGCCCTGATCCGCGCCGGTCTCTTCTCCGGTCTTTTGGCGGTCACCTTGATTGGTGTCGCAGCGCCCCGCGCACACGCGCAGGATGCCCAGGTACAGGGCCTGGTTGACCGGCTGGAACGGGTACAGCGGGAACTGCAAACCCTTCAACGCCATGTCTATCGCGGTGAGACCCCGCCCGCCGCGGCTGCCGCTGCCGCGGCGCCGCTGAGCTCCGGGTCCGGCGGCCTGAACACCACTGTGGCCGCGCGGATCGAGTTGCGCCTGTCGCAGCTCGAGGCGCAATTGCGCGAGCTGACCGGCCGAATCGAGGAATCCTCCCACCGCCAAGTCCAGCTGCGCGGTCAGATCGACAAGTTGGCCGCCGATACCGATTTGCGCCTGCGCCAGTTGGAGCAAGGCGGCGGCGCCCTGGCGACCGGCGGGCTTCAAGGCGGCGCGCCAGGCGAGGGACAACTGGCCGAAACTGGCCAAGACGGTTTGTTGGGCCAGCCCGTGGGCGGCGCCGCGCCGCGCACCTTGGGCACGATTCCGGCCGAGGATCTGGCGGCCCTACAGGCCGAGAAGGTTCAGCAGGTCTCCCCGGATGCCGGCGCGCCCGCCGCGCAGGGACAAACCGCCCAGGCCTATGCCCTGAGCGGCGCGACCCCGGAAGCGCAGTACAAGAGCGCCTTCGGTCTCTTGAGCCAGGCCAACTACGGCGAGGCGGAGTTGGCCCTGCGCGCCTTCGTAGACCAGCACCCCGACGACCCCCTGGCCGGCAACGCGAAATACTGGCTGGGCGAGACCTACTATGTCCGGCAGGATTTTCAGCAGGCGGCGATCACTTTCGCCGAGGCCTATCAGCGCTATCCCGATAACTCAAAGGCGCCAGATAACCTTTTGAAGTTGGGCATGTCACTCTCCGCTTTGGGCAGCAAGCCCGACGCCTGCGGCACCTTCGCGGAGTTGCTTAAGCGGTACCCGAACGCCGCGGTGACGGTTCAGCAACGCGCCAAGCAGGAGCGCCAGCGCCTCGGGTGTCCGTGACCTCGTTGACCGGCGCGGTGGCGCTCGGCGATAACGAGTTCGCGGCCTTGATGGCGCCCCTCGGTCCTTTCGAATCCAACCCCCATGTGGCCGCCGGCGTGTCCGGCGGTTCCGACAGCATGGCCCTCGCGGTTCTGTTGCACCGCTGGGCCCGGACGCGGGACGGGCAGTTTACGGCTTTGATAGTCGATCACGGACTGCGCCCCGAATCGGCGGCGGAGGCGCGCCGCGCCGGGCGGCGCCTGCGCGCCTTGGGTATCGCCCATCGCCTTTTGCGCTGGAGCGATCCCGTGCTGGGGGCGAACCTGTTGGCCCGCGCCCGGCAAGCTCGCCACGATCTCTTGGCCGGCTGGTGCGCCCGCCACGGCGTTCTGCACCTGGCTTTGGCGCATCATCTGGAGGACCAGGCCGAAACCTTCCTGTTGCGCCTGGGCCGGGGCAGCGGCCTCGACGGCTTGGCGGCCATGGCGACCGTCGGCGCGCGAGACCAGGTCCGCCTGCTGCGGCCGATGTTGTCTGTGCCTCGAGCCCGGCTGACCGCCGGTCTGAAAGCGGCCGGGATCGAATGGATCGAGGACCCGACCAACCGGGACCCCCATTACGCGCGGGTCCGGCTGCGCGGCTTGGCCCCGGACCTGGCTGCCGAGGGCCTCGGCGCCGCCCGCTTGGCCGCGACCGCCGCCCACCTGGGCCGGGCGCGCGAGGCCTTGAACGAGTCCTTGGCCGATTTGCTGGTCCGCGCCGTGCGGCTGCATCCGGCCGGCTATGCCCGCCTCGACGCAGCCTCGATGGCGGCGGCGCCGGACGAACTTGCTTTACGGGCCTTGGCGCGACTCCTGACCTGCCTTGGCGGTTTGAGCTACGCGCCGAGGTTGGATCGCTTGGAGCGCCTGCTGGCGCGCCTGCGCGCCGGCCTGACCGGCGGGGCCACGCTTGGCGGCTGCCGGATCCTGCCAACCGCCAGCCAGACCAACGAGTTGCTTGTCGTGCGCGAACTACGTGCCACGCCGGTTACGGTGCTGCGCGCGGGGCCGAGCCTGTTGTGGGACAACCGATTCGAGATCGCGGTGCGCGGGTCCGGGCGGTTCAATTCCGGGCGATCTCTCAGCGTTGCCGCCCTGGGCCGGGCCGGTTGGGCGGCCCTGCGGCCGCAGCTTCCCGACCCCGAATCGCTATCGATCCCGGGGCCGGTGCGCCCGAGCTTGCCGGCGATCAGCGACCGCTCAGGGCTGTTGGCGGTGCCCCACCTGGGCTACCGGCGGCTTGCCAAGCGTTCCAAGGAACAAGCCTTATTTGTATCGAAATGCCGTTTTGCTCCCAAAAACGGCCTAACCGCAGGCTCCTTTACAGTTGCTTAGGCGGTAAGGCGCATTATGTTAATGGGTAGGTTAGACCGTTTTGACTAGGTTTCCGGTCTGTTCCGCACCCGGGACAGGTTGGCAAAGGAAGGGGCCTTAGCTTGAATTTCAGTCGTAACGCGGCACTTTGGCTTGTCATCGTGCTGTTGCTCTTTGCGCTGTTCAACCTGTTTCAGGGGACCGCGACGCGCGGCCCGCAGCCGCCTCTCGCGTATTCCGAATTCATAAATCAAGTCGAAGGCGGCAACGTCCAGGAAGTTACCATCCAGGGCCAGGAAATTGCCGGCCAGTTCCGCGACGGCAGCGAATTCCAAACCTTCGCGCCCGAAGATCCAGGCTTGGTTGAGCGCCTGCGCGCCAATGGCGTCGGCATCGCCGCCGCGCCGCCGGATGAGACCAGCCCGCTTCTGTCCATCCTGATCTCCTGGTTCCCCATGCTGCTCCTGATCGGCGTGTGGATCTTCTTCATGCGCCAGATGCAGTCCGGTGGCGGCAAGGCCATGGGCTTCGGCAAGAGCAAGGCGCGCATGCTGACCGAGAAGGTCGGGCGCGTCACATTCGACGACGTGGCTGGCATCGACGAGGCCAAGCAAGAGTTGGAGGAGGTCGTCGACTTCCTGCGCGATCCGCAGAAGTTCCAGCGCTTGGGCGGCAAGATCCCGAAAGGCTGCCTGTTGGTCGGCCCGCCCGGCACCGGTAAGACCTTGCTGGCGCGCGCCATCGCGGGCGAGGCGAATGTGCCGTTCTTCACCATTTCCGGGTCCGACTTCGTCGAGATGTTTGTCGGCGTTGGCGCCAGTCGCGTGCGCGATATGTTCGAACAGGGCAAGAAGAACGCACCCTGCATCATCTTCATCGACGAAATCGACGCGGTCGGTCGGCATCGCGGCGCTGGCCTGGGCGGTGGCAACGACGAGCGCGAACAAACGCTGAACCAGTTATTGGTCGAGATGGACGGATTCGAGGCGAACGAGGGTGTGATCCTGATTGCCGCGACCAACCGGCCTGACGTGCTCGACCCGGCGCTGCTGCGCCCCGGGCGTTTCGACCGTCAGATCGTGGTCCCGAACCCGGACATCCTCGGGCGCGAGAAGATCCTCAAGGTTCACATGCGCAAGGTGCCCCTGGCGCCGGACGTGGATGCCCGCACCGTGGCGCGCGGCACGCCGGGCTTCTCCGGCGCCGATTTGGCCAACCTGGTCAATGAGGCGGCGCTGATCGCGGCGCGCACCGGCAAGCGCGTGGTGACCATGGCCGACTTCGAGTACGCCAAGGACAAGGTCATGATGGGGGCCGAGCGGCGCTCCATGGTCATGACCGAGGATGAAAAGGAACTGACCGCCTATCACGAGGCCGGTCATGCCTTGGTCGGATTGTTCGTCGAGGGCAACGATCCCTTGCACAAAGTCACGATCATCCCGCGTGGCCGCGCGCTCGGCGTTACCATGAACCTGCCCGAGCGCGACCGTTACGGCTATAAGAAGAGCGAGATCTTGAGCAAGCTGGCCATGATGTTCGGTGGCCGCTTGGCGGAAGAGTTGATCTATGGCCCGGACAACATTACCACCGGCGCCGGCAACGACATCCAGCAAGCCACCAACATGGCCCGCGCCATGGTCACCGAATGGGGCATGAGCGAGCGTCTCGGCCCGCTACGCTACAACGAGAACCAGGAGGAGGTGTTCCTGGGCCACTCGGTGGCGCGCGCGCAGCATATTTCGGAATCGACCGCGCAGATCATCGACGAGGAAATCCGCCGCATCATAGAAGAGGCCGAGAACACCGCGCGCGATGTTTTGAGCGAGCACATGGACGACCTGCACACGGTCGCCAAGGGCCTGCTGGAATACGAGACCCTGTCCGGCGAGGAAGTCCAGATGCTGCTGCGCGGCGAGACGATCGATCGCAGCGAGCCGGCCAGCACCAGCGACAAGGGATCGAGCGGCCGGCGTTCCTCGGTGCCGTCCAGCGGCAAGGCGGCCAAGGGCAAGGAGTCGCCCGGCGGCCTGGAGCCGGAGCCACAACCGGGCGGCTGACGCCACTCCGCACCTTAGTTTGAATCCGAAGGGCCCCGCTTTACGCGGGGCTTTTCGCGTGATGATATCCCGGCCATGACAACCCGCATCACGCTTCGGCCCATGGGCCTGCATAACGGGCCGCCCTTGGCCGGCGCCTTGGCGCTCGCCGGCGGATCGCTGTGGTTTTCGGGCTGCGAAGCGGTGGCGCGCGAGGCCGGCCCGGAAGGGCCGAGGGAACTCGCCCGCGCCCAGATAGCGCCGGGCGAGGCGGTGGCCTGGGCTGCGGCGTTCGGCGCCGAGGCGGCAGAGCAGGCGCAGCGGCAACTGGCCGCCTTGAGCGCGCCGCGGGCCGACTATGCGGGGCTTTCCCTGGCCCGGCCACGGCTCATGGGCATACTCAACGTCACACCCGATAGCTTTTCCGACGGCGGCGATCGATTCGATGCCGGGCGGGCCATCGCCGACAGCCTGGCCATGGCCGAGGCCGGCGCCGATATTCTGGATGTGGGCGGCGAATCGACCCGGCCCGGCGCCGCCAATGTGGACTCGGCGGAGGAAGTGCGCCGGGTCGTTCCCGTGGTGCGCGCCTTGGCCGAGGCCGGCGCCTTGGTCTCCGTCGATACGCGGCACGCGCCGGTCATGGCCGCGGCCCTGGAGGCCGGCGCGCGGATCGTCAACGACGTGACCGCACTGACCGGCGATCCGGATAGCCTGTCCCTGGCGGCCCAGGCCGGCGCTCATGTGGTGCTCATGCACATGCAGGGCGAGCCTCAAACCATGCAGGCCAATCCGGTCTATGCCGACGCCCCCCTCGACATCCACGACTACCTGGCCGGGCGGGTCGCAGCCTGCGTGGCGGCCGGCATTGCGCCCGAGCGGATCGCGATCGATCCGGGAATCGGCTTCGGCAAGACCCTCGACCACAACCTTCGGGTTCTGGACCGCCTGGCGGTTTTGCACGGAATTGGCTGCCCCCTACTGGTTGGGGTTAGCCGCAAGGGCTTCATCGCCAAGGTCCGGCCCGGCATCCCGCCCAAGGCGCGCCTGCCGGGGTCGCTGGCCGCGGCCCTGGCCGCCCAGGCGCGCGGCGCCCAGATCCTGCGGGTCCACGACGTCGCTGAGAGCGCCCAAGCCTTGGCCATATGGCGCGCGGTCGAGGCCGCCGGTACACCCTGATTCTTCGGTTGTTAAGCCAAGACAAAGGGATCATACCGTAACCTGATATCCTTATTTCATATGGGCCTATGAGCCCTTTTTCATGCCCCGGGGGGGCTTGGACATGCGCAGACTATTCGGCACCGACGGAATTCGCGGCACCGCCAACCGGGAACCGATCACGGCCGACACGGCCCTGGCGGTCGCCAAGGCCGCCGGCGCGGAGTTCCGGCGCGGCGACCACCGTCACCTCGTGGTGATCGGCAAGGACACCCGCCTGTCCGGCTATATGCTGGAGCCGGCCTTGACCGCCGGGTTCATCTCGGTTGGCCTGGACGTGGTCATGCTGGGGCCGCAGCCGACCCCGGCCGTGGCCATGCTGACGCGGTCCTTGCGCGCCGATCTGGGGGTCATGATCTCGGCCTCGCACAACCCCTATCAGGACAACGGCATCAAGCTGTTCGGTCCGGACGGCTATAAGCTGTCGGATAAGGTCGAGCATGCGATCGAGCGGCGCATGGACGCCAAGGGCGACGGCGATCTGGCCCGGGCCGAGGACCTCGGCCACGCGGTCCGCCTGGAGGATGCGGGCGGTCGCTATATCGAATTCGTCAAGCACACCTTTCCCAAGGGCCTGCGCCTCGACGGCCTCAAGATTGTGATCGACTGCGCCCACGGCGCCGCCTATCGGGTCGCGCCCAAGGTGCTCTACGAATTGGGTGCCGAGGTGGTGACCCTGGGTGTCGCCCCGAACGGCGCCAATATAAACCGTGAGCACGGCGCGACCTCACCCGGCGCCATGCAGGCCGCGGTGGTGGCGACCGGCGCGGACATTGGGCTGGCGCTGGACGGCGACGCCGACCGCGTGGTGGTGTCCGACGAGAAAGGCAAGCTGGTCGACGGCGACCAGTTGATCGGCCTGGTCGCCCGGTCGTGGCAGCAGTCCGGCCGCCTGCGCGGCGGTGGCGTGGTTGGGACGGTGATGTCGAACCTGGGGCTCGAGCGCAAGATCGAGGAGATGAAGCTCGACTTCGTGCGCACCCCGGTCGGCGATCGCTATGTGGTCGAGTGCATGCGCGATTCCGGCTACAACGTCGGCGGCGAACAGTCGGGCCACATCGTGCTCAACGACTACACCACCACCGGGGATGGCTTGATCGCCGGCTTGCAGGTTCTGGCCGTGCTGGTCGGGCGCGGCGAGCGAGCGAGCGAGGTGTGTCACGTTTTCGATCCTCTGCCGCAGGTTCTCAAGAACGTGCGGTTCAACGGCGGCGCGCCGCTGGAGGACGATCGCGTGCTCGAGGCCATTCACCTGAGCGAGCGCACCCTAGGCACGGCGGGGCGCCTCCTGGTGCGCAAGTCGGGGACCGAGCCGGTGGTGCGGGTCATGGCCGAGGGCGAGGACGCGGCCCTGGTCGGCCGAGTGGTCGACGATATCATTCAAACAATCGAAAAGATCGCGAGCTGACGCCCAGGAACAGGTCGGTCATGCAGGGCAGGGTTTTGATCGTCGCCGGATCCGATTCCGGCGGCGGCGCGGGCATACAGGCCGATATCAAGACGGTGACGGCGCTGGGCGGTTTTGCCGCCACGGCGATCACCGCGCTGACCGCGCAGAACACCCGCGGCGTATTCGGCGTGCTCGGGGTCGCGCCCGATTTTATTCAGCAGCAGATGCGTGTGGTGCTCGAAGACATCGGCGCCGACGCCATCAAGACTGGCATGCTGCACACCGCCGAGGTGATCGACGCGGTCTGCGCGGCGATCGATTCGGCAAGCGAGAGCATGCCCCTGGTGGTCGACCCGGTCATGGTCGCAACCAGCGGCGACGCCTTGCTCGACGCCGGCGCCGAAAAGGCCCTGGCCGAAAGTTTGATTCCCTTGGCCAGCATCGTGACCCCCAACGTGCCCGAGGCCGAGCGCCTGACCGGCCTGACCATCGCCACGCCCGAAGACATGCGCCGCGCCGGCGACAAACTCCTCGCCCTGGGCCCCGACGCGGTTCTGCTCAAGGGCGGGCACCTCAAGGGCGACACCGTAGTCGATTTGCTGATTACGCCGGACAGCGTGGAGACCTTCGCCAGCCCCCGGATCGACACCCGCCACACCCACGGCACCGGCTGCACCCTGGCCTCGGCCATCGCCACGGGCCTCGCTCAAGGCTTGGGAATGAGCGAGGCGGTTGTGCGGGCGCGGGAATATCTACAAGAAGCGATCCGCACCGCCCCGGGTTTCGGCGAAGGCCACGGGCCGGTCAACCACGGCCATACGGTGAAAGAGTTTCCTTAGGCGCCGTGGTATTGCCGTGGATACGGCTCAGGGAAGGGACCGGCCCGAATGCCAACCGCGTGGTGCTTACCAGTCAATTACAGACTGGGCTTTTTCTGTGGCGGCGGTAGGAGTAGATCGAAAATTCTGCACTGGCTAGTGCACTCCGCGCGAAAGCTTCCGGCGGAAGAATAACAATCAAGTGCGTCCTCGGTGTCTTGCGGAGTCTCTCCAACCGGAATCTCGGTACAGGTCTGATGCAGCACATCGTAGACCTCAAGGCACTCGGCAATGCACCTGCGATAACCCTCGTATTTTATCGGCACAACAGCCACATCGCTCGCGGCCGTGGGCTCGACCGGTGCAAGCAATGTTGAAATCGCGATCGCCCATACACCTATGACACTCAGATATCTCCTTCGATCTGTCATTTTTTCCCTCCTTCAATGAGGGCGTTCCCTCGGACAAGGTATCTTAGCGCCTGAATTTTCGGCGAAGCTAGCGGGAAATACGTTTGAGTGGCGCCCGCCTGTAGCAGACTCAGTGCCGAACATTCGTCCGATGGCGGCAATTCCGCACCGAGTTCTGGTTGGCAGATGCGGACGAACGCTAAACCACCGCCGCCAGGGATTGGGGCGGCTCGCTGTCCAGCAGTTCGTTGAGTGTGCCTAGGGCGCGATCGAGGGCGGCCATGTCGGGCGCGGCGCCGAAGCAGACGCGGACCGCATGGGGCGTGTCGCGGCGGCCGACCGCGAAGGTTTCGGCCGGGGCGATGGCGACGCCGCGCGCCTGGGCCTCGGCGACCAGGGCGCTCGCCCGCCAGGGGTCGGGCAGGTGCAGCCATAGGTGCAGGCTGCCCTCCGGGCAATCGACGTCGTGGCCTTGCAGGGCGGCGAGGGCGCGGGCGCGCCGCGCTATGGTTTCGCGCCGCCGGGTGGCTAGGATGCGCCGGGCGGTGCCGTCCGCAATCCAGCGCGCGCCAACCTCGATCGCGAGCGGGGTCGCCATCCAACAAGTGGTGCGCACGGCGGCGGCGAGCTTGTCTTCGGCCCCCTCGGGGCCGGCGACGAAGCCGATCCGCAGGCCGGGCGCCACAGTCTTGGACAGGCTGGTGACGTAGTAAGACAACTCCGGCGCAAAGGTCGCCAGCGGCGGCGGGCCGCCCTCGGTCAGGAGGCGCATGATATCGTCCTCGACCATGGCCACCCCGTGGCGGCGTGAGACCTCGGCGATGGCCGCGCGGCGCGCCGTGGACATGGTGGCGGTCGTCGGGTTCTGCAGGGTCGGCGTGCAATAGAGCGCCTTGACCTCACCACCGCGGCACAGGGCGTCGAAGGCCTCCGGCAGGACGCCCTCGTTGTCCATGGGCAGGCCTTCGAGCCGCAGGCCGAGCAGGCGCCCGATCAGCTTGATGCCGGGATAACTGAGCGCCTCGCATGCCACCCGGTCGCCGGGCCGGGTCAGGGCGGCGAGGGCGCTCAAGACGCCATGCTGCGCGCCGGCCGTAACGACGATTCGCTCCGGCGCGATCTCCAGGCCGCTAAGGGCGAGCCAGGCGGCCCCGGCGGTGCGGTGTGCCCGCGCGCCCGCGCAAGGCCGATAGGAAAGGCAGCTTTGCAGCAGGGCGCTGTCGCCGGCCATGTCCTCCAGCGTCTTGGCCAGCACGGCCCCTTCAGCCGCCGGGGGCGGAAAGTTGAAGGTCAGGTCGATCAGATTGTCCGGGTCGTCCGCATCGCGGCGCAGCAGGTTGTCGTCATCCGGCGTGGCGGCACGGACATAGGTGCCCCGGCCGACCTCGCCGCCAATGAGGCCGCGCCGCTCCGCCTCGGCATAGGCGCGGCTGACGGTGCCAACCGTCACCCCCATGCGCCAGGCCAGGTCCCGGTGGGTCGGCAGGCGGTCGCCGGCGTGGAATCGCCCCGCGGCGACGTCCGCCGCTAAGGCGTCCGCGATGGCTAGATAGCGCGGGCCGCTGCGGCCCGCCAGATCGGGTGCCCAATTTGTCATGGTGACAATATACTAATTGACCGGTCGGTTATGGGTTCAATACAGTCAATATCAATCGTTCTATCATGTCAATCTCAATGATTGAGGCAATATCATGCATACAATATTCCGGCGGCTGCCCCTGGGCGTGCCTGTCGGGGACAGCCGGCCGCCTAGCCTGCGGGTCAGGATCAGTTTGTTTGAGACGCTCGGCTGGATTGCGGACCGGCTTCTCACCTGGCAGGAACGGGCGTCCCAGCGCGCCCATCTGGCCAGCCTGGACGACCGCATGCTCAAGGACATCGGGCTAAGCCGTGCCGATGTCTTGGCGGAATCCAGCCGGCCTTTCTGGCGGGATTAGCACGTGCTCGCGGCCCTGGCGGTAGCGCCGATCCTGACCCCGGTCGTACTGCTTCTGGCCCTGCGTCAGTCGGCTTTGCGCGCCGGGGCGGCGGGACTTGCGGTCGCCCTGGTCCTGGTCGCCTTTGTTCCGGCCTATGGCTTGTCGGGCGAGGCCTTGCAGCGGGCGTTGCTGGCCGGCGGCCTGATGACCTGGATGGTGGCCTATGTGCTGCTTGGCGGCCTAGTGCTCTATGAGGTGCTGCGCCAGGCCGGGGCCCTGGAGGCGATTGCCGCCTCGGTTGCCGAGTTGGTGCCCGATCCGGCGCGCCGGGCGCTGATCCTGGTCTTTGGGCTGTCCGTATTCTTCGAATCGGCAACCGGCTTTGGGATTGGCGTCGTGGTCGCCGCGCCGCTCTTCGTGGCCCTGGGCCATCGGCCGCGCGACGCGGCGCTGCTGGCCCTAGCCGGGCAATGCGCGGTGACCTGGGGCGCCCTGGCCGTGGGCACCGTGCTGGGCGCGGAGTTGACCGGCGTATCTTCGGACCGCCTGGGCATGCTGGCCGCGCCGCTCAGTTTGCCCCTGATTTTGGCCTGCGGCTTGGCGGCGGCCGGCTGGGCCGCCGGTTGGCACGCCCTATGGCGAAGCTTGCCCGAGGTATTGCTCTACGGCACGGCCCTGGTCGCCGTTCTCTTTGCGGCCAGCGCCGGGTTGGGGGTCGAGACCGCCGGCATGATCGGCGGCCTGGCAGTCACCGCGCTTGGCCTTGTGGTCAGCCGTTGTTTGCGCGGGCCCGCCACACAAAAACGAGGCAAGCGGACGGGCGATTTGTCGCTAGCTCGGGCCCTGGCGCCCTTCGCGATCCTGTTGGTCGCCTTGCTGGCGACCCGCTTGATCGTGCCACTTGGCGAGGGACTGCGCGAGATTGCCGTGCTTAGGGTGCCGGGTAGCGAGCTGGCAGTGCCGTTGCTTTACAATCCGGGCTTCTGGCTGTTGGCGACCGCGGCGGTTTCGGTAGCGCTGCTGCGGGTGCCGGCGAGGGCATTTCCGCCGCTTGCCGGTCCGACCCTGCGGCGCTGGTTGACAGCCGCCCTCGCGGTCGCCGGGTTCTTGTGTTTCTCTCAAGTCATGGCCGCAAGTGGCATGATCGCCGCCCTGGCTACAGAAGTCGCCGACTTGGCGGGGCGCAGTTACATTTTTGCCCTGCCGCTGCTCGGCGGCTTGGGCGGTTTCCTAACGGCGAGCAACGCCGGGTCCAATGCCATGTTCGCGACCTTCCACGCGGCCTTAGGCGCGCGCCTCGAGTTGCCGGCCGATTGGGTTGCGGCGGCGCAGAACGCCGCCGGAGCCAATACCACGCTGGCCTCGCCCGGCCGCGTGGTTCTGGCCGCCGCGGTAACCGGCTTGGCCGGCCGCGAGGGAGAATTGATGCGCCCGGTCCTGGTACTGGCCGCGATCGGTCTGCTGGGCACCGTGGCCATTTTTGGCTTCGCAGTCCATGCCTGAGCACACCCGCAACCCCGCGCCGGCGGCGGCGGTGTTGGGCGCGGCCATCCTGGCGGTCTTGGTTTGGGGCGCGACCCCCCTGGCCACCAAGGTTGCGGTGGGCGGGCTCGACCCCCTGGCGGTTGGCGTGTGGCGGACCCTCTTGGGTGCCTTGGGCGCGGTTCCCGTTATCGTCCTAGGCCGCCTGCGGCTGCCCGCGAGTGGGCCGGGCCGGGCCTGGCTGCTGGTATCGGCCCTGGGCGGCTTCGTTGCCTTTCCGGTGCTCTTCAGCCTGGGCCTGGGGCGCACCAGCGCCGGGCACGGTGCTCTGCTGATCGGCCTGCTGCCGGTCTTCACCGGCCTCTTTGCCGCCCTGGTGGAACGCCGCCCGCCGGGCCGGCGCTGGGCCCTGGGCTGTATTCTCGCCTTACTCGGTACGGCGATCCTGGCCGGGGCGCGGTTTGGCCTGGACGGCGGGCAGAGCCTCGGCGGCACGAGTTGGCAGGGCGATGCCCTGGTCGGGCTCGGCTGTTTGGCAGCCGCCGCCGGCTATGTCGCCGGGGCCATCGCGGCGCGCGAGGCGGGCACCTGGGCCGTTACCTATTGGGGGCTCGTTGTTGGGGCTCTCGTGCTGTTGCCCTTCGCGCCTGTTGCCGTGTCGCTTGAGCCCTTGGCGAGCGCCTCCGGGCCGATCCTGCTGTCGGTTGCCTATCTTGCCATAGGGTCGTCGATCTTGGCCTATGCCGCCTGGTATTGGGCCCTGGCCAAGGGCGGGATCGGGCACACCGCGCTGACCCAATTCGCGCAGCCGCTTATCGGCCTGGTCCTGGCCGTTGCCATATTGGGCGAGGACCTGACCTGGCCCATGGCGATCGCGGCGGCCGCCATTCTGGGCGGCGTTGCCTTGGCTCGACGGCGGGTTCAACTCACATGATATCAAGGAGAAAGAGATGATCGATATACCAATTTATCAAGTCGACGCCTTCGCGTCCGAGGTCTTCAAGGGCAATCCGGCGGCCGTCTGTCCGCTCGACGAGTTTCTCGACGACGACCTCATGCAGGCCATCGCGCTGGAGAACAACCTGTCGGAGACCGCCTTTCTGGTGGAGCGCGACGACGGCGATTACGACCTGCGTTGGTTCACGCCGGCTATCGAGGTCGATCTCTGCGGCCACGCCACGCTGGCCTCCGGCTGGCTGGTGCTCAACCGGCTGCGGCCCGACGCGGCCGAGGTGAGTTTCCACACGCGGTCGGGCGAACTCTCCGTGGCGCGCGATGGCGCCAACCTGATGATGAATTTTCCGGCCCTGGTTGCCCAGCCCATGGACCCGCCGGCCGGTTTCGCCGACGCCATGGGGTTCGAGCCCGAGGCCTTTCTGCGGGCAGCCAAGAACATGGCGGTGCTGGGCTCGGAGGCCGAGGTACTGGCGGTGAAGCCGGACCTGGACTTCATCAAGGGCATGGAGGGATTCGGGCTGATCGTCACCGCACCCGGCGACGCCAGCGATTGTGCGTCCCGCTATTTCGCGCCGCAGGCCGGCATCGCCGAAGACCCGGTGACGGGCTCGGCGCACAGCACCATCGTTCCCTACTGGGCCGAACGGCTCGGCAAATCAGATATTCATGCCCGCCAGGTTTCGGCTCGGGGCGGCGACCTCTCCTGCCGGACGGAGGGCGAGCGCGTGGTCATGGGCGGCCAGGCGGTGCTGTTCCTGGAAGGGGAGATCAGGTTGTCATGAGCCAGGTTGCCCCAAGCGTTGTTGATATCATGCCGGCCGCTGGCGAGGACGACATGGCGATCGTGCGCGAGTTGTTTCAGGAATACGAGGGCAGTATCGGCACCTGCCTCTGCTTCCAGGATTTCGACGCCGAACTGGCGGGGCTGCCGGGCAAGTATGCGCCGCCCGATGGCGGTTTGTTCCTGGCCCGCGATGGGGCGGACATCGCCGCCTGTGTCGGCTTCTGGGGCTTGGCGCCGGGAGTGGCGGAGATGAAGCGGCTCTATGTCCGGTCCGGCTGGCAGGGCACGGGTCTCGGCCGGCGGTTGGCCGAGCACGTGGTGGCGGAGGCGCGGGCGGCGGGCTACGGCGCTCTCTGCCTGGATACGCTGCCCGACATGACGGCGGCGCAGGGGCTCTACCGCTCCATGGGCTTCCAGGAGACCACGCCCTACTACAAGACGCCCATCGAGGGCACGCTGTTCATGGAATTGGAACTGGCCGCGGCGGGGGCGGCATGAGGGGCGTTTGTTTTCCACAATATACGGGGTTCCCGGCATTGCCAGGCGGGGTGCCGGCATGGCACGCTGTGGCCAATAAATCGCCGCATTTCCGTGGTGGGATGATCGTCTTCGGGGGAAGGCGGTATCGGGGCTCGGGCCAGCTAGCCGGAGGATAAAGGCAAGATGAACCGTACAATTGGCGTTCTTGTCGCCGCTGCCGTTGGAGCCGCCGCCGTACTCGGCGTCGATGGACCCACGGCCGGCGCACAGACGAAGGAAAAGAAAACCGAGGAGTTGCAGAAGAAGCGCACCTTCGGCTGGCGCAAGAAGGGCCGCGCCCACGTGCAGATGCGTTCCGTGATGGCGCCGGTGAAACCGCGCAAGTCCTCCAAGCGGCCGGTGCAGACGCCGGTCACGGTGGTGCTGACCATCGAGGACAACTCCAAGGTCGGCAAGGTCTGCGGTCGCGGACCGCGCATCTCCGACGCCTTGCTGCAGGCCTGGTGGACCAAGCCTCTTGAGCGTTCCTACCTCTTCGGCGGCAATAGCAAGAAGAAGAAAAAAGCGGTGAAGAACGCGCGCCGCACACCGGAGCAGAAGGCCGAGGACCAGCGCCTGCTGAAAGTCATCAACAAGGCTGTCGGCGATCGCAAGGCCAAGGTTTCGGAAATCCTGGTGCTGGCGGGTACGCGTAGAACCGGCGGCGGGACCATGTCCAAGCTGCCATTCTCTTCAGTGCTCGGCTGCATCGAGTTGGAGCAGAAGAAGAAGGAAAATAAGAAGAAAAAAGAAAAAGAGAAGAAGAAGAGCTGAGGCCAATCTAGCCTTGGTGTTCGGGCTCCTGTTGCGGTACTATGCCTTGTAGGTGACACAAGGCCTTCCGGTCGTTCGGAGGGTGTGCCCCAACATACGGGAGCATGATCGCGTGCCAAGTCAGCTTTTCCCGAGCCGCCGGCCCGGCCTTTTGGGCCGTTTTGCCGCCGCCGCCCTGGCGATTTCGCTGGTCGGTGGTTGCGCCATGCTCGACGGCGAGATGCTGTCGACGGATTTCTGGTCGGTCAGCCCGCTGATGCAGAACGACGCCGCCGAGATGGGCATCGCCGAAATCGCCAAGGGCAACTACGCCGAGGCCGAAAACCATCTCAAGCGCGCCCTCGACGCCAACGACAAGGACGTCCACGCCCTGGTGGCGCTGGCCATGCTGTATCAGAACACCGGCCAGACCGAGCGCGCCCGCCAACTCTACCAGGCGATCCTGGCGCTGCGGCCGGACGACTCGAACCAGTTCATCGTCTGGAATTCGCTGCAGACCAAGTCGGCGGTCGAGATCGCCACGGTCAACCTGTCGATGATGGAATCTGGTGGCGGGGCGCCGAAGGCCGTGTCGGCGCCGGTCGCCGCGGCGCCATCGTCCAATGTCCTGCTGGGCCGTGCCCCGTCGCCGTCTTCCGTCGCCGTTTCAAGTGCCGGCGCCAATCGCATGGCGCCGCTCGGTGGGGCCGCGCCAGCGGGGGTCGGCGGCTTCGCCGGCGCCGACGCCAACGTGGTCTCGCGCTTCACAACACTGAAGGCGCTGAAGGACCAGGGCCTAGTCACCGAGGATGAGTTCTCGCGCCGCCGCCGCGCCAACCTGGGCGCCCTGCTGCCGTTGTCGGCGCCGCCGCCGGCGGCCGGCCTGGATCGGCCGGTGCCGTCGACGGACCAGATTTCCGGCCGCCTGCAGGCCATCGGCCGGGCGCTTGAGATGCGGGCTATCTCGGTCGCCCAGCACGGCGCCGAACGGACCATGATCCTGGACGCGTTGCTGCCTTCCGCGCCGGTGGTCATCGACAACCCGAAAGCCACGCCCGGCGGCATCATGGAAGCCGCCGACATGGTGCGCCGGCTGGAGCAACTGCGGGCCAGCGGTTACGTGACGCAAAACGAATACACCCGCGAGCGCCAATCCATCGAGACCGCCATGCGCCCGGCGACGCCGAAGCCCATGGCCGCCGCGCCCATGGCCAAGGACAAGGCCGCCATGGCGAAATCGGCCGGCGGTCCGGCGCCGGCGGTGCATATCGCGTCCTATCGCTCGCAGAAACAGGCGGAACGGGGCTGGGCGCAGATCAGGCGGGCGCACGCCAAGTTGCTCGGCGGCATGCGCCACGAGGTGTCGCGGGTCAAGCTGGGCAAGAAGGGGACGTACTTTCGTCTCAAGGTCGGCCCGCTGGCCAACAACGCCAAGGCAAAGGCCTTGTGCAACTCGCTGAAGAAGCGCCGGCAGTTCTGTGAACCATCGATGATGGGCGGCTAAGCTTCTAGGCGTCTTCGACCTGCACCACGTCATCGGCTGCCAGCGCCGAAACTTCGTCGGACTGGTAGCCCAGCGACCCTTCGAGAATCTCCCGCGTGTGCTGGCCGAGCCGGGGCGCCGCGACTTTCGGTAACTCCGCATTGGCCGAGAGGTGTGGCGTGGTGCGCGCGAAGCGGTAGGCGCCGACATCGGGATCGTCGATTTCCATCAGCATGCCGCGCGCCGCCACGTGGGGATCGCCGAAGATGTCCTCGGCCGTGTTCACCGGCCCGCAGGGCACGCCACCATCGTTCAGCGTCTGCACCGCTTCGTCACGCGTCATGGTGCCGAGATAGCCGTTGACGATGGGATCGAGGAAATCTGTGTTGGCGCAGCGGTTGGGCGCCGTTGCCGAACGCGCGTCTTCCTTCAGTTCCGGCCGCCCCATGACGTCGCAGAGCCGCTGCCAGAGGATGTTGTCGGGGCAATGCAACGCCACCCAGCCGTCGGCGGCCTGGAAGGCGCCACGCGGATAGTAGTTGGATAGCCGCCCTCGCTCGCCCATCTGCCCGGCGACGGAATAGAGCGTCACCATCTGTTCGTTGAGTGCCAGCATGTTGTCGAACATGGCCGAATCGACCAACTGGCCCTCGCCCGTGCGCTCGCGCATGAACAACGCCTGCATGATTCCGTAGGACGTCATGCTGCCGGAGAACACGTCGGCCAGGCCATAGATTGTCCAACTCGGCGGTTTGTCGGCGAAGCCGACAAGGTTCATCATGCCGCTCATGGCCTCGGCGACGATGTCGAAAGCCGGGCGGTCGGAGTAGGGGCCGCGATAGCCGTCGAGCCGGCCGAAGCCCGAGATGATGGCCCAGATCAGCTTCGGGTTGAGCTCGCGCATCTCGCGATGACCGAGGCCCTGCTTGGTCATGGAGCCGGGACGCAGGTTTTCCAGCACCACGTCGGCGGACCCGCAGAGCCGGCGGAACACCTCGTGCCCGCGCTCGTCGCGCAGGTTCAGCGCCAGGCTTTTCTTGTTGCGGTTATAGCCCATGAAGCCGGCGGCCTTCTTGTTGCCGTCCTGCTCCGCGAAGGGCGGCATCAGGCGGCGCGGATCGCCGGTACCGGGGCGTTCGATCTTGATCACCTCTGCGCCCGCATCGGCCAGCAGCATGGTGCAGTAGGGCCCGGCCATGTACTGCTCCAGGCCGACCACGCGAATGCCGGAAAGAGGACGATCGCCCGCCATCAGTCGCCGATCCACTCAACCAGGGTGGAGACACCCATGCCGACGCCGACACAGAGCGTGGCGACGCCATAGAACGGTCGCTTGGCATCAGGGGCCCGACGCGTCATCTCATGCATCAGGGTGACCATGATGCGCGCCCCCGAGCAGCCGGTCGGATGGCCGAGGGCGATGGCACCGCCGTTGACGTTGGTCTTGGCGTGGTCGAGGCCGAGGCGTCGCATGCAGCCGATGGTCTGCGCCGCGAACGCCTCGTTCAATTCCACCAAGGCGACGTCGTCGATGGACAGGCCCTGGCGTGCCAGCAGTTTCTCGGTTGCCGGCACGGGGCCGTAGCCCATGACACCCGGATCGACGCCGGCGACGGCCGAGGCGACCCAGCGAAGTTTCGGTTTCAGGCCCTCTTTCTCCGCTCGCGCCGCGTCCATGACCAATACCGCGGCGGCACCGTCATTGATACCCGACGAGTTGCCGGCCGTGACCGTGCCGTCCTTGGTGAATGACGCTCGCAGCTTGGC
>JAJFGO010000083.1 GCA_021776095.1 Kiloniellaceae bacterium | reverse complement strand
TTGATTACTCTTAATCAGCGGGTCCAAGGTTCGAGTCCTTGTGCGCCCACCACCCACCCCCCGTCGTGTAGGTGTATCGTACCTGTGATACGCGAAGCAGCGGAATTCCGCCGGGTTCGGGCGGCTCGCCGCGAATAATGGCCCCTCGGAGACGGAACCAACGGCAATTCCCTAGCCTCTTTGGCCGCAAGCCTCTGTCGGCCAAATTCGCGGCCCGATCTTTGGGCCGTTGAAAGTGAGATCCAAACGGGCCCGTCGGGCGGGAAAGCCGGCCCCCATGATAAACCTCTTTGCTACGGTGCCTGAGGAATTCAGGCCGGTTCAGCGGACCTGGATTCGTTAACTACGGGCTCTCGAGCAACAGGGCGATCCCCTGTCCGACGCCGATGCACATAGTGCACAGGGCGTATCGGGCCTGCCGGTGGTGCAGCTCTTCGGTCGCGGTGAGAGCGAGACGCGCACCGGACGCCCCCAGAGGATGGCCCAAGGCGATGGCGCCGCCGTTTGGATTGACGTGCTCCGCGTCTTCCGGCACGCCGAGTTCGCGCAGAACGGCGATGGCTTGAGAGGCGAAGGCCTCGTTCAACTCGATAACCCCGATGTCGCCAATCGTCAGGCCTAGGCGCTGCAATAGCTTGGCCGTCGCCGGCGCCGGGCCGATTCCCATGATACGCGGCGCGACGCCGGCGGTCGCCATGCCGACGACCCGGGCGCGCGGGGTTAGGCCATGGTCCTTCACCGCCTTCTCAGACGCGACGATGAGCGCGGCCGCGCCGTCGTTCACGCCCGAGGCATTACCGGCCGTCACCGTGCCGCCCTTGCGGAACGGCGTCGGCAAGGCGGCAAGCTGCGCCAGCGTCGTTTGCGGACGCGGATGCTCGTCGCGGTCGATCACGATATCGGCGCCCTTGCGTTGCGGCAATGCGATCGGCGCAATCTCTTTGGCGAGACGCCCAGACTCCATCGCCCGGCCGGTCTTTTGCTGCGACCGGAACGCGAAGGCGTCCTGGTCTTGGCGCGAAATCTGAAACTCCTCGGCGACGTTTTCTCCGGTTTCCGGCATGGAGTCGGTCCCGTGCAGCCGTTCCATGGCCGGGTTGACGAAACGCCAACCGATCGTGGTGTCATAGACCTCCATGCTGCGGGAAAAGGCCTTGGTGCTTTTCGCCATGACGAATGGGGCGCGCGACATGCTTTCCACGCCGCCGGCGATGATGAAATCGGCCTCGCCCGTGCGAATCGCCCGGGCCGCGATTCCCACGGCATCGAGGCCTGAACCGCACAACCGATTCAGCGACGCCCCGGGCACGGTTTCCGGCAAACCCGCCAGCAGCGCCGCCATACGCGCGACGTTGCGGTTGTCCTCACCGGCCTGATTGGCGCAGCCGAGCATAACCTCGTCGAGGGCGCCCCAATTCGCCTCCGCGTTACGTTCGATCAGCGCCTTGATCGGATGCGCGGCAAGGTCGTCGGTGCGGACGGAGGCGATGGCCCCACCGTAGCGGCCGATTGGGGTGCGTATTCCGTCGCAAATAAAGGCTTCCTGCATGTCGCTTGCTCCAGGCAAATTTCGGTCTCATCGTGACAGCATACCGGAACCCAATGTCACGAGTTGCGTCGCTTCATTGTACACAGACGATGCGGCCGTTCGAAAGTCGATCCGAGCTAGCCGCCTCTCTTGCATTCGTTTGTGCGCGGTTAAGGTCATTTTCTTGTATGGCCTTCCGATACCGGATATGACCTGCCGAGATGAGTCGCAAAGTGAGCAAGAAAAGCCCGAACAAGGCCGTCCCTTCGGGGACACCGGCGTTGAGCTATGGCCTGCTTCCAGGCCTGATCGGGTACAATTTGCGCCGGGCCCAGGCGATCGTGTTCGACGACTTCATGCGCACCATGGCGGACTCGCGCGTCACCCCGGGCCAGTTCGGCGTGTTGACCATGATCCAGGCCAATCCAGGCATCAGCCAATCGGCCTTGGCCCGGTCGATCGGCACCGAACGCTCCACCATGGTCGCCGTGATCGACGAGTTGGAATCGCGCGGTCTGGCCGAACGGGGTATTGCTCACAACGATCGCCGCTCCCACGCCCTGCGGCTGACCGCGAAAGGCGAGGCCTTGTTGAGCGCGTTGGAACCGAAAGTCCGGCGCCACGAGAAACGCATCGCCCGCGATTTGAGCCCGCCCGAAATTCGCCGCCTGATCGAACTGCTGCGGCGCCTGCAGTAGGCGGCAGGATCGTCGGATCGAATCAAGTCAAGCCGCCTCATCGAACATGCGGGACGTAAGCGTCCGGGTCAAATTGGCAATCACCTTACGGCGATAACCGGGCGGCGTGAAGGTGCTGGACATGGGCTGGATCTGCTTCGGCAGCAGTCCAACCAGGCGCTCGAGAGTATCCGCGTCCAGCGGCGCGCCGACAAGATCGCGCGTGCCTTCGATCAGCAGTGGGCAGGAGTTCGTGCCGGTCAACGCGACGCGCAACTCGGCCAAGTCCGCGCCGCACCGACGCAGCGCCACAGCGACGCCAGCCAAGGGAAAGTCGATGGCGCCACGCACCCGCGCCTTCGCGTATCCAGTGCGCAGGCCCGGCTCCGGCGGCGTCAGATCGATCGCCAACAAGCAATCGTCCGCCGTCAGGCGCAGATGCGCCAGCCCGTCGTCGGTGTAAATGTCCGGCAACGCACAGCGCCGCGTCTTACCGTCCGCCGAGGCGATCTCAACCGTCGCGCCGAGCACCATAAGGGCGGGCGCCAAATCGCCGCTGAAGGCGGCAAAGCAATGGTCGCCCTTGGGTGCGACGTGGCAGATCTTGCCCCGGTGCTTCAGGCAGTAATCGTTCGCGGCACGCCACCATTCGCTTTGGTTGTAATAGACGCAGCGGGTATCCAGGCACAGGTTGCCACCGAGGGTCGCGACCTCGCGGTGCGACGCCGCCGCCACTGCGTGCGCCGCTTCGACGACGACGGGAAAAGTGGCTTCGACGCGCTCATCCTCGATCAGCGCCGCCAGGGTGACCCCCGCGCCGATACGTAAGCCGCCGGAACTCGTCTCGGCGATGCCCTGCAACTCGGCAACATGAGTCAACTCGATCAGATGCTCCGGCGCGACGATGCCCCGCCGTATGTTGGCCACCAGATCGGTGCCACCGGCGAGCAGATGGGCGCCCGGGTTGGCACGGCGCGCCGCCACCAACTCGGCGAGCGAACTCGGCCGCGCCACTGTAAACTCCGGCATGTATTCCATCACGCGCTCCGCTTCAGGCCGCCGGACGCGGCCGCCCGGCGAGCCTTCACCAGGGCATCGAGCACCCGGTCCGGGGTCATCGGCGTTCGGGTCAGCCGCGCGCCGACGGCGGCGTGGACCGCATTGGCGATGGCGGGGATCACGCTCGACAAGGCGCCTTCGCTCGCCTCCTTGGCGCCGAAGGGTCCGTTCGGATCCATGCTTTCGACAATCTTGACCTCGATATCGGGCGACTCGACGATGCTGGGCACCCTGTAGTCGAGCATATTGGCGCCGACCGGCAGGCCAGCGTGATAGCAGGTCTCTTCGCTCAAGGCCTGGCCCAGGCCCATCCATACGGCGCCCTGCACCTGGCCCTCGACCGATAAGGGGTTGAGCGCGAAGCCGCAGTCGTGGGCGACCCAAACCTTGTCGACCCGGACCGTCCCGGTATCGGCATCGACGCTGACCTCGGCCACGCAGGCGGCATAGGAATAGGCCATGCTGGAGCCGACCGCGGCGCCGCGAAACTTGCCGCCCTGAAACTCGCGCGGCACGGTGAAGGTGCCTTTGACCGTGATGGTACCGCTGTCGATCAAGGCCTCCTTGATAACCTCATTCAGGCTGACCCCCGGGTCCTGGCCGCCGGCGACCCGGTACATCTCCCCCAGGCACTCGATGTCACCCGGCTTAGCATCCAATTTCTTGGCCGCCGCCGCCACGAGAAGATCCTTCAAGCGCTCGGCCGCCTGGATCGCCGCGTTGCCGACCATGAAGGTGACGCGCGAGGAATAAGAGCCATTGTCCTTGGGCGTGATCCGGCTGTCGTTGGCGACCACGCTGAGCCGCGTCAGATCGATGCCAAGGACTTCACCCACCGCTTGAGCGAGAATGGTCGAAGAACCCTGGCCGATGTCGGCGGCACCGGTCAGGATGGTGATGCCACCGTCGAAATCGAGCTTGAGGTTCACCACCGCGTGCGGCTCGCCGGTCCAATGAACTGGCTTGGCCGCGCCGCTGACATAGTGCGAGCACGCCATGCCCAGGCCCTTGCCGGGCGGCAAGCCGGCCTTGCGCGCCCGCCAGCCGGAGGCCTGCTCGGCCCAATCCAGACATTGCGGCAAACCGTAGGAGGTGATCATCAAGTCGTTGATGGTCTTGGTCGGCGCGCTGAGCAAATTGCGCCGGCGCAAGGCCATGGCATCGACCCCCAACTCGGCCGCCATGACGTCAAGCAAGCACTCGAACGCGTGCCTCACGTCGACCGTGCCGTGCCCGCGCATGGCGCCGCAGGGCGGCGTATTCGTGTAAACCCTGTAACCGTCGTAGCGGACCGCCGGAATATCGTACAGGCCGTTCAGCAAGGCCCCCGCATACAGAATGGTGACGATGCCATAGCCGCCGTAGGCGCCACCGGCTTGGACCACCTCGCAGGCGCAGGCGGTCAAGCGCCCGTCGCGGGCCATACCCAATTTCAACTTGATCTGCGTGCGTGGCCGGCCCCGGTGCGTGAGGAAGGTTTCCTCGCGGCTGAGCTTGAAACGCACGCGGCCGCCGGCAGCGCGCGCCATGAGGCAGGCGATGATCTCGAAATTCAGCGTCTCGGTCCGCGCACCGAAGCCACCGCCGATAAAGGGTTTGATGACGCGCACCCGCGCCGTATCCATACCCAGGCACTGGGCCACCATCAAATGCACGTAATAGGGCACCTGACTGACCGAGTGCAGGGTTATGCGGTCGCGCTCGGCATCGTACTCGGCCAAGGCCGCGTGTGGCTCCATGTGAACATGGGTGACCTCGGCGCAGTCGAAGGAGTCCTCGCGCACCAGATCGGCCGCGGCGAAACCCGCCGCCAAGTCGCCGAACTCGTTGTGCACATCGCGTTCCAAATTGCCCGGACGATCGCCGTGCAAATCGACCGCGCCGAGCACACGCGCCTTGGCCGGTTCGTAATAGGCCGGCAGTCCCTCGACCTCCATACGGATCAGGCGCAGTGCCGCCTCGGCGCTTGCCTCATCGCGGGCCGCGACCGCCGCCACGGGCTCGCCGCGATAGCGCACGCGCTCACGCGCCAGAGGAAACTCGTTCTGGGCAATGGGCAGGATGCCGAAGGTCTTGTCGCAGTCGGCGCCGGTGATCACGGCGACAACGCCAGGCAACTTGCGCGCCGCCTCGACATCGATCCGAATGATCCGCGCATGACTGTGGGGGCTGCGATAGATCCGCCCGACCAAAGCGCCAGCGGTTAGGAAGTCCGCCGTGTAGTTGGCCCGGCCGGTCACCTTCTCGATGCCGTCGATCAGCGGTACGCGTTCGCCGATCATTTTTTTGCGGGCCGGCGCCTCCGGTGGGGGCCGGCCGCTCATGCCGCCGACTCCGCAGCCGCGGCCTCGACCGATTCGATGATCTTCACATAACCGGTGCAGCGGCAGATATTGCCGCCGAGAGCCTGGCGAATTTGGGCCTGCGTCGGCGCCGGCGTGCGGCGCACCAGGCCTTCCGCCGCCATGATCATGCCCGGCGTGCAGTAACCGCACTGCGAGCCGAGCTTCTCGTGAAACGCCTGCTGTAGGTGCGACATGCGCCCGCCACGCGCGCAGCCCTCGATGGTCTCGACCTGGCGCCCGGCGCTTGACGCGGCCAGGGTCAGGCACGACAGCCTGGGGCGCCCATCGACCAGGACGGTGCATGCACCGCATTCGCCCCCGTCGCAGCCCATCTTGGTTCCAGTCAGACCGACCACCTCGCGCAGGTAGTCGATCAACAAAAGGTTGCCCGCCACCGCGTCCTCGCGGGGCTGGCCGTTCACCGTCAGTTGCAGAATTTCCTTGGCCATGAGCGTCTCGCCCTCTCAGCCGTTCGCCCGATCAGGAGACCTTAGCGGGCCGATTATTATTGTTTGGCACCAGAACAATATGAACAAACTACCCCAAGCCGGGTGAATCGACAAGCGGCGCAGGAAAAACCCTAAATGTATTGTCCGGCGTCGATTTTCAGGACTTCGCCGGTGATTGCGCCCGCCTGTGCGGACAGCAGGAACAGCACGCCCGCGGCGATGTCCTCCGGCGTTGCCAGGCGTCCGACCGCAGTATCCGCCAGGGCCCGGCTGAGAAATTCTTGCGGCAGTTGCGCCGCCATTTCGGTCATGACCATGCCCGGCGCCACGGCGTTGACGGTAACACCCTTGGGACCTAACTCGCGCGCAGCGGTCTTGGTCAAGCCAATCAATCCAGCCTTGGCAGCCGTGTAGTTGGCCTGGCCGAATTTGCCGCGCAGGCCGTTGATAGAGGTGACATTGACGATCCGGCCATAACCGGCAGCGGCCATCCCGGGAACTACTGCCCGGATCATGTTGAAAGCGCCGGTTAAATTGACGGCAATGACCTGGGACCAGTCCTCGTCGCTCATCTTGGCGATGGACCGGTCGCGGGTAATGCCCGCGTTATTGACCAGCAGCAGCGGCGGCTGCGACAGTCCGGCAAGCGCCTTTGTTACGGCGGCCGGGTCAGCAATATCGACCCTGTGAACAGCGAAGGGAAAGGCGTCCGCGCCTTCGGCCGAGGCTTGGTCGAAGACGTGCACCTCGGCGCCGCGCCTGTTCAAATGAGTGGCGATACAGCGGCCGATACCGCGCAATCCGCCGGTAACGAGCGCAACACGCCCATCGAACCGAAGCAAGTCGGGCTCACCACTTTGCTCACTCATGCCATCGTTCCCAGCTTGACTCACGTTAAAATCGGTATTAGCGTACCTTATTACTTATTTATTGTATCGCCGCCAACGCACACTGTCAATACGAGGGATGAGGCAAGAATCCAGGCCCAAGGAAGCTCCAGGGCACCATAACGAGGGATCAGGAGACGTTCATGGAATTCAGCTCGCAGATTGCGCGCATGCTACACGACGAACACATGACCGAACTTGCCCGCTTCGAGCGCCTTCAAAGCGAGCTGCTGCGTCAGGGCCCCGGCAGCCCACCCAGCGAACCAGACGGCAGCCTAACGGCGCTTCTGATCAACCTGGCGGCCGAGGGCGCGCCAAGCGCCCGCCATTTCGATTTCGAGGAAGCAGAGGTTTTCCCGCGCCTCGCCACCCAGGGCGAGACCGCCATCGGCAGTTTGCTCTCCGACGAACACGTCACCATTCGCGAGATCGGCGATACCATCGCGACCCTGGCCGGGACCGCTCGACGCGATGGCTTTACAGCCGATTCATGGCGCGAGTTTCACCGCCTTGGCATGGAACTGACCGAACGCACGATCTCCCACATTCAAAAGGAGGAGATGGGCCTTCTGCCCATGGTTGAGGAGATGCTGGAGGAAGACGAGGATTCGCAGCTAGCACTGGCCTATATGGCGTCCCGCTAATTGGGCAAGGGCGAGGAAGGGAGTGTCCGCATGAGTGAGGACAGCGCCGAATTTGGCAACGTCAGTATCGCCCTGACGGGCAGCGGCGGCGCCGGGGTGATCACCGCCGGGGCCATGCTTCTGGATGCCGCCGCACGGGCTGGATGTTACGGCATGTTCGTGCGCTCCTCCGGGCCGCAGATCCGCGGCGGCGAGGCGGCCGCCTTGATCCGCCTTTCGATGCAGCCGGTCGAAGCGCAAGACGATGTGTTTCACCTTTTGGTTGGCTTGGATTGGCACAACATCGAGCGCTTCGCCGTCGAATTGCCGTTGGCCGCCAACAGCCTCGTGATCGCCGACCCCGCCAACGGACCGCCGCCCGAGGTCATCATCGAGACCGGCGCACGTATAGTCGAAGTGCCGCTCAAGGACATGGCCAAGGCGGTGCCGAACGGGCGGCCGAATATGGTCGCATTAGGCTTGATCGCGGGCTTGACCGGCCTGCCCGAAGAGACGCTGCAGGCGGCCCTCGCCAAGGTCCTCGAGGGCAAGGGCGAAAAGGCGCTGCAAGCCAGCTTGGCCGCAGCCCTGGCCGGCCTCGCGACATCCGCCGGGCTGGAATTCGACCGCCGCCTGCCAGCCGCGACCGGTCACGAGAAAAGCCGCTGGCAGATCAGCGGCAACCAAGCGGCCGGACTTGGGGCCATTCGCGGCGGCGTGCGATTCGTCGCCGCCTATCCGATCACGCCGGCCACCGAAATTCTGGAATGGCTAGCCGCCGGCCTAGCCAAAGTCGGCGGTGCCCTGGTTCAAGCCGAGGATGAACTTGCGTCGATCAATATGATCATCGGCGCATCCTACGGCGGCACCCCCGCACTCACCGCGACCTCCGGCCCGGGCTTGGCCCTGATGACCGAATCGATCGGCCTGGCGGTGGCCTCGGAGGTTCCGATTGTGGTGATCGACGTCATGCGCGGCGGGCCCTCGACAGGAATCCCGACCAAATCGGAGCAGAGCGACCTCAACATCGCGCTGTTCGGGCTGCACGGCGACGCGCCCCACATCGTCGTCGCGCCGGCCTCGATCGGGGATTGCGTCTTCACCGCGAATTGGGCGGTTCATCTGGCCGAGTCCCTGCAAGTACCGGCGTTGGTTCTGTCCGATCAGTTTCTGGGCCAGTCGCGCGCGATCATCGACCAGCCGGCCGACCTGGCCTTCGCGACTCAACGGTTGACTGTCGAAACCGTCGGCGATGGCTATCGGCGCTACGCCTTAGCGGCCGGCGGCGTATCGCCCATGGCGATTCCCGGTACGCCCGGCGGGCAGTACACCGCCGAAGGATTGGAGCACACGCCCCGTGGCATGCCATCCAGCCAGGTGACCGATCATGTCGCTCAGTTGGACAAACGGCGCGACAAGATTCTCGGCTTCGATTACGGCGATCATTGGGCCCAAATCACTGAGGATGTCGATAGCGACCTGGCAATTATCACCTGGGGGTCCACGGCAGGACCGGTGCGTGAGGCCCTAAACCGCTTGCGCGCGGGCGGCCGGACCTTCCGGCTGATCGTGCCGCGCCTGTTGGCGCCCGCATCGCCCCAGCGCATGGCCGCAGCCCTGCGCGGCGTCAAGCGCGCGCTGGTGATCGAGCAAAGCCATTCCGCGCAGTTCTTCCACTATTTGCGGGGCTATTTCGACCTGCCCTGCCCTGCCGATTCCTACCATCGCCCTGGGCCGCTGCCGTTCCGCCCTGGCGAGTTGGTCGAGCAAATCGCGAATTGGAGCGCCGCATGAATACCCAAACGGTCTCGGCCAGCGCCGCGCGCGCCTACAAATCCGACGTCAAACCGGTTTGGTGCCCCGGATGCGGCGATTTCACTGTGCTATCGGCGATCACCAAGGCATTTGCCGAGCTTGGCCTACCGCCGGAGCAAGTCGCCGTGGTTTCGGGTATCGGGTGTTCGTCCCGAATTCCCGCCTACCTCAACACCTATGGGTTTCATGGCGTGCATGGCCGCGCCACCGCGCTCGCCACAGGATTGAAGCTGGCGCGCCCGGACCTCACGGTCGTGGTCGCAAGCGGCGACGGCGACGGCTTTTCGATCGGCGGCAACCATTTCTTGCACGCCTGCCGGCGCAACGTCGATCTGACCTACATCGTCATGGACAACCGTGTCTACGGCATGACCAAGGGGCAGCCGTCGCCGACCACCGAGCCGGACTGGGACAACGCCCTGACGCCGGGCGGCACGGGCCTGCGGGCCTTCAATCCCCTGGTGATCGCGCTCGCCTCCGGCGCCAACTTCATCGCGCGCGGCTTTTCGGGCGATCCGGTCGGCACCGCGCGTTTGATTGTCGAAGCGATCGAGACACCCGGATTTTCTTTCGTCGAAGTGCTGAGCCCCTGCGTCACCTTCCGGCCGGATCAGCGCGACTGGCGTAACGCAGTTCGGCCCGCACCCGTGCAGCCGACGGGCGATATCGGCGCGGCGGCACGGCGGCTGATGACCGATGACGGCTTTAACCTGGGCGTCCTTTATGTTGGAAGCCGGACCCCCTATCAGACACATCGCACGGCCGCGCCGGTGTCGCCGAGCGAGATAGAGCAGCAATTCGCAGTGTAGTCGCGGCGCGCGGGAGACGCCCATGACCGAAAACCCCGGAATAGCCAGTGTAGCCGACCTGCTGGCCCACGCCCACGCCATGGAAAGCGAAGCGCATGAGCGCTACCTAGACCTCGCCGAGCAGCTCGAGCTGCATCGCAACGTCGAGGTGGCCACGCTGTTCCGCAAGTTGGCGCAGATCGAGCAACTCCACGTTCGGAAGATTCTCGATCGTGTCGGCGCCCTGGAGTTACCGCATCTGTCGCCGTGGGAATATCGCTGGCTGGACGACGAAGCCCCTGAAGCCGCGAGCATCGGCGAGGCGCACTACATGATGACGCCCCATCACGCCCTAAGCCTGGCGCTACGGGCGGAACAAAGGGCGCTGGATTTCTACAGCAGCGTGCTCGAGGGTGGCGGCAACTCCTCGGTGCAGGAGCTCGCCCGCGAATTGGCGGTGGAGGAGCGCGAGCACGTCGAGTTGGTCAAGACATGGCTGGCCAAGTACCCCGAGCCGGGCGCCGACTGGGCCGAGGATCCGGACCCACCCGTGTACCAGGAATAGGCTCCCGGGCCCGTGCAGCCCCGCCTACCCGAGAGAGGTAAGAAAGGTTGAAAGGCAGCACTAATTGTGTGGACATGTGGATAAATTGGTATTACGGTACCTAATTATTTATTAAACTTGGAACTGGCTTCCTGGGTGCGACCGGGCCCAACAAGCCCCAGGGAAGATCGGCAGTTCGCAAAGATAGGGAGGTGAGTATGACCGGCGCCGCATATCACTGGCAGATGACCGCCGTTGGCGCGCCGATGTCCCATCGGGACTTCGAGCTGGCGCCGCCGGCCGCCGGCGAAGTAACGCTGGAGGTCGCCGGCTGCGGCGTCTGTCACACCGATCTTGGCTTTCTCTACGATGGCGTGCGCACCAATCACCCCCTGCCCTTGACCCTGGGCCACGAGATCAGCGGCCGGGTCGTCGCCGCGGGCGCGCAGGCGGAATCCTGGCTTGGCCAGGCCGCTATTGTTTCGGCGGTCATCCCGTGCGGGACGTGCGATCTATGCCAGCGCGGCAAGGCCACGATCTGCCGCAACCAAAAGATGCCCGGCAACGACATCGCCGGCGGCTTCGCCAGCCATGTCACGGCGCCGATGCAGGGCCTATGCGCGGTCGACGAGGCGCGACTGGATGCTGCCGGCCTGACGCTCGCCGACGTGTCGGTTGTCGCCGATGCGGTCACCACACCGTACCAGGCTGTGCTGCAAGCCGGCGTTGCGCCAGGCAGCCTGGCCGTGGTCATCGGGGCCGGTGGGGTCGGCGGCTACGCGGTTCAGATCGCCGCCGCCTTCGGCGCCGCGGTGGTCGCGATCGACATCGACGACGACAAGCTCGCCACCATGGCCGAGAATGGCGCCGCCCTAATCCTCAACGCGGGACAGATCGGTGGCCGCGACTTGAAGAAGGCCATCGCCGCCTTTGCCAAGGACCGCGGCTTGCCGGCAACGGAATGGTTCATCTTCGAATGTTCCGGCACTGCGGTGGGACAGCAGACGGCCTTTGGCCTGCTGGTGCACGGCGCCACCCTTTGCGTTGTCGGTTTCACCATGGACAAGGTGGAACTGCGCCTGTCGAACCTCATGGCGTTTCACGCGCGCGCGCTCGGCAATTGGGGCTGTCCACCGGATCTCTATCCGGGCGCGCTCGACCTGGTGCTCGACGGCAAGATCCGCCTAGCACCTTTTGTCGAGCGCCACCCACTCGACGACATCAACAAGATTTTCCAGGCGGCCCATGCGCACGAGTTGAAACGGCGTGCGATTCTAGTGCCGAGCGCCGCATAGACCACGAAGGATCGCACGATGAACAGCAACGTCAAAGCCGTCACCCGAGACACCGCGCCGGCCCAGCTGAACGATCATAACCTGGTGGCGGAAACTGTGGTTCCGGGCGTCCTGTTCGAAAAGCGCCCGGTCATCGGACCCGGCGGCCAGCCCGTCGCAGGCCTCTACAACGCCTGGATCACGCTGGACAATCCGAAGCAGTTCAACTCCTACACCACCGACATGGTGAAGGGTGTGATCTTGGCCTTCCGGACCGCCTCGAATGCGCGCGATGTCGTCGCCGTGGTGTTTACCGGAACCGGCGACAAAGCTTTCTGTACCGGCGGTAACACCAAGGAGTACGCCGAGTACTATGCCGGAAACCCGCAGGAATACCGGCAGTACATGGCGCTCTTCAACGACATGGTCTCGGCCATCCTGGCTTGCGACAAGCCGGTCATCTGCCGGGTCAACGGCATGCGCATCGGCGGCGGACAGGAAATCGGCATGGCCTGCGACTTTTCGGTGACTCAGGACCTGGCCCGTTTCGGCCAGGCCGGCCCAAAGCACGGCTCCGCCCCGATCGGTGGATCGACGGATTTTCTGCCGATCATGATCGGCTATGAACAGGCCATGGTCTCCGGCGTTCTGTGCGAGCCGTTTTCAGCGCACAAGGCCTATCGCCTGGGCATCGTCACCGACGTCGTGCCGGCGCTGTGGGTCGATGGAAGTTTCGTCGCGAACCCGACGGTGTGTGTCGATCGGATACTCGACGATTACGGCCGCATCGTTCATGGCGAAAGCAAGACAGGCGCGGATTTGGAAGCCGGCAAGGCCCTGCTGAAGCGCGGCGAGGTCGACCTCAGCTTACTCGACGCCAAGGTCGAGGAATTGTGCGGCAAACTCATGCTCACGTTCCCCGACTGCACGACCAAGACGCTCGAGGAACTCCGCAAACCCAAGCTCGACGCCTGGAATCGAAACAAGGTCGGCTCGCGCGCCTGGCTGGCGCTCAACATGATGACGGAAGCGCGCACCGGTTTCCGCGCTTTCAACGAGGGCTCGAAAGAGTCCGGCCGAGAAATAGACTTCATCGCCCTGCGCCAGGCATTGGCCAAAGGCACCCCATGGACGCCCGAGCTCACCGAGAGCTTGATGCCCCAAGCACGGAAATGAGCGATAGCCCCCTTACTGTCTGGCTTGACCGCAGCGAGAAACTGCTGCGCCTGCGCCTGGCCAAGCCGAAAGCGAACATCATCGACGCCGCGATGATTGCGGCGCTCGATGCCGCCCTGCGCGAGCACCTGCCCAGCCCCAACCTAAACGCGGTCCTGCTCGACCACGAGGGACCGCATTTCAGCTTCGGCGCCAGCGTCGAGGAGCACTTGCCGGACCGCTGCGCCGAGATGCTGCAGGGCCTGCACGCGCTGATTGGCCGCATGGTCGACTGCCCGGTCCCAATCCTGGTCGCCATACGGGGCCAATGCCTGGGCGGCGGCCTGGAAGTGGCAGCCGCCGGTGCGCTGATTTTCGCCTCGCCCGACTCCAAGCTGGGCCAGCCGGAGATTAAGCTCGCCGTCTTTGCGCCGGCGGCCAGTTGCCTGCTGCCCGAGCGAATCGGTCAGGCACGAGCAGAGGACTTGCTTCTGTCCGGGCGCAGCCTAAACGCAAACGATGCCTTGTCCTGGGGTTTAGTCGCAGCGGTAGCCGACGACCCCGAGGCGGCGGCGCTGGGCTATTTCGACACACATTTGGCCGGGCTCAGCGCCAGCTCGCTGCGCCTTGCGGTACGAGCCGCCCGGGGCGACTTCGCGACCAGGGTCAAGGCCAGAATTGCACACGTCGAGGTGCTCTATCTCGATACCCTGATGAAAACGGCCGACGCCGTCGAAGGTCTGCGAGCCTTCGTCGACAAGCGCCCGCCAAAATGGGGGAACCGCTGAACCATGACCAAGGGCCCTGTCGAGACGACCGCCGAGATCATGGACCGCTGTCAGTCTCTGTTCGATGACCTCGATTTCACCGCGGTCCGGGAATGGAAGGCCGCCTCGCCCGAACGCAAGGTGATCGGCTATATGCCGGTCTATGTCCCGCGCGAGTTGATCCACGCCGGCGGCATGCTCCCTCTCGGAGTCCTGGGTGGCGGCGATTCGCTGGAGGTCATTCACGGCGATGCATACTACCAAAGCTATATCTGCCGGATTCCCCGCTCCACAATCGAGCTCGCCATCACCAAACGCCTCGATTTCGTCGACGGCATGCTATTCCCCAGCATCTGCGACGTGATCCGCAATCTTTCCGGCATGTGGAAACTGATGATGCCGGGCGTTTACGTGCGCTATTTCGATGTGCCGCAGAACTACCGCGACGAGCTGGGCGGCGAGTATTACACCAACGAACTGCAGGAGCTGAGGCACGGTTTGGAGGAAGTCGCCGGTCGGAAGATCAGTGACGACGACATCCGCCGTTCAATCGCCGTGTACAACGAGAACCGCCGCCTGGTGAACGAAGTCTATGCCTTTCGCGCCAAAACGCCGTGGAAGGTTACCTCGCACGAGGTTTATCTGCTGATGCGGGCCGGCATGGTGCTGCCGGTGGAGGAACACAGCCAGATGATGCAAGACTACTTGGCAGCGGCGGCAGCGGTCGATCGGCCGATGCGCGACAACTGCCGAGTCATCGTACAAGGCTCGTTCTGCGAGCAACCGCCGCTTAACCTGATCAAGTCCGTTGAGATGTCCGGATGTTATATCGTCGACGACGATTTCATGCTGGTGACCCGCTGGCTGCTCGACGACGTGCCGCTCGAGGGCGACCCGGTCGTCAACCTGTCGCAGGCCTTCCTGCATCATTCGACGGAAACCGCCGCCAAGTACGAGCCGGACGGTGCGCGCAAAGGCAAGTATCTAATCGATGCTGTGCGCGATCGCGGCGCCGAGGGTGTCATCTTCGCGGCCCCCAGCTTCTGCGATCCGGCGCTGCTTGACCGGCCGATGCTGGCGCGGGCCCTGTCACGCGAGAACATCCCGTATATCGCCTTCAAGTACGCCGAGAACTCTGGCCAGATGCAACCGATCCGGGAACAGGCCGGCACTTTCGCCGACTCAATCAAACTGTGGAGCGCAGCATGAATACCAAAAGCGCGGCGGCTCAGGTCGTCAAAGAGCCTTCCATGGATAAGCAGAAGGCGATGATCGCACGTAACTACGATCTGCTGACCGACGCACCTCAGACCGGTACCAAGGTCGCCTCGACTTACGTTCCCGGCAACTTAAACGAACTGATCATGTGTTTCGACATGCTCAACAACCTGCCGGAGATCAACGCCATCCAGAACGGCATGCGCAAAAAGTCCGGTGGGATGATCATGGAAGCCGAGAAAATGGGTCATTCCGAGGACGTCTGCACTTATGTTAAGGCGGACATCGGCAACATGGCCAAGGGTGCGATCGCGCCCAACGGCAAGCCGTTACCGTCACCGGACCTTCTTCTGCTGTCCTATACCGGATGCTTCACCTTCATGAAGTGGTTCGAGTTGCTGCGCGACCAATACGGCTGCGAGACGGTGATGCTGCAAGTCCCCTATGAGGGCGACGGAAAAATCACCAAAAACATGCGCGACTACGTCGTCAAGCAGCTCAAGCAAGAAGTCATCCCCGCACTTGAGCGGGTCAGCGGCGTCAAATTCGATATCGAT
>JAJFGO010000082.1 GCA_021776095.1 Kiloniellaceae bacterium | reverse complement strand
TCGCCGACGTCTCGCACTGGTTCGACAAGCGCCGCGGTCTGGCCGTGTCGGTGGTCATCAGCGGCAACTACCTGGCCGGGGCGATCTGGCCGCCCATCATTCAGTATTTCTTCGACACCGTAGGCTGGCGCGAAACCTATTTCGGCTTCGGCATCTTCTGTCTGTGCACCATGGTGCCGCTTTGCGCCATCCTGTACCGCCGTCTGCCGCCGTTGGCAACCGCAGCACCGGCGGAAGACGGCCTGGCGGTCCGCGGGCCGCTTGGCCTCAGGCCGAACACGTTGCAATGCCTGCTGTGCACCGCCGCCGTCGGCTGCTGCATTGCCATGGCGGTGCCCCAGGTCCACATCGTCGCCCATGCCACCGACCTCGGTCACGCGGCACAGCGCGGGGCCGAAATGCTGTCCATGATGCTGGGCTTCGGCGTGGTCAGCCGGCTGCTGTCGGGCTGGGTCTCCGATCACATCGGCGGCCTGAACACCTTGCTGCTGGGCTCCAGCCTGCAGGCCGTGGCACTGGTGCTGTTCATCCCGTTCGACGGGCTGGTGGCGCTTTATGTCCTGTCCGCCCTGTTCGGGCTGTCGCAGGGCGGCATCGTGCCGTCCTACGCGATCATTGTCCGGACCTTCTTCCCACCACGGGAGGCCGGCCGGCGCATCGGCATGGCGTTCTTGTTCACGATCCTGGGTATGGCGCTCGGCGGCTGGATGGCCGGCGCGCTTTACGACCTGACCGGCTCCTACACGGTTTCGTTTCTGAATGCGATTGCTTTCAACCTGGCGAATATGGCGATTGCGGCCAAGCTCTTGCAGCGCGCGAAAGCCCAAGCCCCGGTGCTCGCCGCGGCGCCGGGCGAGTAACCGGCGCCATCTACATCGGGCCCGCCGTCAGGATCTGCCAAAAGATGCAGGCCATGGCCAACCAGGCGATGGTGAAGGCCGTGGTTCGCCCAAAGGGCACACCTGACATGTAAAGGAAATAGTGGGCGAGCCGGGCCCAGAAATAGACGACGGCCGACAGCGCCGTGGCCTCGTTCGCGGCGCCGGTCAGATTGGCGACGATAACGAGCGCGGCAAAGGGCGCCAGATTCTGAATCGCGTTCGCATGAGCCTTCTTGGCCCGCGCCGCCCAATCGGGCAGCGGCGTGCCATCGGCCTTATAGGTCAAAGCCGGCACAACGCCGACATTGACAATGTGCGCGAGAATGTACGGTAGCCACATCAGAACTGTTATCGCGGCAACCCACGCCAGCATCTCGAGATCGGTCGACATGGATTTCTCCTTTGACTAGGGGCCAGGTTCTGGAATCGTGGCCGCTATCCTAACGACCTTCCCTAAACCAGGCGAAGAGGCTCGCGCCCAGCACCAGGATCAAGACCGCGAAGGCGGGCAGCAGCGGCGTTTGATCGACGCCGGTGACGACGTATTCCTGGTTCGCGACCAGGCCGAGCCAGCCGCGCCCGTGGCGGTCGCGGGTCGCGCCGACCTTGCGCACTTGCGGGCGGGTGTTTTCCGCCAGGCGCATAATACCGCCGCCGCTTTCCTCGATCAGGGGCCGGAGGATTTCGGCGCTGGCGCGCGCGTCTTCGAACTCGCGCGGGTTTATGGGACCGGCGGCGGCCAGGGCCGTGCGCGTGCCGTCGCCGACCCGGTAAAGGCCCATCTCCTCGACCGCGACGTTGGCGCTGGCCCGGCCCGCGCGCCCGGGCTTGAGCGACAGCTCGCGCGTCTCGCCCGTTGGCGAGACGATCTGGACGCTACGCGGCTCCAAATCGATCGAGCGGCGGGTGATTTCGAGCCGCCCGCCGGTCACCGTGGCACGCAGGGTTTCCTCTTCCAGGTCCGGCTCGCGCATCAGCCAGTGCGAGATACGGCGCAGCAGTTCTGCCTGCGGGCCGCCGCCTTCGAAACCGCGCGACCACAGCCACATGTGATCGCTGGTCAATTGGGCGACTCGGCCCTTGCCGACCCGGTCGAGAATCAGCAGCGGCCGTTCCTGCACGCCGCTCATGACCACATGACCGCTGCGAACATCGGTATCGAGTTGCCGGAACCAGCGGCCCCAGCTCGGCCCGCCGCCATCTTTGTCGTCCGGGTTTCCGGCGCCGGTCAGTTCCGCGGTCACCGGGTGGCGGCTGCCCAGGTCGGTTACGCGAGGCCGAAATCCCTGTTCGAAGATGCCGCCGGTCGGCTCGCCGGGCAGGACCCGGCCGAGCGGCGTGCGGTACAGCGACAAGGGGGTGGCGAAGGTCGGCCCGACCGCTTCCAAGAAGGCGCCGCCCTGCTCGACGTACTTGGCGATGTTGTCCAGGTAGATACTGGGCAGGACGCCACGCCGGCGATAGCGATCGAAGATGATGAGGTCGAATTCGTCCAGCTTGACCTCGAACAGCTCGCGGGTCGGAAAGGCGATCAACGAAAGCTCGCGGATCGGCGTGCCGTCCTGTTTTTCCGGCGGGCGCAGAATGGTGAAATGGACCAGATCGACCGAGGGGTCGGACTTCAGGATGTTGCGCCAGGCGCGCTCGCCCGCGTGCGGCTCGCCGGAGACCAGCAGAACCCGCATGCGGTCGCGCACACCGTTGACCACCACGGCGGCGCGGTTATTGGCCAAAGTCAACTCGCCCGGGCCGGCCTCGACCTCGATCTCGAACACGCTGGGCCCGCGATGGTCGAGGGTAAAGAGAACCTCCCGCTCCTGGCCCAGGGGCACCATGATCTCTTCCGCCTTACCGCCGTCGCGCCGCACGATCACCCGGACCAGCGAGGTGCTGCCGCCAGGCAAGTCCTCGACCTTGACGGTCATCGCCAAGGGGCGTCCGACGATCCCGAAACTGGGCGCGTTCTGAACCACGAGGCGCCGGTCGCGCTCGGCCTCCTCGCCGCTCAGCAGCAGATGCAGCGGCGCTTCGAGGCCGAGCGATTCCAGCGAATCCGGCGCGTCGTGAACTTGCCCGTCGCTGATCGCGAACACGGCGCCGACCCGCTGGCGCGGCACCTTGGCCAGGGCATCGCGCAGGGCGGAAAACAGCCGCGTTCCGTCCTCGCCCAGCCCGGTCCCGGCGCGCACCACGCGCACCTCGGTCTCGTCCAACTTGCCCAGCACCTCCAGGAGGTGCCGCTGGGCGGCCGCACTTTGGGCCGGGCGCGGTTCGATGCGCTGGCTGGCGCTGTCGTCGATCACGACCAACGCGATGTCGTCCAAGGCTTCGCGCTGTTCCTTGACCAAGGAGGGATTCGCCAGGGCCAGGAGCAAAAGCGTGAAAGCCAGCGCCCGCCAAGCGGTGCCGCGGGCGCGCTGGAACGCGGCCAGGCCGATGAGAGCCACCGCCGCCAGGGCCAGCCCGGCCATGACCTCCCAGCCGAACGCCGGGTTCCAGTCCACGATGAAGGCGGCCTTCATTGGCCTAGGCGCTCCAGAATAAAGGGCACGTGCACCTGATCGGCCTTGTAATTGCCGGTCATGGCGTACATTGCCAGGTTGACGCCGAAACGGTATGCCAACTCGCGCTGACGCTCGCCGCCCGGCACCACCGGATAAAGCGGCCGGCCAGTTGGGCTAACCGCCCAGGCACCGGCCCAATCGTTGCCGCCGATCAAGACCGGGGTCACGCCGTCGTTCTGCTGGGTCTGCGAGGCGTCGATCCACAAGGCGCCACCGGAAAAGCGGCCGGGAAACTCCTGCATCAGGTAGAAGGCTTTGGTCAGCACGTGATCCGGCGGGACCGGTGCCAGGGGCGGGATCTCCAGATCGCGGGTCAGGCGCTGTAGCGCCTGGGTCGCGCGCGAGCCCCGGCCAAAGGGTTGCGCGCCGTCGATCTGGCGCAGATCGAACAGGATCGTGCCGCCGTTCTCCATGAAGGCATTGACCTTGCGCACGGCGATTTCGCTCAGGTCGCGCTGCTCCGCCGTGATCGGCCAATAGAGCAGGGCGAAGAACGCCAACTCGTCGCGCGCTAAATCAACGCCGAGCGGGATGCCGGCTTCGATCGAGGTGCGCCGCTCCAAGACGCGGGTCAGACCGTCGAGGCCGGCGTGGCTGGTTTCATCGACCGCCGGCACGCCGGTGATCACATAGGCCAGGTGGGTTTGCAGGGTGGCCATCAGGGCCCGCCCATCGTCGATCGAGCTGGGCCTAGCGGTTTGCGCGCGCGCCGCCGTTGGCGGTTGCAGGGCGGTAAAGGCCAGGGCAAGGATCACCACCGGCGTGGCCGCGCCCGGGCGCAGGCCCCAGCCAAGCAGGCCGCGCAGGGCCAGGGCCACCAGCAAATCGGCGAAGGCCAAAGCCAGGGCGGCAAGCAGCAGCCAGGGTTTCAGGTCCAACTCGGCGTCGAGGCTGTAGAACGCCACGTTGACCCGCGCCGGCAGGTCACGGATTGGCGTCAGGCCTGGTGCCGCGGCGCCTAGGGTGTGGGCATGGCGCGCCGTGTCGCTGCCGTAATAGCCGGGCGGATGGCGCGGGCCGATCCGATTTTCCCGCGCCGCCTCCGCGTCGAGTGCCAAGGTCGTCGCGGCGGGCGGGCCAAGCCGGCCAAATCCATCCAAGGTCGCGACCGGCGGCAAGGCATGGTCGCCCAATGCGCCGGCCGAAACGCCCTGACTGACCGCGACCACGCGGCGCAACATCTCGACGAACAGGCCCGACAAGGGCAGGTTGGACCAGTCGGTGTTGGCGGTGGTGTGGACCAGCACGATCCAGCCGTCGCCGCGCCGTTCCGCGGTGACCAGCGGGGTCCCGTCATTGAGCCGGGCCCAGGTTCGCGCCGCCAGTTCCAAGGTGGGCTCGGCCAGGACCTGGCGCTGGATCAGGACATCTTGGGGCACCGCGAGGCCGGTGAAGGGGCTGGCCGCTTCGAACGGCGACAGGCGGGCTGGCGTATCCCAGGTCAGGACGCCGCTCAGGGTCCGGTTGCCGCCGCGCAGTTGGACCGGCAGCAGCGGTGGCTTGCCGTCGGCCGGCGGGCTTAGGCCGCCTTCCGCCAGGCGCGGCCCCGCGAAGCGCATCAGGACGCCACCGCGTTCGATCCAGGCGCCCAGCTTGTCGCGCTCCGCCGCGGGTAGGCTGCCGGTATCCGGCAAAGCGACGACCGCGAGTTCGCGCTGCAAAAGCTCTTCGATGGTGCCCCGGCGCAGTTCGGTAAAGGGTTCGAGCGCCCGTTCCAGATAATAGAGCTCGCTTAACAGCGGCTGGGCGTCCTCCATGGCGCTGGCATCGACCAGGCCGACGGGGCGCCGGCGCCAGCGTTCGTCCAGCAGCATGACCGCGCCCGCCGTCGCTTCGCCCTCGACCGACAGACGGGTTATCCGGTTGCGCATCTCGGCCGGCAGGTCGATCCGCGCTTCGGCGTCCGCCGCGCCGTCCGCGAAGGAGACCGTGGCCTGTCCGACCAGGCTGCCGTCGTCGGCGGTTGCCTGAATCGCCGCGAAGTCCTCCCCGGCGGGGCTGGCCCGGCGCAAGCGCACGACGAGGCCGACACCATCGCTATCCGGTGGCAGCATCAGGTGGGGCAAGCCGTTGTTCCGATTGCGCAGGAGATCGACCCGGCCGAGCGGCGTCAAAGTCTCGGCCAAGGCGCGCGCCTGACCGTCGTCCAGGCCATCGGACAACCACATGACGTGACCGGGCTGGGGCATCTCGATGCTTTCCAGCGCCGCGACGGTCGCCGCGCGGTCGCTCGGCCAGGGTTTTGGCTTGATGCCGTCGACCACGCGGCGGGCATCGACCGCCGACAACAGGCCGGTCACCAATGGCGGCTGATCCAGGGTGTCGCGTGCCGTGGTCAGAACCATAACCGGCCGCGTCTCCCGCTCGGCTTGGTCGAGCAGGCCGTCCAGCACCGCTTCGCGCGCCGCCCAATCGCGCGCCGCCGACCAGGCGTCGTCGATCACCAAGATCAGCGGACCGGTTCCCAAGATGCGCGCGGTCGGGTTGAGCAGCGGTTGCGCCAGGCCCGCGATAATCAGCGCCGCGATGACGACACGCAGCAGGATCAGCCACCAGGGCGTGCGCGCCGGCGTTTCCTCCTGTGCGCGCAAGCCAAACAGCAGCCGGATCGCCGGAAATCGTAAGGTCTTGGGCGCCGGTGGCGTGACCCGCAGGAGAAGCCACAAGAGGGGCAGGCCGCCGAGGGCCAGCAACAGCCAGGGGTGGGCGAAGGCCAGGGCGCCGAGGGTCAGCATGGCCTAGCGCCTCAGGCTTGCGGACAGGGCGGCGAAAAGCACCAAGAGCGCCGCTTGCGGTGTTTCGTCGGTGCGATGGCTGGAGAATGACCAGTCGGCCGCACGGGCGATCGCCCGCAGGCCGGCGCGCTGCGACGCCAATCGCGCGACGTAATCCGCGCGCACCGATTCGACCCGGGTCAGCAGCCAGGGGTCTTCCCCTTCGGTGCCTTCGAAGCGCACCCGCCCGTCGTAAGGCAGGGCCTCCTCGGCGGGGTCGAGAATCTGCAGCATGTAGCCGCGCATGCCGGTCTCGGCGTAGCCGCGCACGGCGGTATCGATCGCCTCAAGGGGGGTCAGGAAATCGCCGATCATCACCACATGGCCGTGGCGCGCCAGGGGTAAGACCGGCGGGCAATCGCCGGATGGGCCGTCGCCGCGTTCTAGGTTGACCGCCAGGCGGCCCAGAACCGACCGGCCGGTCGCCGGCCGGTCGCCGAGGCCCAATAGCGCGACATGCTCGCCGCCACGCATCAAGAGTGCCGACAAGGCCAGCGTCATAAGGTCGGCGCGTTCGCGCTTGGTTGGATGATCGTTGGCCGAGCGCCAGTCCATGGACGGCGATAGGTCGCGCCAGATCCAAACCGATTGCGCAGCCTCCCATTCCGTTTCGCGCACGAACACGCGGTCGGACTTGGCCGATTGCCGCCAGTCGATGCTTTCCGGGCGGTCGCCCGGTTCGTACTGCCGGAATTGCCAGAAGGTTTCGCCTTGGCCGACGCGGCGACGGCCATGCACCCCTTGCGCCACGGTCGAGGCCACGCGCTCCGCCGCGACCAGCAAGGGCGGCAGAGTCGCCGCCAGCTGTTCCGCTCGTTGCCTCAAGGGGTGCGCGCTATCTGCCATCCATGACCGCGACGGGAGTGCCGTTCGATTCGAACGTGACGATTATGCGAAGGGCGCGCAGATGCGATCGATGATGTCGTCGATCGTCACACCTTCCGCGCGGGCGGCGAAGTTCAGTGCCATGCGATGGCGCAGGACCGGCCTGGCCAAGGCCATGACATCGTCGAGAGAGGGCGCGAGCCGGCCGTCGAGCAGGGCGCGCGCGCGAATCGCCAACATCAAGGACTGGCTGGCTCGCGGCCCCGGGCCCCAAGCGACCTGCGCGCGGACCTCCTCGAGCTCGCTATGGTCCGGCCGTCCGGAGCGAACCAGGGCCAGGATCGCCTCGACCACCGCCTCGCCGACCGGCACACGCCGCACCAGGCGTTGCGCGGCCATGAGTTCCTCCCCATCCATCACTCGTACGGCCTGCGCTTCCTCGGCGCCGGTGGTCGCCAAGAGCATGCTGCGCTCGGCCTGTAAATCCGGGTAACTCACGTCGATCTGCATCAGGAAGCGGTCGAGTTGCGCCTCGGGCAGGGGATATGTGCCTTCCTGCTCCAAGGGGTTCTGTGTCGCCAAGACGTGGAATGGGCGCGGCAAGTCGTGGGGATGGCCGCCGACCGTGACCCGGTGCTCCTGCATGGCTTGGAGCAGGGCGGACTGTGTGCGCGGGCTGGCCCGGTTGATCTCGTCGGCCATGAGCAACTGGCAGAACACCGGCCCCGGGATAAAACGGAACGAGCGGCGCCCGGCTTCGTTTTCCTCCAGGACCTCGGAGCCCAGAATATCCGCCGGCATCAGATCGGGCGTGCATTGCACCCGCTTGTCTTCCATATCGAAGACCGTGCCCAGGGTTTCGACCAACCGTGTCTTGGCCAGGCCGGGTACGCCGATCAGAAGCGCGTGGCCGCCGGCCAACAGGGTGATCAGGGTTTGATCGACCACCTGGTCTTGGCCGAAGATGACCTGTCCGATGCTCTTGCGGACATCTTGCAGCCGTCGGCCCAGGCTTTCGATCTGATCGGCAAGCTCGGCGGCGTCGGGTTCGTGTAGGGGGCTGCTGTTGGCGGCTGTCACGCGATGACACTCCCGGCATTGAACGAAAGGCGCGGCGGGATATGACGAAGGACAGGGCGAATCCAACCGGCAACAAACAAAAGATAGGCGCTCCGGGTGCGTCTGACCAGCCGGAGGACGTCCAAAGCCTGCCCTTTTGCGGTGACTTCGATATTCGCATCGCCCACGACGGCACTTGGTTCTACAAGAACTCGCCGATCGCCCGTAAGGCATTGGTTAAGCTGTTTTCTAGCGTGCTGCGGCGCGAGGGGGACGGCGATTATTGGCTGGTCACGCCAGTCGAGCGCGGCCGGGTCGAGGTCGAGGATGCCCCGTTTACCGCCGTTGAAATTTCCGTTATCGGGCAGGGGTCCGATCAGAAACTGCGTTTTCGCACCAATGTGGACGATTGGGTCGAGGCTGGGCCGGAAAATCCGATCCGGGTGGCCTTGGCGCCTGATACGGACGAGCCTCGGCCCTATATAGTGGTTAGGGCCGGGCTGGAGGCCCTAATCCTGCGAACGGTGTACTATCGGCTGGTTGAACTTGGCGTGGAACGCGCCGCCGAAGGCGGAACCGCCCTCGGGGTCTGGAGCAACAAGGTCTTTTTTCCACTCGGATGTCTGGATTAACCATACAGGAGATCGCGAGCCGCCTGGCCGCAGCCGGCACCCCTGGCCGCCGTGCCAGTCCGGAGGCGTCGCCGTCCAGCGATTTTTCGCCGGTTTACCTGCCCCGTGGGGATCACGACCTCAATCCGGATTTCTACGATCCGGCGCGCCGTTTAATTCCGGCCGCCGTATTGGTGCCGATTGTGGAGCGCCCGGCCGGGCTATCCCTGCTTCTGACCCGGCGTACCGATCACCTGGACGTACATGCCGGACAGATCAGCTTTCCCGGCGGCCGGGTCGAGGGCGACGAGGGCCTGGAGGCGGCCGCCCTGCGCGAAACCGAGGAGGAGGTCGGCCTGCCGCGGCAGTATATTCGCCTGATCGGTATGCTGGACACCTATGTCACCCGGACCGGTTTCGAGGTCACGCCCGTGGTCGGCGCGATCTCGCCGCCATTTCCGGTCGTGCCCGATAGTTTCGAGGTCGCGGAGGTCTTCGAGGTGCCGCTCAGCTTTATCTTGGCCCCTAGCAGCCTACAACGCCACATCCGGGTCTTTCAGGGCAAGGAACGGCAATTCTATGCATTTCCTCATGGCGATTATTATATCTGGGGGGCGACCGCCGGTATGCTGGTCAACTTGGTGCAGGTCTTGACCGACAGCGCGGCGGCGGCCGATGACTGATCCTGGCGTGCGACTGCGCCAAAGCTGAAATTACGAAGGAAAGCGGTTCAATGTTGCGCGTTCTCTTGACTATCCTGTTGCCGGTTGCCCTGCCGCTGGTCCTGTATTTTTTCTACGTCAAGATGGTGCGATCCCGGCCGGCGCCCGGCCAAGGCGGCGCGGCGGCGGAGGAACCCAGTAACACGCTGATGCCGTGGATCGCGCTCGGTCTGGCAACCCTGCTGTTGGCCGGCATGCTCTCGCTTTGGCTGGTGCGCGGCGTGCCGCCGGGGACCGAGCTGATCGCTCCGCACATGGAGAACGGCGAGATCGTGCCCAGCCACCGGCTCGACCAAGCGCAATGATCGCGTCGTCATGACCGTGCCTGCTGCGACTGCGGCCAACCTGCGCCCCTAATGAGCGATACCCACATCGCGCCGCAGCCCTGGATGCAGGCCCCGGCCACGGTCAAGGTGATGGCGGCGCTCGCGGCGGCCGGTGCCGCGCCGCGCTTCGTCGGCGGGTGCGTGCGTGATGCCTTGGCCGGGCGGCCGGTCAAGGATATCGACATCGCCACGCCGCTTTCGCCCGAGGCGGTCATGGCCGCCCTGCGGCGCGCGGGCATCAAGACCGTGCCGACCGGTATCGCCCATGGCACCGTGACCGCCGTGGTCGCGCATACGCCGTTCGAGATCACGACCTTGCGGATCGACGTCGAGACTTATGGCCGCCATGCCAAGGTTGCCTTCACCGACGATTGGGTGGCCGATTCGGCACGCCGGGACCTGACCATCAATGCCTTGTCCTGCGAGCCGGACGGCACCTTGCACGACCCCTTTGGCGGGGCCGAAGACCTGCGTGCGGGCCGGGTCCGATTCGTCGGCGATGCGCGCGCCCGGATCGAGGAGGATCATCTGCGGCTGCTGCGGTTTTTCCGCTTTCAGGCGCACTATGGCAAGACGGCGCCGGAGCCCGGGACCCTCGAGGTCGCGGCCAGCCTGGCGCCCAAGCTACGCCGGCTATCGGGCGAGCGGGTGCGCGACGAGTTAATCAAACTCTTGCGCGCGGCCGATCCGGTGCCGGTCATCGAGATCATGCTCGCCCGCGCGGTTCTGCAACAGGTCCTGCCCGTGAGCGGGACCACGGCGGTGTTGCGCGCGATTCTACGGAGCTGTACCGGAGACGAAGAGGGCGCGGACCCGATCGTTCGCCTGGCCGCGCTGATCGAGCCGGATGGCGCCAAGGCCAACGAAGCTGCCGCGCACCTGCGGTTCTCCAATCGGGACCGGAGCGCCCTGATCGCCCTGGCGGAACCCGAAGTCCACCTCGACCCTGCGCTGCATCCCCGGGATCGCTGGCGGACGCTGAGAAAACTTGGGGTTCCGCTCTATCGCGCACTCTTGCGGCTGGATTGGGCGCGCCGCCATTCCGGCGACGACACGCGGCCCGGCGATGCCTTTCGCCAGGCCCTGGACGAGGCCGAGGACCTGGCCGCGAAGGACTTTCCTTTGCGTGGCACCGATATCCTCGATTTGGGCGTGCCCCAGGGGCCGGACCTGGGCCGCCTGCTGGAGGCGGTTGAGATATGGTGGGCGGAAGACGGCTTTCGCGCCTCGCGCAATGGGTGCCTGGCGCGCTTGAAGGCCGCGATCGACGCGTCGTGATTTTTACGGCCAGGCGACCGCCGGGGGTAGGGACATGAGGATCGCTTCGACGTTGCCGCCGGTCTTGAGGCCGAACAAGGTGCCCCGGTCGTACAGCAGGTTGAACTCGACGTAACGGCCGCGCCGAACCAGTTGATGCTGGCGCTGTTCGGCGGTCCAGGGTTTGGCCATGTGGCGGCGAACGATCTTGGGATAGACGTCCAGGAAGGCCAGGCCAACGTCCCGGGTGAAGGCGAAGTCTGCGTCCCAGTCGGCCTCCAGGTAATCGTAAAAGATCCCGCCCACGCCGCGCGGTTCGTCGCGGTGCTTGAGGTAGAAGTACTCGTCGCACCACTTTTTGAATTTGCCGTGGTAGTCCGGATCGTGCTTGTCGCAGGCTGCTTGCAGCGCGGCGTGGAAGTCGCGCGTGTCGGCCTCGTCGGGAACCATGGGCGTCAGGTCTGCGCCGCCGCCGAACCAGGCCTTGGTGGTGACGATATGGCGGGTGTTCATGTGGACCGCAGGCACCAGGGGCGAGCGCAGGTGCGCGACCAGCGAAATCCCACCGGCCCAGAACCGCGGGTCTTGGTCGGTGCCTGGAATCTGCTTGGCGAAATCGGCCGAGAATTCGCCCCAGACGGTGGAGACGTTAACCCCGACCTTCTCGAACACGCGCCCGCGCATGACCGACATAACCCCGCCGCCGCCTTTGGCGGGACCGTCGTCCTCCCGGTGCCAGGCCTTGCGCTCGAAACGCCCCGGCGTCACGTCGCATAAGTCCTCCGCGATCGGCAGCCTGGCCGCGATTTCGGGGCTCAACTCGTCCTCGATCGCCTCGAACTCGGCGCAAATCCTATCGCGCAGCACCGCGAACCACTCGCTGGCCTGGGTCTTGCGGTCTTCTGTTGTGTTCATGGTGTCTCGCTGATGGGAAACCGTTGAATTTGACGCAGGGCCTCGCCCAGGACCATGGCCGCAGCCAGGGCGACGTTGAGGGATCGTACCCCGGCGCGCATGGGAATCGCCAGGCGCGCCTGCGCCGCCGCATGAACCTCAGGCGGGACGCCGGCGCTCTCGCGCCCAAGCAGGAGGCTGTCCCCGGGCGCAAAGGCGAAATCCGTGTAGGCTTGGGTGGCGGCGGTGGTCAGCAGGATCAAGCGCCCGGACTGGCCACCCGGTTGTCCCCCGGCGCGGTCGGCCAGGTAGGTGGCCCAGGAGCGGTGGCGCACCATATCGGCCAAGTCCAGATAATCCATTCCAGCGCGGCGCAGGCGACGGTCATCGAGCAGGAAACCGCAGGGCTCGATAATGTCCACGGGAACGCCCAAACACGCGCCGAGCCGCAAGAGAGCGCCCGCGTTCTGCGGTATGTCGGGCTGATACAGGGCCAGCCTCATGACCACCTCGGCCTGGAAATAGAGTTGGCGAATTCACGCCGGCGGGGACCGGCTCAGGCTTTGCTTTCGCGAGAATTTTGCTCTATATCGCTGCTGCGGCACAAGAACTGGAATTCGGTGACCGCACGGCCGCATCGGTCATGGCGGCGATCGGACGGACTCTGGGGGAGCTGAAAGGCATGACAGATACCGCGCGCCCCGCACACGGGGCTGAAGGGGAAACGCGGCGCGACTTCCTGTACCTTCTGGCCGGCGGCATGGGCGCGGTGGGCACCGTGGCCGCGGTCTGGCCGTTGGTCGACTCCATGAACCCGGCGGCCGACGTCTTGGCCTTGGCCTCGACCGAGGTCGACCTTTCGCCGGTCGAGGACGGCATGAGCATCACCGTCACCTGGCGCGGCAATCCGGTTTTCATCCGCAAGCGGACCGGGCCCGAGATCGAAGAGGCCCAGGCCGTGAACCTGGCTGACCTGCCCGATCCGGAAACCGACGCGGCACGGGTGCAAAAGCCCGAATGGCTGATCATGCTGGGGGTCTGCACCCATCTGGGCTGCGTTCCCAAGGGCCAGAAGCCGGGCGATCCCAAGGGTGAGTTCGGGGGCTGGTTCTGCCCGTGCCACGGCTCGCACTACGATACTTCGGGACGAATTCGCAAGGGGCCGGCGCCAACGAACCTGGAGATCCCGCCCTACGAATTTATCGAAGACACCATGATCCGGATCGGGTGAGGGGGCTGGACTAATGAGCGGAGGATTTCAGACCAACAACCCGGTGCTGAAGTGGATCGAGTACCGCCTGCCGGTATTCTCATTCGTGGATCATGCGGTCGGCTCGCAATACCCGACCCCGAAGAACCTGAGTTATTGGTGGAATTTCGGGTCCCTGGCGGGCTTGGCGCTGGTCATCTTGATGGCGACCGGCATCGTCCTGGCCATGCAGTACACCGCCCACGTCGATTACGCCTTCGATTCGGTCGAGCGGATCATGCGCGACGTGAACTACGGCTGGTTGATCCGCTATATCCACATGAACGGCGGGTCGTTCTTCTTCATCGTGGTCTACATCCACGTTTTGCGCGGCATGTACTACGGCTCCTACAAGGCGCCGCGCGAATTGCTGTGGATGCTCGGCGTCGTGATCCTGCTTCTCATGATGGCGACAGCCTTCATGGGCTACGTGCTGCCCTGGGGCCAGATGAGCTTCTGGGGGGCCAAGGTGATCACCAATCTATTCTCGGCCATCCCCCTGGTCGGCGAGGACATCGTGATCTGGCTGTGGGGCGGCTTTTCGGTCGACAACCCCACGCTTAACCGCTTCTACGCCCTGCACTACCTGATGCCGTTCGTTCTGGTCGGCGCGATCGTCTTTCACATTTGGGCGCTGCACCAGTTCGGTTCGAGCAACCCGCTGGGGATCGAGACCAAGGGGCCGCAGGACACCATCCCCTTCCACCCGTACTACACGGTGAAGGACCTCTACGGCATGGGCGTGTTCCTGATCTTTTTCGCGGCGGCCGTATTCTTTATGCCGAACGCCATGGGCGAGGCGATCAACTACGTAGAGGCCAATCCCCTGGTGACCCCGGCCCATATCGTGCCGGAGTGGTACTTCCTGCCGTATTACGCGATCCTGCGCTCGGTCACCTTCGATATCTGGTTCCTCTCGGCCAAGCTGATCGGCGTGATCCTGATGTTCGGCTCGATTCTGATCCTCTTCATCCTCCCCTGGCTCGACCGTTCGCCGGTGCGTAGCTCGAAGTTCCGGCCGATCCACAAGCAGTTGTTCTGGGTTTTCGTGGCCGATTGCATCCTGCTCGGTTGGGTCGGCGCCAATCCGGCGGAGCCGCCCTACCTCTACATCGGTCAGGCCGGCACGGTGTATTACTTCGCGCACTTCCTGATTATCCTGCCGTTGCTCTCGGTCATGGAACGGCCGCGGCCCCTGCCGAATTCGATCAGCGAATCGGTGCTCAAGGGTGGCGGGACCGCCATGGGCGCAACCGCCAAGCCGATGGAGAAGGCGTGATGAAGCGGGTCATCGCAAGCGTTCTCGGCGCCGTCGTCATCGGTCTCGGTGCGCAAGGCGCAGCCGCCGCCGAGGGCGGCCCGGAGCTTCCGGAATACACTTGGTCGTTCGACGGGGTCTTCGGTCAATTCGATTTGCCCGCCGCGCAACGTGGCCTGCAGGTTTATCGCGAGGTCTGCGCCGGGTGCCATTCCCTGCGTTTTGTCGCCTTCCGCGATCTCGCGGCGCTCGGCTACAACGAGGATCAGATCAAGGCCTTCGCCGCCGAAGCGACGGTTGTCGACGGGCCCGACGACGAGGGTGAGATGTTCGAGCGCGATGGCCGGCCGGCGGATCGCTTCCCGTCGCCGTTCCCGAATGAAAAAGCCGCTGCGGCCGCCAACAACGGTTCGGCGCCGCCCGATCTATCGCTCATGGCCAAGGCGCGCCCGCACGGCCCGAACTATCTCCGTGCGCTCTTGACCGGCTACGCTGATCCGCCCGAAGACGTCGAGGTCATGGAAGGTCAGAGCTACAACCCCTATTTCCCCGGCATGCGGATCGCCATGGCGCCGCCGCTGTTTGAGGAGGGGGTCGAATACCAGGACGGGACCGAGGCCACGGTTGATCAAATGGCTGCCGACGTCACCCAGTTCCTGATGTGGGCGGCGGAGCCGAAGCTCCAGGAACGCAAGCAGATGGGGCTGAAAGTGATCCTGTTCCTGCTCGTCCTGACCGGCATCCTCTACGCGGTCAAGCGCAAGGTCTGGGCCGACCTGCATTAGGGGAGGCGCCTGCCCATGACCGCACCTGGCGCAGCGCCCGTCCTGGGGGTATTGGGCGGCAGCGGCATCTATGACATCCCAGGTCTGGAAGGGACCGCGTGGCGGCGCGTCGATTCGCCTTTCGGCATGCCATCCGACGAGTTGCTATTCGGCGAACTGGACGGTCAACCCATCGTGTTCCTGCCGCGCCATGGCCGGGGCCACAAGGTGCCGCCGACCGAACTAAATTTCCGCGCCAATATCGATGTCCTGAAGCGCGCCGGCGTGACCGAGATCGTCTCCATGAGCGCGGTCGGCTCCTTGAATGCGGACTTGCCGCCCGGCAGTTTCGTGATCGTCGATCAGTTCATCGACCGGACCTTCGCGCGGATCAAGAGCTTCTTCGAGACCGGGCTGGTCGCCCACGTATCCATGGCCCATCCGGTCTGCGGGCGTCTTGGCCACGCGCTGGGTGCGGCGGCGGATGAGCTCGACCTGGATGCGCGGCGCGGCGGCACCTACCTGGTGATGGAAGGGCCGCAATTCTCGACTAAGGCGGAATCGGAACTTTACCGTTCCTGGGGCTGCGATGTTATCGGCATGACCAACATGCCCGAGGCCAAACTCGCCCGCGAGGCCGAGATGTGCTACGCGACCGTCGCCATGGTGACCGACTACGACTGCTGGCACGAAGACCATGACAACGTCACTGTCGATCAGATCGTTAAGGTGCTGCTCGCCAATGCGGACAATGCGCGGGCCCTGATTGCCAAGGTCGCGCCCAAGCTGAGGCACCGTGAGGACTCTTGCCCCGAGGGCTGTCATCACGCGCTCGATTCTGCCCTGATCACCGCGCCCGAGGCGCGCGACCCCAAGGTCGCGGCGCGTCTTGACGCGGTTGCCGGGCGCCTGTTGAGCCGCTAGGCACGGGTTCGGCCGTGAACGTCGAGGGAAAGCCGACCCGTAGCATCGCCCTCGCCGACGACGGTTGGGCGGCGGTGATCATCGATCAAACCCGTTTGCCCCATGAGTACGTTCTGCGCCGCCTGGAAAACCTGGACGAGGCGGCGGAGGCGATCCGCGACATGTGGGTGCGCGGTGCGCCGCTGATCGGCGCGACCGCCGCCTATGGCCTGGCGCTGGCCATGCGGGCCGATACCTCCGACCGAAACCTGGACCGTGCCGCCGAGGTCCTTCTGGCGACCCGGCCGACCGCGGTTAATCTACGCTGGGCGGTCGAGGACATGACGGCGCGCCTGCGCCCCTTGGCCGGTCCGGCACGGGCGGCTGCGGCTTACGCCCGCGCGACCGAAATCTGCGAGGAAGACGTCGCGACCAACCGGTCGATCGGCGATCACGGCCTCGACCTCATTCGCAAAGCCTGGGACGCGCGCGGCGGCGAGAAGCCGGTCAATATCCTGACCCATTGCAATGCTGGCTGGCTGGCGACGGTCGATTGGGGCACCGCCCTGGCGCCCATATACCGGGCGCACGAGGACGGGGTTCCGGTTCACGTTTGGGTCGACGAGACCCGGCCGCGCAATCAGGGCGCCAGCCTGACCGCCTGGGAGTTGGGTCAGCATGGCGTGCCGCACACCCTGGTGGTCGATAACGTCGGCGGCCATCTGATGCAGCATGGCCTGGTCGATCTTTGCATCACCGGGACCGACCGCACCACCGCGCGCGGCGACGTCTGCAACAAGATCGGTACCTACTTGAAGGCTCTTGCCGCCCACGACAACGGCGTGCCCTTCTATGTCGGCCTGCCGGGCCCGACCATCGATTGGACCATCGAAGACGGCGTGGCCGAGGTGCCGATCGAACAACGCGATGGCCGCGAAGTCTCGGAAATCACCGGCCGCACGGCGGCGGGCGCAATCGAAACCGTGCGGGTGGCGCCGGCCGACAGCCCGGTCGCGAACTACGCCTTCGACGTGACTCCCGCACGCCTGGTCACCGGCCTGATCACCGAACGCGGGGTCTGCCCGGCCTCGAAAGAGGGATTGCTCTCGCTCTATCCGGAACGGCACAACCGCCCGGTGGGGTGACGCGCAATGGCGGAGATGAAGACGCGCGAGACCGGCGCGAGCGTCGAGGCATTTGTGGCCGGTGTGACGCCGGAGCGGCGCAAGTGCGATAGCCTGACCCTGTTGAACCTGATGCGCCGTGTCACCGGCCTTGAGCCCAAGATGTGGGGCGCGCGCATCGTCGGCTTTGGCCGCTATCACTACGTCTACGAGAGCGGCCGGGAGGGTGATTACTTAATCATCGGCTTCTCGCCCGGCAAAGCCGCGCTCTCAGTCTATGTCATGCCCGGGTTCTCAGGTTTCCAGGCCCTGATGGCGCGCTTGGGCAAACATAAGATCGGCAAGTCCTGCCTCTACATCAACAAGCTCGACGATGTCGACCTCGCCGTTTTGGAAGAGCTGCTTGGCGATGCTTTTGCGCACATGAAGCGTAAGTACGGTGTATAAGGCGGTAGGTAAGGCCTAGGCAAAATGCGCAGCGCCGGATGTCAAAAACATCCGGCGCCGGTCGCTGGGCGGAGTTGGCTGCTTTAGGCCGCAGCCGGGCCTTCGTTCTCGCCCGTCCCGGGCCCGTCGGGGCGGCGTCCGCGTTCGGCCATGAATTGGTCGAATTCCGCCTTATCCTTGGCCTGACGCAGCTGCTCCAGAAAGTTGAAGAATTCGCTTTGCTCGTTCTCCAATCGACGCAGCGTCTCTTCGCGATACTCGTCGAAGGCGGCATTGCCGCTTGTTTCGGCGCTCCGGCCACTAAACCGGAACGCACCGCGTTCGTGGCTGCCGTTCGCCTTGTGCCAGCGGCCCGGGCCGCGCTTTCCCCAACATCCCATGCGTCCACTCCATAATAGATAAGCCAAGATGGCCAAGCCGGCGGGCCAGAACAGGATAAAGCCTAGCACCATGACCCCGATCCAGGCCCCTTTACCGTAATCGTCCAGTTTCGCCGCGAGTTCCATCGGTCCCTCATGTAAATGTATTTTACATTCACAAATTTGGCGACGACCGGGCCCGATGTCAAGAAACCCGGGGCATTTTTTTTGAGATTTTGCCCGAATTCGTGATTACAGGCCCTCGATGCCCAATCCGCGCAGGTACAGCAGGATTCCGGCCTCAAGCAGGTCCTCCGGCGCCATGGGGATCTTGCGCCGGGCCGCGTCGCCACGCGCGAAGAGCGAGGCGATGCCGTGCGCCAGGGCCCAGATATGCAGGCTCATCATGAGGGCGGGCGGGCGTTTGTCGGCCGGCATGAGGTCGCACAGGGCCTCGCAGGCCTGGCGCAGCACCGCGAAGGCCCGGTCGCCGGCCTTGCCCAGGTCCGGATTGGCGTCGGGCGGTAACTTGGATTCGAACATGGCCGCATAGTAGGCCGGCTGGGTCCTGGCGAAGGCGAGATAGGCGCGGCCCAGGTTCTCCATGGCCCGGTAGGGGTGCGGCTTGCCGTCGTTCCAGGCCTGGCCCAGGGCCTCGGCGAAGCTCTCGAAGCCGCGCAAGGCGATTTCCGCCATGAGCGCATCGCGATCGCGGAAATGCCGGTATGGGGCGGCCGGGCTGACCTTGGCGGCCCGGGCCGCCTCGGCGACGGTAAAGCCGGCCGGCCCTTTCGCCGCGATCAGGTCCATAGCCGCCGCGACCAGGACCTCGCGCAGATTGCCGTGGTGATAGCCGCGGCGCTTTGAATCGTCTTTCGACCAAGCCATGTGAGCATCTATTACATGATTCCCGGCTCGCGCCCAGCCCCACCCCGGGTTCTGGCCGGTGCCGCCCTGAAACCGCGTATTTTGCCGCCCCAGCCGGTCAACCGCCCAATTTCCACGCTGGTTCCAACGCGGGTTCACACGCGCGCGCTCTAGCTTCTTGGCTCAGGCCGCTTGGCACAGAAGCCATGGCCCCCGGATTTGAAAGGAGTAGTTAGGTGAGCAGCGAATTATCGGGGATCGATCAATACGTAAGCGAAGTCGCAGTGGGCCAAAGCGCCATCGTGGCCGCGCTTGTCATTGCCTTGCAGGAAAGCGGTGCTTTGCCCCGGGACAAGTATGGTGAGGTCCTGAACCGGCTCTGGCGCGAGATGCCGGACGAAGAGGCCATGGGCGAAGCCGGCGCGGTCATCGAGCGGGTGCTCGATCTTGTGGGCGCGCACCCTAGCCCTCGGCCGGGGCAAATACCTCGATCGGCTTACCGACGCCGCGCAGCGTGAATTCGCCCAGGCTTTGCCAGCCGTTGCCGCTGTGTTGGACGAAGGCGGCGCTGGCCAACACCGGTTGGTCCAGCTCTTTGGTCAGGGCCTCCAGGCGCGCAACCTCGTTGACCGTTGGGCCGACCACGGAGAACGAAACGCGCTCGGGCACGCCGATGTTGCCGAAGCGCACCTCGCCCAGGTGCAAGGCCATGCTGAAGGAGAGCGGCCGGCCCGAACGGCGTGCGTTGACCGCGACTAGCCGCTCACGCGCGCCCTTACTGGCGCTCAGGGCGCGGGCGCAGGCCCGTGCCGCGCCGTCGGGGGCGTCGTCGAGCGGAAAGATCGCGAGCACCGCATCGCCAATGAAAGCCAGAATCTCACCGCCCTCGGCCTGAACCGCGCCGGCAGCGCATTCGAAATAATCGTTCAAGGCTTGAACGAACTCGTCGCTTGGCAAGGTATCGGCCATGACGGTGGACCCGCGCAGATCGCTATACCAGATGACCGCGCTCATGGCCTCGCCGTCGCCGCGTTGGATTTGCCCGTCCAGGACCCGTTGACCGGCAAGGGTGCCGAGATAGGTGGTCACCACATTGCGCGCGATTTGTTCCCTGATGCGCATCTTGCAGGCGACGCCGAGGCGTTGCTGAATGCGCAGCAGAGATTGGATGTCGCTCTGGCTGAACCCGGACGGCCGGTCGGTCAGCCAAGATCCGGCCATCCCATCGAACTCGTTGCCGCCGAACCTGATCGCAAAACCGAGATAATCGGTGCCGCCCGCATCGCGAAACTCGGCAAGGACGGGAAAATCGAGCTCAGCCTGATCGCCAACCAGGCGGCGGCGGAGCGTGTGTTCGTTCCCCATAATCATACGGTAAAAGGGACTGCGCTTGAAGTCGTCCGATAGCGGGCCCCGGGGCTCGTGGCCGTAGTTCTCGTGTAGCAAAGGCTCTCCCGTTACCCAGGTCAGGCCCATGCTGAAATACAGCGGGTGCAGAATGCGGAACGTGACGTAGCCGCGCGATATTGGGATGCCCGCTTGTATGAGTCGCTCGCAGCATCCCTGGAACAAGTCCTCCAAGCTGGTATCGCCAAGCGCCTGATCGATCAGCCAGTTCGCGGCTTCGTCGATCGGCGAGGGGAGGCCGGTCGCGGGCTCGGTATCGGACGGCGAATCGGACATGCGTCAACATAGGCTCCTGTGGGTGTCGCGTCGATCACGGGATGCGGGATTGGAGCGCGCGATTCTGGTTCCCTTTGCGCGGCCTATCCCTACACTTGCACCATGAGCGATCATTTGACCGGTATCGATCACGTTCTCCTTGGCGTGCGGGATCTCGAGGCGGCGCACCGGGCCTTCGCCCACCTGGGCTTCACCCTGAGCCCGCGCGGCCGGCACATCGGCTGGGGCACGGCCAACTACTGCGCCATGTTCCGCATCGGCTATATCGAGCTTCTGGGCATCGTCGATCCGGCGCAGTTCACCAACAACCTGGATCGCTTCCTTGAAGGCGGCGAGGGCCTGCTCGGCTTGGCCTTCGCGACCGACGACGCCGAGGCGGCGGCGGCGGAATTGCGCGGCCGCGGTGTCGCGGTCGAAGAGCCCAAGGCGCTCAGCCGCAAGCTGGAGTTGCCCGAGGGCGATGTGGAGCCGGCCTTTCGCACCCTGCACATGGCGGCGTCGGCGACCGCCGGCTTGTCCGCTTTCATCGTCCAGCACCTGACACCCGAAATGGTTTGGCAGGACGCCTGGCTGGCCCACCCCAACGGTGCCCAGGGCATCGTCTCCATGACCGGTGTCGTCGCCGATCCGGGTGCCGCGGCCATCGCCTTTGAGGCGCTCTTCGGATCGGACGCGGTATCCGCCGGGCACGGCACGATCGAGATTCGGACCGGTGCCGGCCTGTTGCGCCTGATTGCCCCCGGGAGTTTGCACCGACAATTCCCCGGGGTTGCCAATCTGACGTCGCGCGCGCTGCCCTATCTCGCTGGCCTGCGCATTGGGGTTACGGACTTGGCGCGCACGGCGGCCTATCTGGATGGGGCGGGCGTGTCTTTCGCCCGCGATGGCGACCGCCTGCTGCGCGTCGATCCCGCACTCGCCTGCGGCGCGGTCTTGGAGTTCGCCGAGGTTTAGGCGTCCGGCCTGATTTCCTGGGCGATCAGCACTTCGGCGACCTTGGCGGCCTGTTGCGCCGCGCCGACCGGGCCGTTGACCTGGGTTACGGCGATCGCGCCTTCCACCAGCAGCATCATCTCTCGCGCTAGCTTGGCCGGCCGTTTCGCGCCCGCGGCCTGGGCCAGTTCGCGCAGGTAGGCCAGGACTTTGCGGTGATGCTCGGTCGCCACGGTGTGAATAGGGTCATCCAGATCGGGATACTCAGATGCCGCCTTGATAAACATGCAGCCGAAGAAATCCGCGCGCAGGAACCACTCGTCAAGAGTATCGAAGACCGCCAGGAGCCGCCCGGCGGGCGTCGCGGCCCGGCGGTCCACGGTTTGCCCGAACCAGTCCATCCAGCGGTCCTCGCGGCGCCGCAGGGCGGCCAATATCAAGTCGTTCTTCGACTTGAAATGCTTGTAGAGGGTCATCTTGGCAACCCCGGCCTCGGAGAGGATGCGGTCGATTCCGGTGGCGTGATAGCCCTCGCGGTTGAACAGCGCGACGGCGGTATCGATCAAGTGATCGCGTCGGCTTTGCGGCATGGCTGGTTCCTGAGTACAGCAACAATTATACGGACTGATCTGTCTTATATAGGTCGCGATTTCGGACAAGTCCAGCCAAATGCCCGCTTGCCTGAAGCAAATGAGTTGATAATCGTGGCTGAAGAATTTCTTACTTGAAAAGACAGACAGGTATGTCCATGTCAAATCTCATGATCCTTGAAGCCCGCAAGATCGTGCCCAAGGCGCAGATTTCGTGGGCCCGCTTGGTCGACGCCGGCCGCGTTATCATCGCCGGTGGGATCGCCAGCGGCATGGAGACGGGATTCTATTTATTGGAGCGGGCCGGTTACGATGATGGCGTCGTGCGCGATGTGGCACGGGCCATGGAATACCAAGCGGCCTACGATCTCTATCGCCCGGACCGTCTCGTCGTGGCGGGTTCCGCGCAAACCAAGGGGAGGCAAAGATGACAAAGACCTACGATCTTCTGGTTCTCGGTACTGGAAACGCTGGGATGGCCGCGGCCGGTGCCGTGCGCGCCGCCGGCCAATCGGTCGCAATGGTTGAATCCTGGGAGGTCGGTGGCACCTGCGCCTTGCGCGGTTGCGTGCCGAAGAAGGTGCTGGTTGCGGCCGCGCAAAGCTTGCATCAAATTGCACTGGCGCCGGAACATCACATCTCCGTCGGGCAGCCTAGCCTCGATTGGGGCGCCTTGATCGCGCGCGAGCGCGGTTTTGTTGAAGGCGTTCCGGAGATGTTTGCCGAAAGCCTGGAAAAACGCGGCATTGCACTTCTACGTGGCCGCGCACGTTTTCTTGGACGCAACAAGGTCCAGGTCGGCGACGACATCGTCGAAGCGAATAAAATTTTGATCGCCACGGGGTCCAAGCCACGGCCTCTATCCATCGCCGGTGCCGAGCACTTGATCACCAGTGACGACATTTTGGAATCTCCGAGCTTGCCGGATCGCCTGATCTTCATCGGTGGCGGGGTTATCGCTATGGAGTTTGGGCATGTCTTTGCCCGGGCAGGCACGAAGGTGACGATCCTCGAGGCCTTGCCGCGCCTCCTCCCGCGTTTGGACGCCGACGCAGTTGCGCGGCTGCACCGGGAAAGCGACCGGATCGGGATCGATATCCTGACCGGGGTCGAGATCGAAGAAATCGTGAAGGGTGCCGGCGCGCTCGAGGTGCGCTTCACCCACGAAGGCGCGCGCAAGACCCTGAGCGCGGAGCGAGTCGCCAACGGCACCGGGCGTATCCCCGATATTGAGGGCCTCGATCTTGCGGCCGGCGAGGTCGAACACGAAGGGACCCGTATCGCCGTGGATGAAACCCTGCGCAGTGTTTCCAACCCGGCTGTCTATGTGGCGGGCGATGCACTCTGGTCGTCGGCGCAGCTCTCGCCGGTCGCCACTTACGAAGGCCGGATCATTGGCAACAACATCGTGCAGGGCACCAGCGAGACGCCGGACTATACCTCCATCCCGTCCGCCGTCTACACCGTGCCGGCCTTTGCCAGTGTCGGCTTGAGCGAGGCCGAGGCGACGGAGCGCGGCCTTAAGTTCAAAGCCAAGGCGAACGATCTGGAAGACTGGCGTTCGTCGCGCACATACGCCGAGACCGTGGCCTATTCCAAGGTTCTGATCGAGGAGGGCAGCGGAAAAATTCTGGGGGCTCACTTGGTCGGTCACGGCGGTGAGGAGGCCATCCATCTCTTCGCTTTTGCCATGAAGCATGGCATCACGGCGCAGGGCCTGAGCGATTCGGTCTACGCCTATCCGACATTTTCCTCCGACATCAAGAACATGCTGTAGCGGAGAATCAGTGGAACGAGTCATGACCAGCAAGGTAAGCGACATCGCTTTCAGTCCGGCCGTGAAGGCGCAACAGGAACGCCTCGGCTCACGCGTCGGCTACGCCCGCATGGAGGAAAAGGGCGGCTGGCAGGACCGAGTAACGAACGATCTCGCCGGCTTCATCGCCGAGCGGGATTCCTTTTATCTCGCGAGTGCTGGAGCCGGCGGTCAGCCCTATATCCAACACCGTGGTGGCGCTAAAGGTTTCCTCAAGGTGCTCGATGAAAAGCGCCTGGCCTTCGCCGATTTCAGCGGCAACCGGCAGTACATCACATTGGGCAATCTAAGTGAGAACCCGCGCGCTTTCATTTTCCTGATGGACTACCCCAACCGGCGCCGGGTCAAGATCTGGGGCCGCGCGGAGTTCGTCGAGGACGATCCCGCGTTGATCGCGCGCCTCACCGACCCGGCCTATAGCGGCAAGCCGGAACGCGCCATCGTCTTTCACGTTGAAGCCTGGGACGTCAACTGCCCGCAGCACATAAAACCCCGCTACACCGAAGACGACGTCGCGGGCGCAATCAATAAGCTACAGACGCGCATCGCAGAGTTGGAGGGGGAGGTCGCGCGCTTGACGGGCAGTGGCAGCTAAAAGAGCAATATAAAACCGCACAAACCCAGTGTCCGAAACCTTCGCTTGGTTAGCGAGTTGTGTCCGCTATCGCCACATGGGCGAACACTGACGCAGTGAAGCTGGTACGTCCGCCTCTGACTTCCAGGAAAGGCCCGGCAATTTTCGAGACGTAGTGCTGAGAAGTCGAATCCGGCTACTCTGAAAGGGTACCGACCCGTTTCGCTAAGAAATGCTCGACAAGCGGCAGCCGATCATTGCCCCAAAAAATCTGCCCACCGACGATGAATGTCGGCACACCGAACGCGTTGTCTTTGAGTGCTCGCGCCAACGCGGCTTCATGCCTGGCAGCAACCTCCGGTGCATCAAGAGCGGCGACGAGTTCGGAACCTGCCAACCCGACATCAGAAGCAAGTTGACCCAATACGTCCCGTGAAACTACGAGCGTTTCAACAAACACGGCACGAAATATCCGCCAACTCATCGCCTTGAGTTGTCCTTCTACATCCGCCGCCCAGCAGGCCTTGGCCAGATCGGACGGATCAACGCGGAATGCGACGGGCTCTTTGTAAGGGACTTGGTAAAGCCTTGACCATGCTTCAGCGTCCCGTTGGCGATATGTCCAATCGTACTGTCCTGATATCGGGAGCCCCTTGAATGGGCTATGACCACGATTGGCGCGGCGGATTAGTTCTCCGGATTGCAAAGGCACCCACTCAAACCGACAGTTGGTTTTGAACTCGATTCGCTCAAGCTGAGTGGCGGCAAGATAAGAGTACCGGCTTCCTAGGCCAAAGTAGAATGGGACGACGGTTTGACCCATTATGCAGTCCAGCGTGTTCTGACGTGAGCGTCGTTAGATTGCTCGTCAAAAATTAATGGGCCAAGCCACAAGGCCGTTTTGTCGCGCCGTTTTTGAGTTAGGCGCGGTCCTTTTCTCTCACCCAGCCGGCGACATAGCCTGATAGGCGCCGCGGCAGTAGACCAGCGGCTGTCCCTTGGGATCGTATTCGAAACGGATCACCTCGCCGACGAGAATGATATGGTCGCCGCCTTCGTAGGTGTGGCGCAGCCGGCATTCGAACTTGGCCAGGGCGTCGTGCAGGATCGGGCAGCCGGTGTCCCAGATGTCGTAGCTGACCTCGGCCCATTTGTCGGCGCTGGCGCGGGCAAAGCGCTCGGCCAGAGCCTGTTGGTTCTCGCGCAGGACGTTAACCGCGAAGGTCTCGCTCGCCAGAAAGCCTTCCAGGCTATAGGAACGCCGGCCCAAGCTGAACAGAATCAGCGGCGGGTCGATGGAGACCGAGTTGAAGGAATTGGCCGTGATGCCGATGGGCGCGCCGTCGGTGCCCAGCGCGCTGATTACCGTGATCCCGGTCGCGTAACAGCCCAGGGCGCGCTTGTACTGATCCTGCTCCATGTCGCCCCTTAGGCGTTGACGTCGATCACGAGCCGGCCGCGCACACGGCCCTTGAGGATATCTCCGCCGAGGGTCAGCAGATCGGCCAACTTGGCCTCGTTGGTCATGGCGTCGAGCTTGGCCATGGGCAGGTCCTTGACCAGCCGGGCCCAGGCGGCGCGTCGGCGGGGCCCCGGGCAGGCGACTGAATCGACCCCCAGGAGGTTCACGCCGCGCAGCAGGAAGGGCAGCACCGTGGTCTCCAGGATGTTGCCGCCGGCCAACCCGACCGCAGCCACCGAGCCCTTGTAGGCGGTCTCCGCGAGGACGTGGGCCAGGGTCGTTCCGCCGACCGAATCGACGCAGCCGACCCAACGCTCCCGCTCCAGCGGACGCTTGGACACCTCGGCCAGTTCGGCCCGCTCGACAATGCTGTGGGCGCCCAAATCGCGCAGGTAGTCGTGGGTCTCCGGCCGCCCGGTCGAGCCCGCGACCCGGTATCCCAGGTTGGCCAAAAGCGCGACCGCGACCGAACCGACGCCGCCGGCGGCGCCGGTCACCAGAACCTCGCGCCCTTCGCCGGTTTGCTCCGGGGTCAAACCGTGTTCCTCCAGGGCCATGATCGCGATCATGGCGGTAAAACCGGCGGTGCCGAGCGCCATGGCCCGCTTGGTGGTCAAGCCGTCCGGCAGGGGCACCAGCCAGTCGCCTTTGACCCGGGCCTTTTGGGCGTAACCGCCCCAGGTAACCTCGCCGACCCGCCACCCGGTCGAAACGACCCGGTCGCCGGGCTTGTAATCGGGATGGTCGCTGGACTCCACGACGCCGGCGAAATCGACCCCCGGCACGTGCGGATAACTGCGCACCAGGCGGCCAACGCCGTTCAGGATCATGCCATCCTTGTAATTCAGGGTCGAATACTCGACCGCGACCGTGACGCCGCCCTCGTGCTCGGGCAGGCGGGAGTCGTCGAGCTCTTGGATTCCCGCGCTGACCTTGCCGTCCGTTTCTTCCAGCAGGATCGCTTTGAACATGGTCCGTTCCTTCCCTGATCGGCCCCTGAAGGCCCTAAAAGCGCTGATTCACCCGGTAGCGGCCCCCTGTCCGCGACTTGTTCGCTGGCCGGGCCGCGGCTGCCCAAAAAAGCCATTATGTTGCATGACAGCGCAACCGGCCCCTTGCTGCATAACGATAATTAGACCATATTGTGCATTGCGGCAAATTTGATGGGCGCTCGCCTGTCTTTGCCGTACGCCTGTTAGGCGTTTCCTCCCTAAACTTGGGCCGTGCCTCGTGCACGGCCTTTTTTTGTCTCTGCTGACACGGTGGGCTGGTCCGGCGGTTCGGCGTCGCCGGCGCCCAGGGCGCGCTGCAGGATAACGCTGTCGACCCATCGGCCGAATTTGAACCCTACGGACAACAGGGTGCCGGTCTGCCGAAAGCCGAAGGATTCGTGCAGGCGGATCGAGGCCCAATTCTGGCTGTCGCCGATAACCGCGATCATCTGGCGGTAACCCTGGTCGGCGCAGCGCCGAAGCAGTTCCTCCAACAGCGCCCCGCCCAGGCCGTGGCCTTCGGCCCCGGGCGCAACATAAACAGAATTCTCCAAGGAATAACGATAGCCCGGTCGGCCCCGATAAGGGCCGGCGGAGGCATAACCCTGGACCTGGCCGTCCTGCAGGCCTGCGACCAAAAAGGGCAAGTCACGTGCGACCACGGCCCGATAGCGGCGTTCCATCTCGGCGTGGGTCGGTGGGGTCTCCTCGAAGGAGGCCAAGCCATGGCGAACGTGGTGCCCATAAATGGCGGTGATCGCGTGGAGGTCGTCGGGCCGGGCCTCGCGTACGCGCGCCTTGGCGCGCCCGCTCATAGGGCGGGGGGCCGCCGGCCGGCGGTTTTCCTGCCCGTGGTGCCTTGGGCGGCGATCCGACTGCTTTCGATCCCGCCGCAATCGGTCCCGCCCAGGGCCGCGATCACCAGACGCAAATCCTCCTTTAGCCCGGCCATGGCCGGGGTTCGGCGGATCGTCGTCTCGTCCATATAGAGGGCCCGATTGATCTCGATCTGCAGGGCGTGCAAACCCTCGCGGGGGCGGCCGTAGTGCCGGGTAACGAAGCCGCCCGAATAAGGCGTGTTTCGGGCCACCTTATAGCCCAGGCCGCGCAAGGTGGATTCCGCAACCTCAATGAGACCCGGGGCGCAGGCACGGCCGTGGCAGTCGCCGAGCACGAAATCGATCCGGCCCGAATTCCGAAGACCAGCCCATGCGCCTGCGCGCCGCAGGCCGTTGGCGCCGCCGGCGGGGTCTGCGATAGGTCCTCCGGCGGGGCCGCTGGAGGGCATGGAATGGCAATCGATCAGGACGCAGGTGCCGAAATTCGCCCGGGTCCTTTCAACCAAGCTGGCCAGCGCGCGGTGATACGGCCAATAGCACCGGCGTAGACGCTGCAGGGCCTCGTCGAAGGATAGCTTGTCACGGTAGATGTCGGCGCCATTGGCGACCACCCGCGCGATGGTTCCCAGGCCCGCTGCGACGCGTGGCGACAGGGTATTGGCGTAGGCGGGCAGGGCGTCCTCGAACATGGCCGGGTCAAGCTCGAAGGGTTCCCGGTTGGCGTCGACGAAGGCGCGCGGAAACAGGGCCCGGATCAAGGGGGCACCCAAGCGCGGCGCCCAGGCGAAGAGTTCGTCGACGAAGCTGTCTTCCGAACGGCGTAGCGCCAGGGGGTCAAGTCGCGAGGCCGCAATGAATTCCGGCCGGTAATTGGCGCCGCTGTGAGGTGAGGCGAAGACCAGCGGCAGGGTCTGGCGTTCAGGCGTCAGGATTTCGTGCGACGTCTCGTCGATGTCGAACGGCGTTTCGGCGTCCATGATCCAGTCTCGGCTCGCTGTCCTGGGCCCTGTCTAAGGGTTTAGAAGAAACCGGCCGTCCTGTCATGGCCCTTTCGCGGCCCGGCGGGCCCGCTACGCAGGTTTGGGGTGGAATTCCTGGCCAGGTCCTGACTAAACCAGCCGGCTCCCGCCGCCGGCACCGAAATGGTCCTAGCCGGGCGAGCCGGCCGTTAATGACTATTTTAGACAAAGCCACTTAGGTATAGTTGCTCCGAAGCCCGCGAAAGTTGGCAGGCGATCCTCTCCCCCGACGACTAGGCCAGATGGCAAGTATCCTAATCGCCGAAGACGACAACAGCATGCGCGAGTTCCTGGCCAAAGCCTTGCGCCGGGCCGGGCATCAGGTTGTTGCGGTCGGGGACGGCCTGGATGCCCTGGCGCAAGTAACCGACATGCGTTTCGACTTGCTGCTGGCCGATGTGGTGATGCCCGGCCTGGACGGGATTGAGGTCGCCCGGCGCGCGACCAAGAAACAGCCTGGCCTAAAGGTCATGTTCATCACGGGGTTCGCCGCGGTCGCCCTGCGGGCGCGCGAGCAAAGCCCGAAGAACGCGCGGGTCCTGTCCAAGCCGTTTCACCTGCGCGATCTGGTTGACCAGGTCGATGTGATGCTTAGCGCTTAGCGCTTAGCGCTTAGCGCTTCGAGCCCCGTATTCAATGAACGCCGACGGCCGGTTCGCCAGACTTGAAAAAGCCCGGGGATGGTGTTACTTCGCCCCAACCTTGGGGTCGGCTGACGTGTGAAGCCTGGTCGGCGACAAGGCCGAATTCCCGGACAATCCCAGCCGGCCGGCCAAAACAGACGGCCTGTTCGGGCGCATAGCTCAGCGGGAGAGCGCTACGTTGACATCGTAGAGGTCCCTGGTTCAATCCCAGGTGCGCCCACCACGCCGGCCCAATCTTTCAAGATTTGCGAGATCGAGCGGCCAGGTGGCCGCCGGGTCAGACGTTATCGCGTGCGGGGTTGTCGTATCCGACGCGCCGGTGCGCGGGCGCCGTGGCCTTGGGTTGCGACTTGCGCCTTGCTTGCTTGGTTTCGCCCGGTCCCTCGAGTCGGCGTGCGGTTATGGGCGCGCTCAGGGGGCCTACGCCTAAGAGTCCGCCGGCGTCGGCAAGCGCGCCCGGGTCGGGCCGCCGCCGGGGCATGGGCACCGGCTGCACGCCGGCTCTCAGGAGTCTGGGCGAAGCGGGATAGATAAAGCCGCGCACGGCGTAGGTTCCCGAACCGAATCGGGCGCCCGGCGTGTACCACACCCGCACCGCCGACCAGTCGTTCTTCGCCGAGACGTCCCGGACCGCGGTGTTTAAATGGACCCGGCCCCGGTTCAGCCAATTCGCCTGATCGACGATAATCGTGCGCTCGTCCACGATTTGCCGTACGACCGCCAAGTGCCCCCGGCGCAGGCGTTTGGTCTTTTTCATGGCCAAAACAGCGCCAACACTTGGGCGTTGCCCACGCTTGTAGCGACCCTTGGCGGAGCCCCACCAGGTCCAAGCATCGCCGCGTATCTGAATGCCGGCAAGCCGCCGCGCAAAGGGCACGCACTGAAGGGCGCGGGGGGGCCGAACGATCTTGGCCGTGGCCTTGAAGGCGCGGTTCAGGGCTTTGTCGATGGTGGCAAAGGGTGTCTCGGCGGTCGCCACGCCAATTGGTTGCATACCAACGGTTGCAGCGGCCAACAGCCCCAGGTAGGCGATTTTCAACCCGAATCGCACGGAGTTCCTCCCCCAGATTGAGCTAAATATAACTGTGTCTTGACGGCGCACAACGCCATTTTGCCGTGCCGGACCGATCCCGGAGGTTAGCGGGCGGCGACGCTCGAGGCGTATCTCGCGAAGCATGCCTCAGCAGGATCGATAATGGTCGGTTAACCAGCACTTTACCTGGATCACCTATACCTAAAATCTGGCGTGTAGTCGGAAAACGGTCCCAAGCCGTCATTTGGGCCTTAGCTTCCGCCCACGCAGTTGGCCGGACCGCCGCTCGGGCGTTAGGTCAAGGGCCAGGAGCAATTTTTTGTTAGCCGGGAATACCGAGGCAAATCCAACTAAGGCGAACGGCGGCCCCTTTTGGGAGCGGTTCAAAGCCTGGTGGAACGGATATGAACTTTCTGGCAAGGGCGGCAAGCTCAACACCGCCAATAAATCCGCGGCCTCCCACGATGTTCGCTACGATAAAGCGTCGTTCGAGTGGGAAACGGCGCGCTTGCGCCTGGTTCAGGAGGTCTGGGGCGAAGGCTTCGCCACCCCGGGCGGTGCCGAGCACGTGCGTACCATGGTCAAGTACTTCGCCCTGAACCCGGCCATGAGCGTCCTCGACCTTGGGGCGGGACTCGGCGGGGCGACCCGCACTATGTCCACCGATTTCGGCGTCTGGGTCACGGGGATCGAGAGTAGCAAGGAACTGGCCGAGGCGGGCATGGCTCTCTCGGTCATGGCCGGCATGGGAAAGAAGGCCGCCGTCTCGCATTTCGATCCCACGAACCTTGAGCTCAAAGCCAAATCCATCGACTGTGTGTTCTCCAAAGAATTTCTGTTCACAATCGACGACAAGCCCACCTTCTTGCGCTCGATAGAAAATATCATGAAACCCCGCGGGCAATTGCTGTTCACGGACCTGGTCTTGGCGCAGCCCGGTCAGAGTTCAAAGGCCCTGTCCATGTGGAAGGAATTCGAGCCCGAAACGCCGCACGTTTGGGCGGTCCAGGACTATAAGCAGGCCCTGGCGGAACTTCATCTCGATATCCGCGTGGTCGAGAATATGACGGAGCAGTACCACAAGATGGTGACCAAGGCCTGGGGCGACTATATTAAATTGGTCAAGAAACGCGGCGTCGCACCGGAAGACTCGATCGCCCTGGTGAACGAAGTGGAGCTTTGGTCCCGGCGCATTCAGGCGATCGACTCGGGGGATCTGCAAGTCACCCGCATCCACGCTCTCAAGAAGGACACAAATCGGCTCATGTCATCCTGGTAGGGTGCCTAGGCTGGCTTCCGGGCAGGTCTTCGGGGCCGGTTGACAGGGTGCCGCGCCTTGCCTATGTTCCCGGCCTTCCGGCCGCCCCGGCCAGGGCTGGGCCAAGCCGAGGATGAGGTCATGAAGGTCAAGAACTCTCTGAAAACCGCCAAATTGCGCGACAAGAATTGCCGCGTGGTGCGCCGCCATGGGCGCGTCTACGTAATCAATAAGAAAAACCCGCGCTTCAAGGCCCGCCAGGGCTAATCCCGGCGGCTGCCGCTATGGCGGCCGGCCCACGCGGGCGCGCGCAAATTTCCCTCTGAAAGTCCCGGCCGTGGCGGTGCCCGCGCCGGAACTGACGCGCGCCATTGACCCTGATGGGAACCAGGGCCATATTTTTACTCGGAAAATTGCTCATACCGCTTGCCCCCAGGGTCGCGTGTGCGGAGGCTTGGGCGGGCACCTGGGGAGGATATTTCGATGCGCATGCCCGATCCGGATTTGGCCGTTCTAGGCCGGCGCGCCGAGATCGCGGCGGCTCTCGGGCGGATCGTGCCGGGCGAGGGCGTGATCGCCGAGGTCGATGAACTCAAGGCCTACGAATCCGATGGCCTGACCGCGTACCGGCAGTTGCCGATGATCGCGGTCCTGCCCGAGACCACCGATCAGGTCAGCCAAATTCTGAAATATTGCCAAGAGAACGGTGTGAAGGTCGTGCCGCGCGGTGCCGGTACCTCGCTCTCGGGTGGCGCCTTGCCCCTTGCCGACGGGATCCTGCTGGCCATGGGCAAGTTCAACCGGATACTGGAGGTCGATCTCGACAACCGCTGTGCCGTGGTGCAGCCGGGCGTGACCAACCTCGGCGTCACCAAGGCGGTCGAGCATGCCGGATTCTACTATGCGCCGGATCCGTCCAGTCAGATCGCCTGCACTATCGGCGGCAACGTGGCGGAGAATTCGGGCGGCGTGCATTGTCTCAAATACGGTTTGACCACCAACAACCTGCTCGGTCTCGAGGCGGTGCTGATCGATGGCACGGTGCTACGAATCGGCGGCAAGCATCTGGACTCGGAGGCTTACGACATGCTCGGGCTACTGACCGGATCGGAAGGGCTGCTCGCTGTGGTGACGGAGGTCACCGTGCGCCTGCTGAAAAAGCCGGAGACGGCCCGCGCCTTGCTGTTCGGCTTTCCGACCAGCGAGCAGGCCGGCGATTGCGTTGCCGCGATCATCGGGGCGGGTATCATTCCGGGCGGCATGGAAATGATGGATAAGCCGGCGATTCACGCCGCCGAGGCTTTCGTCAATGCAGGCTATCCCCTGGACGTCGAGGCGCTGCTCATTGTCGAGCTGGACGGGCCGCATGTCGAGGTCGATTACCTGGTCGCCCAGATCACCGAGATCGCGACCGCCAACGGCGTTCTGACCAGCCGGGTCAGCACCAACGAAGAGGAACGCCTGAACTTTTGGGCCGGGCGCAAGGCGGCCTTTCCGGCAGTCGGGCGCATCTCGCCCGACTATTACTGCATGGATGGCACGATTCCGCGTCACAAGCTGCCGCTGGTGTTGCGCCGTATGCGCGAGATGAGTGAGAAATACGCCCTGCGCGTCGCCAATGTGTTTCACGCCGGCGATGGCAACCTGCATCCCTTGATCCTCTACGATGCGAACGAGCCGGGCGAATTGGAGCGCGCCGAGGATTTCGGATCCGACATCCTCAAGCTCTGCGTCGAGGTTGGCGGCGTCTTAACCGGCGAACATGGCGTCGGCGTCGAGAAGCGCGACCTCATGGGCACCATGTTCACGGAGGCCGACCTCAATCAGCAGCAGCGCGTGAAATGCGCTTTCGACCCCGCGTCCTTGCTAAACCCCGGCAAGATGTTCCCCGAACTGCACCGCTGCGCCGAATTGGGCCGCATGCACATCCACGGGGGCAAGATGCCTTTCCCCGATTTGCCCCGGTTCTGAGGGCCGCGGGCGCACGTGGCAACCCTGAAGCCCGAAACGCCTGAGCAGGTGGTCGAGGCGGTCACCTGGGCGGTGGCCGAGGAAACCCCGCTGGAGGTTATCGGGCGTGGCTCCAAGCGCACCTTGGGTCGCCCGGCGCAGGTCGGCAACGGACTCGATCTTTCCAGCTTGAGCGGGATCACCCTCTACGAGCCCGAGGAATTGGTCATCTCGGCGCGTGCCGGGACGCCCATGGCCGAGATCGAGGCCGCGCTGACGGCGAAGAACCAGATGCTCGCCTTCGAGCCCTCCGATCTTGGCCCCTTGCTCGGCGGCGCGCCGGGTATGGGCAGCATCGGCGGCGCGCTGGCCTGCAACCTGGCCGGCCCGCGGCGCATCAAGGCTGGGGCGGCGCGCGATCATTTCCTGGGCGCCCATTCGGTCTCGGGCCGGGGCGAGGTGTTCAAGACCGGCGGGCGCGTGGTCAAGAACGTGACCGGCTACGATCTGTGTAAACTTTTGGCCGGGTCCTACGGTACTCTGGGCGCCATGACCGACGTCACGGTCAAGGCTTTGCCGGCGCCGGAAAAGACCCGCACGGTGCTGTTGTTCGGCCTGGACGACGCGGCGGCCTCGCGCGCCATGACGCGGGCGATGCAGTCGGCGCACGAGGTATCCGGCGCCGCGCACCTGCCGGCGGGCCTGACCACCGGGTCTGCGGTCTCTTATGTGGCTAAGGCCGGCGGGGCGGTGACGGCGATCCGGGTCGAGGGGCCGGGCCCTTCGGTCGAGCACCGCGCTGCGGCCCTGCGCCGCGAGCTGGCCGACCTGGCCGAGACCGAGGAACTGCACAGCATGAACTCGGCCAAACTTTGGGCCGAGCTTCGCGATGTCGGGCCCCTGGCGGCGGAGCCCGCGCATTTGGTCTGGAAGATCTCCGTGCCCCCGGCCTCGGGCGCGGGCGTGGCGGCGCGAATCGCTCATGGCCACGACGCGCGCTATTTCTTCGACTGGGGCGGCGGGCTGATCTGGCTCGCCCTGCCGGCCTCGGACGCGCCGGCCTTCGAAGGCCGCCACGCCGCGGTGCGCGCCGCGCTCAAGGACTGCGGCGGCCACGCCACCCTGATCCGCGCGCCGGAGGACCTGCGCGCCCAGGTGCCGGTGTTTCAGCCTCAAGACCCAGGCAACGCAGCTTTGACGAAACGAGTGAAAGACAGCTTCGACCCGCGCCGGGTCCTCAACCCGGGCCGCATGTACGCGGGCGTGTGAGGGGCCATGCAAACCAACTTCACCTTGGCCCAGCTTGCCGATCCGGATATCGCCGAGGCGAACAAGATACTGCGGGCTTGCGTGCACTGCGGTTTTTGCACCGCGACCTGTCCGACCTACGTCTTGCTCGGCGATGAGCTCGATAGCCCGCGCGGGCGCATCTATCTCATCAAGGACATGCTGGAGACCGACCGCCCGGCCAGCGCAGGCGTGGTCAAGCACATCGACCGTTGCCTGACCTGCCTGGCCTGCATGACCACCTGCCCGTCCGGCGTGCACTACATGCATCTGGTCGATCAAGCCCGGGTTCATATCGAGAAGACCTACACGCGGCCCTTCGCCGACCGGTTCCTGCGCGCCTACCTCGCCTGGCTGGTGCCCAAGCCGTTCTTCTTCCGCTTGGCGCTGCTGGGTGCCTGGTTCGCGCGGCCCTTCGCCACGCTGTTTTCCGGCCGCATGAGGGCCATGCTCTCGCTCGCCCCGAAGACCATCGCGGGGCCGTCGCCGGTCGACACGCCGCAAACTTTCCCTGCCCAGGGGCCGCGCCGGGCCCGCGTCGCCTTGATGAACGGCTGCGCGCAGCAGGTTCTAGCGCGTGAGATCAACGAGGCGACCGTGCGTTTGCTGACCCGCATTGGGGTCGAGGTCGTGGTCGCCAAGGGCGCCGGGTGCTGCGGCGCGGTGGTCCATCACATGGGCAAGGCGCGGCCGGCGCACGCTTATGCCAAGGCCAATGTCGGCGCCTGGACGCGCGAACTGGAAGGGGAGGGCCTCGACGCCGTGGTCATCAACACCTCCGGCTGCGGCACCACGGTTAAGGACTATGGCTTCATGTTGCGCGAGGAGCCGGATTGGTCCGACAAGGCGGCCAAGATTTCGGCCCTGACCAAGGACGTTTCGGAATTTCTCCGCGATTTGGGCCTGCCGGCGCCGTCGCGCGCGACCGGCCTGACGGTGGCCTATCAATCGCCGTGTTCCATGCAGCATGGGCAAAAGATCACCCGCGCGCCCCAGGATCTGCTCGCCGCCGCCGGTTTCACCGTGCGCGAGGTGCCGGAGGGGCATTTGTGTTGCGGTTCCGCCGGCACCTACAACCTGTTGCAGCCGGAGATCGCGGTTCGCCTGCGCGACCGCAAGGTCGCCAACATCGTCAGCGTAAAACCGGATGTCATTGCCAGCGGCAACGTAGGCTGCATGAAGCAAATCGCTTCGGCGAGCGAGGTGCCGGTGCTCCATGCGGTCGAATTGCTCGACTGGGCCCTGGGTGGCACTATGCCGCGCGCGCTGGAAGGGATAGACCTGCCGCCGGCGGCATCGCCCGGCGTCCAAGCCGCGGAGTAGAGCGCGCCATGACACTACCCCTCGGCAAGATCCTCTCGGCCGTGCCCGCCATGACCCCCTTCGTCGGGCCGGAGACGATCGAGCGGCGGCGCGGGCGCGGCTTCCGCCTGCGCCTGGGTGCCAACGAAAGCAATTTCGGGGTTTCGCCCAAGGTCAAGGCGGCGATCGCCGAGGGCGCCGAGGGGGCCAACTGGTACTGCGATCCGGAGCACTTCGAGTTGCGTACGAAGCTGGCAGCCAAGCACGATGTCGAGATCGGCAATCTGGTGGTCGGCGAGGGGATCGACGGCCTGCTCGGCGTCATCGTGCGCGCCTTCGCCGACCCGGGCGATACGGTGGTGACCTCCGCCGGGGCCTATCCGACCTTCAACTACCATGTGATCGGTTACGGCGGCCGGCTCGAATTCGTGCCCTATACGGCGGACTCGGGCAACGATGCGCAGGCCTTGGTCGAGGCGGCCCGGCTCGGCGATGCCAAGCTGCTTTATCTGTCCAATCCGGACAACCCGACGGGCTCTTTTCTGGACACCAAGGCCGTCGCCCATATCCTGGAGCGCTTGCCGGAGAGGTGTGTCTTCGTGCTCGACGAGGCCTATGCCGAGTTCGCGCCGCCGGGCCGGTTGCCGCCCTTGGATACATCCGATCCGCGGGTGATCCGCTTGCGCACCTTTTCCAAGGCCCACGGCCTGGCCGGAATGCGCGTGGGCTACGCCCTTGCCGCGCCGGAGACGATCGCCGCGTTCGACAAGATCCGCCTGCACTTCGGCGTCGGGCGCCTGTCGCAGATCGCCGCCGCCGCCGCGCTGGAGGATTCGGATTTCGAATCGGCTGTGGTGCACGAGGTCGAGGCCGGCCGGCGCGACTATGAGGAGCTAGGCCGCGCGCTCAATCTCGCGACCCTGCGGTCCCATACCAATTTCGTGCCCTTCGATCTGGAGACCGGCGCGCGCGCCGCGCAGATTCTCGAACGCCTGGAGGCGCGCGATGTTTTCGTGCGCCGGCCCGGTGTCGCGCCGCTAGACCGCTTTGTGCGGGTGAGCGTCGGCACGGTGCCGGAGCGCGCCGCCTTCGCGGATCTCTTCCGCGACGCGCTACGGGACTAGAGCGTTTTCAGGAAAAGTGTGAGCGGTTTTCCGGTTCGAAAGCGCGACCAATCAATAGCCTAGAGCGTCTTCGCCGACTCGAAGATCGGTGAAGACGCTCTAGAGATCTTGGCGCGGCGCGAATTGACCGCGTCGCGGCGGACAGGTTTGGCTAAGGGGCATGCCCGCCGGCCGGGACATCGCTGGGCGTGGGTTTTCGTGTCGCGGCAGCGCATGCCATTTGCTCGACCGCTTTCAAAGCTGCTTTCAAGGCCTGACTGGGGCGGGTCTTGGGTCGATTCGGGGTCTTGGTCATCTCGGTTCCTTTGCGCGCTTGACATGTCGTGGCCGATATCTTGCATCCTAAACAGCAAGTGTCGTGCCAAGTGTGTGTCGCGCCGGTGCCGGGCCGGGGCGGTGGGTTAAGCCCTTGAATCCCTTTATTCTCGGTGCTGGGGCGCCGGGCTTCGAGGCCGCCAAGGTCTTGCAATTTGCCAGACCCGCGCGCGCCGGGGCGTTGCAAATCGCATCGATCGCGCGCCGGGTCCTGTTCACGGCCGCGGCCTTTGGTTAGGTTCGGCCCATGGGCAGGCCAATCATCTATCACATGTGCACCCGGGCGGAATGGGACGCGGCCCAGGCGTTGGGCCGATACGAAGGTTCGTCCCAGGACCGGGCCGACGGTTTCATCCACTTCTCCGGCGCGGACCAGGTGAAGGTTAGTGCCGCCAAGCACCGCGCCGGTCAAGACGGCCTGGTCCTGCTCGTGGTCGAGGCGGCCGCGCTCGGCCCCGCCTTGCGCTGGGAGGCCTCGCGCGGCGGTGCCTTGTTTCCGCATCTCTACGGCGCTTTGCCGTTGCAGGCCGTCCGGCGTGTCGATGACTTGCCCTTGGGGTCCGACGGCCTGCACGTATTTCCAATCCTTGACGGGGTCTGAGGGCAGTCCTTGGACCGTTTTCGCCTCGCCGCGCCGCTGCTCGGCCTGCTCGACCCGGAAACCGCGCACGATCTGACCCTTTGGGCCTTGCGCCGGGGTTTGGGGCCGAAAAATCGCGCACCCGATGACCCGGTCTTGGCGGTCTCGATCTGGGGCCGCAACTTCGCCAACCCGATTGGGCTCGCCGCCGGCTTCGACAAGAACGCCGCGGTGATCGGACCCATGTTGGATCTGGGATTCGGCTTCGTGGAGGTCGGCAGCGTCACGCCGCGACCCCAAGCGGGCAATCCGCGCCCGCGCGTCTTCCGTTTGGGCGCCGACCGCGCGGTGATCAACCGCATGGGCTTTCCCGGCCAGGGCTTGGCGGCGGCGGCGAAAAACCTGTCCGCCTGGCGGTCCAGGTCCCGTCCCGGCCCGGTCGGCGTCAACCTGGGCAAGAACAAGGATGCCCTGGACGCCGCGGCGGACTACGCGGCCGGCGCGCGCGGACTCTCCGCCTTGGCCGACTACCTGGTGATCAACGTCTCCTCGCCCAACACGCCGGGCCTCCGCGCCCTGCAAGGGCGTAAGGAACTGGAAACCCTGATCGCAAGCGTACGCGCGGCGCGCGACGAGGCCTGCCCGCAGGGGGGACCGCCCTTATTGGTCAAGATCGCGCCCGATCTCAACGACGCCGAGCGGGCGGATATCGCCGAACTCGCCGTCGCCCAAGGCCTCGAAGGCTTGATCGTCGGCAACACCACGCTCCAGCGTCCGGAGTCCTTACGCGGCCGGCACCGGACCGAGGCCGGGGGCCTGAGCGGCCAAGCCTTGTTCGAACTTTCGACCGCGGTGCTGGCCGATATGTACCGCCTGACCGGGGGCCGGGTGCCCCTGATCGGTGTGGGTGGAATCGGCAACGCGGACCAAGCCTACGCCAAAATCCGCGCCGGCGCGTCCCTGGTGCAGCTTTATTCCGCGCTGGCCTACGAGGGCCCGGGCCTGATCGCCCGGATCAGGACCGGCCTGGCGGAACGCCTGCGCGCCGACGGCTTCGCCAAGGTCGCCGAGGCGGTGGGTGCGGATCACCGCTAGGACGCAACTAGCTAGCGGCGCCGAGCGATCGGTATGAGGTCGTGCCCTCATGTACAAGACTTGGATTTCGCGTCAGCGGCGCGGCGCCGATGTCGGCTGTAGGGCAAACACCGGGCGGAAATCTGAACGTATGGGCACTTCTGCTTAGTGCCAAGAGTCGACCCTGGTGGGCCGGAGATAAGCAGATATTCCGCCCAGTTTAGCTTAATTTGAGGCTTCGATAACTGGCATATTGGCAAGGTTTGATTTAAGAGCGGTTGCAAGATATTTTGCGGCATTCACCGACCGGCGCCTGGGAATTCCGGTGATTCGCTCAACTGCGTCTATGAAACGCTCTCAATAAACGCTCATGATGATCGGCAAATCTGCCTCTTTTGAACGATGTCCGGCGGTCGAATCTTCTTCTGAGACAATTTCGGATTGTTGCCGGCCGACGCGTCTTGGAGCGAGCAAGCTCACGCGTAACGATGGCAGCCCGTAGGGCTGGCACGGTTGCGGCCTGACTTTCGAATGAATTTAGGCGTTCTCTGTGTCCCCGGACGGAACCACCTCGTCCGTAACGGTCGAGTCCCCACCGGTGCTCGGCATTGAATGACGCGCGGACATACCATCATCCTCAGATGAGCCGAGCCTTCGCTCGCGCACAATATCGGCGAGAATGGACAAGGCGATTTCCTCCGGCGTCACCGCACCGAAGTCAAGGCCTGCGGGCGAACGGATCCGCGCAACGGCGGAGCGGTCAAGACCATCGCCGCACAGGTCTCGCTTCAGTTTCGCGGATTTCTTGCGGCTTGCGACCAAGGCGATGTAAGCCGACTCCGTGGCGAGAGCGAAGCGGAGCGCGTCGCGGTCCCGCCGACCCTGGGACGCCACGACCACGAAGCTGGAGGCCGGACGAATGGCCTTCGCGAGGTCGAAACCGGCGATCGCATGGTCGAAGTCCGAGAACAATTCCAAATCCTCCGACAGGGCGGCAACGGTGACGGCGAAACCGAGCCGCTTGCCCAGATCGCAAAGCGCCCGCGCCACCGACGAGCCGCCAACCACGATCAGCGATGCGCGCGGCAGCACCGGCTCGATGAATATTTCGATCGATCCGCCGGTTGGACAGTGGCTGTCAAAATCCTCCGTCCGGTCATCGGCGCCGACCTCGGCGACCGCCCCGTCGCTCGGGCGGACTCGAATGAAGCGGGCTCGGCCATCTATCAAGGCGCGCGCCGCGGTCTTCTTGACAGCGCCCAAGGTGCACCCGCCGCCGATCCAACCGACGACCTTACCGTTGCCGTGGATGACCGCCTTCGAGCCCTCGCGCGCCGAGGCGCCGCCTGCCACGTGCACGATCGTCGCGACCGCGAAGGGCTGTTCGTCGCCCTTCATGCGTGCCATGCAATCGATGACGTCTTCCGGTTCCTTGGTCATCCTTCCTCCGAACCGCCCGATGTCGCTATTTGTTCAGGCTCAGCTCGTTCAACGTTCGCCAGACAGCACCTTGTGTGTGCGGCATTGGCATGTGGGTTACGCCAAGGTGCGCGAAGGCGTCGACGATGGCGTTGGTGAAGGCCGGGACACCGCCGACGTTCGGAGATTCGCCGATACCCTTGGCGCCGATCGGATGATGCGGACAGGGCGTGACGGTGAAGTCGGTTTCCCATTTCGGCGTCTCGACCGCAGTCGGCAGGAAGTAGTCCATCAAATTGGCGCCAAGAACGTTACCGGTCTCGTCGTATATGATCTGCTGTCCCAGCGCGATGCCGAAGGCCTCCGTCAAGCCGCCGTGAATTTGCCCGTCAATCACCATCGGATTGATCCGCGTGCCACAGTCATCGAGGGCGTAGAAACGGCGCACTTTAACGTCACCGGTGAAACGGTCGATCTCGACCACGCAGACATAGGCGCCGAAGGGATAGGTGAAGTTCGGTGGGTTGTAATAGTCAGTCGTCTCGAGGCCGTGCTCCATATCTTCAGGCACATTGGAATAGGCGGCCATGGCAATGGCCTTCATGGTGATGGACAGGTCTGAGCCCGTAACCTTGAAACGGTCGACGTCCCATTCCAGGTCGTCGACGCTGGCTTCGAGCACGTGCGCCGCGATCTTCTTGGCCTTTTCCCTGATCTTACGCGCGGCGCGCGCCGTGGCGGCGCCGGCCACTGGGGTCGACCGCGACCCATAGGTGCCCAGACCGTAAGGCGCCGTATCGGTGTCACCTTCCTCGACCGTGATGTTATCGGACGGGATTCCGAGCTCGGTGGCGATAATCTGGGCAAAGGTCGTCTCGTGGCCCTGGCCCTGGGACTTGGTGCCCAGGCGGGCGATCACGCTGCCGGTTGGATGAACCCTGATCTCACAGGAGTCGAACATGCCCAGTCCGACGATGTCGCAGTTGCGCACTGGGCCGGCGCCGACGATCTCGGTGAAGGTGGAGATGCCGATGCCCATCAATTCCCCCTTCTCGCGTTTCTCCGCTTGCTCCCTACGGAGGCCCTCGTAGTCGACCGCCGCCAAAACCTTTTTCAAAGCCGTGGGATAATCGCCCGAATCGTACTCCCATCCGAGAGAGGACTTGTAAGGGAACTGTTCCGGCTGCACGAAGTTACGTAGCCGGATTTCGGCCTTGTCGACGCTCGTCTTTTGCGCCAGGACGTCGACCAGCCGTTCGATCAGATAGGCCGCCTCCGTGACCCGGAAGGAGCAGCGGTAGGCAACCCCGCCCGGCGCCTTGTTGGTATAAACGCCGTCGACTTTCACGTGGCCCACGGGGATGTCGTAGCTGCCGGTCAGGATGTTGAAGAGACCGGCCGGCCATTTCATGGGTTGGGCATGAGTATTGAAGGCGCCATGGTCGGCGAGGACCTTGGCCCGGACGGCCAGGATCTTGCCATCCTTGTCGGCCGCCAATTCGCCGGTCATGTGATAATCGCGCGCGAAGGCGGTGGAGGTCAGATTGTCGATCCGGCTCTCGATCCACTTCACTGGGTGGCCGGTGACGATCGAGGCCGCCGCCGCGCAAATATATCCCGGATAAGCGCCGACTTTGTTGCCGAAGCCGCCTCCGATGTCCGGCGAGACGATGCGGATCTTGCTTTCCTCCAGGCCGGTGATCAGCGAAACCACCGTGCGTATCACGTGCGGCGCCTGAAAGGTGCCGTAGACGGTGAGCTTGCCATTGACGGCATCCATGGAGGCGACACAGCCGCAAGTTTCCAGCGGCGAGGGGTGGCAACGCGGATAGAGGATGTCCTCGCTGATCGTTATGTCGGCGGCCTCGAAGGCCGCGTCGGTGGCCGCTTCGTCGCCAACCTGCCATTCGAATATGTGATTAGGGTGATGGCGCTTGCCCTGTCCGACCTCCTCGTTTTCCGCGACATCGTCGCGGATGACCGGGGCGCCGGGGTCGAGCGCCGTCTTCGGATCGATGAGCGGCGGCAGGGCCTCGTACTCGACCTCAACCAACTGCACGCCGTCGGTCGCCGCATAGCGGTCGGTCGCAACTACGAAGGCGATTTCCTGATTTTGGAAATGCACCTTCTTGTCGGCCAGCACCGCCGCCATGTCGCCGGCCAGGGTCGGCATCCAATGCAGGTTCAAGGGTTCGAGATCCTTGGCGGTGACCACGGCGAGCACGCCCGGCACTTTGAGGGCTGCCTCAGTATCGATCGACTTGACCAGGGCGTGGGCGTGCGAGCTGCGCACGAAATCGCCATGCAGCATGCCGGGCAGCTTTATGTCGTCGACATAGTTACCCTGGCCGCGAATGAAACGCGCATCTTCCTTGCGCTTGCGGGCGGTTCCGATGCCGCCGATCGTGGCCTCGCGCTCCTCCAGCGTCATTTCTCGTGTGTCGCTCATCCCTCGGCTCCCTCGGCCTGGTTGATCTTATCGGCGGCATAGCGAATCGCCTTGACGATGTTCTGGTACCCGGTGCACCGGCACAAGTTGCCCGATATGCCCATGCGAATTTCCTCGTCGCTTGGGTTAGGGTTCTCCTGGAGCAGCCGGTAGGCGCGAGTCAACATGCCCGGCGTGCAGTATCCGCACTGCAATCCGTGATGTTCGACAAAACCTTCCTGTAGAGGATGCAACTCGGCGCCCTTGGCCAAGCCCTCGACGGTCAGCACGTCGCCGCCGTCCGCCTGGACTGCGAAGACGGTGCAGGCCTTGACTGACTTGCCGTTGAGATCAACCGTGCAGGCGCCGCAATGGCTGGTTTCGCAGCCGATATGCGGGCCGGTGAGCCTGCGCTCCTCGCGCAGAAAGTGGATCAGAAGCGTCCGCGCCTCAACCTCGGCTTCGACGGGCTCGCCATTGATAGTCAGCGATATTTTCTGTGACGCCATGGCTCAGCTCCCGACCGCACGGCTCAAGGCCGAGGCAATGGCTTGGCGCGTCATCTGACCCGCCATCGCCGTGCGGTACTCGACCGTCCCCCTCAGGTCCTCAACCGGTTCCGCCGCGGCCATTACCGCCTGAGCCGCCGCAGCGATGGCTGTCGCATCCACCGGAGTACCCTGAAGTGCGTTGGCCGCGGCCGGCACGAACAGGGCCGTGTCGCCAACGTTCGTGATCGCGATGGCGGCGTCGGTGCATCGGCCGCCCGACATCGACAAGACCGCGGCGGCGGCCGCTATGGCGTAGTCGCCGACCTTGCGCTTTAACTTTCGATAGGCCATGCCGGCGCCCTTGGCTGGAGCCGGGATACGGATCTCGATCAACAGCTCGTTCTCTTCCAGAGCGGTCGTGTAGACCCCCTGGTAAAATTTCCTCGCGGAGACCTGCCGTTCGCCGATGGGGCCGCGCAGCACATAGCTCGCGTCGAGGACCATCATGATCGCCGGGTCGTCGTTCCCCGGGTCTCCATTGGCGCAATTGCCGCCGATCGTGCCGCAGTTCCGAACCTGCGGATCGGCGATCTGAGCCGCCGCCTCGGGCAAGATCGGGCATTTTTCGAGAAGCATGCCGGAATTCAATATCTCGGATTGTGTCGTCGCCGCGCCGATTACGATTGCACCGGCCTCCCCGCGAATGCCCCGCAGGCCGCCAACGGCGTTGATGTCGATCAGATGTGCCGGCTCGGCCAAGCGCAGTTTCATCATCGGCACCAGGCTATGGCCGCCGGCCAACACCTTGCCTTCGTCGCCAAAACGCTCGATCAGCGCCAGCGCCTCCTCGACTGTGTTCGGGCGATGATACTCGAAGGCTCCAGGTGTCATGATATTCCTCCCTGAGTCTGGTCACGTTTTTGGATTACCGCCACCTTAGCGTGAAAGCAGGGGTCGCAGCACAAAATTTGTCGTTACCTTGTTTTTGGCGCCTGGTTATCCGACCAACGTGGAAGGATTAGACATCCTAGATGTCTTGGGCTGTCGCAAATCTCGTATTCAAACCTGACGAATACCCTGACGTTCCGGACGGATATTGCGCCGGTTCCTGAGGCAAAACACCTATAGCAACTAACAATATCGAATGGGCAACGCACTCGCTGAAGGACCGCTTGGGGTCAAAAACAGAAGTTCGTTGCGTCCGCTACGCTTGGCCGTTGTGCGCCTGTGATCGGACATGGCTGCGACCAACATCAGCTGAGAGCCCGTGGGTTGAGCAAAACCATCTTTAATCCGCGAAGCCCGCCAGCTCGCGCACCTCGGCGGGGCTCTTGCCGGCCTGGCGCAAGGCGCGCAGCGACGGCGCGTCGTTGCGTTTGGCTAGGCGGGCCCTCGGGATCGGTCAAGTAGCTGTGGTGGTGCCAGAGGGGAATCGGCAGGGCAAGTAGGGCCTGCAGCAGCCGGTGTCCCCCGGTCAGGGGAAACAGGTCTTCGCCGCGTGTGACCAGGATGACCCCCTGGTCCGCGCCGTCCAGGGCGACCGCAAGGCGATAGCCGGTCGCGGTTTCCTTGCGCGCCAACACCACATCGCCGTGCTTCTCGGGCTCGACCGCGACTTCGCCCTTGGCCCGGTCTACCGGGCGAGCGGTCCGGCCTGGGCCGCCGCGCACGCCAAATGGAGGAGAAAGCCCTAAGGCCGGCGTTCCGCCATGAGAGTTCCGAAACGAAATAACCCCGGCCGGAGCCGGGGTTAGATCGGCGGTCGCCGCCGCTTGGCTGTCTCGGCGCTTTAGGCGCCTTACTTCATTCTTCTTCTGAAGTACCTGCTAGCCTCGTCCTTGAGCGCCTTGCCGGCGGTGAAGCGCGGCTGCAAGGTCGCGGGCTTGGCCTTGAAGGTAGCCGGTTCGCCGGTGAAGGGGTTGGTACCCTTGCGGGCCTTGGTGGCCGCCTTAAAGCGCATCTTGAGACGACCGAGGGCGCCAAGCGGCACGCTGCCCGGCTTCGTCTTCCTGGTGTCCTTGAGCGCGAGGTCGGAAACGACCGGCCACAGGAGGTCGAGGAACCTGTTCGCGTCCCTACGGCTGAATTGGCAATCCCACTCTTCGCCGAGCTCCTTGGTCAGGGCCGCAGCGTAGGCGTCGGCAAGCTGGGTCTTCGTCACAGTCATGGCTTTTCCTTCGTATCTGACTTCGGACGGCTACGGAATCGATTCGCACATCGCCGGTTATGTCTGATTCGCTCGCCATAGGCAACCAGTCGCAAACAAGGTAAAATGGCCCTTCTGACCGGCTTGCACGTGACCCAGGCCGTGCGCGGCGTCTTAATCGGCGAAGCCGGCCAGAGCGCGCACCTGGGCCGGGCTCTTGCCGGCTTGGCGCAAGGCGCGCAGCGAAAGCGCGTCGCTGCGCTTGGCTAGGCGGGCGCCCTCCGCGTCGGTCAGGAGGCTATGGTGGTGCCACACGGGAACCGGCAGTCCAAGCAAGGCTTGCAACAGCCGGTGGACCCCGGTCATGGGAAACAGGTCTTCGCCACGCGTCACCAGGGTCACACCCTGGTGCGCGTCATCCAGGGTGACCGCCAAGTGATAGCTGGTCGCGGTCTCCTTGCGCGCCAGCACCACATCGCCGTGCTTCTCGGGCTCGATCGCGACCTCGCCCTTGGCGCGGTCGGTCCAGGTCAGCGGTCCCGCTAGATCTGCCGCCCGCGCCATGTGAAGCCGCAAGGCATAAGGGCGGCCTTCGGTTATGAAGGTTTCGTGCGCGTCCGCGCTCAAGTTTCGGCAGATGCCGGGATAAAGCGGGCCTTCGGGGCCGTGCGGCGCGCGTACCGCGCGCGCGATTTCGGCGCGAATCTCCGTGCGGGTGCAGAAACAGGGATAAAGCAGGTCCAGGGCGCTCAGACGATCCAATGCTGCGCTGTAGGCGTCCATGCGCGTCGATTGTTGCAGGACCGGGCCATCCCAATCGAGGCCCAGCCAGGCCAGGTCGTCCAAGATCGCGGCGGTGAAGGCGGGGGTGCAGCGTGGGCCGTCGATATCCTCGATACGCAGTAAGCACCGTCCGCCCGCCTGCCGCGCGGCGCGCCAGGCGAAAAGCGCCGCGTGCGCATGGCCCAGGTGCAAGTATCCGCTGGGCGTGGGCGCAAAGCGGGTGACGATGGCTTGGTCTCCGATCACACGGTACCTCGCTCCGGTCCGCGCCGAACGTGAAACGTTCTAGGCGGCATCGCCAATTCTAAGTGGTCCGGGCTCGCTGAAGCGCGAGAAGCGGAAGTCCCTGAGATCGAGGGAGGTTCGGCCATCGGCGATCATCTCGGCCATGAGGCGCCCGGCGATCGGCCCGATGCCGAAACCGTGGCCGCTGAACCCGGTCGCGACGGTCAAGCCCCGGTAGCCCGGCACCGCGTCGAGCACCGGGATCTCGTCCGGCGTTGCTTCGATCATCCCGGCCCAACTGCGCTCCACGCTCAAGTCCGCCATGGCCGGAAACAGGTTCTTAAATTCGGTCAGGGCGCGCCGGGCGGCCTTGGCGTTGGGCTCCGGGTCCAGCACCCGCTTGCGCTTCATCTGCCGGGTCAAGGTCTTGGGACCGCCCAGCATGGCGCTGACGCCATCCCAGGTCTCGCGCCCGACTAGGAACTTGATGCTGCCGCTCTGCGCCTTGAAGCTGGGCCAGAAGTCGCGCAGGTAGCGCAGGCAATCGGGCATGATGTAAAGATCCGCGGCGCGCCCCGGGGCCACGTTGAAGGAGCCGTCGCGGCGCTGGCGAAATCCGATGTGGTTGCACCAGACGCCAAGCTGGCTGTGCTCCGGCGCGCGGTTGGTGCGCAGCACCGTCGCCTTGACATAAAGCTGCGGCAACTCGACCCGCAAGCCGCGCAGGAATCGGCTGGTCCAGGCGCCGGCGGCGATCAGGACGTTCTCGGCGCGTATGTCGCCCTGCTCGCCGCGCAGGCCGGTGACCGCGCCGCCGGCGGTCAGGATTTCCTCGACCGCGCAACCGGTCCGCACCTCAGCCCCGTGACGTTGGGCGGCGGCGGCGAAGGCCTGGGTGGTCTTGCCCGGGTCGGCCTGACCGTCGCTCGGCGTGTGAATGGCGCCGGCCCAGGTCCCCGTGATCCCGGGCAGCATGGCGGTCGTCGCCGACGCGCTCAGCAAGCGGCTATCCAACTGAAAATCCCGGGCGTGCTTCAGCCAAGCCTCGTAACCGGCCAAGCGCTGTTCGTTCTCGGCCAAGTAAAGCAAGCCGCCCTGGCGCCACTCCAGGTCGGCCTCCAACTCCTGCGAGAGGCCGCGCCACATGCGGTTACATTCGATCATAAGGGGAATCTCGCGCGGGTCGCGGCCCTGCTGGCGCACGAATCCCCAATTGCGGCCCGACTGCTCGCCGGCGATCTCGCCCTTTTCCAAGAGGATGACCCGCAGGCCCCGGCGCGACAGGTAATAGGCGCTGGCGCAGCCGGC
>JAJFGO010000081.1 GCA_021776095.1 Kiloniellaceae bacterium | reverse complement strand
GGGAGGCCAAGCTGGGTGAGCGGGTCGTCTTCGTCGCCCTGGAGTACGGCACCTACGCGCCGGAGCGCGGGCGCCTGGTGCTGCGCGAGGACCACTGGCTGCACGCCTTTTCCAACGCCGAGTGGGACGCGCCGGAAACCCGGCGCATCAAGCAACAGATCCGCACGCACTTTTATCCGGACACGGACGATTGGCGCGAAATGGTGTTGTTTCGCAGTAGGCAGGTGGTGAGGCAGGCGACGGCGGGGTTAGGTGGAGAGTAGCGCGGCGTTTGGCGGGCGCCGCAGGGCAAATTTGCGTAAGCGTAGCCCGTCGGATGGGATTGCCGGGTACTATCAAGTCAATGTAGCTCGAATGCTATTTAGGACTCTTTCTGCGGTCATCTAAGATATATTTGGCTTCCTAGAGGAGCAAGACCATGCGTGACGGACTTCCGCCGGACTGGAACGAGCGAATAAGTGAGGAGACTGGGACAGACATCTCCCGCGCGAAGATCATCGCAGCGTCGCTCCTCAAGGAGTCCGACCGAGGATCGGCCATTTTTAGCGCAGCGATTCTCCATGACGACCTCGAGATCCTACTTCGGGCCTTCTGTCGTAAGGATGAAGGGAGTGTCAAATCAATAGTCGACCCGCTGTTTCAGGGTTACGCACCGCTTGCAACGTTCTCTGCGCGAATTCAGATTGCCTACGCAATGCGCCTGATACCGAGTGGCCTTTACCGAAAGCTTGAGATAGTGAAGCGACTGCGCAACGACTTTGCGCATGAATCGGGGCCGCTTGACTTCCGGGATTCGCGATGCCAGAGCCGGCTCCGACTTTTGATTGGAGAGCGAGTACCTGGCGATACCCGCGACGATGACGATCTTATGACGACGGTTGGCGCCCATGCGCTAACGCGACGTGAATTCGTGGAACGGACAGCCTTTGTGCTCGCGATTTCAGCGCTATCCTCTCGGCTTTTTTTCATAATTGAGCACATCAGGGACGGGAACGACGTGCACGCGATCGTGGCGGCGCTAGAGAACGCAGGGAAATAGCTAGACCCTGACAGCCCAGCAAGTTTGGGGGACACAATACCAAATTCCCGGGGCAATAATTTTGTAATTAGGCATTATATCCCTTGAATTCCATGTTCCTGGAATTCTTAGTGCACTGCACCATGGTGGAAAAGGTCCCATCAACACAAAACCGACGCGACTAATATGACCGATATGATTGAAGTTAACGGTGCGATGATAGAGAAAAAATTTCTTGAGGAGAATATTGCCGAGGCACGCGGCCATCGCCGCACTGCGCCCAATTGAACACCCTCCGTGCCCGGTCCAGACATACCAATCGCCAGGAGTACGCAGCGCGTCCAACGACTCGAACGTGGCAGTTTACCTAGAATGCCACCAAAACGTCACTGGAACCATTGGATTTCGGTCCAAGGTAAAATATGGGTATCAACACACGCATAACCTCTACCTAAGGTTGACGGCCGACCCATCGGGTGGCATCATCCTCGCGAGTGGGCGCCCATCTGGGGATGTATGTTTAAACGTATTTAAATGGATCAATTTCGTAATATTGACATGTCCAAATCACAAAATATAGGTGCACTGTAGCGCTTTGCGGACTCGGTGGGAGATAAACCGATGTGCCTGGCAAACGACGAACATGCGTATTTCACCAAGCGCTTAGAACCACGACTCTTTCGACAGCTTTTCGTTCTAGCGTCTATAGCCGCCGTCAGCGCCTGCAGCGGCGACGTTAGCCGAGAATATCGCGTCGACACGGGCATACATCCCGAAGTGCAGGATGAGAACGTCCGTTACCGAACAACCTATTACTTCCGCGTTTTCGACGTATGTGGGGCCGACAAACTTGGCTGGCCTTTCGATGATGCCATTCGGGATGCTGCGGCGGTTTCGACCGCGACAAAGGACTTGAAGGCAAGGATCGAGTATTACAAAGAGCGACAAGAGGCACAATACGGCGCCGACATATTCGCCAAGAAGCGGCTGGGCCGATACGAAATTCGAAACGATTCGCTCTACCGCTTCCGCATGACTGGAAAGGCCAGCGCCCTTTACAAGGACGTGCATTTCGAGTCCGGGACCCTTCGCGCCGAGCAGATCGATCCCTTCGGGACGAAGATTAGGTCCGACGCCAAAGGCCGAAGCTTCTCTGTCAGTCCGGCAAGCAATCAGATCACGCCGCCGACTGATGGGGGCGACACCTGCCCCACTGGGCAGCCCGCGAGGCGCGGCTTTCAGATCCTCGGACCCGAAGGGTTCCGCACCTTCGACCAGGACGAGCGCCTGATCCTGGCGATGACTTCGAACTCGAAGCCGCTCATCGGCCTGCTGCAGGAGATGACGAGCCGGATGCAGCGCGCCAGAGAGAGGCCAGCCAAGCTCCTGCTGCCGCTGGCGCAGGAGCGCTCGAGAATCCTTGACGGGCAGCGGCTCACCGCAACCGCCACCCTAAAGCTCGCCAGAACCGGCGCTGCGGAACGCCCGGCGGAGGACCTGGCGCCGCAGAGATTTGTCGAGGCCCTTCGCAAGGCGTTTAACAAGGGCGTGAAGGGCGCGACAACATCGTCGAAGACGGATGAGTAATCTGGCGATGCCGGTCCGGGCAAAGAGACACCCAAGGCGACCGAGACTAAGGCCAATCTGTCCGGCGTCGAAAGCACCGACAAAGTGAAGAAGTCCGAAGAAAAGAAGGAAGAGTGATGCGACCCGCCGATGCGGTGCGAATCCGCTGGGAATGCCTCGGCTTGGCCGTCTTTTTGGTCTTGTCGGGCTGTGCAATGCCCGACCTGTCCGGCAGCGCCTCGATGCGAGTCGAGGTCGAAGTCTACAAGGGCCCCCTATCGAAAGAGCCGATGGCCCAATGGGCTGACCTGATCGGACTTTTCCAAGAAGCGGAAACCGCGCTGATTGGGATCAACCACGTCACGGTAGCCTTCGCGGTAAATCAGGGTATCGTCAACTTCCCAATTGACTCGCTAGCTTCTCCAAAGAACACATTGGTCGCTGCCAGAAAGAAAGACGCTGATGACCCGTCAGATCCTCAGAAGAACACATTGGACGATGCCGGACAGAAAATCGCCAAAGACCGAGAACCTAACGTAATCCATAGGGGGATCTTCTATGACGCTTATGACACAAAGTATGAAGACTGGTGCAAGGTCGGAGATCCAAGCGGCTGGATTAGCCAGATCGATTTCTTCAACTGCCATATGCTCGTCTCTCTTTTTGCCGATGCCAAAGAACTGTTCCATGAGGTTCAAGGAATTCGTTGCCTGGCTGACGCGGTGAACCGGCAGGTGGTCCCGGTGTCTAGCAATGCTGAGGCCCTAATGCGAGACCTATGCGTCAATTCAGAAAAATCGCCGATCAAATTGACCGCGGGCCGGAAAACCAACGTCAGAGCTGTTCTCGTGGAGATTACACGAGTTGCGGCGCACTTCCGGGCCAAGAGCTTCCGTATGGCGGAAGCCATGGTCGCGGGGCAGACGACAACTGCTAAGATTCGGATAGCGATGACAAATCTGATCGCGCATGTCGCGGACCTCGGCAACCAAATGCAGTCGCAGGCCGATACCCTTCTGAAGCAGGTCGACGGCCAAGACCGTCGGGAGCTCCCGCTCAGCGCGTACTTGCGCGATGCCGAGCCAACGGACTTCGTTCAACTCTACGACTGGCACGATGCAACGGCCCACGATGCCTCTTTACTGGCTCCGTTCTTTATACCCGGCACCAAAGTTAGTCAGGTCAAAGCTTATAAACGGCTGTACGCGGATCACCACTGGGCCAAAATCAACACAGTCTATGCCAGCGGACGGGGCGAAGTCAGCATGGCGCTGATCAAGGACGACGTCGGCAACTGGAACCTGAAGGCTTTCGACAACGATCCGGAAGAACTGCTCAATGCCTATCGGGACGTCGCAACGGCGGCCCTCGACAAGGCCATGGAACTGGCCGCGAAATCGGCCACCGGCGGGCAAAGTGAGGCCGTTGATATTCTGCTGGGCGTTGCCAACAAGGCCGCGTTCGGGGGGGGCCCCAAGACAGACCCGGCCAATATCGGTGGGGTGAGTCTGAACGCGCTGCACCAATTGACCGACAAGAAGCTCCTGGAGGTCGCCAGCGAATTCGCCGAAGCGGATAAAAGGAAGATCGCCGCATACGGCGCGGCCAAGAAAATGGTTGACGAAACTAATAAGAAAATCGAAGCCGCAAAGGCGACGCTGAAAAGCATGCCGAAACCATCGCTTGACGCCGAACCGTCGCCCGACCCAGAACAAAAGGAAACGGAACCGAAAGGCCCGGAGAAAGCCTTGGACAAGCAAGAGATGGCCCTCCAGAAAGCCCGCGAGGACCTGATCGAGCACCGAAACGCCGCCCTGGCGCGCTTCGGGGAGGTCCTCAGGAACTACGGCGAGACGGTCGATCTCCTGACCGAGGCCGCCGCGACCGAATAACTGATCTGGGCTGCCGCCGTCCTCGGGAATGAACTCTATGCCGGCGGTCTTAGCGGCGCATCGAATGTCACCGCGATTTGCCTCGTCGCGATGACGTTGGAGGCAAGTCTCGCACCGCTAGTGTGTCGACATTCGGCCTTACCATCCAAACTTCGAAAAGGCTTACCTGTACAATAAGTGGAATGGCCGTTCCGGGTCAGACCTGGACTTGGCATGCATATCGCGGCGGCAGGGGTTTAGTGGGCGTCGCGCGCGCGAATTAGCGCGCCGTTAGGCAACAACGATGTCGCATTTTCCCGCCGCGTAGCATTCCAAAAACACATCGACTACAATCGCGCCGTCCGGTTTCGGGGTCTGGCCGATGCATATCGTTGACATGTTTATACTGCTCTCCATCGGGCAAGTCGTCGGGTGGCTTGCCACCATATATGCGGAAAGCGATCATCGGCGCTTGGGCCTGCACCTCATCGTGACCACCGCCGGCGCGTTCCTTGGGGGGTATTTGTCGCTGACCTTCATTTCCGAATTTTCGAAATACGGGATGATTTTCAGCGCGTTTTTTATGGCCGGGCTCTTGCTGTATCTCCTACGTTTCAGGACATGGCGCCGCGCCATCGACGACGAGACGCTGCGCGCCATCATCCAGGACGTGCGGGTCAGGATCTATGTGCTCTACCTGGATGACGTGACGGCCGGCTACGCCGAGTTCGACGGACGCGCCCCCGCCCGACATCGAGCTCGCTTACTTCGGCCTGATGCCGGAGTTCATCGGCAAGGGGCTGGGGGCCGACCTGCCCGGCTCGGCGATCGCGATCGCCGGGAGCCACGAGCGCAAGCGCCTCTGGGTCCACACCAACACGCTCGACCACCCCAGTGTGCTGCCGCTTTACCAGCGCTTCGGCTTCGTCCCCCATAAGCCCGAAGATCTGGTCATCCCGGACCCGCGCGTGAACGCCTTGAGTCCTTGAGACGTTCCAGATCAAACGTCTCGCGTTGACTATTCGATCGTTTGTGTCAATATGGTTATAAATAAGGTGGCACTCCTCAATAATTCCCCAAAGCTAAGGGGTGCCGGGAGAAAGGGACGTGCATACGCCCTTCCTGGTGAGTGGAGGCGCGGGGAAAACAACGGCGCGTTGGTTGAGTGTTTGCGCGGCGAGCTTAGGCTTGGCTGCGGCGCTGGCCTGCGCGCCAAGCCGGGTCGAGGCTCAGACCAGGGGTGTTACCGGCGGCTTCCTCGAACTCACCGATGTGTTCTTCGCCGAGGGCGACCGGATCTTCGGTCCCGGCGAGACCATCACGATGAGCGGCTCGGTCCCGTCGATCCCAACAGTATTGTGCCGGCCCTTGCCTGGCGATGGCGAGGACCGCTTCGAGTTCTTCCCGACCGCCGACCTCTACGTGATCGAAGACCCGGGCGTTCCCCCATTCGTGCCATTCAAGTTGGAAGACGTGCTGAAATCGCCGAACCGGGTGATCGCCAGCGGCAGCCTCGGAATCTTCGTCGACGAGCTGGTTGCCATCACGCTGCCGCTCGGGAATTTGCCGGCCGGAACCTACGACGTGGTCATGGACCAGTGCGAAAACGGCATCTTCGATCCGAGGTACGATATTCACCTAGGCGCCGGCGACGGCTTCGCTTTCAAGGTCTTCCTGCCCGAGAAACCGGGCGACATCGATCTGCACCCGCTCAAGATCAGCGCGAATGACAAAAAGCGCGCCTTGGCCGGCTTCGAGGCGCGGTTCCCTGTCCCCGGCTCGATCGGTCCGACCAATCGCGTACCCGGCCTGTGCTTCGGCCTCGACCGTCTCGTGAAAGTCGGCCAGAAGCTGAACCAGGTCCCCGCCGGTCTCGCCAACGCGGCCGGTATCGCCATCGAGTTGTGCAACGACCTCATCTCCCACTACAAGGGTATCGTCAAGGACCCGCCGGACCCGAACTTCACCGCGTTCGCCGAGCTGGGGCCGATCCCCTACGACTTCGCTTCGGATGCGACCCCGTTCCAACGCGGCCTTCGGCGCCTCTTCAACACACTCGTCGAGCAGGAAGCCATCGCCGAGGCCTTTTTGACGACGCTGGAGCGCTTCCAGGGAGCGGCGGAGGCCGACGACCATGAATTCGTTTCGCTGCAACTGAAACACCTGGGCGAGCTCATCAATCTGCTGACCGGCCCAGGCGGCAACTTGTTGCGCTTCTTCGCCGCGCTCGACGCGCTCGACCGCGCCGTGACCAACGACCCGGCCCTGGCCGCCGAGCCCGACGCCATGGCATTCCTGGCGCCGAGCGCGGAAACGCGACGCGCCATCGGCGGTCTGATCCGGCCGCTGAGCGCGACCTTCGTGAAGGATCCCAGCGATCCGGACCAGGCGCTGCCGATCGGCCTGCAGGCCTGGATCGTCACCTACCTCGGCCTCGATCCGCTCCTCAGTTTCGCGGGCTTGTCCAGCATCGCCGAGTTCCGCGCGGCCTCCGGCCTGCCGCCGATCGCCTTCCAGCATCCCGAGGCGGCGACCACCGGCCCCTATACCGCCCCGCCCCATCGCGATGTCCCCTTCGACGCCCTGCCGTCGAGCGATCCCAATAGCGATCCGCTGAGCTATGCCTGGGATCTGGACATGGACGGCCTGTTCGACGACAGCCCCGCGCAGTTGGTCCAACAGCCCTACGTCGAGCCCGGCACGCGGCTGGTCGGCCTCAAGGTAACCGATCCATCGGGCAACAGCGACGTGGCCTACATCCAACTCAAGATCGGCGACATGACGATCGAGGACATCGTCACGATCCAGAGCCAACCGCGCGACCTGCGCCGGATCGCACCCGACGGCACGGTGACGACCATCGCGCAAGATGTCGCTCCCAACTCGGGCGGGTCGCTACGGGCGCTTCAACTCGACGTGAACGGCGACATCTTCATCTTGGAGTCGTCCGGGGGCTCGGCCGGTCGGCCCTTCCTGTTCCATCTCGATCCCGCCGGCAATCCGCTCAACAGCCTGACCGAGGCGCAGCTCGAGGCGTTGATCGGCCGTGACATCGGCGACACCCACGACTTTGTGCTCGACGGCCAAGGCGATTTGCTGCTGGCGGCGCACGAAACCGAGCCGATCAGCCCGGCCAACCTCGGCCCGCTCATGGTCCTGCGCCTGGACCGCGGCCTGACCCGGGCCTCCGTCCTGGTCGACGGAATTCGGCGCAGCGCCGGTTCTATTCCGAGCCTGGCCCTCGACCCGCTGGGCCGCATCGTCATCGCCGATCTGACCGAACCCGACGCGCTGGTGGACCCGAATTGGAACGGCCGGTTCGGCGTCTCGGTGTTCGATCGTGCCGACGGCTCGATCGCGCGGGTTGTGCCCGCCAGCAACGCGCTGCTCCCGAGCGGCCAGGGCCAGACCGTGCAGCCATTGTTCGGCGGCGCGTTGATAACCATTCCGCATTTCGGCGGGATACGAACCGGCGGCGGGATCGCGGTCGACCGCCAGGGCGACTACATCGTCGGGGCCGGCCAAACGGGACTGCCGATCGACCTCTGGCGCATTCCGATCCCGGCGCAGATCACGACGTTTTTCGACTTCCCCGGCCGGCCCGGCGCCGGCCCCGGCGACGGCCGGCTCGGCTTCGGACTCGAGATCTTCCCGCTCATCGTCAACGGCATCGGCACGGTCAACATCGCCTACAGCGATATCGGCATCGACGCGGGCGGCGACGCCATCATCGTCGGGCGCAACTTCGTCCCCAGCGGCCAGCAGCTGTCCAACCACAACGCGGCCTGGCGGGTTTCGCCGGTCGGCGAGACCTTCCCCGTCGGCGATCTCGGCCTGTTCGCCCCCGGGACCAACCAGGGCGGCTTCGCCTTCGATCTGACCAAGGAAGTGCGCGAGGTCACGGTGCACGACGTGGCCGCGCCGCCGGCGGTGCCGGTGCTGCGCCTCGACGGGCTGCAGATCGCCCAGAATAATTGCCCGCTATCGGCGCAAGTGCTGGCGACCTTGACCAATACCGGCGGCGGGGACGTGGTGGATCCGGTCCAGGTCTTGTTCTACGACGGCGATCCCTTGGCCGACGGCGGGGTCATCGGCGCGGCGCAGGTAGACGGCCCGATCGCGCCCAACGACTCGGTCCAGGTCTCGATCGACTGGCCCGATCCGACCCCGGGCGTGCACAACGTTTTCGCCCTGGCCCAGGGCACCAACATGCCCTTCACGGCCGCCATGATCTGCGTGCCCGCCCCGCCCGACGAAGCGATCGTATTGCGCCCGCTCGACGCGACCTTGAACGTCGGCGACACCCATACCCTCAGCGCCAGCATCTTCAACCTCTTCGGCGACCCGATCCCGGGCCTCGATCTCAGTTTCTCGATCACCGGCGCCAACACCGCGCTCGGCGCGGCCACGACGGACGCGGCCGGCACGGCGGTCTTCTCCTACACGGGCGGCAACGCCGGCCAGGACAGCGCGACGGCCAGCGTATTCGATGAGGTCAGCAACCCAGCGAACGTCCTCTGGGAGGCGGCGGCCACTCTGACCTGCGACATCGACGTCGACGGCGACGTGGATATCGCCGATATCAACCTGATCCTGGCCGCGCGCAACCAGCCGGCGTCCGGCCCCGGCGATCCGCGCGACCCGGACGGCGACGGAATCATCACAGTGCTCGACGCGCGCCAGTGCATCGTGCAGTGCACCCGGCCGCGCTGCGCGGCCAATTGATGGAACGATGAGAGACAGGAGGGCTCGATCATGCGGATACGGACATTAGCCCTGGTACTTGCCACAATGTTCGCGCTTGCCTCGGCGGGGCCGGCGCGCGCGGTCCTGCTCACGCTCGATCCGGCCGCGCAGACCGTGGGAACCGGTGCGTCCGTGGCGCTGGACCTCAACGTCTCCGGTCTGAGCGACTTCGCCGCGCCGTCGTTGGGCGCCTGGGACGTTGACATTGATTTCGATCCAACGATTCTCAGCTTCACCGGGGCGATCTTCGGCAATCAATTGGACCTCTTCGGCCTTGGCGGCATAAACGGCGTTTTCGACCTGGGCGGCATCATTGACATATTCGAGGTCTCGCTCGATTTGGCGTCGGACTTGGACACGCTTCAGGCCGGGGCCTTTACCCTGGCGACGCTGAGCTTCGACGCGATCGGGGTGGGCACCAGCGCGTTGACTATCACGATCGACGACCTCAGCGATGCCGATGGCGCGGCGCTCGGCGCGCTCGCGAGCGGCGCCAGCGTCACGGTCACCGCGCCTGTCAGCGTGCCGGAGCCGGGGACATATCTCCTCTTCTTTTTCGGTCTGGCCGGGATCGCGGCGCTGCGCCGCTTCGCCTTACAGGGCTAAAGCGAGTTTCCGGCCCTCGTAGAACGCCATGTTGGCCAGGCGCGGGGCGACTCAGTCGCCGACTGCGCGGTGCTCGAGGCCACTGCCCGAAAGCTCCACGTGCAGCCACGTCTCCGGCCGGTTGGTCGTGGCCAGGATCAATGCGTCGGCATCGACGCGCCACGGGCTCCCGCGCTTGAGATCGACCACCGTGGCGCCGTTGCCGGCCCCATCGGAAAAATAGCCAGATCCCCCTGACCCGTGACCCTGAAAACAAACCAGACGCGCGGCAGCGGTGTTTGGTGTAGAGTAGCGCGCCGCCAGTCAACAACGACGGCGCCTTTTCCCGCGGCGTAGCGTTCCAGTAATACATCGCATACAATCACGCCGTCCGGTTTCGGGGCAGGGCCGATGCATATCGTTGACATGTTTATTCTGCTCTCCATCGGGCAAGTCGTGGGGTGGCTTGCCACCATATATGCGGAAAGCGACCATCGGCGCTTGGGCGTGCACCTCATCGTCACCACCGCCGGCGCGTTCCTTGGCGGTTATTTGTCGCTGACGTTTATCTCGGAATTTTCGAAATACGGGATGATTTTCAGCGCGTTTTTTATGGCCGGGCTTTTGCTGTATCTCCTGCGTTTCAGAAAATGGCGTCGTGCCCTGTGAATTGGCGTCCCACGCTGTGAAGGGAAAAGGTCCGTTCGGGAAAACGGCGCGTATCGACGCCCGGCCTTGAGGGGCCTCGCCCCGCGATATCCCCGCGAGCCCGGCCTCTCTCCTGCCTTGGGGGGAGCCCGCCCCCCATCTCCCCTGGCACCGCCGCCCGCGCTGTGGAATCATGGGCCCTGTCACTCTTCCGAGTTTCCGCCATTCCACGAGGTCCCGCCATGCCGTCATTCGATATCGTTTCGCGCACCGATCTGGATGAGGTCGACAATGCCGTGCAGGGGGCCGCGCGCGAGATCGCGACGCGCTTCGACTTCAAGGGGTCCAATTGTTCCTACGAGCGCAAGGAGGCGGCGATCACCCTGAAGGCCGACGACGATTACAAGCTTGAGCAGATGCAGGGGCTGCTGCGCGGCTACATGGTACGGCGCAAGCTCGATGCCGGCGCGCTGGATTTCGGTAAGACCGAGAAGGCCTCGGGCAATTCCCTGCGCCAGGTGGTGACCGTCAAGCAAGGCATCGAGCGCGAACTGGCGCAGAAGATCGTCAAGGAGATCAAGGGCGCGAAGATGAAGGTGCAGGCGGCGATCCAGGGCGACGAACTGCGCGTTTCCGGCAAGAAGCGCGACGACCTGCAGACCGCCATGGACCTGATCAAGGGCCTCAAGATCGGCCAGCCCCTGCAATACGTGAACTTCCGGGATTGAGGCGCGGCCGTTCGCGGCGAGTTGCGCCGCGCGCGCCCGGCTGCAAAGGTGCCGCGACAGGCACCGCCCGGGAGGCGATCATGCTGGCGCAGGCCCGCCAACGCACGGCTGAATTCCAATCGCGCCTCGGGGACGCGGGGATCGACGCCGCGGTTATCACCGATGAAAGCTCGATCGCTTATCTCGCCGGATTTTGGGGCTATCTCTCGGTCGGATTCGGCCGCCCGACCTTTTTGATCGTCCGGCCCGGCGCGCCGCCCAAGGTCATCACGCCCTTTCTGGAGGGCGAAATG
>JAJFGO010000009.1 GCA_021776095.1 Kiloniellaceae bacterium | reverse complement strand
TGCTTGGTGAGAGAAAAAATGCTTGACCTTATCTCTGTCTCGGGATATATATACTCTCATACAGGGCGCGATACTCAGATTTACCTGATGAGCTCCTGTTCGTGTATGGGAAGTATCCCGACTGAGAACTGCCCTTACACCGTACTGCACGCACATCGCACTGACACCTTGGGGGGCCTGAATTGGCCCCCTCTTCTTTTGAGCGGGCCGACCCCTGGCGGTCGAAGATATGGCGATGCGGTGCGGGCATAAGGCGCCTTGGGCGGCGGCCAGCCTCGCGCGGATCCTTCCTATCCCCCCCTCTCATCCGGTTGGAACCAAGTGACCGGCTTAGGTGCACGGGAATCCTGGGTCAACTGAGAAGCCGGGCGGCCTGCCCAATTTTTCCCGGGGTGTGACATGAAAGACTCATTGTTCTCATTTTGTTCTCTATTGTATGCAATCCCCTAAGCGGGGGCCCTTGGATCGCCGCCCGGATCGGGACATGGATTGCGGCGGATTCGTACCTATTTTATCAGGCACAGTCGCGGGCGGTGGCGCGCCGCGAAATGCCCCTGTCCCGCGAGCCCCGAGCGAGATAGAAGCTGGGGACTCGAGTGCCACACCTGGAGACCGGATGAAACGGCCCTTCCCGCGTCTAGTCCTGGCCCTGCTTGGCCTGATGTTGGCCGCCGCGCCCCTGGCGGCGCAAACCGCCCGGCCCAGCGCCAGTGCGCGGGCCTTCGCCGCCTTTCTGGGCAAGACCAGCCCCGTGTGCCAGCGGGCCGCGGCGCCGCGTTGCGTCGATGCCGGCTGGCGCTTTGCCGACCGGGACCGGAACGGCCGGGTCAGCGCCGAGGAATTGGAAACCGTCCGGGTCGAATTGCGCGACTGGCTGTCCTGGACCGACAACGGCATCAGGCCGGCCGAGAAACGCGGCGTCTTGCTCGGCCTCATGGTGGTCGAGGCGGTCGGCCTGGCGCGCCTGGTCGAAAGCTACGACACCAACGGCGACGGCGCGCTCAGCCGCACTGAACTCCTAAGCGACGTGCGCCTCGACGAGCGGCCCCTGGGCGAGGTCCTGAGCGATTCCGGATCGGTCGACTGGGACAGCCTGCGCAATCGCCTAGGCGCCCTCGCCCCGGCTCTGGGCGGCCTGGTGCCCAAGGACGCGCCGCCGAAGTAAGGCGGCTAAACCGCCGACCAACTCCGGGCGAATGTCCGGTTAGCAAACAACTTTAGCCCGCCTCAAGTCATGCGAGAGAGGGCGAAAGATAGCCAATGTTAGAAGTCGCGGTCTTCGGTTATCACGCTATGACCCTGCCGGTCATAGTATCTAAACTCTCCTTATGTTGGAAAGGACTCAACGAAGGCTGGCAGCAATCGTGTCCGCTGATAATTTCGGCTATTCGTGCCTGATGGGCGTGGACGAAACCAGTAACCTAAGGGTTGCCGCGGCTCGGGGGTTCCTCGAGCCAGAACCGCGGACAAATTCCGAAATCCACAAAGAACAGAAAGTTTCCGGCCCATGGACTCGAATGCGGGCTAGACCGGACATGCCACAACGTACGACTGGTGATAGCCAAACAAATTATTGGATTTGGCATTTCACTGCTTTATTTGAGGTAGATCTTTTCCGGCCTACGCAAGGAGGGTTATCATGAGACGGTTCCAGGCTGTGGTTGGTATGGCATCTGCCTTCTTGTCTCTAATTTTTCTTCTTGGAGACGCCCATGCCAAAGAGCTCATTTACAGTAACGAGCCCTTACTTTCGGGAGAGCTCTGCGTGCCAGACGGGCCCGGACCATTTCCCGCGGTAGTGTATAACCACGGAGGCCAAGGGCACCGCAAGAGTGGCGGCCAATCTATTGGCGGTGCTCCTTTAGAAACTTGTGCGGCTTTAGCCGCTGCTGGTTTTGTCGGATTTTCGCCCATCCGGCGACCGGAAGCGGAGATGAGAGTTCATGTCGAGGACGTATTGAATGCAGTCAAAGCAATCAAGAAATTCGGCCATGTTAACCCTGATAAAGTCGCGCTGATTGGTTTTTCAACCGGAGCTCTTGTAAGCCTCCTTTCAGCTATACGCCAACCAGATTTCCAAGCGCTCGTGATTATGGCAGGGGGGGCACAGCATTTAGAAAAAAGAGGAGCGAATAAATTGGCGCGTCTTAACGCTCCTGTCCTCGTGCTTGTGTCCGAAAACGACACAGGTTCGGAAAAGACACAAGGAGTTAATATAGTAGAAGGTATGCGTTACCTAGACGCATCATTAAAGAAGTTCGGTAAGGATTCTACATTAATTGTTTATCCACCTTTCGGGACGGATGGCCATTCAAGGTTTTGGGAAATGGGTGCCTACTGGAAAGATGTAATACCTTTCCTCAAGCACCATATTCATTCTTCAAGTTCACCAAATATACCCGCCCAACAATCTGGTCCAAGCCCACAAAAAGCGCTTGATAGAATGGATAGTAACCGGGATGGTCGGATAGCAAAAAGTGAATGGGGGGGACTACCACCAGCTTTTGCGAGAATTGATATTAACGCCAATGGTTTTCTGGAATTTGAGGAGCTGAAACGCTGGTTCGACTAGCGCACTTTAATCACAATTCATTCTAAGCAGACATTGCCGAGACGGCAGAGATTTAAGACCCTTTGGATTCAAATTTCCTGATGCCGCCAAGCAATCCAGAAAAGAATCTACAACATAGACTCCAGTTCTGCTCCGGATTATTTTGCACCGTACTGAAGTTCGTCGTACGCCTTCCGATGTGCGCCCAACACCTGACATTTGGTCGCTCGTTACTGATTACCGGCCGATTGCGATTCAAGCTCGCGGGAGCTTCGAATCATGCGCTACGACATCACTAAAATAAGCCGAGATCGGGCCCGCCACCGTCCTCTGGCGCCGTACATCCTTGGCCAGACTGTCACCCCCACCCGCGCTTCGCGCCGCCCTCCCCCCTCTAAGGGGGAGGGGTCGTTTGTCGAGGCTCCGCCCACTTTTTTGCCCAGGCTCACTGATCCCCGCCGCCCTCGGGAGGGGGATCGGTTTCGCAGCACCGCGCCTTTCTTGTCCCCTCCCCCCTTGATGGGGAGGGTGAGGGTGGGGGTGCGCGGTGCCAGAGCGCGTTCGGGCGCCGCCACGCAACGGGCCCGGATAGCCATGGGCCGGGCGGACCTTCGGGCCTTCGGTTCGGGCCGGCGCGGGGAAGCGCCCGGCCAGGCGCTGGCGCGCGGCCGGGAGCGGCTTGTGGTGCGGCACGAAGACGAAGCGTTCCAAGAATAGGCCGGTCAGCGCCTGGCCCTTACCGCACTCCAGATTGCCAATGGGAGCCCAGATGCTGGCCCTGACGCTCGGAATCGGGGTTTTTCTGGGGAATGTCAGCTTAATATTCACTGATTTTCAGGACACCTGCCCCATCATCCTCGGGAGCCCATTTCGGGCCGATCCGGAGTCGACCAATGGCCATGGAAGAGCTTGCCTGGGAACCGATGCGCGCCACCTTCTCGGAGGTGCTGGATCGCGACATGGACGGTCTCCATATCCTGCCGCTGTCCATGACGCCGTTGGAGTCTTCCTCCTTGCGCCAGCTCAAGATGATCAAGAACCATCAGCTGGAAAGCGTCATCGAGGTCTTTAGCATGCGGCGCAAAGCCAGCCTCCAGGTGGAGGTGGCGAACGTGGGCAAGCTGTTCGACTGGTCCGACGACGAGCATTACGCCGACCTAGACTTGCTGAACGCTATCGGCAAGCTGCCCAGCTTCGACATCTACAGCCTGCGTTACATGCTGCGCGCGCGCGGCCATGACGTGAACGCGGAGCCGACTCTCAAGCTTTCCGACGCCAAGAGCGCCGAGCTGTCCGAGTACATAATCGTCTTCACCCGGCCGCTGATATCGAGCATCTACGGCGGCGAGAACGTCGAAATCAACAAGCCCGGCGACCTGATCGGCCTGTTCCAGGATCCGGACCGCGCCAAGGTCCGGCGGCGGCTGGAGCTCATGGCCCGCGAACTCGACATCGAAATGGTCGCGGTCCCCGCTTTTCTGGAAAACTACGGCGATATCCTCCTATCCTTGGCCTTCTACAAGCAGTGCCTGGACGAGGTGACGCCCATCGTCACCGAGTTCCTCGGCATGATGGACGTGGTAAGGTCCAACCAGATGACGCGCAAGCAGGACGATCTGATGGCGATCTGCGTCGCGGTCGAGGGTGAGGTCAACGAACTGACCTCGACAATCGCCCAGCGTTTTGCGGAGCTGGACCTGGTCTCGCGCAATATTCGGGACAACAACTTGGCGAAAGGCTTCAAGGACCTGGAGGCGAAGATCAGGGAACATCACCGCAGCATCGGCGGCGTGCTCTGCGGCCTGACCGTCAAGATGGGTATCTGGGAAGGGATGTTCCCGGACACGGAATCCGCCAGCCCGTCGAAGATCGCGGACTTCATCAAGTTCCACATGAAGCAGGGCCTCGAGTCCATGCGCGAGGTCCAGGTCGAATCCTTCGACTGGCATTAAGCGGGGTTGTTTTCCATGGGCCGGGCGGGCTTCCGGCCTTCGGTTCAGGCCGGCGCGGGGAAGCGGCCGGCCAGGCGTTGGCGCGCGGCCGGGAGCGGCTTGTGGTGCGGCGCGAAGACGAAGCGCTCCAGGAACAGGCCGGTCAGCGCCAGGCCCTGGCCGACCTCGTCCGGCCCGCCGCCGCCGCGCCCGGCCAGAAAGCCCGGCAGGGCCAGCAGCTTGTCGCGGTAGGGCTCGCCGGCGGCGAGCGAGACCGCGCGGCCCGACTTAGGGCTGACATAGGCCAGTTGATCGTTCGATCCCCCGGCGGCGCACTTGGCCAGATCGAGCCCGAAGCCGAGCTCCGACAGTACGGCCAGTTCCCAGTGCACATAAACCTCGGCCCAGTGGTCGCCGGGCAGGGCCTCCAAAAGCGCGCACAAGCCCTCGAAACAGGCCGGGTGCGGCTCGCGCTCCGGCAAGGCGCCCTCGCAAACCGCCGCCGCCGCGCTCAGCGCCGCCAGGCGGTCGGCGTCGTCCAGCACCCGGGCGGCATAGGCGGTGACCGGCTCGCAGGCATAGGTGCCCAGGTGCTCGGCCAGGCGGCCGCTCCACTCGGCGGCCACCAGGTTGCCCGGCTGCAACAGGCCGCGGGCGCGCCGCCCCTGCCCGCCGCGCAGCAGCCCGGCATGGCGG
>JAJFGO010000080.1 GCA_021776095.1 Kiloniellaceae bacterium | reverse complement strand
CGCTCCATTCAGCCCAATACACCAACAAGATGGGCCCTGGCGCCTTCAGCACATCGTGCTCGAATGATTCATCCGTCACTTTCATCACCTGACCCGGACCGCTAGGCGCCGCGCCCATTGGTTCGCGTGACATTCCCTCATGCTGGGATTTGTCTGTTGGCGCAGCCATGGCCGCATTACGCACCGCCGCATTCAATTCCTTACCGGCCTTGAATTTCGGCGCCTTGTAGGCGGGAATCACGAGGCGCTCGCCGGTCCTCGTATCTCGGCCCGCCCTTTCTGGCCGTCGTATGACTGCGAAGGTCCCGAAGCCGGCAATCCGGACGTCGCCGCCATCGACAAGGGTTTGTGTTATGCCGTCGAGCATGGCGTCGACGGCTTCGGCAGCCTGCGTGGGCGAGAGACCGGCTCGGCTTGCCACAAATGCGACCAAGTCGGTCTTGGTCATTGATTTCGCGTGGCCTTCCAAGGCCGCGAGTGATCCTAGAAGAAGCAGGAAGGAAAAAATGAGCCTGGACATTTGAAATCTCCCGGTCATTTGCAACGAGCCGAGAATTGGCTCCTGTCTTGCTACTTGGAGTATATCGACATGCCTCACTCTCGACAAAGATACGGACAAAGAGTGGTGGCTATTAAGTTGTGCCGCACACAGAGATCGCTTTGGTCGGCAGCTTCGACGACCCGTCGCCCTTCAAGCTGGTCGGCGAGATCTACATCGACCACAAGCCCCCCGGCTACGCCTTCGCCGGCAACCTGCCGGGCATGACCGAGGCCGAGGTCATCGAGAAGTATGTGCCGAAGGAGGACTAGGCGCCGATGTTACGCGGGCTTTTGCGCCGTCAAAGCCGCATAGGCCATGTAACCGAAAAACGATCCGGCCTCGGCACGGCGCCGTCCTTCGGCCTTCAGGGCGTCCGCGAGCTCCGCGCCGATCCGGCCCTGGCCCGCAAGCGAATCCGCGCCTCGATCCACCCAACTCATGGTCAGTCCGGGCGAGATGGTCTCGATCAGGCCATAGCTGCGCATGGGCTTGACCTCGAAGCCCGCCGCCTGGGCAAGCGCCGACATTCGGCGGACCAGCCACTTGTCGGTCACGAAGTTCTCGACGAAGGCTTGCGTGCAGGCTTCCAGGGGATCGCACGATCCGGTCTGAAGTGTCGCGGTCGAGAAATCGCCATCGCACAAACCGAGGGCGCCGCCGGGCTTCAAGACCCGGTGAGCCTCCGCCAAGATCGCCTCGGGCGCTGGGACATGAGTCAGCAAGGTGTGCAGGATAACGACATCGAACGCGGCGTCATCGTGGCGGAGCGATTTCCCGTCGCCCTCTTCGTACGCGATTTCCTCCGTGCCGCTGGATAACTCACGCGCTTTGGCCAGCAGGACGGGGGAGGGATCGACCCCCACGACCTGCGCCACATTCGGCCATTTGGCGAGGACCCGGCATACCGGGCCGGTGCCGCATCCGACCTCCAGCACCCGCGCGTTCTCGGGGAACGTGATTTGCGACAGATAGTCCCGCAACATGTCTCGTTGCGAGGGAATCGCCGCCCGCATCTCCAAGACATCGGCGACCATGTTCACCATGTCATCCGGAACGGACGTGATATTCGCGAATACGTCTGGCACGTGGGCCTCCAGGTGCGATGTTGTGGGCCGGACGACAAGACTAGGTCGGGGCAAAGACATCCCCCGCATCATATTTCCGTGATGGCTTGGCAAGGGGATGAGTCCGTGTAGGGTGAGTTAGCGGAGTGGTGCCCGCTGCATGTGTGACGCCAGCCATGACGTGCGGCAAACGGATTTTGGAGTCTTCAGCACATGAGAAATCTAACCCGATTTGGATACTTGGCCGCAGGCATCGTTCTCGGTGCAATGGGGGTATCAGCCCTGCACGCGCAAGAGGAAACCAAGCGCATCGAATTACGCCGGGCGGACCTGACCGGCGCGGCGGGCACGGAGGTCATCATGGCGCGCTTGGAGATACCGCCGGGCGGCCTGGTGCCGCGGCACTTCCACCACGGCGACGAATTCCTCTACGTCCTCGACGGCGGTTCGTTCCGGGCGCCCGGCCGCGACCCGGTGACGCTGGGCGCGGGCGCCACGCTCCATTTTCCCCGGGAAGTACCCCATGGCGGCTTCAAGGTCGTGGGCGAGGGGCCGCTAAAGGTCTTGACGGTTCACGTCGTGGATAAAGGCAAGCCGCTGGTCGAAGTTGTCAAGTGATTGGGGCGTGGGGTGGGTTGGCAAAGCCAAGTCCACTGCATGTTGGGAGAATTTCTTGGCAAGCCCGCTTGGCGCATTACGCTGTCGCATTTGCACCCTACGCGAGCTACGTGTCATCGGATTACCAAGTGCGACTTGCGAATATTGGATTCGCCTGCCGGGAGGCCCATCTTGCTAGTGGCATATTAAACGATAATTGGGCTGGCGATGGCGAAGCGAACAAGAGCAGAATTTCTTAGTCGGCACCCGGTCTGTTGTTTCTGCGGCGGTATTCGTGCCTCCGAGGAGGAAGACCACATTCCTGCCCGGACTTTGTTCAAGGCGCGACAATGGCCGGAGGGGTTTTCGTTTCCTGCATGTCGTGACTGTAACGCGGCTAGCCGTCATGATGAATTACTCGTTTCGGTGATATCAAGTGTCTATCCAGACGGGGTCACCGAGGAAGATCACCGCGAATTCAGAGCGAAACTATTAGGTGTCTCCAACAACATTCCCGGCGCATTACAAGAACTTCAAATGTCTCCCAACGAAATTCGGCGGGCGTTGAGGAAGCACAACATACCGCGGGACCCAACCATTTTTTTGCAAGAATATCCTTTCTTGAAGATGGACGGGCCAATTGTTACGTGCGCTGTCCACCAGTTTGCCAGAAAGTTGTTTCTTGCGCTCCACTACAGGCACACCAATCGACCATTGTCGAATTTAGGGGGTATAGCCATAACGTGGTTTACTAATATCCAAATACAGAATGGCGTTATTCCTGTCGATCTAGCGAAATTTTTAAGACGTCACGTTTCACTAAAACGGGGTAACATGGAATTGGATGACCAGTTTTATTATTGGTATTACGGTTCAGAGGCCAATTCGTTTGGCGTTTATCTTGCCTTTTTTCGTGAATCAATTGCACTGCTCGGATATGTAAAAAATGATATAGAAGAATTTCGGAGCTTTCCTAAGGGCGATCTATATACGCCCTTTCAGTGGAAACTATGAGCTTGACCCCAAGGCTCCAACGATTGGTATCACCTAATTTTGATTGATGCAGATTGGGAATTCTTGCCCCCCGAAATTCGCGAAGTTCTATCGGGTATCTATTGCGGACAAAAAATCAATTTTGCCAACAAATCTGACGCCATTGTATAGGCAAATATAGCGACGGAAATTAGGGCGGGAATAATAGATGCGCCCAACACCCATGGCCAATAACGCATGAGACGGACAATTCCATCACGTTCTGCCTTGTCAGCAGTAGCAAATTCGGCACGGGCATCCGTGGTATTTTCTGCGGCATTTGAGGCATGACTGATGCGCAAAGTGAGATAGATCATTCGATAAACTTCCCACCCGATAAACACGACTCCAGAGATTAGCATCAACAATACAGAAAATGATAATGCCGTAGAATCTATAGTGTTTTTTACAATTGCCCAAAGACCAAAGAACCCGGCAAATCCGGCAAAAATAATTGCATGATTGTATTGTTTTGCAGAATGGAATTCATCTTGGATGGATTTTTTTCTTATTTCTAACCATGCTTCCCATTCGATATTTTGATGGTCCGTATCGGGATTGACTGGATTCTCCTTATTCATCGGTAACCCTTTCGCTGATTCATATGCAGGAAAACATGGACGGTATTTAGTTCTCTGCCTCTACTCGTCTCGCTACGCACGGCGTCTAGACTGACGGGCGACACGCTAACCCGCTGCAACATCTCCTCTCGCTTCGTCCAACGCAAACCTCGCCGCGAAGTCACCCAAGCGCCCGCCCTCAATCGCCGCGCGCAGGCCGCTCATCACCTGCTGATAGTAATGCAAATTGTGCCGCGTCAGCAGAATCGGGCCGAGCATCTCGTCGGCTTGGAAAAGGTGGCGCAGGTAGGCGCGGCTGTGCAGGGCGCAGGTCGGGCAGGGGCACTCGGGGTCGATGGGGCGGGTGTCTTCCATGTGCCGGGCGTTGCGCATATTCAACGTACCGTGGCGGGTGAAGGCCTGACCGGTACGTCCGCTGCGGGTCGGCAGGACGCAATCGAACATGTCGATGCCGCGCAGGACCGCGCCGACAATGTCGGCCGGCTTGCCGACACCCATGAGGTAGCGCGGCTTGTCTTGAGGCAGGGCGGGGACGGTGTCGTCGAGCACCTGGAACATGATCTCTTGCCCCTCGCCGACCGCGAGGCCGCCGACCGCGTAACCCTCGAAGCCGATCTCCATGAGCGCCGCCGCGGATTCGCGGCGCAGGTCCGGGTAGACGCCGCCCTGCACGATGCCGAACAGGCCGGTGCCGGGGCGCGCCTTGAAGGCCGCGCGGCAACGAGCCGCCCAGCGCATGGAGCGGCGCATGGACTCGGCGGCGACCGCTTCGCTGGCCGGGAAGGGGGTGCATTCGTCCAGCACCATGGAAATGTCGGCGTCGAGCAGGCCCTGAATCTCCACCGCGCGCTCGGGCGTCAGGGCGTGGGCGGCGCCGTCCAGGTGCGAGCGGAAGGTCACGCCGTCCTCGTCGATCTTGCGCAAGTCCGCGAGCGACATGACCTGATAGCCGCCGGAATCGGTCAGGATCGGTTTGCGCCAAGACATGAAGTCGTGCAGGCCGCCCAGGCGCGCCATGCGCTCCGCCCCGGGCCGCAGCATGAGGTGATAGGTGTTGCCCAGGACGATCTGCGCGCCCGTGGCCGCGATCTCCTCCACCGTCATGCCCTTGACCGTGGCGGCGGTGCCGACCGGCATGAAGGCGGGGGTGTCGATGACGCCGTGCGCGGTGGTGACGCGCCCGCGCCGCGCCGCGCCGTCGCTGGCCAGAAGGTCGAAGCCGAATGCGGGCGCGCTCACGATGGTTCCGCTCGGTGCAGCAGACAGGCATCGCCGTAGGAGTAAAAGCGGTAGCCGGCGTGAATCGCATGCGCATAGGCGCGCGTCATGGGTGCCGTGCCGGCGAAGGCGCAAACCAGCATGAACAGGGTCGAACGGGGCAGGTGGAAATTGGTCAGCATGAGGTCCGCCGTGCGAAAGCGATAGCCGGGCAGAATAAAGATATCGGTGGACCCGGCGAAAGGCCGAACCCGGCAGGCATCGTCCGCCGCGCTCTCCAACAGGCGCAGGGCGGTCGAGCCGACCGCGACGATGCGGCCGTCGGCCGCGCGGGCCCCATTGATCGCCTCGGCGGCTTGTTCGGTGATCTCGCCGGTCTCGCCATGCATGCGGTGGTCGCGCGGGTCCTCGGCGGTGACTGGCAGGAAGGTGCCGGCGCCCACATGCAGGGTGACCGTGGCCCGCCCCACGCCGCGCGCCTCAAGGGCCTGCAACAGTTCGGGCGTGAAATGCAGCCCGGCGGTCGGCGCCGCGACCGCGCCGTCGCGCGCGGCGAAGAGGGTTTGGTAGTCCTCGCGGTCCCGCGACTCGCCGCCGCGCGGCCGCCGGATATAGGGCGGCAGGGGCATGGCCCCGTGGCGCGCCAGGGCGGCGCGCAGGCCCTCGGCATCCAACTCGAAATCCAGGATCACCGCGCCGCCGTCCTCCTTGGCCGCGACCCGCGCCGCGAAGCCGGGGCCGAACTCGACCTCCTCCCCCAGGCGCAGTTTGCGCGCGGGCCGGGCGAAGGCGCGCCAGCGGGCGGCCAGACCGCCGGGCGCCGGTTCCGTCAGCGTGACTTCGATTTGCGCCGCGCCGCGCCGCCCGAACAGGCGGCTCGGGATCACCCGGGTGTCGTTGACCACCAAAAGGTCGCCGGGGCGCAAGCAACGCGGGAGGTCGCGCACGATGCGGTCCTGCAGGTCCTCGCCCACCACCAGCAGGCGCGCGGCGTCGCGTGGGCTCGCCGGCGCTTGGGCGATCGACTCGCGCGGCAGATCGAAATCGAAATCCTCGGTGCGCATGAAAGACGGCGGGCGATTCAGTTCGGCGGCGGGGTGTCGCGCACGTCGTGGCGCAAACCGAAGCTGAGACGTTCGGCCGCGATGTCCTCGACGTAATGAAACGGCCGCGTCCGGCTGCCGTCGAAGCCGGGTGCGCGCATGATGACGGCGCTGCCGACCGGGGCGGGAATCTCGCGCGGCGCGCGGCCGTCGCGCGCCGCGCACAGATAAAAGCGCGCCGACCCGCTGAGCGGAACGATGATGACCAGGTCCTCGTAACGCAAGTGATCGCGGTGCGGCGATATCCCGGCGCAGCCCGGGGCATAGCGCTGCACGATCAGGTCGTTCAGGGGCGGCGGCGCGGCCAGCAGAGGCGCCGCGTTCGGCTGCGCCAGGGCGGCCGCTAACAGATGCTCCAGGGCCGCCGCGGTGTGGTGGAACGCGCTGCCCGGCGGGATCGAGTAGCACAGCTCGAAATCCTGACGGACCGTTTTGTCGCCGCTGCCGATGACCGGCGTCGCCCGGCGGAATGGCAGGGCCTGCGCGGCCTCGACCAGGCGGCGGCACGCGGCGTCGTGGAGCAAGGGCAGGGAGACCGCGTCCTCATCCGCCATGCGGGCCAGGGCTGCGGCCATCTCGCCGGGGCCGGACTCGAAAGGGACGGCGAGCGCGGCCGGGGCCAGGTTCATAACCGGAGGCATGGGGAGAGGAGGCCGGACATGGCCGCATCATGGTCCAAGGATCGGGCCCTGTCACTGGCCCGTCGATCTATCGGCCGGTGATTTTGCGGGTCGCTCAGTCCTTGGCCGGATCGTCCGGCAGGCGCTCGCCCCGGCGCCAATCCCAGGGGGTCACGAAGGCGCCTTTCCACAGGCCGCGCCCTCGTTCCCGCGCGTCCTCTTCCAGGCGGACATAGCGGGCGGTGGCGTCGCGGTCGGCCAGGGCCCAGCCCGTATAGGCCATGCCCTCGGAAAGGTCGTAGCCGGCCGCCGCGCAGCGCGCCGCCGGCCCGGGGGGCTCGGTATCGCTCAAGGTGGCGGCGCCGTCCAGAAGTTGGCAGGCGACCGGGGTGCCGGCGGTCAGGTCCATCAGCGCGGTCCGCGCGACCATGCCGCAATCGTAGGCCCGGCCCCGAATCGAACAGGCCTGGCCCAACTCCGGCGCGTCGATTCCATGCAGGCGCAAGGTGCGGCCGGCGACCGCGATGGTGTCGCCGTCGATCACCCGCGCCATGCCCTCGAGGCTGCCGTTCCCGTGCGCGATGTCCGGCAGGGCCAACAGCCCGGCGCAAAGCGCGGCCATGAGGGTTCGGCGATGACGCGGTGCGGGAAATAGGTACATACGGCCTCCGGCGTGATTGAATCCGCCAAAATCTAGGTCGATTTTAGGGCTCCGCGCGGCGCGGTGGGGTCACATTCTCGTGGGTGCGGCGCGCCGGGGCGTCCCGCCCCTCGGCGCAGTAGAGCTGATGCAGGGTGCGCAGGATGCTTTCGACCTCGCCGGCCTCGACCGAGTAGTACACCGTCTGCGCGCTGCGCCGAGTCGAGACCAGTTCGTCGTGGCGCAGCTTCGCCAAATGCTGCGACAGCGCCGATTGGCTGAGGCCGACCAAAGCGCACAACTCCCCGACCGAGCGCTCACCTTCCGAGAGGTGGCACAGAATCAACAGGCGCCGCGCGTTGCTCATGGCTTTGAGCAAGGCCGAGGCCCGTTCGACCGATTGCCGGATATCGCCGTAGGGCATGGGGTATAGTGTTGCTTGGCAGGCGCGCGGGTCAAGCCTATGTAATTTTATAGGGGCCCGGCGCAAGGCCGAAAACCAGGTCCCGCCGAGACACCTCGGGCGGAGCGGAGCGATGACGCGCTGCGGAAAAAGCCATAGTGGGCAGGTCGTTCTCGATGCCAAGGGGCTGAATTGCCCGGCCCCGCTGAAGCGCGCGCGCCTGGCCTTGCGAGGCCTGCCGCCCGGGGCAGTCCTGGAGGTTCATGCGACCGATCCGGGCGCGGTGCAGGATTTCCGTGTCTGGGTTGAAACCGGCGAAGCCGAGCTGATCAAGGTGGCGGAGACCGACGGCGTCTATGTCTTTCGCCTGCGCCGGCCGGTTCCGGCGGACTAGTGGTCCGATCCTAACGCTTGGTTTCCAAGCGTTAGGATCGGACCACCAACACATTGATCTTGTGGGGCGACTTATCCAAACGGATGGGAACCATCCGCTTGGGTCGCACCACTAGGCGCCGCGCATTATTCGCCGGCGGCCGGTTCCGGCTGGGCGCCGCCGAAGGGCTCGCGCCCGACCTTGGCCTCGTGGCGGGCTTTCAGGCCCGGGCCTTCCAAAGTACCGACCAGCATGGTCAGCATCGGCGGGATCAGCAACAGGGTTAGGACCGCCGACATAGCCAAGCCGCCGACCACGACCGATCCCAGTCCGCGATACAACTCCGACCCCGCGCCGGGAAACAAGACCAGCGGCAACATGCCGAACACGCTGGTCAAAGTGGACATGAAAATCGGTCGGATGCGGTTTCGCGTCGCTTCGATAATTGCGTCATGAACCGCCATGCCTTCGTGGCGCAGGTGATGCAGGGTCTGATGCACCAGCAGAATCGCGTTGTTCACGACGATGCCGATCAGGATAACGAAGCCAAGCAGGGTCAGCATGTCGAGCGGCTGAAACACATAGAAATTCAAGACCACCAAACCGGCGACACCACCGGCCGCCGCCACGGGCACGGACAGCAGGATGATCAGAGGATAGATGAAGCTCTCGAATAGCACCGCCATGACCAGATATACGATGGCGATGGCCAAGAGCAGCTCGACCACCATGGCGTTCCAGGTCTGGGTCAGCTTGTCCGCGGTGCCGGAAAGGCCCATGCGGATGCCGGGCGGGAGACCCTCCAGGCGCAAGGGGTCGATCACCTTTTCGTGCAACGTATCGAGCGCGGCCTCGAGCGGGACGCCGGGCGCCGGGCGGATCTCCAGGGTAATCGTGCGGAACCTCTCGCGGTGGCGGATCTCGGTCGGGCCTGAGGTCAAGATCACGTCGGCGAGCGATCCGGCGGGCACGATCTGGCCGTTGGCGGTCACCACCGGCAGACTGGCGATGCCCTGGGTCTCGGTCACGTTCTTGTCCGGGCCCTGGATAATCAGATCGATCCGTTCGCTGCCCGCGGTAACTTCCGCGATGCGCAAGCCGTCGTTGAAGGCGTCGATGGTTTCGGCCAACTCGCGCGCGGTCACGCCGTTGTCGTTCAGGCGGGTGCGGTTCGGGATCACGCGCACTTCGGGCGCGCCCAGTTCCAAACCCGGATTGGGCCGGAACTGATTGCCCTCGTGAAGCGGCAAGGCCGCGACCACCTTACCCGCCGCCCGGCGGGCGACCTGGATGATCTCGCCGAGATCGTGGCCGGAGATATCCAAATCGATCTTGCGTCCGCTGCCGATGCCCCGGCCGAAGATCGACGGCTGGTTGATGAAACCGAAGGTGCCCGGTTCGCGAAATACCGAATCCTGAAGCACGGGAATCAACTCGCCGACCCGTTGCGGATCGACCGAGATGGCGCCGAGAAATGTACGGGCGCGGCTCGCCACGAAGAAGAAACGCTCGATCTTCGGCGGCTCGCCCGGCTTCGATTCGCGGCCCGAAACCGTGGCCCAGTGGGGCTTGATCTCGGTTTCAATTTCCTCGGCGATCTCGGTCATGGTGGCCAAGTTATAGCCGGGCGGCGGAATGATAATGCCGAACACAAGATTGCGATTGCCCTCCGGCAGGTATTCCAGCTTGGGCAGGTATCGCCAGGCCCCAACGCCGGCGGCCAGGGTGATGGCCGCGACCACGCCGAAGGCCAACATGCGGCTGCGCACAATCGTTTGGATGAAGGACATGACCGCCGCGACGAAGCCGCGCGCAAGATGATCGATGCCGGGCAGGGCATGGCGGGCGGGGCGGTTTTCGGTGTCCTTGGCGCGGCCGAATTCGAACACCCACTTCGACAAGGCGGGAATCACGGTGATTGAAACCACCAGCGACAACAGGACCGAAACCGATATGGCGACCGCGATATCGCGGAATAGCTGGCCGACCTCCAACTGCATGACCAAAATCGGGATGAACACCATGACCGTAGTCAAGGCCGAGACCAGGACCGCGCCCCAAACCTCTTTGGCGCCGCGAAAGGCGGCTTCCTTCGCGGTCCGCCCCAGCTCGCGGTGCCGGTAGATGTTTTCCAGCACCACGATCGCGGCGTCGACCACCATGCCGATCGAAAAGGCCAGGCCGGCCAGGGAAATCACGTTGATCGAGCGGCCCAAGGCCGCCATGGCCACGAAGGCGCCGATGACCGATACCGGAATCGCGATAGAGATGATCAGTGTTGCGCGTGGCGAACGCAAAAACAAAAGCAGGATCGCGATTGCCAAGGACCCGCCCACGTAGATGTTCTGTTTGACCAGGTCGATGGAGGAGTTGATGTAGACGGTCTCGTCGTAGGCTTGGCGCAAGTCCAAGCTGGCAGCGGGCAATGGACCATTGTTCAATTCCCGAACCGCCTGGCGAACGCCCTCCATGACTTCGATGACGTTGGCGCCGGTCTCGCGTTGCGCGTTGAAGGCGATCGATGGTTCGCCCAACTGGCGGATCGCGGCGGTCGGGTCCTGGTAGCCGAAATCCACATCGGCGATGTCGCCCAAGGTAACCCGGGCGAGACCGCCGGCGCCGGTACCTGTGCCAGTGCCGGTCGAGGTTCGCAACACGACCCCGCGAACGGCCTCCAGGGTGTTGAGCTCGCCTTCGGTGCGCACCACATAGCGGCGCTTGCCTTCTTCCACGTCGCCGGCCGAGACCGAGGCATTGGCCGCGCGAAGGGTAGCGACGACCTGGCTGAGCGTCAGGCCATAGCGGGCCAGCAGTTGCGGTTCGACCGTGATCTGCATCTCGCGTTCGCTGGTGCCATAGACGTTAACCCGGCTCACGCCCGGCACCCGTTCGATCCGGTCCTTGACCACGTCCTCTATGAAGTCGCCGAACTCATGGATCGGCCGATCGTTGCCCTCGGCGCGGGTGATGATGAACCAGGCAATCGGGCTGTCTTCGCTGCCGGCGGTGTCGAGTGTGGGTTCGTTGGCTTCGTCGGGATAGCCGTTGACCCGGTCGAGCCGGTTCGAGACCAACAACAGGGCGCGATCCATGTTGGTGGCGATGTCGAATTCCAAGGTCAGACGCGATCGCCCGGGCTCGGCCCGGCCGGTGATGTCCTCCAGGCCTTCCAGACCGGCCATTTCCTCTTCCTGGCGATTGAGGATTTCCCGCTCGATCTCCGCCGGCGCGGCGCCGGGCCAGGTCGTGGTCACAGTGATCACGGGCCGGTCGACATCGGGCGCCAGTTGAATCGGAATCTCCTCCAGCGCGACCAAGCCGAACAGCAGGACCATCAGCACCGCGGCGATGACCGCGATCGGGCGTTCGATCGACAGCCGGATGAGGTTCATGACGCCTCCCCGGCGATGCGCAGCTTGTTACCTGGCTGCAGGCGCTCATTCCCGCGCACCACCGCCTTGTCGCCCGCGGCCAGTCCCTTGCGGACTTCGAAGCGATTGCCGACGGCTTCGCCCAGAACGACCGGGCGCGCCTCCGCGACGCCGTCCACCGCGAGGTAAACGGTATTCTGGCCGCGTTGGATGATGATCGCGTCTTTATGAACCGAAAGGATTTGCCGTTCCGCCCCAACGGGTATCTGCAGAGTCACACTTTGATCGTGCGCCAGACTGCGGTAGGTCTCTCCGATATTGGGGACGAAGCGGACCGTGCGCGTGCGGGTCAGCGGATTTTCCGACGGCAGGGTGGCGCGCACGATCGCGCTGTGCCGCGTGCCGTCGTCCAGCGCGACGCCCACCTCGACGCCCGGCTCCAGGCCCGCCAGGTTCTGAAACGGAACGTCGGCTTCGATTTCCAACAGCTGATCCCCGATCAGACGGATCACCGGATCGCCGCCGCGCACATAGGCGCCCGCTTCGGTCAGGCGTCTGGTCACCACGCCGGCGTAGGGCGCAACGATCTGGGAGTCGCGCAGATTGATTTCGGCCAGGTCGAGGTCGGCCTGGGCACCGGCGATCGCGGCTTCGGCCCGGCGCAGGGCGGCCTCGGCGATGACCACTTGCTGACGGCTGTCGTCAAAGCGCGCTTGGCTGAAAGCTGCCGATTTTCGAAGGCCAGCCATGCGCTTGAAATCTTGTTTGGCCAGGGTCAGTTCGGCCGCCCGGATGCCTTTGTCGGCGCGCACCTCGGCCAACCGCCCGGCGCCCATGTCGCGTCGCGCCTTGAGGACCGCCTGGTCGAGCACGGCCAAGACCTGCCCGGCCTCGACCCGGTCGCCGACCTCGACCTGAAAGGCTTCGACTGGGCCATCGATACGCGCCGCCACCTCGCCCAGTCTTTGGGCGACGATCCGGCCGATCACCGGAACCGATTGGGTCAGGGGCACGCTCCGGACCTCGTCGACGCGGACCAGAATGTCCAGCTCCTGGGCCCCGACGCCGCCGGCACCGCCAAGGGTCATGCTGAGGGCCAAGATCGCCGGCACCGCCAGGGCGCGCGCCAAGGTACAGCCCCGCCAAGGCGCGGCACGGGCGCGGGCGTTCACGTGTGACTCCCTGAGTAAGGAAATTATTCCCAATTAAACCTCGGCACAACAGATCGAGATGTGGCGCCCAACTTAGCATAAGTCAATGACCGCAAAGGCCTGGGCAAAGGCCTGGATAGGGCGCGGACGGCGCGCGCAGGATACCATCTTGGGCCGAAGGGTGGGGATTTCGTTGTGGTATCGCCCGGGCCACCGGTCTACCACTAGAAAAAGTGAAGGGATGGCGCCATGACGACCCTGCTTTACAGCCACACGGCCTTTTTGGCTCACGATCCGGGCATCATGCACCCGGAAAGCCCGGCTCGCCTTAGGGCGGTGCTCGACGCCCTGGACCACGACGATTTCGCGGCCCTGGGGCGCCGGGAGGCACCCGAAGCGACGCGCGAGCAGTTGCTCCGGATTCATCCCGCCCAGCACGTGGATGGGGTGCTGAACGCGATTCCGCAGGAGGGTCAGGTCGGTTTGGATATGGACACCATCGTCTCGCCCGGGTCTGGGGAGGCGGCGCTGCGCGCGGCCGGCGCGCTCTGCGCCGCGGTCGATGCCGTGGCGGCGGGCGAGGCCGACAATGCCTTTTGCGCCGTGCGTCCGCCGGGGCATCACGCGGAACCGGACCGGGCCATGGGATTCTGCCTGTTCAACAATGTTGCCATCGGCGCCCTGCAGGCGCGCGCAGTGCATGGCTTGAACCGGGTCGCGGTGGTCGATTTCGACGTTCATCACGGCAACGGTACCCAAGCGGCGTTCTGGGACGACCAGGATTTGTTTTATGCCTCGAGCCATCAGGTACCGCTTTACCCCGGCACCGGCGACCGAAGCGAGCGGGGCCGCTACAACAACATCGTGAACGCGCCTCTGGCCCCGTCGTCCGGCTCGGCCGAATTTCGCCAAGCCATGCGCGATCTGGTGTTTCCGGCCCTGACCAAGTTCGAACCGAACTTTCTGCTGATTTCGGCCGGGTTCGACGCTCATGACGACGACCCCCTGGCCGGCCTGCGCCTGCAAACCGAGGACTATGCCTGGGTGACCAGCGAACTTGTCGCGATCGCCCGGCATGCCTGCGGCGGCCGTGTCGTTTCCGCCTTGGAGGGCGGCTACGATTTAAGCGCGCTGGCGGACAGCGCGGCGGCGCACGTCGGGGCCCTCATGACGGCATAACCCAGGCCCGGCGAGCGCTTGCGGCGGAGCCATAAATCCGTAACTTCGGAGTTCGCCCATCGTATTCGATTCCTTGACCGTCAGCAGCAGAGATTTTTCCATGGCCAAGCAAGATCCGCACGCGGATATCGCGAAGATGGGCTTTGAAGAGGCCCTGGAGGAACTCAAGAAAATCGTGGCGCACTTGGAAACCGGCGAGGGAAAGCTGGACGAGGCGGTCGATACCTACGATCGCGGCATGAGGTTGAAACAGCACTGCGAGGCCAAGTTGCGCGAGGCGCAGGAAAAAATCGAAAAAATCAGCCTGAGCGGGCCGGGCGGGTCGCCCAAGACCGAGCCTTTCGACGCCGCGTGAGACTGGTATGAGCGAACTTTCCGAGACCTTGAACCGCCGGGGTGAGGCGGTCACCCGGCGGCTCGACGCCCTACTGGCGCCGGTCAAGGGACCGCGCGGTCGGGTGCTCGACGCCATGCGGTACAGCGCCTTGTCGGGCGGCAAGCGGCTGCGCCCCTTCCTGGTCATGGAATCCGCCCGGCTTTTCGATGTCGACCCGGACCACGCCCTGCACTGCGCCGCCGCGGTCGAGATGATCCATTGCTACAGCCTGATCCACGACGACTTGCCGGCCATGGACGACAGCGATCTGCGCCGCGGCCGGGCCACCGTGCACAAAAAATTCGACGAAGCGACCGCGATTCTGGCGGGCGACGGCCTGTTGACGGAGGCCTTCGCCGTGCTCGCCGGTCCGCGGTGTCATCCCGATGCGTCGATCCGCGCCGAGCTCATCGCGGGCTTGGCCCAAGCCGCCGGCGCGGCCGGCATGGTCGGCGGCCAAATGATCGATATCGCCCCGGGCCGGGAGACCTTGGACCTAGCCGGGATTACCACCCTCCAGGCTTTGAAAACCGGGGCTCTGATCACGTTTTCGTGCGAAGCAGGGGCAATTTTGGGGCGGGCCGGCGCGGCGCCGCGCCAGGCGCTCGGCGCCTACGCGCGGGATCTGGGCCTGGCCTTTCAAATCGTCGACGATTTGCTAGATCATGAGAGCACGCCAGAGGAATTGGGCAAGCCGACCGGGCAGGACGAGGCCGCCGGCAAGGCGACTTTCGTCGGGCTGCTTGGCGTCGAGGGTGCCCGCGCCAAGGCGCAGGACCTGGTCCAGCAAGCCTGCGCGCAGCTTGCAATTTTCGCGCAAAAGGCGAAGCTTCTAGAGGAAACCGCTCAATTTGTGCTAGAGCGCAAAACATAGGCCCAGGATGGGGTGGGCGCTACCGTACCCGAAGGTTAAGAAAAGGCATTGCCGGAAAGAGGAATTGCCCGTGACCAAGCCAGGACATAACAGCAAGACGCCGTTGCTCGATCGCGTCGATTATCCCGCCGACCTACGGACGTTGAAAGAGGGCGAATTGCCCCAGGTCGCCGACGAGCTGCGCCAGGAAATGATCGACGCGGTCTCGGTTACCGGCGGGCACCTGGGCGCGGGTTTGGGCGTCGTCGAATTGACTGTGGCCTTGCACTATGTCTTCGACACGCCGCGCGATAGGTTGATCTGGGACGTCGGCCACCAATGCTATCCCCACAAGATCCTGACCGGGCGGCGCGATCGGATTCGCACCTTGCGTCAGGGCGGCGGCCTGTCGGGCTTCACCAGCCGCAAGGAGAGCGAATACGATCCCTTCGGCGCGGCCCACGCCGCCACCTCGATCTCTTCGGGATTGGGGTATGCGGTTGGGCGCGACCTCTTGCAGCGCGACAATAATGTCATTTCGGTGATCGGTGACGGCTCCATGACCGCGGGCATGGCCTATGAGGCCATGAACAACGCCGGCGCCACCGATAGCCGCTTGATTGTGATCCTGAACGACAACGACATGTCGATCGCGCCCCCGGTCGGCGCGCTGAGCGCGCATCTGTCGCAGATCCTCTCTTCGCAGCCGTACCAATCCGTGCGCCATCTGGCCAAGGTCGTGGCCAAGAAGTTCCCGCGCTCGCTCAGCACGGCGGCAAAGCGGGCGGAGGAGTATGCGCGCGGATTCTTGACCGGCGGCACGTTGTTCGAGGAACTGGGCTTCTTCTACGTCGGCCCGATCGACGGCCACAATCTGGATCACTTGCTGCCCGTCCTGCGTAACGTGCGCGATAGCGATTACGAAGGCCCGGTTTTGGTCCACGTGGTGACCAAGAAGGGCAAGGGCTATGCACCGGCCGAATCGGCGGCCGACAAGTACCACGGGGTCGCCAAGTTTGATGTGGTCACCGGTAAGCAAGCCAAGCCGACGCCCAAGGCGCCGGCCTATCAGAACGTCTTCGCCGCCGGTTTGATCGCCGAGGCGGAGCACGACGATACCATTGTCGCGGTTAACGCGGCCATGCCGTCGGGCACCGGGCTCAATAAGTTCGCCGCGCGCTTTCCGGATCGTTGTTTCGATGTCGGTATCGCCGAGCAGCATGCCGTGACCTTTTGCGCCGGCATGGCATGCGAGGGTATGAAACCCTTCGCGGCGATCTATTCGACTTTTCTGCAACGCGCCTACGACCAGGTCATCCACGACGTCGCGATTCAAAGCCTGCCGGTACGCTTTGCCATCGACCGCGCCGGCATGGTCGGCGCGGACGGCGTAACCCATCAAGGCACCTTCGACATTGCTTACCTCGGCTGCCTGCCCGGCTTCGTGCTCATGGCCCCGGCCGACGAGGTGGAGCTCATGCACATGGTCGCGACCGCGGTGCAGATCGACGACCGGCCCTGCGCCTTCCGCTATCCGCGCGGCGAGGCGACCGGCATCGAGATGCCGGCACGCGGCACGCCTTTGGAGATCGGTAAGGGCCGCATCGTTCGCGAGGGCACCAAGGTCGCGATCCTATCCTATGGCACGCGTCTGGCCGAAGCGTTGCGCGCCGCCGACGAGTTGGGCGCGCGCGGGCTCTCGACCACGGTGGCCGACGCCCGCTTCGCCAAGCCGCTGGACCACGATCTGGTGCGCCGCCTGGCCAGCGAACACGAGGTGCTGATCACCATCGAAGAAGGTTCCATCGGCGGCTTCGGCTCCTTCGTGATGCACTACCTGGCTCGGGAAGGGCTTCTGGAAAACGGTCTCAAGTTCCGGCCCATAAACACTCCGGATATCTGGATCGACCACGACAAACCGGACCTTCAGTACGAAGCCGCCGGTTTGACCGCCAAGAACATCGTGGCGACCGCGATCCAGGCCCTGGGCGCGCAGAACCTGGAATCCCCGGCGCGCGCGTAAGTCCGAGGGGGCGGGCCCGCCGGCTTTCCGCATAGCAGCCTTGTCGCGCCCGGGGGTGCCGTCGCACCCCGGTGTCGCCTATAGTCCGCGCCATGCTGGGATCAACTGTTTTGAAATCTCCTCCTGCGGGCGGAACGGCCACCGCCGCATGGTGGACCGAGCTGAGGGCGACATTCGCCCTTTCGGTCCCGCTGGTGTTGTCCCAGCTTGCCTCCATCGCGATCATGGTCACCGACGTTGTCATGATGGGGTGGCTAGGGCCGAGTTTTCTGGCGGCCGGGACCCTGGCGTCGTCGCTTTTTTTTCCCCTGCACCACCTGGGGGTCGGCGTCGTTTCGGCGGTGGCGCCCTTGGCCGCCCAGGCAGCCGGCGCACGCGACTATCGCGGGGTTCGCCGCTCGGTCCGCCAGGGGCTATGGGTTGCGGTTGCTCTGAGCGTCCTCTTCGCGGCCATTCTGTGGCACTCGCGGGCCATTCTGATCGCGTTGGGACAGACCGAGGCCATGGCGGTCCTGGCCGAGACCTATCTGCAGATCCTCTTGTGGGGCTTCGCACCGGTCTTCTGGTTCATCGCCTTGCGCTGCCTGGTTACGGTTCATAACCGGGCCCGGGCAATTGCGGTTGTTACGTTGCTGGCGGTTGGCCTGAACGTGCTTGGCAACTACGCTCTCATGTTCGGTAATTTCGGATTTCCGCGTTTGGAACTGGCTGGCGCGGCAATCAGCAGTCTGGTCGTGGAATCCTTCATGTGCCTGGCGCTGTTGATCTACGTGTCTTGGAGCCCGGAGTTTCGCCGTTACAACCTGCTGATCCGCTTGTGGCGGGCCGATTGGCCGCGCTTTCTGGAAATCGTTCGCCTGGGCACACCTATGGGCCTGACCGCCTTGGCGGAAACCTCCATGTTCGCCGCCGCTGCGATTCTGATGGGCTGGCTGGGCACGTCCGAGCTGGCCGCCCATGCCGTGGCCCTGCAATGCGCGGCGGTCGCCTTCATGATTCCCCTGGGCATCAGCTTGGCAGTCACCACCCGTGTCGGCCTGGCTGCCGGGGCCGGAGACCGTGCCGGGATCGGCCGCGCCGGTTGGGTCGGTTTGGGCTTCGGCATGTTCGTCATGAGTATCTCGGCCTGCACGTTCTGGTTCGCGGCGCCGCAGCTCACCGGGCTTTTTCTCGACCGGGCGGTGCCTGCCAACCTGCCGGTCATCGAGATGGCGGTGTCCTTCCTTGCGGTCGCGGCGATTTTCCAGCTCGTCGACGGGGCGCAGGTGATCGGCGTCGGCGCCTTGCGTGGCTTGAAGGACACAAAGGTGCCCCTGGTTCTGGCCATCGCCGGGTATTGGGGCGCCGGCCTGCCCCTGGCGCTGTTCCTGGGCTTCACCCTAGGCTGGCGGGGGCAGGGCGTGTGGAGCGGCCTGGCCGCCGGACTGGCGGTGGTTGCCGTGCTCGCGGTCTGGCGATTTCACCGGCGCGAACGTTGGCTGCCCGCGCTGGCACCGGCGGCGGCCCAGGCCGTGGCGTGACCGGAGCCTAGAGAATGTCCGGGAAAACACCGTCCAAGACGCGGGCCGATGTTGCCTTGGTCGCGCGCGGCCTGGCCGAAAGCCGCGCCCGGGCCCAAGCGCTGATCATGGCCGGCCTGGTCTTCAGCGGCGAGGCGCGGATCGACAAGGCGGGCCAATTGGTTGCCGCCGAGGCGCCGCTGGCGGTGCGCGGCGCCGATCATCCCTGGGTCAGCCGCGGCGGTCTGAAGCTGGCCAAGGCGCTCGACCATTTCGGGATCGATCCCACAGGGTTGGTGTGTCTGGATATCGGCGCCTCGACCGGTGGCTTTACCGACGTGCTGCTGGCGCGCAGCGCGGCCAAGGTTTATGCGGTCGACGTGGGCCAGGGGCAATTGGCCTGGAAGCTGCGCAACGATCCGCGCGTGCTCGTGCGCGAAAAGCTCAATGCCCGGGCCTTGACCCGCGCCGAGGTGCCGGAGACCATCGACCTCATCGTTTGCGACGCCAGCTTCATCGGACTGGAAACCGTTTTGCCTGCGCCGCTCGCCCTGGCCGCGCCGGGCGGATACCTGATTGCCTTGATCAAGCCGCAGTTCGAAGTCGGCAAGGACAAGGTCGGCAAGGGCGGCATCGTGCGCGACCCCGCTCTGCACGATGATGTCTGCCGCCGCATCGCGGCCTGGCTCGACGGCCTTGAGGGCTGGCGCGTTCTGGGCGTGACCGAAAGCCCGATCCAGGGCGCGGAAGGCAACAAGGAGTTTCTGATCGCGGGCGTGCGCTCGGCCTAGGGTCAGGACCTATAAACGCAGATTCATGAAGGGCTGATTTGAGCCCATCGTGGACATAGAAGCTGTGTCGCAATTTGAACGATCCACGATTGGAATCACTATCGCTGAAGACCCGCAGCGGAAAAACGAAGTTAGAATTCCCGTCCTTCTCTGGGCACGACAGAGCGCAGTTTCCCGTCACCTACTCTCGAAGAGAACGGTGACAATGCTGCCCTAAGTCCGAAAGAACCTGATACGGGCCATTTCGGCCTACAATTCGCGCACCGTGAGGGGCACCCGGTCGACCGGGCTGCGGGCACCGTCACATGTGGGAGATGTTGGCGAACACGACCGCCAAGGCGAGGTCCGAAATTTTGTGATCTGTATGGGTATCGTCGATGACGACACTGAACGCCCCCTTTCCGATTTCCCGAACCGCATTCGAGACCGCATTCTCGTAGTGCCTCGCAACGATCCCCCTGTACGCCAGGCGATCATATTTGTTGAAGATTTGGATTTGCTTGCGGTTTGGGCCCGCCGAACCCAATACGGACAATTCGAGGAAGTTGGCTATCTGGTTGAGGGCTGGAACGAACTCGTCGTAGTCGCCGATCACCTTTCTGATTTTACCGCTCTTCTTGTCGTGATTGGGCGGCAATGCCTGGAGGTAGATCGGCAGATTCGCGGATACCGGAATGCTGTAACAGATCCGCTCGTCCAGGGCCGAATAGAGGACCGTGGTCCAGCCGCCTCCCGAAAGACCTGTCATTGCAAAGCAGTCGACCTGGTACTCTTTCTGAATAAAATTAACGACGGCGGCCACCGGCTCGAGAAAGAACTTGATCGGCGCCAGGTCATCCCGCTCCAAGAGGTAAAATGTGTCGTGGCCGAAGTTCTTGATGTACCCATATTTTGGGAGGTCGAAGTCGGGTGCCGGGTTCATGCCCAGGAAAGGCATTGCGAACGCGATGACGGACCAGCCCCGGGCCAGAAACTTCTCGATCTCGAGCTTGCCTAGAACAAAATTGCCCCCGTGGCCTTGATGGTAGATGACGAATTTACCGTTCGGAATCTTAGGGAAGAAGTGATAGGCGATCGATTCAATCCCATATTCCATCTTAACGCGATAAGAGGTGATACGTTCCAGTGCCGATATGTCCGCGTAGAGGTTGTCCTGGACATTAGCGACGATTTCATCGGGCACTCTCTCCCGCGGCAGCTCGGGTCTCTTCCAAATGTAGGAGAGAAGACGCTTGCGTATTTCGGTGACATCGCCCGCGTCACGAATCCCGATGAGGCGGGCCGGATATGTCTTGTTGGCCAGGACGGGTATTTCATCGGCCGACTGCAGATCGCCAAAGAACCGCCCGTACTTCCACCGCTGATACCAGGTCTCATGTCGGAGGGTCTTGTGGCACAACTCCTCAATCTCGTCGCAGAAAGTTTCGATTCGCTCGTAATTTTCAGCCATTTGGTTAATTGGGATGATGTTCTTCCTTCCTAGAAAGGCGCCCATCATTAATAGTATAAAAATAATAATCAGCGGCCACGCCACCTTTTTTACTGTAAACAATGCCATGCTCCATATAATAATCGTTTATAAATTATGAGATGACACTTCATTACAAACAAATAAGAAAACCGGTTTCGACGGAACTATTGTCTGCAGTGTCGGGCAGCCGATATTCTCCGGACGAACTCCTGTTTCAAGATTCAGAGCAATCATCGACCCGCCCCCCGATCCGGCACTACTTTCTAGTTTAAACCGGCATTTCCCAGATACCCCTCAAATTGGCGGAAACCTTACCGCCGATCCCTGGCCACCGGAACTGCATCCCTTTCGCAGCCATCCGACGGCCTGTTCTTGGTGATTTGGCGGTGTTCGGATTCCATTCGGCTAATTTTGTCGTCATCCAGACACACTTCTCCCGTCGTTTTGCCTCGCTGTCGATTTCCTCGGCCTATACCGGAACAGGTCTTCGTCGTAGATCATCGATCAGGCTCAGGATTTTCTCAAACAGGTCCCTCGGTACCGCGACCTCCGCCAATTGGAACATGACGTACCGACCGTGCCTAGCCACTTTCGCACCGATCTTGACCAGCTTTTCCCGTAACGTGGTTAGCGACCAATGTTCCACCTCCTTCGGCAACGCCAGCGTTCGCATGAAGTTGCCCGGATTGTAGGCCAGCGCATGAAGCTGAAGCCGCACCTCGTTGTTGCGGAACTTGCGGCATGATAGCCGTGCCCACTTAACGGCGTTCTTGCCTTCCTTAATCCACTGTCCAGCCGTACCCCGCTGATTGTAGAAGTCGACGACCCGCTCGGCAGGGCAACTAAAGTTCGTGACGATGAAGCCGACGCGTGGATAAAGATCGCCCGGATGCCACTCGACCTTGGCAACGACCCGCCGCTTCTTGTCCCAGCTTCTAGCCTGATACCTAAAGCTGGTGCAATAGCGTTGCACATAGTCCGGCGGACGTCCGACGGGGCGGGTCAGTAGATAGGCGATGCGCGCTTTGAGAACTTGGTTCTTCAGCAAACGGATCGCATAGAGGAAACCCTCGGCTTCCAGCAACTCGTAGATGTCCGGTGAAGCGAAGGCGGCGTCCCCTCGGAAGTAGCGGCGCAGGCTGCGTTCCTGGTAACGCTCAACGCCCGGTTCCAGAACGTCGCGCCAGCCGTCGGCGCTGTGGACGTTGCCGGCGCGCAGGGAACACCGTTCCAAATTGCCGAACTGATTGAACAGGAATAGAGGGTGGTAGCACGTGTAGCCAAAGTGGCCGTTGTAGGCGGTGCCCTGTTGTTCACCATGGGTCGAACTGACGCTCGAGCCCATGTCGAGGATGATCATCTTCGGTGGGCGACGGTCATGCACCCGATCGATCCAAACGCCGGAAAGGTCGGTCAATGCGGCATAGTTCTCGTCGCTGGCCAATAGCTCCGTCTCGAAGCCCCCATCTGGCTGGTGGAAGCGGCCTGCTTTTCGACGGCCTTGCCGCCGCCTATCCAACGCATAGCAGGATCACGGCCCAGACGGTCGGCATCGTTGACATCCTCATAACCGCCAAGCCGACCAAACACCGATTGACGGAATTGCCCCATCATACCGTACCATCCGTTCTTGCCGGTACGACTGTCCTGGAAAATATCACCAGCGGTTTCAGTCAGGTCAAGGGCATCGTCAAGGTCCCGATAGGCAAGCATTCCGGCATCTGAGGTGATCTTGGAACCGTGAAATTCCAGCTTGAGGCGACGGTCGAAATTGACCCGCAACACCGCCGATTTCGTTTCACCCATCGGGTGCGCCATTCATTGTGTTCCCAACCGCCAGTATCTATCTGATTATTATACCTGAACCGGAGCAATACCGTCGGAGATCATGATCTATCTGGGAAATGCGGGCTAAGACTGTCTACAATTTCCCGGCTTACGAAACGGGTTTCTCTGTGATCTTCGTGCGGCAGCACCCTTCTTTGCCCGGAGACCATAATTCGAGTTCATAATTGAAACCTGCAGTGTCCAGGGCGGCTTGGTCCCAGGCAGATGCACAATACAGCAAAGTGCAAACTTCTTCATCGCTGCACCCCGCCTCTATCCACGCATCCTTCAACGGGCAGGTCATATTCTGGAACTCGACACAGGTGTCGTTTAGCTGTCTGATATCGGTTGAATACGTCACACCGTCGTCGGGGGTTTTTGCAAAGCATTCGGCCATGCCTGCAAAATCGCGCGGGCCAAGATGCGCCAATGCCTTGCCCACGGCCGTGCCGTGCGCATGGCTGGCACTGCGCATCACGCTGACAGCTTCAGCCGCACCATATCGTTTTGACAGTTCTCGAAATACTTCGAGATATATTCTTCCACGTTCTTTAATGGCGTTGCTTAGTAGGGAGTTAGATTGATTCTGATTCATTTTTGGGCCACTCCGTATTTCATCGAACCGTTATACCAGCATGATGCTATCGTTCTGGAAGATCGCTGCACAACTCAGAAAATCTCTGTTGGAGGAATAGAAATACTGAGTCTCCATGGGCATCATTTCGTGTCATTCTGCGCCGAGGAGAAAAAGATGACCTACAGACTTCCATCGCTGAACACCTTGCGTACTTTCGAAGCGGCAGCGCGACATCTGAGTTTCAAGATGGCCGCCAGCGAGCTTGGTGTTACAGCGGGAGCCGTCAGCCAACAGGTTAAGAAGCTGGAAGGTTCTCTAGGTGTGGCCTTATTCCGCCGATTGCCACATGGGCTGCTTCTAACGGTGGAGGGTGAGACATATCTACCTCAAATCACCAAAGTCTTTGAAGATTTGACAGAAGCCACAGAAGCAATTGCGCCCAAAATTAACGGCAAAAAATTCAATATCGGCATTTGTTCCAAAGCGATGGCTATCTTGCCACCAAATTGGCCAAACCATTGCGACAGCCTGAAACCGTATGTGCGAGATTCGATCCAAACAACTGATGTTGAGCTGGTTAGGAATAACGAGATAGATTGTCTAATTCGACTTGGCGGCGGCCCTTATAGAGACCTTGCTTTGGTAACAATTTCAAGTTCCCTAAACACGAAGGAACATCCAGAGGAATTGCGTTTCATTTGCAAACCCGGTCTTGCAGACTGCCGACAATCCAAGGCTATATTGGAAGACTTAACGGTACACGCTGTATCGAATTCGTAATTGCTGCTTCTGGCGCGTTTGAGACTAACCGATTGCGTCGCAGACTAGACATCAATGTCGACTGTTGATGCCAGCTAAGTTCCGCATTGCCGTCATTGCGCTAAACAGGATTCCCATTCTCCTCAACCGTCATCTTCTGGTCATGGGTCCTGACCCTAGTTGCCGGCGGTCGTATTGTATTGGGAGACGACGATGATCGACAGCTTCAATCCGCCGGATGTGTGGGCGCCGTTTGGCGCGTTTCCATGGGTGTTGTGCAGGGCGACGGGCAGATTCTTTACCTCAAAGGCCAGGTCTCGTTGGACCGGGACGGCAAGACCGTCGGTCGCGGGGATATGCACGCGCAAACCCGTCAGGTCTTGGAGAATATTCAGGTTGTATTGGCCAGCGCCGGCGGTGTCATGGGCGATATCATCTCGCTGACTCAATTCACGACCGACATTTCGCAATTCATGACCTGCGGCGATATCCGCAAGACGTTCTTCCAAGCCCCCTATCCGATCACCACCACAGTGGAAGTCGCGCGCCTGTACGATCCCGAATTGCTGCTGGAAATCACCGCGATTGCCGAGGTGCCGCGGGCGCGATTCAAGAGACCGAACTCGGCCTAATCGCGTAACTGCACCGAACCGGATTTCCAGAGCGTGCCGCTCATGGTTTCGGTGTAGTTCGTGAACATGATGTTGAAGCTGATGCTGACGCGATGCTCGTCGCCGGTGTTGGCTGGCACGGAATGGCTTAGCCAGGCCGGGAAGATAACCAGGCGTCCCGGCATGACCGGGACCGCGACCTTGTTGCCGGTGAACTTATTCCATGTCGCGGTCGGTGGCATGATGACGCTGGCCTGGCCGCGCGGATCGCCGAATTCGATATTGCCGGCGCCCTTCGGTACGGCGACATAGTAGACGCCACTGAGATAATTGTTCGGATGGGTGTGGCTCGAATTCTTGCCGCCGGTCGGGTTGATGTTGGCCCAACACGCGGTGCAATCGAAACCTTCGTAGTCGATGTCGAGAAATTCCAACGCACCCTTGGCGGTCTTCATGACGATGGACATGAAGTCGGACATGGCCGGGCGCTCGTGCAGCACCGGATCGGTCTGCCAAGAGCCGCCGGGCGCCAACGCCCTGCGCGGTTCGGTCAGATCGTAGATGGTCCGCAAGAGATGCTCGTTGAGCGGCCCGCTCGTCTCGCCGTCCAGGTCCGCAACCCAAATTGGCGTTGGAAAGATCTCGTGAACGGCCTGTCGTTTCAGCATAGATGGTCCTAGCGTCGAAGCCCTGCGCCAATCGCAAGTTTAGGAGCTTGACGGGGCCACCGCACAGAATGTTCAGGTCGTTTGGGGGTTTATCACAGAGATTTGAACGCGTATTTGGGCGTATTCAGACACTTAACTACGGCGTGGATCCGCTTGGTTAGAGATCCTTCGCCATCCGGAAGTTGCTGAACTCTTGTCCGCGTAAGAGCACGGTTTGCGGCGAGACGACGGCGAATCCCCGGCGTGTGAAAAAGGGCCGCGCTGTTATGCTGACGTCGGAGCTTAAACGTTCGACACCGCTCCGTCGTGCCATATCTTCCATCCGCCCCAGCAGCGCGGACGCAACTCCACGGCCTTGATAGTCCTTGTGCACGAAGAGCATGTGAATACGCGCGCCGTCCTGAAGTTCCGCGAAGCCGGCGATCTCGCCGTCCAGTTCGGCGACTAAGGTTCGGTTGCGCGCCTGGCGCTCCGCCCATTCGGCTGCGTCGATGTCCTCGGGGGCCCAGGCCGCGACCTGATCGCTTGAATAGTCGCCCAGGTTGACTTGGCGTACCGTGCCGCGGAACAGCCCGATTAGAGCCTCGGCATCTTCCGGCCGATAGTTTCGGATCGTCACGCCTTAGCGAGCCGTCTCGATACCCGGCGCGCGCAGCTGTGCGCCGCGCGGCTGGGCCGCGATCATGTCGATGACCTCGATCGCCGAGTCTAAGGCGCGCATAGCACCCAGCAGGCCGTGCACTACGTACTCCATCTCAAGGCCTCAAATTCAGGTTGCAAAATCACTCTTCCAGTCAACATACAAGTGTGCCATCATGTTAAGCGGTTGAAAAAGTCAATTTCGAATCCTGGGTCGGATTTGTCAATCGGTTCGGGTCTTAGATATAGATTGAGCAGATTTCGATGTGACAGGAAAAAATACCAGCACCTCATCAACATAGGTGTAATGAACTCATCATTATTGGAGAGTTCGGTATGGGTGACGGCGCCGACAAAAATCAGAATGCTGTAGGCGGTGATCTGACGGGAACCCTGGTGCTCAAGTTCGGCCTCCTGAATGCCGACATGGAGCAGCTCAAGGCCGAAGTCAAAGAGCTAAAGGGCAGGCCGCCGGACAGGCTTGATCGGGTCCTACGGTCCCTCGGAATACTCACGATCGCTGGCGGCCTCATCGGCGTCTTACTTGAAGTCGACCGTCATTTTACGGAGAAGGCTGCGGCGCGAAAGTTCGTAATAACCGACCAGATCTTAAAGCTGGACCGGCAATTGAGTAGCGATGACCCGGGCCTAAGACGTGATGCCGCCCGGTTGCTGGCGACCATAGGGCCCAATTCAGTTCGCGTTCTCGTTGAGCATCTAGATAATCCGCGTCACGAAACCGAAGTCTATGGATCCCTGGCCCGAGGGCTGAAGGAAATACTGGCCGACAAAAAGGTGACGGCAGAGAAAGTATTGCGACCGTTAATCGATGCAACTCGTCGAGTTCTAGCCCGTGAACTTGCCGATGACATAATTGTGCCAGAAACCAAATTGATTGTCTCACATGTTCAGGCATTAGGTGTTGTAAGCGCGGAGGTCGTGCCTGTCTTGGGTGTTCGCATCGAGGTGAAGGAGTTGCTGGCAGAACTGCAAGAAAGAATCCGGGACGCCGATTTCAGAAACGCATTCCAGGTTCGGGACGCAGTGCAAGAGGCGGTCGAAAAATTGAACTAGGGGACCAGTGATGGTGGCGAAACCAACACCGCATGGACAGAAACCGGCTGCTCTTGTAGTCGTCTTGGTTCTGCTCTTTGGCGGCACAATAGCAGGAGGTGCAACCGCTCAAGACCGTGGGAACAAACTAGGAGTCTACATTGGACTGGCGGCTGGCGTCAAATACAGCCGTTCTAGTGCCCCGTCTTACCAGCTTGCGAACCAGTTGTCAGCATATATTGCAGGTGAGCTCCGCCGGCCTAAAACGCTCGCGGGAATAGAAAGCATAAAGGGAACTGATCTGGAACTTCCTGACGATCATGTTTTTGGTCTTGTCGACTCAGAATTGATATCATTTTTTGGCAATCAAAAGGTGCTGACATACCTAAGAAGGAAAGGAATTTCCCATATGTTGGTCGGGACAATTGAGGCCTCGACCAGTCTTGGACAAATGCTCCAATGGAGATTGGCGAGGTTGAATTATGACGACATGAGCGAGTCTCAGATCTATCCCACGGGCGAATATTTTAGCCAAGAGGCCCAGCTATCGAAGTCAGACATAAAGCAGGCCACAAAAAAAATAATTAGCTACCTGGTTGCCGAGAGTCCAAGCATCGGCAGGACGAATAAGGTCATAGCTTCGTGCTTCATTTTCATGGGAGATGCAGAGAAGAAGCATTTAAGAAACTATATCCTAACTCTTCCTTCGGAGATAACCTCAAAAATTTCACACTCAAACAATGAATCTGAGGAAGGTTTGGTAGACAAGGGCTACGAAGTACTAAGGTTCGAAGCCAAAATCCTATTTTCTCGTTGTGCGGGTGACGGTGGACAAGCTGGCGAACTATCGGATCTAGCCTGGGAAAAACATAGTGTAGAGTATGTTATAAGTGGTTTCGGACTCGATCTCGAAAGCGACTTTTGGTTGCACCTACAAATTGTGAAGCCAAGACTGGAAATAGAGCCCTATCATTCTGACCATACAGAAAAAATGGATTCATACCGGCGCATGGGCGAAAAGCTTGCCACGCATATTCTGACCGAGTGGGACAACATTACTAGCACTTTGGAAAAGGGGCCAAAGCAATGAGGCAGCCGGCCAACCATGTGTCTGTCGACTTGGTCAAGAAGAGAGCGTTCTTAAGTCGCTTTATGTTCGTTGAAGAAGGGATTCGATTGCTGAGTAGCAAGCCAGAGCCAAGGCAACAATCCCAGAAAGTTTTGAGCGGAAGTCGCGTGCCAAATTGCCTATGGCGTTGCGTCACTTTTTTGATTGTCCTAACGGCCGTTTATCAGACCAATCCTTCGGGAGCTATTGCGGGGCAGGCACGGAACTGTACGGATCAACATAGTCCGGTTTTGGTGATTGGTGATTTTGAAATGATTGAAGGTGCAGCCGACACTCGATTTATCAGTCAAGGACTCGCCCAGATCCTCCAGTTCGTGCTGCTTTCAGAACCTCAAATTGGGGTTGTGTCGCGTCCTTGTCTTTGGAGGACGCTGATGGATATGCAGATGGCGCTGCCTTCGGAATCCGGGGAAGAAATTTACCCGCAGAGGATTTTCGAACCTGACGTCCTGAGAAATGTCGGCGCTGAGTTCTTTTTGACAGGTACGTTTTTAGAACTCGAACGATCTTTTCAATTCCAAGCACGGCTTGAGGCCTTACCATTTCACGACGTAATCTTGAAATGGGATTCGAGCATCGATTATGCGTCTACTATGTCAGTGTTGGAGGACCTGGCCGATCAGATAGCAAAAGCCTTATCAGATCGACCTGTTCCAAGCTACAAGCCTGCCACATTGATTGTTTCCTGCTTCCGAGATGAGTTTGGCGACAGATCCGAACAAAGTGCGGCAATTGGGCAGGACCTAGGGCGTTTTGTGGCGCACGTCTTGGGTAACTCGGGAATTCTAGGACTAGTCGTCGCCAGATGGAACCGTGAAGACGCCGGATGCACGCGGTCCCCACCCGCTATAGCGGCGGAAATTGCGAGAGTGCAAGGCAAGGACCTGGTCATTGGTGGGGCGATTGGTTTGAAAGACGAAACTCTGAGCATTTATCCTGAGATCTTGGTCGCTGAGCACGGCACGATCATACAGCTTCCATTCGTGAAAGGACCGGTTGCGGACTATCCGCTCCTGCGGGAAAAAGTTGGGAGATCTGGAATTGACTATGCTCGGAAGATCGTTGGCCGAGGCGGGAAGGGAAGTTTCGAGGAGTTGGTGCTTGCCAACACGGGCCCGGGCCGTGAGTTCGAGCAAGGCAAGGTGCTTTTCGAGCAGAAAGACTACGAACTTGCCGAGCCGTTTTTTCAACAGGCCTTGAAAATTCGACCCGACTTCAGCGAAGCTCATAGGTATCTTGGGCGAATTTATTTAGGCCAAGGGCGAACAAAAGAGGCAATCGAAGAATTTCAGCTCGGCGCGGCGGCCAATTCGCAAGATCCCTTGATCTTTCAAGACCTCGGCGAGGCATGGCTTAGGATTGGAGAACTTTCTTCAGCTAAGGATGCCTATTTGAAATCGCTCAAGTTTGATGACATGAACGGGACCATCCACAAAAGACTGGGATTGATTCACCAGTTGGAGGAGAATTTCGATGCAGCGAGAAATCATTATGAGGATGCGCATAAAGTGTCCCCGGACGACCCCGAACCGCTCGTTTTTCTTGCTAGGTTAGATCTCAAGAAATCCGATTTCGAGCGGGCGCTCGATCATTTCAAGGATGCCTTGGCGATCGATCCGGAGAACGGAGAGGCAGTCGATGGAATTCTCAACGTTTATCACTGGAATGGTCGATCCGCGTGGCTTGTGAGAGATTTTGCAGAAGCAGAAACCCAGTTTTCCTTGGAGATCGAGTTTAGGCGGCAGATTGGCCAACCATCCGCACTCCCATACTTCATGCGTGCGATCAGTCGAACCGCACCTCGGAACCCATCCTGGAATATCGACGGTGCCATCGCTGACTACGAAGAAGTTCTTGAAATGAATGGTCGGACCGATACTGGTCTTTCCGCGGATGTCGAGTGGACTGCCTTGGGTCTGCTCGAGTTGTACGTCATGGCTGAGCGCTATGATGACGCTCAGCAGCTTGGCTGGGATCAGATTAAGCTGTTTTCTAGCAAGCCGTTTTTGCGTCCAGTTGCTCGATTTTACCGCATCGCTGCGATGATAATGACGGGCAAAAAATATGGGGTGCAGATGGAAATCCTACGCGAGGAATTGGCCAGCCTGAAGTCGTCCTATAAGGATCAAAGCTACGTTTGGAAATTCGAAAATTTTATCCACTACGTGGAAATGTCAGAGAATTTTGAACCCAACCAAAAATCTTCGATACTGAAGCTCGCACTGTTACTAAAGGAAGCTGATCCGATTAAGGCTACCCCCGAACGGAAGTAGTAGTTCGCGCCTTTTTATTTGTATGTTTGCGAGAGGTATAGGCCTGTATAGTCCAGTGTTCCGACTGCACAGGTGATAGAATGGTGATATTTCATGCTAACGTAGTATATCTTGTCTTCCAAGTGTTGGAGCGAGTGCCGTAACTGTAACCCAGTTAGCTGATGTCCTTTCCGCATGGTGATTTGGTGTGACAAGGTCGCTTGAAGTATTTGAAAGACGCCCCCGAGTGGGGGCGTTTCGCTCGATATCAATTTGTATCGGCGAGTTAGTTTGGTTAGTCTTTTTGGTGGCAACGGTCCATGTTGTCCCGTTTGATAAGGCGGTTGCGGCCGCGGAATCTGATTCCTATTTGTTGAACGCGGAAGAATACTTGGAAGATCTTGGCAACAAGGCCGTCTCTCTGCTCTCGGATGAATTGAAACCTTATCCCCAAAAAAGGGAAGAAATTGAAAGTCTTCTATTTGCGGAAGTTGATTTCGAATTGGTATCGAAGTACGTGCTTGGACAATATTGGAAGCACGTTAGACACGGACAGAGACCGGAATATCACGACCTGTTTAGGAGGCTGGAGATTGATACCCTGAGCCGACGCCTCTTGAAGTATCAGGTACAAGGCTTCGAAATTACTGGCGCGGAGCAACGAGGTAGTGAAGACATTTTGATACACACTACGATTTTTCGATTGAATGCGGAGCCTTTTTTACCGACTTGGCGAATTCGCAGATCGAACGGTGCCTTTAGGATTGTCGACCTCCATTACGATGGGATCAGCCTTGCCAAAACCAGGAGGGGAGAGTTCATGAGCATACTAAAAGACCAGGGTTTCGAAGGCCTGATAGCTCAGTTGAGACAGAATTCGTTGAAATTGAATCAGCAATGATCTGACAACAAAGACGCGTGATAGTATCTTGCCGCCTAAGATACGCGCCGTCCTGAAGTTCCGCGAAGCCGGCGATCTCGCCGTCCAGTTCGGCGACTAAGGTTCGGTTGCGCGCTTGGCGCTCCGCCCATTCGGCCGCGTCGATGTCCTCGGGGGCCCAGGCCGCGACCTGATCGCTTGAATAGTCGCCCAGGTTGACTTGGCGTACCGTGGCGCGGAACAGCCCGATTAGAGCCTCGGCATCTTCCGGCCGATAGTTTCGGATCGTCACGCCTTAGCGAGCCGTCTCGATACCCGGCGCGCGCAGCTGTGCGCCGCGCGGCTGGGCCGTGATCATGTCGATGACCTCGATCGCCGGACCTAACGCCCGCACGGCCCGCGTTAGGCTGCGCACCAGGGCGCGTATGCCCGGCACCTCCAAGGCGCCGCCCAGGGTATCTTCGATGAAAGCCTGAAACGGATCGCGCGCTTCGGGAAAGACCTTCACCTGTATCGGTGCCGCGGGGTCCAAGCCGGCCGCCTCCCGGGCCAGAGCGTAGGCCTTGCGATAGCCACCCAAGGCGTCGACCAGACCGGCGTTCAAGGCATCGGCGCCGGTCCACACCCGGCCCTCGGCGATGCTCAGCACCTTGTCCAGGGGCAAATCGCGTCCCTCGGCGACCTTGCGGGTGAAATCCTCGTACACCCGGTCGAGGGTGGCCTCGACCTGACGCCATTCGGCGGCGGTGAAATCCCGGTTCGCGCTCCAAGTATCTGCCCGCGCACCCGCCTTTACCCCATCCCAGTTTATGCCCAGCCGATCCCACAGGCCGGCCAGCACGATCTTGCCGGTGACTACGCCGATTGAGCCGGTGATGGTGCCCGGCTGGGCCACGATGCTGTGCGCCGGGGCGGCGACGAAATAGCCGCCGGAGGCCGCCACACCGCCCATGCTGACAATAACCGGCACGCCTTTTTCACGTGCTCGCCGCACCTCGTGCCAGATCGTGTCCGAGGCGACATAAGACCCGCCGGGGCTGTCGATTCGGAACACGATCGCCTTGACCTCAGGATCTTCCAGGGCCGCGCGAAGGGCAGCTGTCACGGTATCGGCGCCCATGGTCAGGCGGCCGAACACCGGGTCGTTCTCCCCGGCGTCGAGCACCACCGGCCCCAGGCCGTAGATCAGAGCGACGGTGTCGCCGGCCGATTCGTCGGCGTCGCGGCGCCGGGCGAATTCATCAATCGGAACGAAGGGGTGTTCGGCGCTGTCTTCCGCCAAACCGGCGTCGGCCATGGCGTTGGCCTCCGCCGCATCCAGGTATCCGATCCGGTCGATCAACTTAGCGTCCAGTGCCGCCGCCGCGCTGTGGGGCGCGGTATCGATCAGGGCCCTGACCCCGGCCGGTGTCAGGGCGCGCGCCGCGGCGATGTCCTCGGCCACTTGTTCCAAGGAGGAATCGAGCAGGCGCTGCAGGTTCGCCCGTTGCGGCGCGGGCAGGGCGGTTTCGGTCATGAAGGCGGCGACACCCTTGTAGGGGCCGCGCTGGCCGAAGCGCGGCTCGACACCGATGTCGTCCAGCACGGCGCGCAGGAACGGGCTTTGCAGGCTGAAGCCGGTCAGGCCGATATCGCCGGAGGGCTGCAGCCAAATCCGGTCGAGGGCGCTCGCCAGATAGTAATGCTGGGTGCCGTCGCCGGCCTCTCCGAAGGTTTCGGCGAAGCCGATCGCGAACTTGCCGGTGGCGCGAAAGTCCAGCACCGCGTCGCGTAGTTCCTGCACCAGGGCCAGGCCCAGATCGCCGCGTCCCAGGCGCATGAAGATGCCCTTGACCCTGGGGTCGGCGCCGGCGGCCTCCAAGGTGCCCAAGGTTTGACGCAGGACTAGGGCGCCACTCAGCGAGGCGCGTGACAAGGGATTGTCCGGGCGCGCCTCGATCACCCCGGGCGCCAGGTCCAAGGTCAGCACCATGGTGTCCGGCAGGGGCGCCTTACGGGCACGCAACGGCTCGACCTGCTCCCACATGAGCCAGGCCCCCACGCCGCCGGCGACCAGGAAGAAGCCGAGCGTCGCCAGCACGCCGACCACGCATTTGAGCAGGAAGATAACGATCCGCATGGCAGGGTCATAGGTCTTCGTTCAGGGCTTGTCGAGCCTTCTTAGTCTCATCTTGATCCGTGAGCAGGCCCGGCCAAGCTGTTACAGTCGCGGCGCCGGAACCACCCGGCGCCAGGCGAAGAGGTTTCCATGCGGCGACGCGCACGACCCGGCGGCGGACGGCATCTCGAGGTCACCATCGAAGGGCTCGGCGCGCGCGGCGACGGTTACGCCACGCTCGGCGAAACCATCGTCTATGTGCCCTACACTCAGACCGGCGACCGGGTCCGGATTCGCCTGACCGGGACCCGCGCCGGGTCCGCCAAGGGCGAGGTCCTGGAACTGCTTGTCGAGGGACCGGGGCGGACCGAGCCGCCGTGCCCGCATTTCGGACCCTGCGGCGGTTGCGCCCTGCAACACCTGGAGACGGAAACCTACAGCGCGTGGAAAGCGGCGCTATTGTCGCAAGCCCTGGCGCACCGCGGTTTCGACAAGGTCGCCATTCGGCCCATGGTGCGGATTCCGCCCGGCACCCGGCGGCGCGCGGTTCTGGCGGCGGAAAAGCAGCCGGCGGGGGTTCTGCTCGGTTTTCACGGCCGCGCTAGTCATGCGGTCATCGATCTCTCGACCTGCCTCCTACTGACGCCCGCCTTGACGGCGTTGTTGCCGGCCTTGCGCGGGGTGTTGGCCAAGGTCTTGGCGGAGGGCGCGCGTGCCGAGGTGACGGCGACCGAGACCGAAACCGGGACCGATATCCTGATCGCCGCCCCCGGCCAACCGAACCTGGCGGCGCGCCAGGCTTTAGCGAGCTTCGCGGAGGAGGCCGACCTCGCGCGCCTGTCATGGGCCGAGGCCGGCCGCGAGGGGCGCGCCGGCCCGCCCGAGGCGGTCGTGGCGCGCCGGCCGGCGCACTTGCATTTCGGCGCCGTGGCGGTCGAGCCACCGGCGGGCGGGTTCCTGCAACCCAGCGCGGCGGGCCAGGCGGCCTTGTGCGATGCGGTTCTGGATTATCTGCCCGGAGGCTGCGGCGCGGCAGTCGATCTGTTTTGCGGCTGTGGGACCTTCACCTTTCCCCTCAGCGCCCAGTCCAGGGTGCTCGCGGTCGACAGCGCCGAGGCGGCGGTCGCGGCCTTGTGGGCGGCGGCCCGGCGCGCCGACCTGGCCGCGCGGGTCGCGGTCGAGGTGCGCGATTTGGACCGGGCGCCCTTGCTGGCCGACGACCTGGCGGATTTCGATGTCGCGCTGTTCGACCCGCCGCGTGCCGGCGCGCGCGAGCAGGCCGTCCAACTGGCCGCATCCAAGGTGCCAGCGGTGATCGCCGTTTCCTGCAATCCCAATAGCTTCGCGCGCGATGCTCGAATTCTAGTCAATGGCGGATACGACCTGGTCGAGGTGACGCCGGTCGATCAGTTCCCCTGGTCGGGGCACCTGGAATTGGTCGCGAAATTCAAAAAGTAGGGCCGGCCGCCGGGGAGAGGGGGAGGGCGGCCGGCCCGGGCAGCCCGAGTCTGCTTACTCCGGCCGCATCTCGCCGATCTGTTTTTCGACCGCCTTGGGGTCGTGGCGCAGGCCGCCGTGAAGCTCCGTCGACATGGGGTCCGGGAACACGTCCTCGGTCCGCGTGACCACGGCTTCGAGCGCCGCCTCGGCGATTTGCGCGGGCGGTGCTTTCGCGATGTCCAAGCCCTTGGCCATGTCGGTTTCCACCGGGCCGGGGTAGACCCCGATGACCTGTGTGCCCTGGCCGCTCAGTTCCGACCTAATCCCCTGGGTCAGGGAATGGGCTGCCGCCTTGGAGGCGCTGTATGGCCCCAGGATCGGAAAGTTCACCAGGGAGGCGATGGAGGCGAGGTTGACGATCGCGCCGCCGCCGTTGCGCTTCAGGACCGGCGCGAAGGCGCGGACCATGTCCAAGGTGCCGAAGTAGTTGACTTCCATCTCCTGGCGCGAGCCCCCAGGGTCTTGCGTCGAGATGAACCCACCGTAGACGGCGACGCCCGCATTGTTGATCAGCAGCGACACGTCGGCCGCTTGTCGCGCTGCTGCTTGCACTTGCTCCGGATCGGTCACATCGAGCTTGAGCGGCACGATCCGGCCGGGGTCACTCGCGACCACCGCGTCCAAACTCGAGGTGTCGCGCGCGGCGGCATAGATTCTCTTGGCCCCCGCCTTTTGCAGGGCCGCCACGAAGGACTTGCCGATGCCACGGTTGGCCCCGGTTACCAGGGCGACCGAATTTCTTATCTCCATAACTGGTTTCCTCTTGCGTTCATGAACCGGCGCCGTTTCTCAGGACGTCGGTCGATTGGTGGGTGACTCAGGCGGACGCCGCTGCCGCGGTTTGACCGAACAGGATCTTGCGCGATTGCGGGTTGACGGTCGGCGTGGTGTTGAGGGCGGCGCCCGCCTCATAGGCGCGGACCGTCCCGGGTCTTTCGGCGATGGTTTGGAACCAACGCTTAAGGTGTGGAAAGTCGTCCAGATTCTGGCCCTG
>JAJFGO010000079.1 GCA_021776095.1 Kiloniellaceae bacterium | reverse complement strand
CGTCAAGGCCATCGCTGAAGACCCGGAGAAGGTCTACGACTACACATCCAAGGGCAATATGGTGGCCGTTGTCTCCAACGGTACAGCCATTCTCGGCCTTGGTGATCTCGGCGCGATGGCGTCAAAACCGGTGATGGAAGGCAAGGCGGTCCTGTTCAAGCGCTTTGCCGACATTGATGCGGTCGATATCGAGGTGGAAACCTCTGACCCGGATGAATTTGTCGATTGCGTAGCTCGCTTTGGCCACACTTTTGGCGGCATCAATCTGGAAGACATCAAGGGACCGGACTGCTTCATCATCGAGCAGCGCTTGCGCGAAAAACTCGATATTCCGGTTTTCCACGATGACCAGCATGGCACGGCCATTATTTCAGCCGCCGGCATCATCAATGCCTGTCATCTGACGGGCCGTGACATCGCCGACCTCAAAGTTGTCGTCAATGGAGCCGGAGCCGCGGGTATTGCGGTTCTCGAATTGCTCAAGGCGATGGGCGTGAACGCCGGCAATGCGATTTTGTGCGATTCCCGCGGCACGATTTATCAGGGCCGCGAAGACGGCATGAATCAATGGAAAGCCGCCCACGCCGCGCCAACCAGGGCGCGCAGCCTGGCCGACGCACTGGAAGGTGCAGACTGTTTTATCGGCCTGTCGGTTGCCGGCGCCGTGGATGAGGACATGGTTCGGTCCATGGCCGCAGAACCCATCATTTTCGCCATGGCCAATCCGGACCCGGAAATCCGCCCCGAACTGGTCCGGAAAGTCCGCCGCGACGCGATCATGGCCACGGGGCGGTCCGACTATCCCAACCAGGTCAACAACGTCCTGGGCTTTCCCTATATTTTCCGTGGCGCGCTGGATGTCCGCGCCTCGACCATCAACATGGCCATGAAGATTGCCGCGGCGGAGGCCCTGGCCGCGCTCGCGCGCGAGGACGTGCCGGACGAGGTCGACCGGGCCTACTCCGGCCGCCATCTGCATTTCGGCCGGGACTACATCATTCCCGCGCCCTTCGATCCGCGCCTGATCGTCGCGGTGCCCAAGGCGGTGGCGCGCGCGGCCATGGACTCGGGGGTCGCGCGCCGGCCGATCGCCGACATCGACGCCTATGGGGTGCAACTGGCGGCCCGCCTGGATCCGACCGCGGGCATCCTGCAATTGATATCCCAAAAGGTGCGCGCGAACCCCAAGCGCGTGGTCTTCGCCGAAGGCGAGGAGGAGGCGACCATACGCGCGGCGCTGACCTTTCAACAGACCGGTTACGGCACGCCAATTCTGGTCGGGCGCGAGGAAACCGTGCGCGAGAAGTTGGCGGTGCTCGGCCTCGCCGGCGAGGGGTTGGAGGTCCACAATGCGCGGCTCTCCGCCCACAACAAGGCCTACACCGACTTCCTCTTCGAGCGTTTGCAGCGCAAAGGCAAGCTGCGCCGCGATTGCCAACGCATGGTTAATCAAAACCGCAATGTCTTCGCCGCCTGCATGGTCGCCCACGGCCAGGCCGATGCCATGGTGACCGGCCTAACGCGCAGTTTCGGGGTCGCCTTCGAAGATATCCGCCGGGCCATCAGTCCCAAGCAGGGGCACCGCGTGTTCGGCATGACGGCCCTTTTGCTGGAAGGGCGCTCCGTCTTCGTCGCCGACTCCTCGGTCCACGAGCTACCCAGCGCGGAAGAACTGGCGGACATCGCGATCCAAAGCGCGGCCCAGGCGCGCGCCTGGGGCCATGTGCCGCGCGTCGCCCTGCTCAGTTTTTCCAACTTCGGCAATCCGATGCGCGAAAAGGCGCAACGCATTCGCGACGCCGTCAAGATCCTGGATTCCATGAAACTGGATTTCGAGTACGACGGCGAGATGCAGGCGAATGTCGCGCTGGACCACGACCTCATGCGCCAGCTCTTCCCCTTCTGCCGCTTGAACGGGCCGGCCAATGTGCTGATCATGCCCGCCCTGCACAGCGCCAACATCACCACTAAACTGGTCCAATCCGCCAATCTGGGCAATGTGATCGGGCCCTTCCTGATCGGCCTGTCCCGGCCGGCGCAGGTCGTGCGCCTGGGCGCCACGGTCAACGATCTGGTAATTGCCGCCGTGCTGGCCGCCCACGATGCCAGCATGATGGCAGGGAAAAAGTCGGGCGCGCACTAGAGGCCCGGCGCCCATGAGCTCCCCGAACGGACCCGCGCGGCCACGGATCCCCTGGTTTCTTTTCGTTTTCGCGCCCGCCATCGGGGCGCTGGGCGCGCTCGCGGTTCTGGGGGCGGTGTCCTGGAGCGCCGGCTTGGGCGCGGCGGCCGTGGCGGCGCTGCTTGCTGTGGGCCTGTCGCGCAATCGGCGAGCGGCGCAGGCAAGCCTGGAGACGGCCCTGGATCGAGCGCGCCAGCAGGTAGCGAACGCCCGGCGCGAACTGGAAAGCCTGGCGGCCGGGGATCAGGCGGTTTTTACCGCCCTGCCCGATCCCGTGATTCTGATCGCCGCAGACCGGCGCATTCTGCGGGCCAATCCGGCGGCGCGGGAGATGTTCGAACATGGCCACGGCGGGGACCCGAAGGCCGAAGGCCGTCCGGACCAAGACACCCTGGTCGGGCGGGATCTGACCGCTGTCTTACGCAACCCGGCACTTTTGCAAGCGGTCGACGAGGTCTTGAACGGAGCCGAGGATCAGATGGTGGAGTTCACCCTGGGCGGCCCGGTGGAGCGTTATTTTGGCGGCCGCGCAGCGCGCCTGGGCGGCGCCCGCAGCGGCGGCACGGCGGCGATCCTGACCCTGCACGATGTGACCGGGCTGAAGCGCGCCGAGCAATTGCGCGCCGACTTCGTGGCCAATGCCAGCCACGAATTGCGCACGCCCCTGGCCAGTATTCTGGGCTTCATCGAAACCCTGCAGGGGCCGGCGCGCGAAGACGACGAGGCCCGCGAGCGGTTTCTAGCTGTCATGCACGAACAAGGGACGCGCATGGCTCGCCTGGTCGCGGATCTCTTGTCCCTCTCGCGGATCGAGATGGACGAGCACACCCCGCCGCGCGACACGGTCGACCTGGCCAACCTTGCGCGTATCGTCGCGCGCAATTTGGAGCCCCAGGCCCGGGCCAAGGATATGACCTTCGATTTCGATCTCAACGGCCTGGCGCCGGTCATCGGCCACGACGAGGAATTGACCCAGGTGCTGCAGAACCTGATCGACAACGCCTGCAAATACGGCCGGGCCGGCACGCCGGTTCGGATCGCCGGGCGGGACGTTGCGCCGGACAGCCCCGGGGGCCGCCGCCTGGGCCGGCCGGGCGTCGCCCTCTCCGTCGCCGACCAGGGCGACGGCATCGCGCGGGAACACCTGCCGCGCCTGACCGAGCGTTTCTACCGGGCCGACACCGCGCGCTCGCGCAAGCTGGGCGGCACCGGCCTGGGCCTGGCGATCGTTAAGCACATCCTCAACCGACACCGCGGCCTGCTCGAGATCGAGAGCGTGCCGGGCGAGGGCTCGAGCTTCACGATCCTGCTGCCGCGGGCCGCGAAATAGCCGCGCGCTGCCTCGAATCAAGTCTGGGATTTATCGCGAATTTATCGATGTTTTATCATATATATCAATTACTTAGATATTGACTCTCTGAACCGATACGCATAATATCCCGGCATGCAGGTAACAAACCCCCTTGTGCCGCCGTCGCCGGGCCAGCCCGGCGCCGCGTCGGCCCCCGTCGCGAACGCGCCCAGTGCGCCGGATGCGACGTCGCAAGAGACCTCCCGGCCAGTGACCGCGAGCCGCGAAAGCGACAGCGGCCGCAACGACGCCGAGCGCCGGCCGGACGCGCCGCCGCCCGAGTCGAACCGCGGCGGCAACGTCGATATCCAAGTTTAAGTCCTCGAGGCTGCGCCGCTTAGGTCAGGAGGAGCAGGGCAAGTAGCCCTGCCAAGAGCAACGCGTTTGCGGCTAGGTAGAGCCGCAGCGCGCGGGCGATGTCGTGCGCGTTCAGCGTCCGGCGCCCGTTGCCCATCCAATGATCAGCCACCTGAAGGTCGCCATAGCGGCGCGGGCCGCCGAGGGCGAAGCCGAGCGCGCCGGCCAGGGCCGCTTCCGGCCAACCGGCGTTGGGCGAGCGGTGTCGGGGCGCGTCGCGCCCCATGGCGCGCCAGGCACGCGCGGCGTGCGCGCCAGGTAGCAGGGCCGCGGCGACTGCCAGGACCAAGCCGCTCAGGCGGGCCGGAATCCAATTGGCGGCATCGTCCAGGCGCGCGGCGGCCTTGCCGAAGGCCTCGAAGCGCACGTTGCGATAGCCGATCATGCTGTCCAAGGTATTGAGCGCCTTGTAGGCGGCCAGGCCGCCCAGGCCGAACAGCGCGAACCAGAACACCGGCGCGACCACGCCGTCGCAGAAATTCTCGGCCGCGCTTTCGACCGCCGCCCGGGCGACACCGGCCTCGTCCAGGCTATTTGGATCGCGCCCGACTAGGTGGGCGACCGCCGCCCGGCCCTCCTCCAGGCCCGATTCGAGCCCGCGCGCGACCGCGCGCACGCCGTCGTAAAGACCGCGCCCGGCAATGAGCGTGCTGGCGAGCAGCGCCTCGATCAACCAACCACCCGGCAAACCGCTGAGCGCCGCCGAGATCGCCCAGCCGAGCGCCCCGGCGCCCGATAGCATGAGCACCGTCAGCGCCGCACCCCACAGGATACGCGCGCCACGTCCGCGCGCGGGGTCGTTCCAGCGCCGCTCAACCGCCGCGATGACCCGCCCGGCCCAGACCACCGGATGGGGCACGGCGCGGTACAGCCAGCGCGGATCGCCCAAGGCCCCATCGAACGCGAGCGCCAAAAGCAGGATCGTCCAGATATCGAT
>JAJFGO010000078.1 GCA_021776095.1 Kiloniellaceae bacterium | reverse complement strand
GACAAATCCCAAAATGAAGGCGCGATGGTTTGGTCCAACCGACCAAAAGGGCGCACTATTGCTCGACTACCGAATTGGAGGCCGTGAACATTTCACTGGCGAAGCTCCGAACGGGCTGGTTTTTGGTTACGAAGCAATCTTCCATGAAATCGTACCCGATCACCGTATTGTGTACAGCTACACAATGGACTTCGATAAGGTAAGGATTTCAGCGTCTCTGGTAACCGTAGAGATTACTGCTTCAGGCGACGACAGTGCGCGATTGCTGCTCACAGAGCAAGGGGTATATCTCGATGGCGCCGACACTCCAGCCGACCGTGAGCAAGGTACTCGCGTTATGTTAGAGGCACTGGCTACAGCACTCTCGGACTAAGATGGAACAGAAAACCAGAGCCGCTAAGTGTGGGTGTGGCCAACTTACCTTCACAACCGTTGGAGAGCCAACGATGACTTCGATATGCCACTGTTTGGCTTGTCAGCGGCGAACCGGAACCTCGCATCAGATCAGTGCATGGTTCCGTATCCAAACAGACCCATTCCGCAGCAACAATAGCTTGAGCAGCTAACCATGAGAGAATTAGCGATTCTGACCTTCGTTTCCTTAGACGGCGTCATGCAATCTCCCAGGGTGCCGGATGAAGACTTATCTGGCGGTTTTACTGAAGGTGGATGGGCCAATCCGTGCTGGGACAACGTAATGGAGAGCGTCGGAGAGGTAGCTATGTCGCAACCTTATGACGTCTTGCTCGGAAGGACTACGTATGACGAGTTCGCGCCCTTCTTCTCGGGGTCTGAATCCCCGTTGGATAGTGCCACCAAATATGTGGTCAGTTCTCGGCCCATCGACAAGGCGTGGAAACCTACCATCAAGATTAGCGGCGATGTCCCGGCTGCGATTGATGCGCTAAAAGCGGAAGACGGTCCATTATTGCAGGTACACGGTAGCCATGGTTTGGTCCAGCTCCTCCTCCAACATCGACTCATCGATGAGTATCGAATTTGGACATTTCCGATTGTTATCGGCGCGGGCAAACGCCTATTTGGTGAGGGGTCAATCCCAGTCAATCTAGAGTTACAGAGGTCGGAAGCGTTGAGTTCGGGCGCAACGATGAGCGTTTACCGAAATGCGGTTTAGATTCTTGGTGTAGGCCCAGTCTAGTTCAAGGCAGATCGCCCAGAGCTTCCGTTGGACGCAATGTTGAATCCCGAGAAGAGAAGACGATGAAAATGCAAAGATTCACCTTAAGTGTGTTTTTCGTCGAGAGCGTCCGGTCGACCCGTCCTTCCGCAGTTGGACGCAGCCAATTACGCTCAGGTCTGAGCGTACCGCCAGGGGAGCAGCTCGTCGAACCGGGTGATCTTGTGATCAGCAATCCGGCTGAGGACATCGGTAAGCCATGCTTGCGGATCGACGCCATTCAATTTGGCCGTTTCGATCAAGGTGTAGGCGATTGCGGCTGATTTGCCGCCGCCTTCGGAGCCCATGAAAAGACAATTTTTACGACCTAGAGCTACGCAACGCATAGATCGCTCGGCACAATTATTGTCCAGCTCTAGAAAGCCGTGGTCGAGATAGGGGCGCAGTTTCTTCATGCGGGTCAGGGCGTAGCGGATGGCCTTGGCAAGATCGGATTTACCGGAGATTTTGGGCAGTTGATCGCTGAGCCAGTGTTCCAGATCGTCGAGCAGCGGTTTGGCTTTCTCGTGCCGGATGGCGGCGCGGTATTCTGGCGACTGGCCTCGCACCTCTTTCTCGATGCCATAAAGCGCGGCGATCAGTTTGATTGCTTCTTCGGCGATCACCGAGCCTTGCGACTAGAACGCATCGACGAGCTTGCGCCGGATATGCGCCATGCACGCCACCTCGCGGACACGGCCCGACTGATAGAGTTCATTGAACCCGGAATATCCGTCCGCGTGTATCCAGCCGGTATAGTCCTTGAGATGTTCAGTTGGCTGTTCGCCCTTTCGGTCACGCGAGAAGCGGTAGAACGCCGCCGGTGGCGCTTCACTCGCCCAAGGCCGTTCGTCCCGGACATAAGCCCAGAGCCGGTGCGGTCTTTGTCTTTCCCGCACCGGGTGACAGCAATTTGACTGGAGTATCATCCGCAAAAATGGCCTGGCCGCCGAGCACATGGCGCTGGACGGCATCGGCCAGCGGCTCCAGCAGGGTTGCGGACTTGCCGACCCAATCGGCAAGGGTCGAGCGGTCGAGATCGACACCTTCGCGCTCGAAGATTTGCGACTGGCGATAAAGCGGAAGATGGTCCGCGTACTTGTTGGCCAGCAGTTGATGCTCCAGCTTCTCGATCCGGTAATCGCGCTCTTTGATCTCGGCCTCGAAGATCGACAGCTTCTCTCCAAGCGCTTAGAAAATAGACACGCGCCTTGACCGTCAAACCAGATCACCTTCAACAGGTCACCCCGGCGTCCACGGAACACGAACAGATGCCCCGAGAACAGGTCCTGCTTCAGAACATCCTGCGCCAATGCCGCGAGACCGTTGAGCCCTTTGCGTATGTCAGTGACGCCCGCGGCCAGCCATACCTTCGTCGATGCTGGGACCGAGATCATGACGACAGACCCCGGACCAACCGCGCAAGAGCATCGGCATCGTATGCCCCCGTGAGCCGCAGCCGATGGCCGCTGCACAGATCGATCTCCAGCGTGCTGGGTTCTGTGCTGTCACTCAGAACAGGCATGCCCCGGGGTTCGGTTATCTCTACGGGGAGAAAAGCGGTCCCGGCTTCCGGTGGCTCCGCATCCGCGAAGCGCGGCTCCTTCAGCCAGTTGAACACCTGGTTCGCGTTGACATCGTACCGGCGTGCGACCTGCGAAACCGACACACCGCGCACCCGCGTTTGCGCGCAGATCATCCGCTTCTCGTCATCACTCCAATTCCGACGTCTGCGCCGCATCGCCACAAAAACGCTCCGCTAATGTCCATTAACTCACTAATGGACATTAGCTCTCACTACCGTTCAAAGGCAGGGCGGGTTCACCGGGCGCTTACCGGAAGCCGGCGGTCCTAGCCGAAAAAACCACGCCGCTCACTAAGACTGCGCCCGCGTGCCGGGGCAACTCCACGCCGACGGCGCGGAAGGCGAATGGGACTTCTTCGCCGTTGGTCTGGACAAGTTTGGCGGCGGTGCGCCGCGCGGCTTCGAGCTCGGCGGGTCAGCCGACTGGCGTATGTCGGCTGTGAGGATCGATGGCGTCGCGCAGGAAATCGCCGATCATGTTGAAGCTGAGGACCGTGAAGAAAATGGCGAATCCCGGAAAGGATGCGATCCACCATGCGGTTCCCAGGTATTTGCGGCCGGCCGAGATATCCCAACCCCAAGAGAGCGATGAGCCGGTGATACCGAAGAAGCTGAGCCCGCTTTCCAGGATCACCATAAAGCCGATCTGCATGGTGGCGGTTACCAAGACCGGGGCGAGCAGGTTGGGCAGCAGGTGCCGGCGCATGATGCCGAAGTGTGAGGTGCCTACGTTGACCGCGGCGAGGACGAATTGCTCCTCGCGTATGCGCAGCACGTTCCCGCGCACAATGCGGGCATGCCAAATCCAGCCGGCCGCGCCCATGACCAAAATGATGTTGATAATTTTGGGGCCGAGAACCGCAATCACGAGAAGGGCCAAGAGTATGAGCGGTATGGACAGCAAGATATCTACGAAACGCATAATTAGCGTGTCTAAAACGCCGCCGAAATATCCCGCGATAAGGCCCAAGGTCACGCCGACAATCACCGCGATGGTAACGCCGGCGGCGGCTGTCCCCAGCGAGGTGCGGGCGCCGTAGATAATTCGGCTCAGGACATCGCGCCCATGGGCATCCGTGCCAAGAGGAAAGACCCAATCGCCGCCCTCCAGGAACACCGGCGGCTGGTTGCGTTCGGGCAGATGGAATTTGGTCGGATCGTGAGGGGCGATCTCGGAGGCGAAGACGACCGTGACCACAAGCACGGTGACAAAGAGCGCACCGAATTGCGCCAGACGGTTTCCGCGAAACTCCTGCCAGATGCGTGCGAAGCCGGTTTCCATGACCTACTTTAAGCGAATTCGAGGGTCCAGGTAGACGTAGATGAGGTCGATCAGGATATTGACGAACACGAAGACGAAAGAGGTGAGCAAGACCCCGGCCTGAATCACCGGATAGTCCCGCCGTTGGATCGATTCAACCAATAAGCGCCCCATGCCGGGCCAGGCAAAGACCGTCTCCGTCACCACGGCGCCGCCCAAGAGAGAGCCAACCTCCAGCCCGATGACCGTGACCACCGAGATCAGTGAATTCGGCAGCACGTGGTGATAGATCACGCCCCAGTTGCTTGCGCCCTTGGCACGCGCGACTTTGACGTAAGGCCGTCCCAGATTTTCCAGGATATCTGTGCGGGTGAGGCGCGTCACCAAGGCCATTAAGAAGGTGCCGAGCGTTACGGCCGGCAACACGATATGGCTCGCCCAATCGGCCAAAGGTTTGATTTGTCCGGAGAATATGGCGGCAATAGCTTCATGGAAAACCGGCCCCCGGCCCATAGACGGCAGCCAGCGAAGCTCGACCGCGAAGAGCAGGATCAACATCACGCCGAGCCAAAAGTTCGGGGTCGAAAGCCCGAACAGGGCGACAATGTTGGCCATGTAGTCGAGGCCAGACCGGCGGAACACCGCCGAGACGATACCCAGCCCGATGGCCAGAGGAATGCCGATCAGCGCGGCGACCAACGTCAATTCAATGGTGTCGGGAAGCCGCTCGAGAAGCATATCGACGGTCGGCTGACCGACAAACCACGACGTTCCGAGATCTCCGGCGGCAAGATCGGTCAGGTAATTGAAATAGCGCTCGTGCAGAGGCAGGTCCAAGCCAAGCGACCTCCGCACGAGCTCGAATTGTTCCTGAGTCGCGTTCTCGCCCACCAGATTGACGGCTGGATCGCCGGGCGAGAGGTGCAGGATCAGAAACACCAGCGTCGCGGCACCCCAGATAACCACAAAGGAGTGGAGTATCCGGTGTGCCAGGTAACGCCCCATACGCGTTTAGCCCGAATCAGGCCGTCTTATTGACGTACCAAAGCGGGATCATTTCATCGGGCCGTGCCTTCCAATCGTGATCCAGGCTAACGCCGTAGGTATTGGGTTGCAGATGCAGGAAGACCCACGGCGCCTCGTCGTGAATGATCTCGCACGCCTTCTGGTAAATGCCGACGCGCTCCTCGTGGACCGCGGTGGCGCGTCCTTGGGCGACCAGTTCGTCGATTTCCGGCATGTCGTTGCACGACCACGCGCCCTGTCCGAAGAGAGCTTGCAAATAGCTGTCCGCGTCAAAGGTGCTGTTCCCGCCCCAGCTCAACATGTACATCGGGCCGGCCTTGCGTGAGGTGATACGCCCGCCCATGGTGCCGGCATCGTAGACCTGCATTTCGGCCTGAACGCCAACCTCCCGGAGGTAGTTGATGAGCGCTTCGGTTACCTCGTTACCGGCAACCATCCACGGCGGCACAACCTCGATACGGGTCTTGAAGCCGTTCGGGAAGCCGGCCTCCTTGAGCAGGGACTTGGCCATGGCCGGATCGTAGGGATATGGCTTGAGGCCCGGATGGTGGCCAGGCACGGTTGACGGCAGGGCGCTGGCCATGATTTCGCCGGAGCCTTTGAGGTAGATCTCGTTGATCTCCTCCTGATTGACCGCGTAGTTGAGCGCCTGGCGCACCTTTTTGTTGTTGAAGGGCTCCATCGCATAGTTGAAAGCGGAGAGCACGATTCGGTTGCCGATCTTGACGTCGACCTTGGCGTTACCGCTCGCGTTAATGCGGGGAAAGTCCTCGATGGTGGGGCGTGGAGATATGTGAAGATCGCCGGCAAGCAGGGAAGCGACCCGTGTCGCATCTTCAAGAACGACCGGGGCTTCGATTTTCTTGATCGGCGGTACCATACCCCAATAGTCGTCGTTGCGTTCGACACGCAAGATGTCGTCGGGCTTGAACTCGGTAAGGCGGAACGGGCCCGAGCCCAGCGGGTTTAAGGCGAGGTGTTCCTTGGCGTTCTCGCTGTAGTAGCCCTCTTCCATGATGGCGAAGATCGGGAAATAGGCGGGAAGCATGGGGAAGGGGTTCTTGCAGACGAAGTCGACCGTGTATTGATTGACGACGTTTATCTCGGCGATATCCAGGAACGTTTTGCGGTGCGGCGAGGCCATTTTCTCGCTCATGCGGCGCTCCATGGAGAACTTCACGGAATTGGCGGTTAGGGGCTTGCCGTTATGGAACTTGACGCCTTCGCGAATTCTGAAACGCCAGGTGTTCTTCCCGATGAAAGAATACTCCTCGGCCAGATAGGGCTTCAGTTCGTTCGAGTCTTTGTCACGCCAGACCAAGGGATCGAAGATCCAGTTCTGGGTAATCAGGCAAGTCCGGATCGCGTTTTGATCGGGGTCCAGGTTTGGCATGCCGCTCCACATTGCGACTCGAAACAGATCGAATTCCTTTTCGGCCGCGCTGGCCGACCGGGCGCCGGGAAGAAAGTTGCTGGCAATGGCCGAAGCACCGATCGCGCCGGTGGTGCGCACAAAGTTCCGTCGTGTGATGCCGCGACCGAGCTTGCTCGAAGACGTGCTCATTGTTCGCTCTCCTATCTGCGAAGTTGCAGGCCCGCGTTTTTGCGGGAACTGTGGCTGCTGTACTCTCACATTTGGATGGAACAATTTTAGCCATCTGTGGAAACGCTAGTAAACCTAATTCGGGGTGCTAGTATCATCCTTCACTACGCGGTGCGATAACGACGTCTCGGGCGCGATTTTTTTTCGGCGGTGCCGTGCGTTAACGCGGCGTTCGCTTCGGTTTTTCGGTTCCGCTTTGCCGATCTTGCGGTCATGCGATGGTGGATGAACTTGGATCAGAAACTTTGCCCGAGCCGGAACGCGATTTGAACGCGGCCGTACAACCACTGCTAGATGTGCGGGATCTGTCCACCTCCTTTTTTACGTCCGCGGGTGAAGCCCGTGCCGTCGACGGCGTCAGCTTCACCCTTCGGCACGGGGAAGTTCTTGGTGTCGTCGGAGAATCCGGCAGCGGCAAGACACTGACGGCGCTCTCGGTCATGCGCCTAATCGATCCGCCCGGCCGAATTACCGGCGGAAGTGTGCGATTCAATGGCGAAGACCTGCTCCAAAAAAGCGAACGCTACATGCGCTCCGTACGCGGGCGTACGATCGGCATGATTTGGCAGGATCCAATGGCATCGCTCAACCCGGTCAAACGGATCGGCGATCAAGTCGCGGAGGCCCTGCGGCTGCACGGCGAGGCCATCGAAGGTGGTGGTAACCGCAGGCGCACAATGTCGCGCGACCAATTGAATGCGCGCGTCGTTTCCCTTCTCCGCACCGTCAACGTCCCGGACCCGGAACGGCGTACACGCGAATATCCGCATCAGCTCAGCGGCGGCCTGCAGCAGCGGGTGATGATCGCCATGGCCTTGGCTTGCGAACCTTCGCTTCTTATTGCCGATGAACCGACCACGGCGCTCGACGTGACCATCCAATCACAAATTCTTGAACTGCTGAAGCATATCCAGCGCGAGCGAAACATGAGCGTGATGCTGATTACCCATGACTTGGGCGTTGTGGCGGAGACCTGTCACCGGGTGCATGTCATGTATGCCGGCCAGATCATCGAGAGCGCGGATGTGGTCGAGCTATTTGACGACCCAAAGCATCCCTACACGGTCAGCTTGCTGCGATCGGTACCGCGGCACGATACGCGACGCGGCGATCTCGTCGCAATCGAGGGTAAGGTGCCGGAGTTGACCGCCCTACCGTCCGGGTGCTCGTTCCACCCCCGCTGTGCCCACGCCACCGAGACCTGCCGCGCGCAGGAGCCGGGCGATTTCGACTTGCCCGCCGGTCATACCGTGAAGTGTCATCTTTATGCCTGAACCCGCATTGAACGCCGCCCCGCCGGATACCCGACCTCTGCTCGAGGTGGCAGGGTTACGCAAACTCTACCCACTGGAGTCAGGGATATGGTCACGCATTCGGGGTACTGGACGGCGTTATGTGCGGGCGGTCGACGGCATAGATTTTCGCGTGAATTCCGGAGAAACGCTCGGCATCGTGGGCGAGAGCGGTTGCGGAAAATCGACCACCGGTCTTGCCGTGCTGCAGCTCATCCAACCCAGCGCCGGTGAGGTCAAATTCGATGGCCGAAGTATCGTCGGCTTGCCCCAAGGCGAAAACCGCCGCTTGCGCCAGCACATGCAGATGATTCTGCAGAATCCCTATTCCTCGTTGAACCCGCGCATGCGGGTCAGCGATATCGTGGCGGAACCGCTCAGGAACTTCGGGGTCAGCAATCGGGGTGAAAGATTCGATCAAGTTCAGCAGCTTCTGGAACGGGTTGGCCTTAGCGCCGATCACATGAAGCGGTTCCCCCATGAATTCAGTGGGGGACAGCGGCAACGCATCGGTATCGCCAGGGCGCTGGCGCTTCGACCGAAGTTTATCGTTGCCGACGAGCCGGTATCGGCACTGGACGTCAGCGTACAGGCCCAAATTCTCAATCTGCTGCTCGAACTCAAGGAAGGCTTTAACCTAACCTATCTGTTCATTTCCCATGACCTTTCGGTGGTGCGCTACATCAGCGATCGCATCGCGGTGATGTACCTGGGAGAAATTGTCGAGATCGGCGCGGCGGATGCAATCTATGCGGCGCCCCTGCACCCCTATACCCAGGCGCTTATGTCGGCGAATCCGGATCCGGACCCTCACCAACGCAGAAAGAGGATCGTCCTACAAGGCGGTGTCCCGAGCCCCATCGACCCGCCTTCGGGTTGCCGATTCCATCCACGCTGCCCGCTCGCCGAGGCTCGGTGCCGGCAAGACAAGCCGGAGTTTCGGGATCTCGGTGGCGGTCGATCGGTTGCCTGCCACCTGGTCGATTAGTCACGCGCGCGATCTGGCCACCGCTTTCGCGGCGGGATTGGCGGTTCAGAGATGCCGTTCGAGAAACTCGGCCATGGCCCCAAAGACCTCGATGCGGTTGTCGAGCTTGACGAAGCCGTGGCCCTCGCCGGGAATGGCACGTAGTCCACAGGCAGCCCGCGCTCGCGCAATGCCGTGACATTTAGCTCGCTTTCGAAGGGTGGGGCCCGCGGGTCTGATAGGCCCTGGGCGACGAACAACGGAACCTCGATCCGATCGACCTTGTGGATTGGCGAAACCGACCGAAGAAAGGCGGCGTCCTTGACCGGGTCGCCATATTCCATCGCCCGGTGACGCCGGCGCCTTGGGACGACGTCGAAAGGGCAGGTAAGAGTGTCAAAGGCCCCAGACGGCCCCGGCGCGACCTGTGCTGATGCGCGGCGGCGGCCGGTATTCCGCTACAAGTACTTTTTGGGGATCGCCGCGCCGATCGTATACTTCGGGTCGACGAAGTTGCCCAGCCGCACCTTGCCGCATTGGCTAAGCATCATATAGGCATCCCAAAGTTCGTAATTGTATTCGGCCACCATCCAGCGCACCAACTCGCGGTAAGCAATCCGGGTGGCATCTTCCAGCGGCCGCGTACTGCCGATCGCCATGATGAAGTCGTCGGCCTCGAGCCTTGGCCATTCGATCGGCCAGTTCTTGATGAGATCGACCGTGATCGTGGTGGTGGTGGGATACTCCACCGCCACGCCGCAAACCTCGCCGTCGCCCTGGCAGGCATGGGCATCGCCAATGAACAGCCGCCCACCCGGCGCGCGGACCGGCAGATAGGTAATCGTTCCAGGGCCCATGTCGGGCAGGTCCATATTGCCGCCATGGTTGTCGGGGGTCAGCGAGTTTATCGAGTCGATCTGCGGCGAACAGCTAAGCGTGCCGATGTGCGGCCTGTAGGGGAGCGTGACCCGGTCGCTCCAATAGACATTTTCTTCGTCGACATGAACCTTGCGTACCTTCTCGGGCAGCGGATCGTTCAGCGTGGCCGTGTAATAGGTGCCGGTCAGGGCTCCGAACTCCTTGATCATGCAGCAAGTTCCGCGCGGCTGCGCGCCGCGAGGAACCATCTTCTCGATATGCACGGCGAGAACGTCGCCCTTCTCCGCGCCCTCGACCATAATTGGGCCGCATTGCGGGTTCAGCCACGGCATCTCCAGAATATCCGAGGGTACGTCGGTCTCTTTCTTGATCTTGCCCTCGAACGCATCTTGCGTCTCGACGACCACGCGATCGCCGGGTTGGATGTGCAGGACCGGCTCCGAGTAGGGACCGATAGTATAGTGATAAGTTCCCTGATCGGCCTCGGTCAGTTGGTGTGTGACGCCGGTCGAACCGCCGCCCACACCCTTCGCGTACATGATCGATTTGCCGACCCAATCATTGGGGTAGCTCCGCATGATCATTTCCATGCCACGTCCTCCCTCGGCTCATTGTCCCATTCGCCCGGCCAACGACCAGTCCCGGGGCCCCGCAGGGCGCCCCGGGTTAGCCGTCATACAGCCAGGAACTCGGCTACTCTCTCGGTATCCAGCAACGATTCACGTCCGACTTCGGCGACGACCCGTCCCTTGTCCAGGGCATAGGCCCGAGTCGCCACCGTCTGCATGAGATCTATGTTCTGTTCTACGATCAGGACGGTCAGTCCCTTTTCCGCGTTCAGGCTTTTGATGAAGCCGCCGATCTCCTGGACGATGCTTGGCTGGACGCCGTCGCTCGGTTCGTCGAGCAAAAGCAGGTCCGGCGCGCTGATGAGGGCGCGCGCGATCGCCAACATGGCTTGCTGGCCCCCACTGAGCGTCCCCCCTCTCTGGGCTAGGCGCTCTTTCAGAAAGGGGAAATAGCCGAAGATCAAATCGAAATCGAGCGACTGCTTGGCGGCGTTGATCAGGGCGCCCATTCGCAGGTTATCGCCGACCGTCATATCCGGGAAAATGCCGCGCCCTTGGGGCACGTATCCGATACCCAGCCTGGCCCTATTGTCCGCGGTCATGCGGCTCACATCCTCATCGCGGAAGGTGATATGACCCTCCCGCACCGGCAACAGGCCGATGAGCGTCTTCATCAGGGTGGTTTTCCCGACCCCGTTGCGCCCCAAAACGCCAACGACCTCGCCACGCTCCACGGTGATGTCGACGTCCTGCAGAACATCGCCGGTGGCGTAGCCGGATCGCAAGGCGGAAGTGGACAGCAGCACGCTAGGCCTCCCTCAAGCCCGGCCGAGATATATCTTGCGCACGTTTTCGTGCGCTGTGATCTCGGCGACCGAGCCCTCGGCAAAGACCTGCCCCTGGTGCAAGACGGTCACGGTCTGCGCAATGTCCTTCACAAAGGCCATGTCGTGCTCGACAACCACGGTGGTTAGCCCGGTAGAGTTGAGATGCTTGAGCACCTTGGCGGTCTGCTGGGTTTCTTCGGCCGCCATTCCGGCCGTCGGCTCGTCCAGCAGTATCAGGTTCGGGTAACCCACGAGAACCATAGCCATCTCCAGCCACTGAAGTTGGTTATGGGGAAGTTCCCCAGCCTTGGTCTGATCTTTCGGGTCGAGCCCGAAGGCGTCGAGGGCGAACTCGAGTCGTGCCTGACCGACCTCCATATTCTCCTGCTTGGCCGAAGCGCGCGGGATCGTCAGGTTCTCGCGAACGCTCAACTGATGGAAGGCACGATTGGTCTGGAACGTCAGCCCAACGCCCAGCCTGACGCGCTTAAACGCCTGCGTGCGGGTCACGTCCTGGCCAAAAACGAAGATTTGCCCGCTATCCGCGCTTTCGAGGCCGCACAACATAGCGAACAACGTCGATTTTCCTGCGCCGTTGGGCCCGATCATGCAGCGAAGCTCGCCGGATAGAACCTTGAAATTGACATTATCGGCGGCAACAACACCGCCGAAGCGTTTGTTCAAGGATCGGGTTTCAATAGCGGCGTTGAGTTCCATAGCCATCCGGCCCTATGGCTTTGATGATGCCGTGCGCCGTGTCGTCAAGCGCCCGAGGCGTTCAGCCACCATGACGACGATACCGCGCGGGAAGAACAGCATGGTCACGACCAGCAGCGTGCCAATGATCACCATGGCGTACTGATTCCCCTGCGACGACAGGGTGTAGGTGACCCAGTTGAGGGTGAAGGCCGAAATGACCACAGCCAGCAAGCTCGTGGTCCCGCCGACCGCGGCCCAGATGACCGGCAGGGCCGCTTGCAGCAGCCCGACTTGGCTGGGCGTGATGTAGTTGCCCCACTGGACATAAAGCAGTCCGCTGAGGCCAGCGAGCATGGCCGACAGGACAAAGACGACCAATTGCCGGGCGCGAATGTCGTAGCCGAGCAACTCAGTGCGCACCTCGTCCTCACGGATGGCGACGATGACCTGACCAAAGTTGGAATTGACCAGCATCCGTAGGCTGAAATAGCAGGCCAGGACAACAAGAAGGCAAAGATAATAGAAAGAATAACCTTCGAAAACGAACCCGCCCAATTGGAACCAGGGAATTCCCGTCATCCCATTGTAGCCGCCGAGCAGGACCGAGCCGATGCGCCACTGGTAACCGGCCGTCTGACCGAGGAAGGTCTCGAGCAGAAGCGTCAAGACCAGGGTCAAGATCGGGATGATCCACTTCTGGACTCGTGCGTAGAACACGAAGTACCCGAAGATTCCGGCGACGAACGCGCTCGCGAGGAGCCCGCCAGCGACGCCGGCAAGTGGACCAAGGGGATGTCCCGACATATTGCCGGCTATGACTCCGTAGGTGTAGCCGGCGATCCCAAAGTAAGCCACATGGCCGAAACTCAGCACGCCGCAATACCCCCACAGCAGGGCCATGCCAAGACCGAGTGGGATGTTGAGCAGATAAAAGGAGACGTTCGATACCCGGAACGCGGAGGTTTGCGTCGGGTAAAGAAGGAACAGCAAAACGATCACCCCGAAGCCGATCCAGAACACGCGCGTTCGACCGATATCGCCGCCCCCGGCGATCAGTCCAATGATCGTTTTCACCGCATTGCCCCCCCCGCGCGGCGGTTGAAGAATTTCTGCAGCGATGCGGATATGCCGTTCGGCATGATGCGGATAATGATCAGCGCCGCCAGCAGCAGGGCGACGGTGCCCGAAAATGCGCCGAAGGCCATCCCGATCGGTGTCTTGACCGCGGCCAGGAGCGCGCTGCTCGCGACCGCGCCGGCGATCACGTTAGCGGACCCGCCGACCACGACGGTTATGAAGGCGGGCGCGACGAACTGCTGGCCCATGAAGGGCGCGATGGTGACGGTCGGTGCCAGCAGGGCGCCGCTTAGGCCGGCGAGGCCAGCGCCCAAACTGAAGGTCAGGGTGTAGATGAGAGGCGTACGAACGCCGAGGCTTCTCGCCATGTCAGCATTCTGCATCGTCGCCTTGGCCTGCAACCCGTAGGGCGTGCGGTTATAGAGCCACCAAAGCCCCAGTATGAGCAGCAGGGATATCAAGACGAGGATAAGCCAATAGGCCGAAAACGAGAAATCTCCATAAGAAAACGAGCCGCCGGGAATCCCGATCGACGGCAGGAAGGGACCGAAGAAGAGAAGCGTCCCCTGTCCGAGCACCAAACTGACGCCCCAGGTAACGACCAGAGCACCCAACTGGCGGCCATAGAACCGCCTGACGATCAGCAGTTCGAGCACGGCACCGAAAGCCGCCGCGACGAAAAAGCTGAGGATTACCGACAGCCAAAAGGGGACACCGGCATGATAGGTGAGGGTCGCCGTATAGGCGCCGATCATCATCAACTCGCCGTGGGCGAGGTTGATGATGTTCATCATGCCGAGAATGACGACCAGCCCGAGGGCGGCCAAAAAAAAGAACGCGGCCCCTGTGCCGAATTGATACAGCAGGCTCAGCACCAGCGGCATTACATCCATCGCGAACCCCGGTTATTCGAAACTCGGTCGCTCCGACCGAACCACAGGCCCGGCCGGAGCACCGTCACGCCTTCTTCTTACTTGGCGAACATCTTGAAGAAGGGATCCTCATCCGGAATATACTGCTTGTATTCCTTGTGCTTCACCAGATTAACCCCGACACGCTGGAGCCACCAAGGCTGAATGCTCGGCCACTCGCGCACGAAGCTGACATTGTGATCGGCGTCCGCGGTCGCGAGGCGGATGTAATGCGAACAGTGGTGGGTTGACGGCTCGAGGAACACGGCCCCCTCCGGCGCCTCGATCGTGAGTCCGGACTCCAGGGCCTTTTTCACCGTCTCCTGGTCCGTCGTGCCGGCAAGCCGCGCGGCAATGGCGTAGAGATGGATCGAGAAGTAGGTGTTCTGCGCCATCTGGCCGATATAGGGATCGTCCGGGAACATCTCGTACCAGCGCCTGACGAAGGCCCGGTTGCGCGCCGTTGGGATTTCCTCGATGTAGTTGACACAGTTGTACATGCGGTTCAGGGACGGTGGCTTGAACCGGCGATGTTCGTACCCCTGGGCCATATTGACCGTCGAGGCCATCGGGTATTCTAACCCAGCCGCGGCGGCCTGGGGATAGTAGTTCGACTGATTCGATCCGACCAAGAGCGTGAAGACCCAATCGGGTTTGGCCGCCTGAATACGCGCGATTGAGGTCGTGAAGTCCGAGACGCTGAGCGGCACGAACTCCTCCTCGATAATCTCACCACCGACGAGCGGCGCAAAGGCCTTGGTCCAGGCCGCGGTCAACTGACCGAAGTTGTAATCGGCCGCGATGGTATAGACCCGCGGTCCGAATTTCTGAATCATATAGTCGACCACCGGTATGACTTGCTGCTCGACGATGGCACCGGTGCAGAAGGTGTTGGAGTCGGCAACACCGCCCTCATACTGGTTGGTGTAGATATAAAGTTGTTTGTGCTGATCGACGATCGGGCGGATTGCCTCTCTTTCGGCGCTGGTGAAACCCGCGACCAGGCAATCCACCTTATCTTCCAGGATCAGGCGCCGGGTAAGCTGTTGCCATATGTTGTTATTGGATTGCCCGTCCGGTGCAATAAGTTCCACTTCGCGGCCGAGCAAGCCGGAATCCCCTGAGTCTACAAGCACATCGTCGTCTTCGACAAAAGCCATGCCCGCGCCTGTCATGGCGCCGCCATCGCTTACGTACTTGAGGTCCTTGTCACCATTTCCCATCACCGGCGGCGCGGCGGCGAATTTGGCTATCGAGCCGAGCCCGCCGGAGCCGACAGGTCCGCCTTTGAGGGTCTTTCCTTCATTGATCTCCTTAACCGCAAGCAAAGCGGCATGGTACTTCTGCACACCGTATACGGCGAGGTTGCCGGAAAGATCCTCAATGTGCCCAATCTTGACCGGGCCGGTCTCCGCAGCGCGTGCCATGCGTAGATTGGGCAGGACAGTGGCGGCGGTAACGGTCGCGGCGGTGCCGGTCATGAACGCACGCCGCGGGATTCCCGTAGAGGTCGCGACGTCCGCCTCGGCGGCAGAGCCCTGGGTCTCGGTCTCGGCCTCCGGGCTTGGTGTAGTATCTTTGCGCTTTGTCATTTGACACTCCCTGTCGTTGTCAGCGGTACGGTCTCTTGGCCGGATGTCGCCTCGCTCTCGCGCTGCGGCGCCGCGGCCATTTCGTAGATGCCTAGCCGCGCGTGGCTTGGCGCAAGATCCGCCGGTTTGCGTTTCCCATCAGGTCCCGAACAGAGTCGGGATCCCCCACGATCAGGCTGCTCAACTCCTCGATTGAGACCCGATGCTTCATGCTGTTGGTGCGTAGCAATTGATAGGCCTCGGCATCGTTAACGCTGAAGCCTTCCATGACGACGAGGATCGCCTTGAACAGAACCGGCCGGGCCTCAACGCGCCGTGTGAGGTCGGCCAGGGTTAGGTGAAGCCGCTGTTGGGTCTCGAAGGTGCGAAAGGCGATGGCCAGGGCACTGAATACCCCGGTCGAGCCGATCGGCTTGATCAGATACGCCGAGGGCGCCTGCGCCAAGGTCCATTCGATGCGGCCGGGCGCCTCCGATCCCATCACCGCAATCAGTGGTATCGGCGCTTGGCTCGTCGGCCAGGCGAAGAGGCCGTCAAAGCCGAGATCGGCGTCGAAAAAGACGACGTCCACCCCCTCGGCGGAGACGCTGTCCGCCGGCCACTTGCGGCGCGCGGTCAGGCCTAGGCTCTCCAGTTGCCGAATCAGGGTCTCGCTGTTGCTATCGGAGCGATGCAGAACCAGGGCGTTGCAGCCGCGAAAATTCGGCAGGCTCAACTTTCTCACTTGACCACCCTCAACGCTGGCCTGGGGCTTACCGTCGTTCGGTCGCCCTCGCGATTCAGCTTGTCGAAGAACCGGCGCACGTCGAAACGCACCATATAAGGGTCCGGCTTTACCGGCGCGTCGGCGGTCCAAAAGATATCGAAGTCGCCGTCGGCGCTGGAGCGGCCGAGCGATGGCGTCAGGTAGCTGTGGTTGTTATCCGGGTCGAGATGAACCAGGCCCTGGGGCGCTTCCAGCTCGCAACCGTAGACCGCCTGCTTGACCATCTCGATCTCGGTCGATTGCGCGGCGTGGATCGCACGCGCCAGCAGAATGACCGCGATATAGGACGCTTCGGCATCCGCCGAGGTTACCTTGTCGGCGCCGTAGCGGGTCTTGAAGCGTGAGACGAAAGCTTGGTTTTCGGTCCGGTTCTTGCTCTGGAAATACACGCTGGACGCGATGTGTCCCTGCGCCGCCTGGCCGCCGACCGCGAGTAGTTCGGGCTCCGACAGATTGCAACTCGTCACCGGCATGGTGGCCGGGTCAAATAGCGCGTTGCGCCGGCCAGCTTCGTAATAGGCGCGCAAGAAGGCATAGGAGGATTCGCCGATCAGCGTGCTGAAGATGAAGCTGGGTTGCGTTTCGGCGATCTCGTCGATGACGTGCGCGATGTCGGTGGAGCCCACGGGCAGGTACTTTTCGGCGGCGACGGCACCGTTACAGCCCAGCACGATCTCGCGCATGATCCGATTGTTTTCCCACGCCCAGATATAGTTGGACCCAATGCAATAGACCCGGTTGCCGTGATTGCGCAGCATGTAGTCGATCAGCGGGACGATGTGCTGGTTCGGCGCCGCGCCCGTGTAGATCACGTTATTGCAGCTCTCGAATCCCTCGTAGTGGGAAGGATACCAGAGCAGCGCATCCAGCTTCTCAAAAACGGGCAGAACTTCTTTGCGGCTAGAGGACGTATAGCAGCCGACAACATGGCGTACCCCTTGGGTGCGAAGCATGTCCTCGCACAGCAAACGGTACTGATTCAGATCGCCGGCCGGGTTCGCGACCTTGGGCGCAAAGGTAAAGTCGAAGTCGGCGCTAAGGTTGACTTCTTCGATGGCGAGCAGCGCGCCGTGCAGCATTTCCTTGCCGACGGTGCCGTAGGAGCCGGTCGAGGAAAAGACCACACCAACCGGTATGTCCGGTCCACTTCGCCCTTTCCCTCGCCGCGAGGACGTCCCCACTTCAGCCTCCCTGTGTCACCAAGGCCCTGTTCCGCCAAATAAAAAAAGCCCGCAGCCACACTTCGTGGCCCGGGCTTCATTGCCCGATCCAAGGACACTCCCTTGGATCAGTGTTTCCAATTATTTTCGTTCGCCGGTCACCCGGCTGCCGCGACGCATTGCCGTGGCGGATAAATCAAACCAATGCGCTGTCCTTTCATATCTAACACAAATTGCGACGGACATGTCAAGACCGGCGCCTCGCCATGGCGTCTAGCGTCGGAAGTAGTGGGGTAAAGCGGCGTTGCAGTACCTAATATAAATCATGGAACCGGTTGTGGGTGCCTCGGCCCGCGCCGCGCCGCCCGCTTTATTTGGTTGCTGGCGCGGTCGTTGCCGGCCTGGTGCGCCGGGTGGCGATTTCCGCCAGTGAGATGACCACGCAGCAGATGCCCATGAGAACCACAGAGAGCGCGGCCGCGGCGGGAAAGTCGGATCCGGTTTCCGAAATCTTGGAATAGAGCATGAGCGGCAGGATGTTGACCTGGGTACCGACCAGGGCGAGCGCGGTGCCGTAGGCGCCGATGGCGACCGCCGAGGTCAGGCAAAAGGCGGCGAGCAGGCTGGGGAATATCTGCGGCAGGAGCACGTCCAGATAGGCGCGCAGCACACCCGCGCCCAGCGAGCGCGCAGCGGCGATCTGTGCCGTGTCGAAGTTGATCAGGACCGGCAGCACGACCAGCACCACGCGCGGAATCAGATAGTAGGTATAGGCGATGCCCAGCCCGGCCGGCGAAAAGATCAGGCCGCCCACCACGGCCGGGTCGGCGCCGAACTCGGCGAGCAGAAGCGTGACGAATCCGGCCCGCCCAAAGACTAAAATGAAGCCATAGGCGACGATCAATCCGGAGAAGGTAAGCGGCAGGGAAATGACGAATAGAAGCCCGGTCCGGGTCGCTTGGTCGAGCCGCGACAGGTGCATGGCCACGGCCATCCCGACCGCGACCGACACCAGCGGCGCGACCGTGCCGAGCACCAGCGTCCCCTGAAGCCCCTTCCAGAAAACCGGGTCTTGGAACAGACGGCCGAAGGCGGACCCGCCCTCCGAAACCGCCTCGATGACGATCACGGAGAGGGGCAGCGCGAAGAAGAGCAGGAGGACGACCACCCCCGGCGCGGCGAACGCGACGCGCACTCCCGGTGGCGTTAGGGCCGTCCTCCCGTCGCTCATTGACCCAATACTTGTTTCGCCCAGGCGCGGTCGATTTCCGACTTCTTGGCCTTCGCCTTGGCGACGTCGAGCGGTTGAAGCTGCGGTGCCGCCGGCATTTTCGATGCCACGTCCTTGGGCAAGGCGACGCCCGGCACGGAGGGCCGCACGAAGCCGTCGGCGAAGCGGGCCTGGCCCTGATCGGTCATGATGAAATTGAGCCAAAGCTTGCCGGCGTTCGGATTCGGTCCGTCCTTGACCAGGCTGATGGCATAGGGCGCGGCGGCCGAGGCCTCCTTGGGAATGACCACGGCGATATCGTCGCCCATACCGTCGCGGTACTTGGCCTTCAGACCGTCGTTCTCGTAACCGATCCAAACCGGGATCTCGCCCTTGATGAACTGGGCGTAAGGCGTGGTGCCGACCACCCGAAGCACGTTGCCGCTTTTGTGCAGCCCCGCGAGGTAGTCGATGCCCGGCATGACATTGTCCATATCGCCGCCATTGGCGAAGGCCGCGCCGAAGGTGACCACCTGGCCTTGTCCGGTCGAGCGCGGGTCGAGGTAGACGATTGAGTTTTTGTATTCCGGCTTTTTCAGATCGGCCCAGCTTTGCGGCACGTTCTTCACCACCTTGGTGTTGACCAGGAACGCGACGTTGAGGGTATGGATGGTGAACCACTGGCCGGAGGGATGCTTGAAGGCGTTCGGCAGTTTCTCGAAATTTACCGGCTGGAAATCGGCAACCAGTTTTTTCTCCGCCGCATCCAGCGCCGAACCGGCAAAGTAGTAGGCGGTATCCGCCTGCGGCCGATTGCGGGACTTGTCCAGGGTCACGACGGTGGCGGCGGAACCCAGATCGTTGTAGACCATTTCGACGTTGGGGTAGCGTTTCTTGAAGGCCTTAAATTGCGCCTTCCAGTTGGCCCAAGTTGGGCCGGTATCGAAACTGACTACCAGACCTTCCTTAGACGCGGCGTCGTAAAGCGCCTTTTCACCGGGATAGAGTTCCGCACCTTCCAGGGCGTGCGCTGCCAGGGGCGATGCAACAGCGAGTGCCGCAAGCCATGCAACAAGTTTGCTCATAACATGTCTCCCTTGTTTATTCGTTGTCACCGGGGGGTAGCAGCCGGACAGCGTCCGGCGGTATCGCGACAGCCATAGGTGCCGCGCGATCTCGTGTCTCGACTCGGATCACCGTGCCTTCGACCGCGAAGTCGAAGCGCCGGATCGAGCCGAGAAAACGGTCTTGTGAGACTCGGCCTTTGAAATAGTTAGGGGGCGGTGTTTTGCAGTCTTCGAAATAGAGGTCGAGCCGCTCGGGCCTGACCAGCACCAGGGCCTTGTCGCCGGGGCGCGAACCCTCCTGGAGATGGCTGAGACGACCGATCGGCGTATCGACCTCATAGGGCCCGCACACGGTGCCCGGCCAGAAATTTGCCTGCCCGACAAAGCGCGCGACGAAGCGGGTTCGCGGCCGGTCATAAACCTCGTCGGGCCGGCCGACTTGAACGATCTTGCCGTCGCTCATGACCGCCACGCGATCGGCGATCGACAGGGCTTCTTCCTGATCGTGGGTGACGTGGATGGTGGCGATGCCGGCGTCGCGCTGGACCCGGCGGATCTCATCGCGCATGGCCACGCGAAGCCCGGCATCGAGGGCCGAAAGCGGCTCGTCCAAAAGCAGCGCGCGGGGCTCGAATACCAGGGCGCGGGCCAGGGCGACGCGCTGCTGCTGCCCGCCAGACAGGGTCTTGGTCGCGCGGTCGCCAAGACCCGAAAGGCCGACCCGCTCGAGCATGTCATCCGCGGTCCGCCGCCGATCGGCACGGGCGGCACCGCGTACCTTCAGGGGGTAGGCGACATTGTCGCGGGTGCTCATGTGCGGAAACAGCGCATAGTTCTGAAACACCATGCCGAGCTTGCGGCGTTCCGGCGATAGGGTGTCGACGTCGTGGCCGTCCACATTGATGCGGCCATGATCGGGACGGAAGAATCCGGCCAGCAGTTTCAAGCAGGTGCTCTTGCCCGATCCCGAAGGTCCGATCAGGGCGACCAGCTCGCCGTCCTCAACCATGAGGTCGACCCCGCTGACCCCGGTCTGGGTGCCGGGGTAGGTGAAGGACACGGCGTCGAAATGAATCGGCATGGCGATGCCCCTAGCGGGTCTGCGCGCCGCGCGCGGTCAGCGCGCCGGCCGCAGCCGCCAACATGGCCAACACCAGAAGGACCACGGTCGCGGCGCAGGCAAACCCGGTGGCGCCGTAGAATGCCTGCAACAGGACCACCGGGTAGGTTCGGCTGAGAAAGCCCGCGACCAAGTTGGAAAGCTGAAATTCGCCGATCGAGATCGCGGCGACGGTGATCAGCCCGGACATCAGGCTGTGCTGTAGACCGGGCACGACGATGTCGAAGAAACGGTTCTTGAAGGAGGCGCCCAGCGTCGCCCCGACCCGCTCCAGGTCCTCAAGGCCGAGGGAGGCCATGTCGGCCAGCAAGACATTTAGTAGATAGGGCAGGGTAAGCACCACATGGGCCAGGACCAGCAGCCAAGTGGTGCCGAGAAAGGGCAGGGTATCGCTGGAAAAGACCAGAATGAACCCGAAGGCCAAGACCAGTTCAGGCACCGCGATGGGCATCAGCGACACGATCCGCGCCGCGGTCCTGACGCCGGCGCGCGCGGCGCTGTTGATCGCGTAGGCGAGCGGCAAGCCGATCAGCGTGTTGAGTACGCAGGTACACAAAACCACGATGAGGCTGGTCTCGAAGGCGCGGCGGAAGCTCGGGTCGGTGAAGACCTCCACATACCACTCGGTGGTAAACCCGGAGGGGAGGAGCGTGCCGGTCCAAGTGGCGCCGAAGGAGCCCACGAACAACAGCAGAATCGGCGCGGCGAGGTAGAGAAGATAGGCTCCCGTGATGGCACGCATACCGATACTTACCTTGTAAGACCTGTTTCGTTGAAGACCGTTTTGTTAAATAACTTCCAAATTGATCCCGGATTTAGCGACCGGGATGCGGCGGACAGATTCAACCGTCGAGTGTAAGGATGCGTTGGGCCACGCGGTCCAACGCGGAGTCGATATCCCCGCAGCGCACCGCGCCCGGCACCTCCGGCGCGTCCTCCAGGGCGATCACCAGACGATCGAAATGCAGGCCGAAGGCCATCTCGGACAGGGTACCGTACTCGCCGCCGATGGCGATCAACGCGACCGCGGCGCGCGCGATCACGGCATTGCGCGCGGGGCCCAGGCCGGTCGCGATAGGTATGGCGATATAGGGGTTGGCCTCGCTCCACTCGTCGCCCGGCAGGATACCGATTGGCAGGCCGCCGGCCGCCAAATGGCCGCGCGAAGCGGCTTCCATCACGCCCGAGCGGCCGCCGCAGACCATGGGCAAGCCAAGCTCGCCCAAGCGCTGGCCGAGCGTCTCGGCCGTCTCTATCTGACGGGCGCTAGCGCTCTTGGGGCCGATCACGCCGACCGGCACACGCCGGACCTTGGCTTGGGAATACAGCCAGGTAATGGCCGGCAGAGGGGCGATCTCCGATGCGTCCTGCGGGCAAACCTCGCACGACGTCCAAGCGAGTGCCCACGGGTCGAACTTGCCGCCCTCTTGAAACAGTGCGTTGGCCGTTTGGCTGAACCTAAGCATCGCCCGGGATCCCATTTTGCTCAAACGAGCTTATTGCCATTAAAGATATGTGTAAATAAACTTCCAAAACTGCGGGGCGGCACGATCTGAATGTTGGAGGCCCGATGCCCGTCGTTTCAATCGACACGCCGTCCACGGCAGACGGCCTTAGCGAGCGCCAATCGCGGATACTGGAGATCGTCCAGGCTCGCGGTTTCGCATCGATCGAACAGTTGTCCGCCATCTTCGCGGTCTCGGCGCAAACCATCCGGCGCGAGGTCATACGTCTGGATGCGGCCGGGCTGCTGCAGCGTTTTCACGGCGGCGCCGGTATTCCCGAAGACAACATCCGGCTGGGCTATCGGCAAAAACAAGAGGTCGCCGTTTGCTCCAAGGCGCGGATCGGGCGGGCGGTCGCCGGTTTGGTACCCGACGGCGCGTCGATCTACCTGGATGTCGGCACCACGGTCGACGCGGTGGCCACCGCCTTGGCCGGCCGGCCGCTCGGGGTCATTTGCACCAACAGCATGTCGGCGGCGGCCATCCTGGCCCAGAGCCGGGCGGCCGAGGTCTATGTGACCGGCGGGCGGGTGCGGGGACCCGATGGCTCGCTGGTCGGCGAGGCCGCGACCTCGGCCTTGGCGCCGATCACCGTCGATTTCGCGGTTGTCGGCTGCTCCGGCTTCGCACTCGACGGCTGCCCGACCGATTTCGATCCCCAAAAAGTCGCGATCAAGCGAATGGCGATCGACAACGCGCGAACCGCCATCATCGTCGCCGACAGCTCCAAGTTCGACCACGCGGCGGTCATGCGAATCGCACCCCTCAGGTCGTTCAAGATGCTGGTCAGCGACCGCAAACCTCACGACGCGCTCGGCCGCCGGTTGCGTGCGGCCCGGGTCGATGTGCGCGTTGCGGTTTAGGCGGTGCCGGCCCGGCGCATGGGGTGTGAGGGATGACCGCGGCCGCCTACCCCGACCGCCTGCAGGCGGATCTCGTGGACCACAAGTACGTGCGGGAGAAATACGGCACGGGGCCGAGCCTGGCGCATAAGCGCGAATGGCTAGCGCGGATCGCGTTTAGGGTGTAGTCCGCGTGGCGGGGTCTGGCCAAGAGAATAGGATCGTGCAAAAAATACGTTGTATTTGCAAATCGCCTATGCCTTAATGCCGAAAATCACCACGGGGCGAATAATGGCCATTGCGATCGAATCTGACGTTCGGGAAATTCTAGGGCGACGAGAGACGCACATCACCGAGATTGTCCAAGGCGCCTGGAACGACTGGATGGCTCTTCGCAACAGAGCTAGGCTTCGTTTCGCCCGAACAAGGGCGAACATTGTCCACGATTTCATGGTCGATCGCGCGCTCGCCGCTTTTAGTGGGGATGCTGGCGTGCGAGCAATCGTGCGGGATCAGACGGCTAAGTTTCTATTCGATCGACGAGTTCTCGTTCGATTCAAGAAGGGCGATTGCAGGGGCCTAGGCATAAACATTGAGACGCAGGCCGTTCTTGCGTTTACGGACCCACAATTGCTTATACCTGGTTTGCCCGACGTCCAGAAGATTGACATAACCTACTTCCTAAACGATTTGCAGACCAGGATTGACCGCGTCGCCGTCACGGCGCGAGACAATGACATCCGGCTCTGGACCTACGAGATTGAGGACCGTCGCGGCGCTCCGGTGCTTCCGCTCCCGACACGGTCGAGACCCGACGAAGGAGGGAACGTGGTACGCCTTCGACCTCGTGCGGATCGAAAAGACCGCGACGAAAATAACCGCGGCTGAGAACCATGCCAATCAATCGAGCAATGCTGCGCCTCGCGCGGCAGCTAAGAGGATTCCAACAGGGCGAAGCGGCCGAGCGACTCGGTATCGCGCAGGCAACCCTATCTCGTGCCGAGAATGGCCTCATCCAACTGGCTGACAATACGATAGACCGAGCTGCGACGGTGTACGGTGTGCCCCGGTCCTTCTTTTATCAGCCAGATCCTGTTTATGGCCCGCCGGTTTCGGTTCATCCCATGTGGCGGAAGAAAGCTGACGTCACTGTTCGTGACATGGACAAGATCGTGGCAGAGGCGAATGTTCGCTTGATTCACATCCGCTGTCTACTTGAAGCGGCAGAGATTGATCAGGGAGATGGCATCCCTCGCTTGGACATTGAGGAATATGGTGATCCAGAAAGGGTCGCCAGCATCGTGAGAGCGCACTGGAAGGTCCCAGCGGGACCAATAGATGACTTGACGAGATTGGTCGAATCAGCCGGCGCGGTCATTGTTCACTCGGCGTTCGGCGGTTCGGCGGTTAGCGGTGTGACGTTCTCCATACCCGGACTCCCGCCAGTTATTGTTCTGAACGCAGAGCAGCCGGCGGATCGGCTTCGCTTCACTCTAGCGCATGAACTCGGGCATCTGGTTATGCACTTCTTCCCGACGTCCACGATGGAGACCGAAGCAAATGTGTTTGCTGGTGCGTTGCTTTTGCCGGCATCTGACATCCGCCCGTGTTTCGTTGGCCGAAAAGTCGATTTCGCTCTGTTGGCCACTCTCAAGCTCGAGTGGAAGGTTGCGATGCAGTCTTTGCTCATGCGCGCGCGCACGTTGAATGTCGTGACAGCCAATCAGGAACGGTATCTCTGGCAGCAATTCAGCATGCGCCGGATGCGATTGCGTGAACCGCCGGAGCTTGATTTCCCACCGGAGAAGCCGTCAACGATCCAGGATATGATCCGATTGCATTTTGAAGAGCTTGGATACGGGCTTGAGGAACTGGCGACGCTCTTGCACATGCATCCGCAGGAGCTACCGGAGTTTCACGGTTTCAACCCAGATGGCGGAAAGCGGGGAACGCCATCTCTCCGGATTGTCCGCTGAACCGGGCCTTGTTTGCCTTTCTTCTCCGTCTTTCGGCGCCTGTCGCCTCACGCGATGGCGAATTGCTGGGCTAGGGCCTGGGCCTCGGCGGCGTGGCGCGCGAGTTCTTCGTCTAGGGCGCGAAAGGCGAAGAGGAATTCCTCGCCTTGATCGTGGACCAAGCGGTGGCGACCGCCTTCTTTGCACCGCTCTGGCCCCTTGTGTCCTCTATGGTGTAGACTAAATACTCAATCGAGCTGGGGTGCCGGCGTTCGCGCTGGCTGAGAACACACCCATCGAACCTGATCTGGGTCATGCCAGCGAAGGGAGCCGCCTCATGACGGACCATAAGACTATAGAACGAGACAAGGCGACGACAGTCGCCATTGTCGGTGCCGGGGTGTGCGGCCTGGGCATCGCCTGGCGCCTGGCCCAGGCCGGCTGCCGGGTTGCGGTCTTCGACAAGGGCGAGGCCGGGCGGGGCGCGACCTGGGCGGCGGCCGGCATGCTCGCCGCCGGGGTCGAGACCGAACCGGGCGAGCAAGCCTTGTTGGGCCTGAACCTGGTGGCGCGCCGCCAATGGCCCGATTTCGCCCGCGAGTTGGAGGCCGCCTCGGGCCTCGACCTGGGCTACCGGAGCGAGGGCACCCTGGTCGTCGCGCCGACCCGCGACGACGCGGAACAACTGCGGTTCTCCTACGAGTTTCAGCGCGGCCTCGGCCTCGAGCTGGCCTGGCTGAACGGCGCCGAGGCGCGGCGGCGCGAGCCCCATTTGCGCGCCGGGATCGCGGGCGCGGTCTATAGCGCGGCCGATCATCAGGTCGATAACCGGCAACTCGCCCTGGCCCTCAAAATCGCTTTCCAAGCCGCGGGCGGCGTCTTGCACGAAGGCGTCGAGGTGACGGGTCTGGATATGGAAGCGGGCCGGGTGCGGGGACTCTGGGCCGGGGAGACGCGCCACGGTGCCGACACGGTGGTTTTGGCGGCCGGCCCCTGGAGCGGCGCGCTCGACTGGGTGCCGCAAGCCGCGCGCCCGCCGGTGCGCCCGGTGAAGGGGCAGATGCTGACCCTGGCCATGGACCCGGCGGCGCCCTTGCTCAACCATGTGCTCTGGGCGCCCAAGATCTATCTGGTGCCGCGCCGCGATGGCCGCCTGCTGGTCGGCGCGACGGTCGAGGAACGGGGCTTCGACGAGTCCCTGACCGCCGGCGGTCTCTACGAATTGCTGGACGCGGCCTGGCGGCCCCTGCCGGCGATCGAGGATTTGGCGGTCCTGGAAACCTGGGCCGGGTTCCGCCCGACCAGCCGGGACGACGCGCCGATTCTGGGGCCCAGCCCGCTCGACGGCTTGATTCTGGCGACCGGCCATCACCGCAACGGCATCCTGCTGGCACCGGTCACCGCCGAGGCCATCGCGGGCCTGATCCTGCATGGCGAGATGCCGGTCGAGGCGCGCGGCTTCACGCTGGATCGCTTCGCGACGGACGCGCGTGCCGTGGACGCCCGCGCCGTGGGGGCGGGCCGATGACGGCTTCGATGCCCCTGGCAAAACCGGCCGAGACCATCCGGGTCAACGGCGAGGCGCGGCCTCTGGAGTCGGGCGGGCTGCCCGCGCTGCTGCGCGGCCTGGAGATCGACCCGGCGGCGCGCGGCCTGGCGGTCGCGGTCAACGGTGCGGTGGTGCGCCGCGTGGACTGGGCCGAGACCACGCTGAACGACGGCGACGCGGTCGAGATCGTCAAGCTTTTCGCCGGCGGTTAAGGGCGACGGGACGAGGGAACAGATTATGCAGGGCAAAGACAAAACCGACAGCTTCACCATCGCGGGCAAGGATTTCGCCTCGCGCCTGCTACTAGGCACTTCCGGCTATCCGAACCGGCAGGTCATGCTCGACGCGCTCAAGGCCGGCGGGGCCGAGATCGTCACCGTGTCGGTGCGCCGGATTAGCCTGGAGGATTATGCCGAGAGCATGGTCGATCTGCTCGGCGGCGCCTATCACTTGCTGCCCAATACGGCCGGCTGCGAAACCCAGCGCGACGCGGTTCTGACCGCGCACCTGGCCCGCGAGGCCCTGGATACCCCTTGGGTCAAATTGGAGTTGATCGGCGATCGGGAGACCCTTTATCCCGACGGCGAGCAATTGGTCCAGGCGGCGGAGGCGCTGGTGAAAGACGGTTTCATCGTCTTGCCCTATTGCAGCGACGACCCGATCGTGTGCCAGAAATTGATCGACGTCGGCTGCGCGGCAGTCATGCCGCTGGGCGCGCCGATCGGCTCGGGGATGGGCGTCTGCAATCCCTACAACATCGCGCTCATCTGTTCGCGCAGCCCGGTGCCGGTGATCCTGGATGCCGGGATCGGCACCGCCTCGGACGCCGCCCTGGCCATGGAACTCGGCTGCGCGGGGGTGCTCCTGAACACGGCCGTGGCCAAGGCCCAAGACCCGGTGCGCATGGCGGCCGCCATGCGCCACGCGGTCGAAGGCGGTTACCAGGCGCGTCACGCCGGGCGGATCCCCAAACGCGCCTACGCCGAGGCCTCGAGCCCGCAACTCGGCCTGATCGGCACGTGAGCCTGCCGCAGCCGCCGGTCTTGCTGATCACCGACCGAGCCCAAGCCAAGGCAACCCTCGAGACCGTGGTGGCTGAGGCGCTGGAGGCCGGTTGCCGCTGGGTCCTGCTGCGCGACAAGGACTTGCCGCCCGACGCGCGCTTGGCGCTGCTGCGCCGCCTCTTGGATCTGGGCCGGGCCCGGGGCGCGACGGTTATGGTCAGCGGCCTGACCGGCGATGCGCCGGTCACGGATGCCGTCTTGCACGCCGAAGCCGCCGGCCTGCATCTGTCGGCCGGGGGCGATCCGGCGCCGGCGCGGGCCGCCCTGGGGCCGGGCCGCTTGATCGGGGTGTCGGCCCATAGCGCGGCCGAGGCCCATTCCGCCGCGCGGGCCGGTGCCGACTACGTGACCCTCAGCCCCATTTTCGAGACCGCCAGCAAGCCCGGTTACGGTCCGGCGCTCGGCATCGAGGGCCTGGGCGCGGTCGCCCGCGCCTTGCCTATTCCGGTGATCGCGCTGGGCGGCGTCGGGGCGGCGAATGCGGTGTCCTGTATGGCCGCGGGCGGCGCCGGGATCGCGGTCATGGGCGATATCATGCGCGCGCCGGCGCCTCGATTCGCCATGGCGCAACTTCTGGCCGGGCTCGCTGAACCGCCCGCGGGCGTCGGCGCCAGCTTGCGCGCAGTAACCCCGCGCAGTTAAACCAAAGTTGTGTCATCAACCAAGGTTAATCCATTAACCTACTATAAATTATAAAAAATCAAACATTTAGAGGCCCCCATAAGCCGACTCGGTCGACCGGATTTGGAAACAGTTAAGACTTGTCTCGCTATATTGGGGTCGGTAGGTTTTCTCGCAGAGAGGCGGACCGTCTGGATCGGCGACAACCCGTCCGAGGGCCCTTGAATGCGGGCCGGGAGGGAAACCCTATCCACATAGCGACACCCGGTGCCAAGTCGGCGCCGGTGACTTGAAGGATGGTCGGCCGCAGGTAGCGCCATTAGCGACCGCATCTCGGAAAGGGTAAAGTCGTTTGAAGTGGAATAGGTTAGTTCAATCTCTTCGGAAGTTTTCTGAAGAAGCTTTTGTCCCGCGTGAGGTGTTTTTCCGCTCGGGCGATCGCTTCCACCATTTCAGAATCACGGTGCGCCTGCAGAGGTTGGCCGCCGCCGTGGCCGCCGTGGCGCTTGGCTGGAGCCTTTACGCCAGCGGCAGTTACGTCGTGCAGCGCATCGTTCTGGCCTCCAAAGAGGCGGAGATCGAGCGCCACCAATTGGCGTACTTCGACCTGTTGTCCGAGGTCGGCGAGTATCACGATCAGTTCGCCCGTATCACCCAGGATTTGGAAGACAACCAGGCCTATCTCCTGTCGGTGCTGGAAAGCGGCCCGCAGGGTCAACAGGAGCTTCAAAAAGCGCAAGCGCAGCTCAAGGAATCTTCGACCGAGCATGCCCGCGTGGTGATCGCCCGCGACGGCCTGCGCACCAAGATGCAGAAGTTCGAAACCGACCTGCGCGAGATCGCCGGTCGTAACATTTCCCTGCAAACCCAAGTCGCCAAGATGCGCACCGTGATCGAGGCATCCAAGGCGGAGCGCGACGAGGTGGACGCGGCGCGCGCGCAATTGAATCAACGACTGGTCGACGTCGAACGGGAACTGGCCGAGACCATGGCCGCGAAGTCCGATATCGATAGCCAGATGGCGGCTCTCGAGCAGCGCTATACCAGCACCCAAGGCGAACGGGATGCCCTGGCCCAAACCAAGGCGGCGCTGGAAGGCAACATCGTGGACTTAAACCAGGAAAAGGTGCGAACCGCCGAGTACCACGAGGGCCTGAAGAATCGCGTGGCGAGCCTAGACGAAGCCCTGTCCCAGGCAATCGACAAGAACACGGCGTTGGACGGCCAGCGCGACTACCTGGAACGCCGGGTCGGTGGGCTGGAGCAGCGCCTGGTCGATCTGCGCGATGCGGGCCAAAGCGTCATCGGCCGCTTGAGCGAGCAGACCCGGTTGAGCCTGGACATGATCGAGAAGACTGTCGAGATGACCGGGTTGGACGTCGGAACGCTATTGGAGAGCTCCCCGGACAGCATGCTCGGCCAGGGCGGTCCCTTCGTTCCCGCCGACAACGATGCCGCGACCTTCGAACCCAGCCTCCAGCTCGAGGCTTCTGTGACCACCCTCGATCAGCAGCTCAACCGCTGGACCGCTTTGCAGGATATCGTGCGCAGCCTGCCGCTCATGGCGCCGTTGGATCAATATCGAATCAGCAGCCGCTACGGCAAGCGGCGCGACCCGGTCAATGGGCGCACGGCGAAGCACGCCGGCACAGATTTCGCCGGACCGACCGGCACGTCGATTTTTGCAACCGCGCCCGGCAAGGTTGTTTTCGCCGGTTGGCGCGGCCGCTATGGGCGTACGGTCGAGATCGACCACGGCTATGGCATCCGCACCCGTTACGGACATATGCGCAAGATTCTGGTCAAGGTTGGCCAGGAAGTCGGCCACCGCGAGAAAATCGGGAAGGTCGGCAGCTCCGGTCGCAGCACTGGGCCCCACGTGCACTATGAAGTGCGCTTCAAAGGCCAGGCGCAAAATCCCATGAAGTTCCTAAAGGCAGGCAATCATGTTTTCAAAGGGTAGCAAATCCACCTCCGGCGCGGCGCCGGCCGGTTCCGGAACCTCGTCCGAAGCCGCCGCCAGCCCCGCGACGCCCTCGATTATCAGTGCGGATCTGAAGATCGTCGGCAATTTGGCAAGTGCCGGGGATCTGCAGATCGACGGTACGGTCGAGGGCGATATCACCAGCCGCCGGGTCACGGTCGGCCAAGGGGCCCTGGTTCAGGGCGCGATTCTGGCCACCAACGTACGAGTCTACGGCCGGGTTGCCGGCGAGATCAAGGCGACCGAGGTCACCTTGGCCAAGACCGCGCGGGTCGACGGCGATATCGGGCATCAATCGATTGAGATGGAAGCCGGAGCCTCGGTTAGCGGGCGCCTGACCCGTCTGGAAAAACCGGTCGGTGTCTCGGCATCCTCGGCCGGCGGCCGACCCTCAGGCGCCGGACCGGTATCGAGCGGCGGCGCCTCGCCTGGAGTCGGTGCAGCACCGGCCGCCAACGCATCGTCCTCGCAGAGCGCCGGCGGTTACCGGGCCTGATTGGGTCCAATCCCGCGCCAGATCGCGTTCCGTTCGGGACCCGGCTTCGACCCGGGTCAGGCCGCGTCAGCGGCGAGCGCCCGGGCGTGGGTTTCGGGGTCGACATTGCCGCCGGATAGGGTCAGGGCCAGGGACTTGTCGCGCGCGTCGATCTTTCCGGACAGCAGGGCAGCGAGCGACACCGCGCCGCCCGGTTCGACCACAAGCTTCAAGGTCGTGAAGGCGTAACGCATCGCGGCCGCGACCTCCGCGTCACTGACCGCGAAGCCGCCGGCCACTAGACGCCGGTTGATCGAAAAGGTCAGCTCGCCCGGGGTCGGTGCCAGCAAGGCATCGCAAAACGACTTCGTGCCGGACGGGTTGGCTAGGCGTTGTCCGGCATCTAGCGAGCGGCGGGTATCGTCGAATCCCTCAGGCTCCACGGCATAAACCTTTGTCCGCGGGCTGGTCTCCGCCAGGGCGATGGCGCATCCCGAGGTCAGCCCGCCACCGCCGCAACATACCAGCAGGGCGTCCAACCGGACGTCGAGCGACTCAGCCTGGTGCACGATTTCCAGGCCGCAGGTGCCTTGCCCGGCGATGATGCCCGGGTCGTCGTAGGGCGACACGATGGTCGCGCCGGTTTCCGTGGCGATGGCTTCGGCGCGGGCCTCACGCGATTCGCTATCGCGCTCGTAGAGTTCGACCTGCGCGCCATAGCCGCGGGTATTGCCGATCTTGATCGCCGGGGCGTCGGCCGGCATGACGATGGTCGCCGGAATGCCCAGGAGCGCCGCCGCCGCCGCCACGCCTTGGGCGTGATTGCCGGACGAAAAGGTGACGACGCCGGCCGCGCGCTGGGCGTCTGGGATCTGGGCAAGCCGGTTGTAGGCACCGCGGAACTTGAATGAGCCTGTGCGTTGTAGGGTTTCCGGCTTGATCAGGATGCGCCCGCCGGCGCGTGCGTTCAGGGCCGCGGATTCGAGCAGCGGCGTCACCACCGCCTGGCCGGCCAGTCGTTTGGCGGCGGCCTGGATATCGGCAAAATCGGGCGCGGCCATGGCCGGCGCCTCAGGCATCGATACGGCGGAGGAGGTCATCGATCGCTTGCTCCGATTCGGGTTCGTTGAGCGACGGCGCGTGGCCGACGCCGGGCAGGGTCAGTTGCGCGAGGTCGGGTTTGGTCGCCGCCATCTTAGCGAGCGTCGCCGCGCTCAGCACGTCCGACAGGCCGCCGCGTACCGCCAGAACAGGAATCCGGCGCAAGGCGCCGAACAGGCGCCAAACATCTTCCTCCTCCCGGGTCTCGCGCAAGGGCCGCACCAGGTTGATATCATAGTCGACGTGCAGTTGGCCGTCGTCGCCCTCACGAAAGGTTGCCTCGGTGAAGCGGCGCCATTCCACGTCGTTCCTGTGCGATAGAGTTGGGAAGGTCTGGCGCATGGTCGCGACCGCGGTATCCCAATCGGGCTGCGGGTGATCCTGTCCGATGTAATCCAAAATGCGATTGGCGCCGTCGTTCTTCAGATCCGGGCCGATATCGTCGAGAATGGCACCGGCCAGGGCGGTGGGCGCGATGACGCTGAGCGCCATGGCCATGAGACCGCCGAAGGACACGCCGCAGATCACCACATGATGCAGATCCGCCGCGATCATCAAATCGCGCAGATCGGCGACGGTTTCCCGCGGCCCATATTTGCGCCAATCCGGGTCGTAGTCTGAACGGCCCCGGCCCCGATAATCCGGGCATACCACGCGCCGCCGCCCGGCCAGGCGGCGGGCCAGCAGATCGAAGTCCTTGGAATTGCGGCTCAGGCCGCTCAGGCACAGCAGGGGGGCTGCCGGGGACAGGGGATCGCCGTATTCGCGGTAATAGAGCCGCCGGCCGTCCTGGGCACGAAAGTGGCACTCCCGGTACATGCTGGGCTCCCCGAGCACCGCTTCGCGCGTTCCGTGCCCTAGAGGCCCAGAAGCCCGGGCAGTTCCTCCAGAGAGGCCATGACCGCCGACAGTTCGCCCGGCAACCGTTCGGGCTGCTGGCCGAAGCGGTTCATCCAGGCCACGCGAAAGCCGAAGTTGGCGGCGCCGCTGGCGTCCCAGGCATTGGTCGAGACGAAACAGATCCGCTCAGCCTTGGTCTCCAGGCGATCGACCGCAAATTGATAGACCCGCCGGTCCGGCTTGTAGATGCCGACATCCTCGACCGAGAGGGCCGCGTCCAGCGAGTCCGTCAGTCCGGCCGATTCCACTGCGGCCTGCACCATAGCCGGCGTGCCATTGGTCAGAATGGCGGTTTTCTTGCCGCCCGCGCGCAGGCGCTTCAGGCAGTCCGCCACGTCGGGATAGGCGTCCAGGCTGAGATAAAGGTTCATGAGCTGCTCGTGCAGGGCGCTGTCCTCGACCCCTTGAGCGGCCATGGCATAGGCCAGTCCGTCGCCGGTGACTTGCCAGAAATCAACGTGCTCGCCCATCAGGCTGCGCAGCCAGGTATATTCGAGTTGTTTGCGCCGCCAAAGGTCCGAGACGGCGTCTGCCTTGTCGCCCAAGGCGCCGCCGCCCCGACGGATCGCAGAATGAACGTCGAACAGGGTACCGTAGGCATCGAATACGCAGGCGCCGATGTCGGCGAAGGCGGGGTTGGTCATGTTTGGCTCCGTCGGCTCTCTTGGGATCGAAACAGGCCTTAGAAGCAACCCCGCGATGCCGCTAAAGGCAACAGGAAAGATTTGGTCGCGGCAGGGCGCCTTGCTGCGACGCGGGTGCTAGGGGGCGCAGCATGGGCAGGCCGCCTGTGGCTGGGGCCTCTTTGCCCAACCGCTGGCGATAAGCGATCACACTTTCGAGAACGCGCTGAACGTAGTTGCGGGTTTCGTTGAAGGGGATGCTCTCGATCCAATCGACCGTATCGGTATCGAGGTCGCGCGGATCGCCGAAGGATTTGATCCAACGGTCCGCCCGGGCCGGGCCGGCATTGTAGGCGGCCAGGGCCAGGACATAGGAGCCGCCATAGAGATCCAGCAGTCTTGACAGGTAACTTCGCCCCAGCAAGAGGTTGTATTGCGGGTCGCTCAACAGTTTCTCGCCGTTGTAGGCGACCTTGATTCGGCGGGCGACCTGGCGTGCCGTGGCCGGCATGATTTGCATTAGGCCGCGTGCACCGGCCCGGCTAACCGCTTCGCTGTAGAAACCGCTTTCTTGCCGGATTAGGGCCAGCAGCAAGGCGGTCTCTGGCGGCTCGGTATTGGCTAGGGAAATGTTGGGAAACAAATAGCCGGGCAGAACTATGGCTGCGCCGCGCGCGGCCCGGGCGGCCCGCATGGCCAAATCCGGTCGGCCGATCTCGTTCGCCAATCCGGCGGCTAGAGCATAGTCCTGCGCGGTCTTGGCCAGGGCCCGGAGCCGCCCGTGAAAGCGCTCCAACAGTGTCCGTTCTTCGACCTCGCTTAGAAGACGAATGATTTGAACCAACTCGTTGTTCGAGAAGTCTTTTCGAGTTTTATCTGTCGGCGCGCTGCGGGCTTCCAGGTCAATCTCGGGATCGCGTCCCAGGCGGCGGCTGGCGAGTTGCCCATAGAAGCTGGTGTCGTGCGCCGCCGCGGTCGCGTACCACTGATGAGCGCGCAATCGCCAGGTCGCCGGCTCTTCCGCTTGCTCCGTTCGCAGGCTGGCTGCGATCCGGCGGGCCCGCTCGCGCGCCGCCTCGCCGGCCCAGAAGGCGCCCCGGCCACGGCTGACCGGCGAGGACACGCCGGCGTGCAGGCGTGTGAAATGGTCATAGGCGGTGCCGGGTTCATTCAGGAACCGCAGTGCGATCCAACCGGCTAGCCATTCGGCCTCGGCGAAACCAATGCCGGCGGTCATGCCGTGGCCTGCGGCAATCCGGTAGGCGACCGAGATATCGCCCTTGGCCAATGCCTGGCGCGCGGCCCGATGGCGCAGCCGCCACCAACGTTTCGCTTCCGGCAGGGCGGGGTCCGGCGGGTCGAGCAGGGCGATCACGTCGTCATAACGGTTCCGGCGCAGGCGCCAGCGGGCGCGCTCGTAGATCAGGCCAGGATCCGCCCGCAGGGCCTGGGGCACGCGCTTGATCGCCGAATCGACACCGGGCCGGTTGCCGGCCAGGGCCAGGCGCGCCTCCGCCAAAGCGGTGTAGTCCCGGCCCAGGCGCTGGGCCTGGCGCCGGGCCGGCCGGTAGGCGCGCTGCCAAAGCAGGCGCTCGAGGCGGGCGCGATGATGCTCGGCCTGGAGGCCCGCGCCGAAACGGGCCAGAAAATTGGCTTCCTCCGCGTCGGTGAAGTCCAGCGCCACCCAGGCCGTACGCGCGGCCTCGGCCGCTTCCGCCGCGCGGCCCGCGCGCGCCAGGGCTTCGGCGTGGCGGAACGCGCCCGCCGCGGTCATGACCGGGTGCTTGGCGAACCAGGACAACATTTGCGCATCGGTCATGTCCTCGGGCATGGCCTTTTCGGCACGCCGTTGAAGCGCGCCCCGGCCGGGCCAATCGGGGTTCTTGGCCAAGAACGTGGCGACGATCGGGAAGCCGCCCTGGTCCGGCTCCGGCGCGGTCAACCCGAGCCAAAGGACGACTTTACGCAGGCGCGGGTCTTGGGTCGTTTGGGCCAGGGCGCGGGCCTCGCCGAAACGCTTGGCCTTGGCCGCGGCGAAGGCCTCCCGATAGATTTTGCGGTCGGCCGCGGACAAGAGGGCCGCGCCGGTGGCCGGTGTGGACCCTTGGCTGCTATTCGCGATGTCTTGCTGGATAGCTTGCGGGGCCCTGGCCAGCGCGCCGGGTGGCTCGGCGCGCGCCATCGCCGCGTAGGGCTCGCCAGCCAAGCAGCCGAACAAGAGCCCGCACAAAAGGCCAAATCGCATCATGAACGTTTTTGATACCATGAATTGCCGCACCTCGACCATAACAGGCAAAACTTACGGGAGATGAAGGGCGCGGCCATCACGGCCCGGCCCCGGCACGGGCTTGCCGTCGCGGGGGGCAACCGTTATCGTCCGCGAAACCAAGCGGCGCCTTAGCCGCCGGGGCGTTCGGTTTTTCCCGAATGCTTGGAGGGATGCCATGACAGAACCGATGTTCAAGGGCTCCATGCCCGCCCTCATCACGCCTTTCAAGAATGGCCACGTGGACGACGGGGCCTTTCAGAAATTCGTGCAGTGGCAAATCGATCAAGGCAGTCACGGCCTGGTGCCCTGCGGCACGACCGGCGAATCGCCGACCCTGTCGCACGAGGAGCATATGCGCGTGACGGAGCTGTGCATCGAGGTCGCCAAGGGCCGGGTGCCGGTGATCGCCGGCGCCGGATCGAACTCCACAGCCGAGGCGGTTCGCCTGGCCGAGCATGCCGAGAAGGCCGGCGCGGATGCCGTGCTGGTGGTCACGCCGTATTACAACAAGCCGACCCAGGAAGGCCTTTACCAGCATTTCAAGGCGATCCACGACGCCGTCGAATTGCCAATCCTGATCTATAATATCCCGGGACGTAGCGTGATCGACATGACGGTCGAGACCATGGCGCGCCTGGCCAAGTTGGAAAACATCGTGGGGGTCAAGGATGCGACCGTCGATTTGGTGCGCCCGGCCTTGACCCGCGCGGCGATTGGCGATTATTTTGCCCAGCTGTCGGGGGAGGATTCGACGGTCGTGCCGTTCCTGGCTCAGGGCGGGCACGGCTGCATATCGGTGACGGCCAATGTCGCGCCGCGCCAGTGCGCCGACCTGCACGAGGCTTGGCAGCGTGGCGACCTAGCCACGGTGAGTAAGATCAACGACCGTTTGATGCCGCTTCATCAGGCACTCTTCGTCGAGGCCAGCCCCGGTCCGGTCAAGTATGGCGCCAGCCTGTTGGGACTCTGCGAAAACCGCCTGCGTCTGCCGCTGGTTTGCGTCAAGCCGGAGACCGAGGGCGGGGTGCGCGAGGCGATGGCGCACGCCGGTCTGATCAACTAACCGTACGGCCCATTCCCCATGGTCGCCGGCGCGAGACAGCTGGTCGCGCAGAACCGTAGGGCGCGCCACAACTATCAAATAGAGGACACGCTCGAGGCCGGCCTGTGCTTGATCGGGAGCGAGGTTAAGTCGTTGCGTATGGGGCGCTGTTCGCTGGCCGAATCCTATGCCGGCGAGAAGGATGGCGAGCTCTACCTCCTGAACGCGCACATCGCCCCATACGGCCCGGCGAGCATGTTCAATCATGAGCCAAAGCGGCCGCGTAAGCTGCTGGTCCATCGAAGGGAGTCCGAACGCTTGCTCGGCCTGACCCGGCGCGGTGGCTATACCTTGGTACCGCTCTCGGTCTATTTCAACGAGCGCGGCATCGCCAAGGTTGAGATTGGCTTGGCTCGTGGTAAGCGCAAAGCGGACAAGCGTGAATCCGACAAAAAGCGCGACTGGGAACGCGACAAGGCGCGCCTCATGCGCGAAAAGGGATAGCCGGTCCGTCTAAGACTCGTTCGGCAAGTGCCGCGGCGATTCTCTCTGGCGCAGCCCCAAAAGCGAACTATGCGACGCTTTGGCGAATCGCCTCGGTGATATCCTGCTGCAAGCTCTTCAAGCTCGTGGCGACTTCGTCGGTGGTGTTTCGGACTTCCTCGGCCAGCCGTCCCGATTCCCCGGCGCTGGTCGAGACCTGGCCGATGCGGGCCGAAACTTCCTTGTTGCCGGTGGCGGCCTCCTGAACCGCGCGGGCGATTTCCTGGGTTGCGCCCCCTTGCTCGTCGACTGAGGTTGAGATCGAGCCCGCAATGGCGTCGATCTGCTGGATGGTTTCGAGGATCCGCTCGATCGCCGTGACCGCCTCATTGGTGGCGTTCTGCATGTCGCCGATCTGGGCGCCGATATCCTCGGTCGCCTTGGCGGTTTGATTGGCCAGGGACTTGACCTCGGAAGCCACCACCGCGAAGCCCTTGCCGGCCTCCCCGGCGCGCGCCGCCTCGATAGTCGCGTTGAGGGCCAGCAGATTGGTCTGCTCCGCAATGTCGGAGATCAGGCTGACCACCTCGCCGATCTTGCCCGCGGCTTGGGCCAGACCTTGGACCGACACGTTGGTTTGTTCGGCTTGCTGCACCGCCGTCGAGGCGGTCGAG
>JAJFGO010000077.1 GCA_021776095.1 Kiloniellaceae bacterium | reverse complement strand
CAGGTCGTTCATGGTGCGCACCACCTCGAGACCGGCCAAAACACCATAGACCCCATCGAAGCGCCCACCGGTCGGCTGGGTGTCCAGGTGACTGCCGGTGATGACCGGCGCCAGGTCGTTGTCGCGCCCGGCACGCCGGGCAAAAATATTGCCCATCTTGTCGACCCGGATGGTGCAGCCCGCCGCCTCGCACCAGCGCACGAACAGGTCCCGGCCCTGCTTGTCCAAATCGGTCAGGGCCAAACGACAGCAACCGCCCTTTTCGGTGGCGCCGATCTTGGCCATGTCCATCAGGGTTTCCCACAGCCGCTTGCCGTCGATGGATAGATTCTTGGTATCGCTCATCATGTCCTCCGGTTGGTCGTTACGACCACGGTAGCGGGGCGGCCGGGCCCAGGCAATCGCACCCGGCCCGGCGCTTCGGTTCGGCTCAGTTCAGGTCGACCAGTGGGCCGTAGGTTTCCGGCCGCCGGTCCCTGAAGAACTGCCAGTTGTTGCGGATCTCGCGCACCATGTCGAAATCCATGTCGTGCACCAGAAGCTCGTCCCGGTCGCGCGAGGCCTCGGCCTCGATCTCGCCGCGCGGGTTGACGAAGTAGCTCTGGCCGTAGAATTCGCCGACGTTCCAGGGCGCCTCGGTGCCGACCCGGTTGATCGCCCCAATATAGACGCCGTTGGCCGCCGCCGAGGCCGGTTGCTCCAGGCGCCAGAGATATTCCGACACCCCGGCCACCGTGGCCGAGGGATTGACGATGTACTCCGCGCCGCGCAGGGCCAGGGCGCGCCAGCCCTCGGGGAAATGCCGGTCGTAGCAGATGTAAACGCCGAGCTTGCAATAGGCGGTGTCGAACACCGGCCAGCCCGACGCGCCCGGCTTGAAGAAGAATTTTTCCCAGAAGCCGGCGACGTGGGGGATGTGCGACTTGCGGTACTTGCCCAGATAGGTGCCGTCGGCGTCGATCACCGCCGCCGCGTTGTAGTACACCCCCGTGATGTCCTCCTCGTAGATCGGCACCACGATGACCATGTTGTGCTTGCGCGCCAGTTCCTGCATCAGCCGGGTGGTGTGACCGTCGGGAATATGTTCGGCGGCGGCGTACCAGCGGGCGTCCTGGCTCGGACAAAAATAAGGTTGAGTGAAGACCTCCTGGAAACACAGAACCTGGACGTCTTGCTTGCCGGCCTCCGCGATCAGGGGCAGATGCGCCTCGAGCATGAGATCGCGGATTTGTTCGGGCGCCATGGCGGTGTCGCCCTTCAGGCTCATCTGGATCAAGCCGCCACGCAATTTCGCCATGCTGACCTCCCGTTATTTATCGCGCTGTATGCCCGGGCCGTCTTGCGCGGCCTTGGCGATGGCAAATGCGGTCCCAGTTGACAGGGCGCCGACTTTCCCGCCATGCTGATCCTGACCAATTGGTCAAATTATTTTTACGGTAGAAACCCACGCCCGGTCAAGCCGCTATCCGTCGCACCGGCGCGGTTCGGGGCCTCGGATGCGGCCTTTCCAGAAAGGCGGGCGGTCAGGGAAATTGCATGTCGAAGCCGGACACCCTCAGCGCCAAGGTCCGCCCGAAGACCCGAATTCAGGCCCGCAACGAGGCCCGCATCCTGAACGCGGCGCAGCAGATTTTCGCGGAACACGGGTTTCGCGGTGCCACGGTCGATCAAATCGCCGCGCGCGCCGGCATGTCGAAACCGAACGTACACTACTATTTCAAGCGCAAGACGGACCTCTATCTCGCGGTCCTTATGCGCACCCTGGACGCCTGGCTGGCGCCCTTCAAGGAACTGGACCCCGAGGGCGATCCGGAACGAGAACTGCGCCACTACATATCCAGCAAATTGCAATTTTCGCGCGAGAACCGGACCGCGTCGCGGGTCTTCGCCACCGAGATCCTGCAGGGTGCGCCGATCCTGAAGCGCTATTTGGGCGAGGATCTGCGCAAGCTGGTCGAGCGCAAGGCTGAGGTCATCCGCCATTGGATCGACACCGGCCGCCTGACCGAGGTCGACCCCTATCACCTGGTGTTCCTGATCTGGGCCGCGACCCAGCACTACGCCGACTTCTCGCCCCAGGTGACCGCGGTCATGGGCCGCAAAGATCTCAGCAAGGCCGAGTTCGAGCGGATCGAGGAGTCCCTGTGCAAGATCATCCTGAACGGCCTGCTGCCACGCCGGGAGTCTTAGGGCGGCCCCTTGCACTCTCGTCATTGCCGGGCTCGATCCTCGGCTCGTGGCCCGAGGACAGGCTCCGGCAATCCATCGCGGTCCGAGGCGCCCGCGTCCATGGGCCCTCGGGTCGAGCCCGAGGGTGACGAACGAAAATACGGGCACGCCTCAGGACCGCTTATCCCCGGCAATCGGTTCAGCAAGTTTGACTTGTATCAATGAACATGAGTCGCCTGCTTCTCTAAGATCTTAAAGAAGCATGGGAAAGGTGCACAGCCATGAGCGAAAAACCGGGACTGCTGGAGAACGTCACCAAGTCGATCCGGGGCAAGGCGCATAAACTTGGTGCTTTGGTCGCGGAAGGCCTAAACGAGTCCGAGAGAGAGGCCGAAGAGCGCGCCCATCTCGCCACCGTGACAGATCATGCCTTCGTCGGCTGCAACCCCTGCCGGCCGGGCGATGTTATGCCGCTTTCGGACACCATGACCAACCGCCCCGCCATACCGCGTTCGGATACGAACGACTAAAAGGGCCCCGATACGCCCCTTCGGTCTGGCCGAACGCGCGCGCATTCCACGTCACCCTCGGGCTTGACCCAAGGGCCCATGTACACGCAAGACCGGACCGCGATGGCGGCGGCGCGTCTAAGTGAAAAAAATCCAACGTCCGAATCTGCTCAAGTAACGGACGTTCCCAGTTTTAGAACAAACTTCGTAGCATGACCCAACTGAGACATTTCCGATGTCCAAAAATTCGGCGGTTTATCGGTGATCGCCCTCAATGCTGATGCATTCGGTCCCGCAATACGAACTGCCCGAGATCAACAGCGACAGCGACGTTATTGTCCGACGCAAGCGCCCCTCGGATAAGAAAGCGCCGAAGAAATCCGAGCCGGCCGATTTCTAAAGCAATATCTGAACGGATAGAACCGATACGGTTCGATTCGTTCAGATGAAATTGCTCTACTCTTCAATGAGGTAGAGCAGCTTTATCCGCTCCCTTGGATCGCTGAAAGCGAGTCCAATGGATCGGATGCCGCTCTAGTAGCTAGACGCGACCGGCTTCAGGATAAAGACCCTCGGAGGCCGCGGGGATAGCGGCCTCCGAGGGTTTACACGACGGCACCGGCCGCCGTGGAGGCGTATTCAGTCAATCCTTGTGCGTCTGGAAGTTCCCTTTGTCGAGGAAGCCCTCCACGAAGAGCACAACGTCGCCCACGCCGTTCCTGATCTCGATCCGCGCCGTATCGTCAACGCCGGGTTCGCCGGCATCCACGAGAATAAAGTCGACGGTTGCATCGAAATCAGTGGTGCCACCACTCTTTAGCCTGCCCGTGCCGCTGCCGTTGAAGGTATCGAAGGGAGACGAGGCAGGCGGCGATTGGATAATGTCGGGATCCTCGGTGCAGTTCGCGGCGGTCAAATCCAGCAGATGGAAGGAATTGCCCTGCCAGTTGATCTGGAAGTTGTTCGGATCGCGCAGATCACAGTGCATTTGCAATCCCTTGGTGATCCGAACGCCATCGATAGTGAAATTGCTGCCACCGCCCGTGATCCGGCCATCGAGCGTGGGCGGAACGTCCTCCCGAAGGGCGATTCCCGAGGCGGACCAGTCCAGGGACGCCGGGAGATCTCCGGTGGCCAGCCGGTCTATCGACAAGGCCTGAACGGTTAGCATGGTCGAACCCGCCGGAACATCGACGGAGATGTTCACGGTATCCCATTCGCCGCCGTCGTTGCTGCCGAGCAGGTTGTTCAACGATGTGGTCGTGCCGCCGACGGTGATATCGACCGCGGTTGGCCGGGGCGCGTCGATCGCGACGCTATGAAAGAACATGACCAGGTCCGCCGTGCGGTCGACGGCGCTGGCGGCAAACACGATCGTCTGCGGGACGGTCGTATCCAGGGGAGGCGGAAAGTGGATGAAGGCGAGGTCGTTGCCGTCCCGGACCTCGATCGCCTCCGCCGGCGAAACGCCGTCGTCGTAAATCACCAACACACCGGCGCCGTTGCTGACGAAGTTGCAGTTCAGACCATCGATATCCAACAGGTTGAGGCCATCTGAGACCAAGCCGAGGGCGGTTATGTCGTTGCGGAACGTGGCGCCCTCGACGTCGCCGAAGAATTGGGTGGGGCCTCCAATCAGTGTGCCGGTGACGGGGGTCCCGTTCACCGTGACGGTGTCGTCCTGGCCGCCGGGTGTGCCGAAGCAGCCCCAGTAAAGCAGCGCCTGTTCGACCGTGGCGCCGAGGGGCACGTCAAGGGTGATCGTGCCGGGCCCGTCCCTTAAACCGGTGCCGGCGCCGACGATTCCGGTGCCGCTCGCAATAGGTATGCTGGGCGGCCCCAGGGTTTCGGTCCCATCCGCCAAGACACTTTGCGCCGTCGCGGATATTCCAAGCAACAGCACCGCAGAGGTGCAGGCACCCCAAACCAGTTTGGATTTCATTGTAATCTCCCAATAAATCACCGCTTGGGCTACTACAGCGGCGATGACCAACACGATACCGGCTGTTGTCCAGCCATTTTTAACGCCCGACTTGCCTGCGCAAAATCCCTATCGGCAGTCAGTCTCAGTAGTCTATGCGAGACCTGTTACAATTTGTAGTAGAAATTTTCCGTTCACGTATCTGGTCTGAGCCCATAGCTCTTGAAACCTTGCCTGCTCTTCAGCGAAATAATGACATTTTCAAGTACATCGAGAAACGAGGAGGTCCGGCTATGAGCTGGTTGAAGCCCATTGACTATACTGTATAGCGGCGTTGCGACGGGCCAGAGCGAGCTACGACGCGATGGGCCGCGAATGTCGTGTATGGCACTTCCGCGACATGCGATATCTCAGATTGATCGTCTGATTCGCCGCTAAGTGCGGACATGAGCCTAGCCACTCCGCGCACCTTTCGCCTTCCCGCCCCTACTCCACCTTCAGCATCGCCATCATGGCCAAGGTGGTGATCGCGATGCCGACGTAGACCGTGGGTTCCGGCCAGGCTTGGCGCGAGACGCCTTCGAGCACCGCGACCAGGCCCGGAATCAGGAAGGTGTAGGCCATGACCTTGGCCGGGCTCAGCACCACGCTGGCGGATTTGGCCAGGTAGAACGTGAAGGCGGTGTTACAGACCGCAAGGAATACAATCGCGAGATACACCTCGGTCGAAATTGCCCTCCACTGCGTGTCCAGAATGCGCGGCGCGGAGACGAGACCGAGCAGGACCGTGCCGACAACCAAGGCCCAGAAGGTCAGGCGCGCGATCGAATCGCCGCCATGCAGGCGCTTGACCGCCACCGGATGAGCGGCGAAGGCACAGCATCCGAACAGGAAGACCGCCTCCCCATAGCCGAAATCGAGCAGCCACAGCCGCTCGAACGAGCCGCGAAACAGAACCCAGAGCGCGCCGAACGCGCCGAAGAAAATGAGCACCGCCAGGGGCCCCGAGAGGCGCTGACGCAGGATCACCAAGGCATAAGCGGAGCTGATCAGCGGCAGCAAGGTGAAGATCGCCCCGGCGCTCAAGGGATCGACCGTGCGCAGGGATTCGAACATGGCGACGAAGAAGGTCGCCATGAGCGTGGCGATAACCCCGTAGCGCAGAAGCGCACTCGGGCTCGGCCGGCCCCAACCGCCGTGGGCCGCGAGGACCGCGCCGAACACGATCGCGCCCAGGCCAAAGCGCAAGAAGGTGACCACGAAAGGATCGGCTTCCAAAGCGACCAGCCGGCCGAGCGGAAACGAGGTGCTGATCAGGAAGATATAAAGCAGCATCACGCCGTGCGCGCGCCCCTCGCTCAAGGCGGCGGCGGGTGTTGCCTGCGGTGCCGCCACGGCTCTAGCGGCCCAAGCCCAGGTTACACCGGACGGCACGCGAGCAACGGCCGACATCGCAACACGATCTCTCATGCTTCGACAGGCTCAGCATGAGGATTTCGCGCGGACCCTGACTCTGCATGAAGGTCGCACCCTGAGCGTCGCGCCGGAACCCCAACCGAAGCGTCCTCATCCCGAGCCTGTCGAGGGACGAAAGGCGCGGCCCGGAGTCATGCCAAGGCCCGCGTTACTCGGCGGCCACACGATTGGGGTTGTTGGGGTGCGTGGTCCAGTTGGCGTACTCGCGCTCGATCGGCTGTCCGGTGCGCGGGTCGACGCCGTCGGTCAGGCGCTCCATGGTGATGCAATTCTCCACCGGGCAGACGCTGACGCAGAGGTTGCAGCCGACGCATTCCTCGTCGATCACCTCGAAATGGCGCTGGCCGTCCTTGGTCGCGGTGATCGCCTGATGGGAGGTATCCTCGCAGGCGATATAGCAGCGGCCGCACTTGATGCAGTCGTCTTGGTCGATCCGCGCCTTCACCACGTAGTTCAGGTTGAGGTACTGCCAATCGGTCATGTTCGGCACCGCCTTGCCGACGAAGTCGTCGAGGCGCGCGTGGCCCTTCTCTTCCATCCAGGTCTTCAGGCCCTCGACCATGTCCTCGACGATGCGGAAGCCATAGGCCATGGCCGCGGTGCAGACCTGCACGTTACCCGCGCCCAGCGCCATGAACTCCGCCGCGTCTCGCCAATCCGAAATGCCGCCGATGCCCGAGATCGGGAAGCCCGCTGTCGCCGGATCGCGGGCGATTTCCGAAACCATGCTGAGGGCAATGGGCTTGACCGCCGGTCCGCAATAACCGCCGTGGGTGCCCTTGCCGTCGGTCGCCGGGTTCGGCGCCATGGTATCGAGATCGACCCCGACGATCGAGTTGATGGTGTTGATCAGGGAGACCGCGTCGGCGCCGCCCTGCTTGGCCGCGCGCGCCGGATTGCGCACGTCGGTGATGTTGGGGGTCAGCTTGACGATGACCGGCATGCGCGTGTTTTGCTTGCACCAGCGCGCGACCATCTCGACGTATTCCGGCACCTGGCCGACGGCGGCGCCCATGCCGCGCTCCGACATGCCGTGCGGGCAGCCGAAGTTCAGCTCGATGCCGTCCGCCCCGGTGTCTTCCACCAAGGGCAGGATCTTTTTCCAGGCCCCTTCCTCGCAAGGCACCATGAGCGAGACCACCACCGCCCGGTCCGGCCAATCCTGTTTGACCTGCTTGATCTCGCGCAGATTGACGTCGAGCGGCCGGTCGGTGATCAGCTCGATGTTGTTGAAGCCCAACAGACGGCGGTCGGCGCCGTAGATCGCGCCATAGCGCGGGCCGTTCACATTGACGATGGGCGGGTCCTCGCCCAGGGTTTTCCACACCACCCCGCCCCAGCCCGCCTTGAAGGCGCGCACCACGTTGTATTCCTTGTCGGTCGGCGGCGCCGAGGCCAGCCAGAAGGGGTTGGGCGACTTGATCCCGACGAAGTCGTTGCGAAGGTCCGTCATGACGCCATTCTCCCGTAACCAGTGATCGAGTTCCGCCGTCGGCCTGTTCGCTCAGGCCCCGGCCCCGCGCAAAGCGCGGTCGATTGAATGGGCGGCATTCTTGCCGTCCTCGACCGCCGCGACGGTCAAGTCCTGGCCGCCCGCCACGCAGTCGCCGCCGGCCCAAATTCCGGGGACTGAGGTCCGGCCTTCGCCGTCGACCGCGATCCGGCCGCCCTCCAAGCGGACGCCACCGTCGAGGCCGTCAGGGACGAAAGTCTGGCCGATCGCCTTGAAGACCACGTCGGCGCTCAGGGTGAAGTTTTCGCCGGTGCCCTCCAAGCGGTCCCCCGCGCCCAGGCGGGTCCGCTCGAACTCGATGCCGCGCACCGCCCCGCCCTCCCCGATCAAGCGCGCCGGTTTGGCGAAGTGCACGATCTTGACGCCCTTGGTCTGGGCCAGATCCTGCTCGAAGCCGCTGGCTTTCATCTGCGCCTTGCCGCGGCGATAGACGATGGTGACGTCCTGCGCACCCAGCAGCTTGCTCTGCACCGCGATATCGATGGCGGTCATGCCGCCGCCGATCACCACCACCTCGCGCCCGACCGGCAGGACCGACAGGTCCTTGGCCTGGCGCAGCTCGGCGATGTAGTCGACCGCGTCGACCACGCCGTCCAGATCCTCGCCCTCAAGGCCCAGGCCGTTGACCGCGCCCAGCCCGGCGCCCAGGAAGACCGCGTCGTAATCGGCGCGTAACTGGGCCAGGCTCAAGTCGGCGCCCAGGCGCCTGCCGGTGACCACCTCGATCCCGCCCAGGGACAGGATGAAGGCCACCTCGCGCTGCGCGAAATCTTCAACCGTTTTATAAGCCGCAATCCCGTACTCATTGAGACCGCCTAATTTTTTCCGTGCGTCGTAGACGGTGACGCTATGGCCGAGGACGGCCAGCCGATGGCCGCAGGACAGGCCCGCCGGGCCGCCGCCGACCACCGCGACGCGTTTGCCGCTCTCGGCCGCGCGGACGAAGACCTGCTTGCCGTCGGCGAACAGGGCGTCGGTCGCGTAACGTTGCAGGTGGCCGATCTTGACCGGCTTGCCCTCCGCGACCTCGCGCACGCAGACCTCCTCGCACAGGGTTTCGGTCGGGCAGACCCGGGCGCACATGCCGCCCATGATGTTCTGCTTCAGGATCGTCTCCGCCGCGCCGTGCGGATTGCCAGTCGAGATCTGGCGGATGAACATGGGGATATCGATGCTGGTCGGGCAGGCCCGCACACAGGGCGCGTCGTGGCAGAAGTAGCAGCGATCCGCCTCGACCGTCGCCCCATGGCGGTCGAGCGGCGGGTGCAGGTCGGCGAAGTTTTCCTGGACCTGGTGCGATGGCAAGCGCCCGGCGGCGACATCGCGTTTCGCGTCGCTCATCCCCATTGCGTTTTTCCTCCCACGCGGCAAATTTTTATCATTTGATCAAAAATTGCCGCGCCGATCAAGCGAGAAAAAGATCTTGGGCGCGTTTGGCGGGCGCCGGAAGCTTGGCTGCAGCGCATCCAAGGCGTACTCGAGGCGTAGGGATGACGCGCGGCCTCTTGTCAGACTGCGCCCGCCCAAGTATCACCGCTTGGGCCGGCCCGGCGGGCTCTCGCATCCCATTATTGAGACGGCGCCTAGGAATCGAATGACCGAAACCCTGCTCGACACCAAGGGGCTGAACTGCCCGCTGCCGGTCCTCAAGGCGCGCAAGGCGTTAAAAAGCGTGCCGGCCGGCGGCCTGCTGCGCGTGCTGGCGACCGACCCGGCCTCGGTCATCGACTTCAAGGCGTTCTGCCTGACCACGGGGCACGAGCTGGTCGAATCCTCGAAGGACGACGAGGTCTTCGTGTTCGTCATTCGCCGCGCAAGCGAGGAAACCAACGGCGAGTGAGCCCGGCGTCCCCGCGCAACTTCGGGCCCTAGAACGTCACAACCGAAGTCCCGATACCCTCGAAGTCGGCGGCGATGTGCCGCGCCGGGCCGGCCGGGATGAGCCCAGTCCAAGATCCGGTGGTGACCACCTGCCCGCGCGCGATGCCCGGCCCGCGCCGGCGCAGGTGATTGGCCAGCCAAACCAGCAGGCGGATCAGATCGCCCGCCGTGTTGCCCCCATGTTTCTCGACCACAACGCGGTCGTCAAAGCTGAGGCGCACGGCCTGCCGGGCAATCGTCAGATCGGGCGAGCCAGGCCAGGGTTCACCGATCACCAAGGCCGCGTTCAAGTTGTTGTCGGCGAGCTTGCTCAGCGGATCGAGTGTGGCGCGGTCGCGGAAGCGGCACTCGCAGACCTCGATCGCCACCAAAGCGGACTCGATCGCCCCGGTCACCTCATCCCGGGAATAGTCGCTTTCGCGGGGCGGCAGGTCGCGGGCAAAGCGGAAAGCGATCTCCGCCTCGATGCCGCGTAGCGGATACCTTGCCGGATCCAGCCGGGCCGGTGAAACCATGACGCTTCCCGCCAGCAGCGGCGCGCAAGCGGGCATTTCCTCCGGGCCACCCGCGCCGACTTTCCAGCCTTCAATCGGGCCGAGACGCTCGGCCACGGCGTCTTGTATGGCGTAGGCCTCGGCCACGTCGCGCGGCCGGCAAGCTTCCGGCAGGCTCTCGATCGAGCCGCTCAGGCGCGCCTCGATCAGAAGGCGTGCGGCGGCCGCAGCGCGTTCGCTCCCTTGCCCGATCACGCGCGCCGGTCCTCCCGGATCATCTCGGCGGCCTTTTCCGCGATCATCAGGGTCGGCGCATTGGTGTTGCCGGAGGTGATCGCCGGCATGACCGAGGCATCGACGATCCGCAAGCCCGTCATGCCGCGCACCCGCAGGCGTTCGTCGACCACGGCCATGTCATCTTGGCCCATCTTGGCGGTGCCGACCGGATGGAAGATGGTGGTGCCGATATCGCCGGCCGCCTTGGCCAGGTCGTCCTCGCTCTGCGCATCGACGCCGGGGCGGAACTCATCGGGATGATACTTGGCCATGGCCGGCGCCGCCATGATCCGCCGGGTCAGGCGAATAGCCGCCGCCGCGATCTTTCGGTCGCCCGGCGTCGAAAGGTAATTCGGCTTGATGGCCGGCGCCTCGAAGGGGTTCGGACTCTTGATCCGGATATGGCCCCGGCTTTCCGGGCGCAGGTTGCAGACCGAGGCGGTCATGGCCGGAAACGGGTCCAGGGGCTCACCGAATTTGGGCAGGGACAAGGGCTGCACATGGTACTGCAGATCGGGCGTTTCGCGGGACTCGTCCGATTTCACGAAGGCGCCCAGCTGGCTCGGCGCCATGGTCAGGGGCCCGCGCCGGAATAGGATGTACTCGAGCCCCATGCCGGCCCGGCCGAGCAGGCTGTTGGCCCGCTCGTTCATGGTTTTAACGTTGCGCACCTTGTAGGCCGTGCGCAGTTGCAGGTGGTCCTGGAGGTTCTCGCCGACCCCGGGCAGGATGTGGCGCACCGGAATGCCGAACTCCTGCAACAAGGCGCCGGGCCCGATTCCGGAAAGCTGAAGCATCTGCGGCGTCGCGACCGCACCGGTCGCCAGGATGACCTCGCGCCGCGCCCGGACCACGACCTCGGCCCCCTTGTGGCGCAACGCCACGCCGGTCGCCCGTTTGGCCTCGAAGCACAGCTTGCGGGCCTGAGCGCCGGTCAGGACGGTCAGGTTCGCGCGGCCGCGGGCTGGTTTCAGAAAGGCCTGCGCCGTGTTCCGGCGAAATCCGTTGCGCTGGTTGACGTGAAAATAGCCGCAGCCTTCGTTGTTGCCCCGGTTGAAGTCGTCGGTCTTGGGAATGCCGACCTCGGCCGCGGCTTCGCGAAAGGCATCGAGAATTTCCCAGGACAGGCGCTGTTCCTCGACCCGCCACTCGCCATCGGCGCCGTGCATATCGTCGGCGCCGCCGAAGAAATCCTCGGATCGCTTGAAATGGGGCTGCACATCGTCCCAAGACCAGCCGGTGTTGCCGAGCTGACGCCAGCGGTCGTAATCGCGGGCCTGACCGCGCATGTAAATCATGCCGTTTATGGAGGAACAGCCGCCCAGCACCCGGCCCCGGGGATAGTTCAGCGCCCGTCCGTTGAGGCCGTCTTCCGCCTCGGTCTTGAAGCACCAGTCGGTGCGCTTGTTGTTCTGGGTGTAGAGATATCCGATCGGCACGTGAATCCAGATGTAGTTGTCTTTGCCGCCGGCCTCCAACAACAGAACGCTCTGGTCCGGGTCCGCCGACAGCCGGTTGGCCAGGGCACAGCCCGCAGTGCCGGCGCCCACGATCACATAGTCGAATTCGCCGAGTTCCGACGCCTCAGTGTGCTTGCTACCTGCCACTCTAGCGATACCTCCCGCCCAAACCGCCGTCCGGCCCGCCTGTACTGGCGCCGGTCCGGCCCATTATCCCTTTGCGCGCGCGCGGCTCAAGCGCGCTGGCTCAGGGCGGGGTCAAGGCGTATAGGAAACAGCATGTCGCATGCCCCCGCCCGGACCCCATGTCGCGCCTAATTCTCAGCGCGCGTTACGCCGCCATGTACGGCGCGATCTTCTTAACCGTGGGAATCTACCTGCCGTTTTGGCCGCTTTGGCTGTCCGCGCGCGGCCTCGGCGCCGACCAGATCGGCGTGCTGCTCGCCTGTGGCACCTGGGTCAAGGTGCTCAGCGGCCCGGTCCTGGCCCAGATCGCCGACCGTACCGGCGGGGCCAAGGCGACCATCGTGGTCTGTGCCTTGATGTCGGTCCTGTTTTTCTCCTGGTTTTACCTGGCCGAAGCATTCTGGGCGATTTTGGCGATCCAGGTTTTGGTCAGCATCTTCCACCCCCCTCTGACCCCCCTGACCGAGACCCAGACCATGGCCGCGGCGACCGCCAAGCGTCTCGATTACGGGCGGGTCCGGCTGTGGGGTTCGCTGGCCTTTATCGTGGGTACATTGGGTGCCGGGTGGCTGCTGACCGGACGCGATGCCGGCCTCGTTCTGCCGCTAATCCTGGGCGCGCTCGGCCTGAATCTGCTCGCCGCCCTGGCCTTTCCCAGCTCCCGGCGCGCTGCGGCGACGGCGCCGTTGCGCGGTCTGTGGCTGATGTTCGCCAACCGGCAGTTTCTCATGTTTCTGGCGGCAACCAGCCTGCTGGCCGCCAGTCACGCGGTCTACTACGGTTTTTCCGCCTTGCATTGGCGCGCCGCGGGGCTCAGCGAGGCAATGGTCGGCTGGCTCTGGGCCGAAGGCGTGATCGCCGAGGTCATCCTCTTTGCTTTCGGCGGCCGGGTCGTCGCGCGCCTCGGCCCCTTCGGCCTCTTGGCGGTCGCCGGGGCCGGCGGCGCGGTGCGTTGGCTGGTCCTGGCCGGGACGACGGCCCTGCCGGCCTTGTTCGCGGCGCAGCTTCTGCATGCGGCAACTTTCGGCGCGGCCCATCTGGGGGCCATGCACTTCCTGGCCCGCAACGCCCCGCCGGGATTGGCGGCAAGCGCCCAGGCCATCTACTCAGCGGTCTCCGGCGGGCTCGTTCTGGGCTTGGCCATACTGGCCTCCGGCTGGCTCTATACCGATTTGGGCGGCGGCGCCTTCGGCGTCATGGCGGCGCTCAGCGCCTTGGGCCTGGTGCCGGTTCTATTCCTGATCCGCCAAGCGCCGGCCCGAGACAAATCATAGGCCGCTGCGGCCGACACTAGACCGCCGGAGCCCTCAAGCGCCGATGCGCGGCCGGCCGGCGGCGACGGCCTCGATCTGGGATTCGATAAAGATCTCCCGGCCTTCGACGGTCGCGGTCTTGTCGCGCCGCGACAGGCGGACTTCGACCGAAGCGGCGCCCGCCGCCGTAGCCTCGGCGCGCGCCCGATCCGCCGCCCTTTGTTCCGCATAAGCGATCGCCTGGTCCAACTGCGTGAAATCCCCGGGTCCATCGGCGTCGTGAACCCTGAAGCGGTTCTCGTCGGGCTGCGATACTGTGATTTGCGCGGTCACGCGCACCTGCCCGACCACGGCACCGACCGCGTTGGCGACATCGGCGTGCTCGGGCACCACGGCGTGTGCGCCCAACAAAGACGCCACTTCGGGGTAATAGGTCGCGGCCGAGGCGCCGAGGCCGATCAGCGGCGCGTTGAGCCCCAGGTCGATCCGGACCAGGCCGCGGCGCCGCTCCAGGGCGGCCGCGCTCAGCACATGGCGGCTCAGGTCCATGCCGGCATAACCATCGGCGGCGAACGCGGAATCCAGCAGGACCTCGGCCGAACGGCGGACCAGCGCGGCCAGGATACGCCGGCACAGGGTCTCCGCATCCGGCGCGGCGGCGCGGCCCATGCGGTCGCGGGTCCGGGCAAAAAGCACGGCCCCGTCATGGGCGGCGCGAAGGTCCCAGGCCTCGTAACGCCCGACCACATGGGCCGCGTCCGACGCGGTCAGGGCCGAGATCAAAACCACGCCCTTGGCGACCAGGCGGGTCAAGACAGCGTCCCGATAGGTCCCGCCGGCCAGCTTGTCGGCCGCGACCGGTCCCGCCACAGCCTGGTCGTAGAGGTCGCGCTCGCCCGGGGTCAGGCCGGCCAGTTGCGCGGCGCTGGCGCGCAGGGGCACCACGAAACGGCTGTTGCGGCGGCCCGGGCTTTCGGCGCGGGACTGGCGGGCCAGGGCATCGTGGACCAAATCCGGGCAATCGAGCGCCAGGAGGCTGAGCGGCACCACCCGGCGCGGCCCCAGCTTTATGGGCGCCCCATCGGAGTCCTCGTTGAGCGCGACCTCGCTGTCGCCGCCCAGGCCGAAGGTGCGCATGGCGACCGCCTCGACCATGGTGCGCCAGCCACCGACCGTCGCGCCGGCCTCGTCGATCCGCGGCTTGCCGCCTTGCAGAACCGCGATATCGGTGGTCGTGCCGCCAATATCGGCGACCACCGCGTCATCTTGGCCGGTCAAATAGGCTGCGCCGACCAGGCTGGCGGCCGGGCCCGAGAGGATGGTCTCAACCGGCCGCGCGTTGGCCAGGTCGACCGAGATCAAGGCGCCGTCGCCGCGTACCACCATCAGGGGCGCCGCGATCCCGCGCGCCTGCAGATAGGACTGAGTCGCCTGGGTCAGGCCGCTGAGCAGGCTGATCAGCCGGGCGTTCAGCAAACAGGTCAGCGCACGCCGGGGCCCGTCGAGCTTGGCTGAGAGTTCGTGGCTGCAGGTGACCGGCAGGTCGCAGCCGGACCGGATCCGCTCGCGCACGGCGATCTCGTGCTCTGGGTTCCGGATCGCGAAATGACCGGCGACCGCGAAGCCGGAAACGCTTCCGGCAAGGTCGTCCAGCCGCCGGTCCAA
>JAJFGO010000076.1 GCA_021776095.1 Kiloniellaceae bacterium | reverse complement strand
CGAAGGGCCGTTCGTGACCCGACTCGGACATCCGCAAAACCGAGTTCGGCCTGTAGCGGTCCGGCCAGGCAACCCAGTACCTATTCAGATTTGATCAAGGTCTTCAGGTACTGCCGAGTTTCGTCGTCCCAAGAGCTGGGGTCTTCGCCATGGGCAACGACCGCGTGAAGCTCCATCAGTTTCCACACTTCATCCTCTGTCGCGGCAACGACCTTGCCCGGGCAGGATTCCATGCCTTCGCAATCATTGCAGGCGTATGAATATGCAGTAGTCATTTTGGTCTTCTTGTTGGCTCTGAACCCGGCGGCACCTAGAATTCTGGAAATGTTGGCAGATCGTCCGCGAGTTTGATCCAGGGCTGCCGGTGGGATACGTAGACATGGGTCTTGGGTGAGGCGATGGAGGGATTGTCGAGCGTGGCCGCCGCGAACCATGCGTCCGCCCGCCAGTTCTGGCCGTCGACCTCATGCTCGGCGGCGTAGGTCAGGGTCGTACCGCAGTCGCCGCAAAAGCCCCGTTTGATTCCAGGCGATTTCTCATAGATTTTGATCTCGCCCTTCGTAACTGCGAAGTCTTCGGCTGCGACCTTGGCCCAAGTGACGAAGGCGCCGCCCAGCGCCAGTTGGCAGGACCGGCAGTGGCAATGCCCGGACCACGCCGGTAGGCCGACGATTTTATAGCGGACCGCGCCGCAGTAGCATCCGCCTTCGAACCTCTCCTTTGCCTCGCTCATGTTCGCGCCCTTTCGAACACATCATAGAATTTGTCACACCCCTTGAACGGGGTCGACGCCACAATTCAAACGGAGACATCAGCATTCTTGCTATTTGAGTGTCGGTATGCGACTCAATAATAATGTAAAACTATTAGAAAAACTTACATATGGATTGGTTGAGACTTCCACCGCTCAACGGCCTCCGTGCGTTTTCCGCGGTCGCCGAGACTGGCAGTTATAGCCTGGCGGCGGATCGGCTCAACGTGACGCACGCCGCCGTCAGCCAGCAGGTAAAAGCGCTCGAAAAGCGCCTTGGCATTGCCCTCGTCATGCGAACGGGGCGAGGCATTCAGTTGACAAGTGAGGGAGCACTTCTTGCCCGGGAGCTGGAAATCGGCTTTGCGACCATCGGCCGTGGCATTGAGCGTCTATCCGAGGACGCGGCGAACCGTCCTGTGCAGATCACCATGTCTCCGGCGTTTGCCGTGGAATGGCTAATGCCGAGGATCGCGGAGTTTCAACACGAAAATCCCAAGATCACGCTCATGCTCAACCCGACATCCGAAGTGGTGGAATTGAAACCCCGCGGCATCGACGTGGCGATCCGATATCGAGACCGGCGGCGGCCACATCAAGATGTGGGGGCGGTCTTGATTTCGGACATGATCGTCATTGGGACGCCGTCGCTCGTCGGCGGCCGGGACTTGTGCGATCCGGCATCGCTGGTCGACCTCCCTTGGCTGCAGGAACTCGGCACCAACGAAGCCGCGGAATGGTTCACCTATCACGGTGTGGTCCCCGACCGGCCCTTGACCGTGAACCACATGCCGGGGAACCTAATCATGGATGCCGTTCGCCGGGGTGACGGTATCACTTATACGGCTCGTGCATTCTTCAGGGACGATCTCGAAGCCGGAAAAGTCGTTGAGCTTTTTTCGGAGCCTCTCTTCGGTGTCTATTACATTCAAACGCCACAGGAACACAGGCGACCCGCGGTCAAGATGTTCTTGGATTGGCTGATGTCGAAAGCGGAGACGGTATCGGCTTGAGCCACGGATGGCCGGAAACTTCCTATAAGCGGACCTAGCGAAATATGCACAATGAGTTCCGGTACGCGACGCCGGAGTCGAATTGACGCAGCTCAATCATGACTTAGGTGTCGCGCGGTTCGTTGCTAGGTCACGAATCGTTCGGTGAAGTCCGCGGCGGATACGGCGAAGGCGCGGCAGCCGGCGGCGTGCAGTTCGTCGTGGCCGCCATAGCCCCACAGCGCGCCGACCGGGGTCACGCCGGTCTCCAAGGCGCCCTGCACGTCATAATGACGGTCGCCCAGCATGACGGCGTGATCGGGATCCAATCCGGCGCCATCGAGCGCCCGCCGGATCAAGGGCGCCTTGGCGCCGAATTCTTCCAGACCCGGTCCGACAATCCCGGCCAAAAGACCGCGGATATCCAGGATATCGACGACTTGTTCGGCGAAACCCTGGGGCTTGGTGGTCACGATCCAGGCGGGCCGGCCCGAGCGCCGCACCAGAGTCAGCATCTCGCGCACGCCGGGAAACAGCATGTTGACGAAGATGCCTTCACGCTCGTAGTTCGCACGGTAGGTGGCAATGCCGTGCGCGATTTCCGCGTCGCTGAAGTCCGCCTTGAAGGCCCGCAATACTTCGGGAATGGGCGCGCCAATTTGTCGCCGCAGGGCGTCGTCGCTGAGGCCCATGACGCCCAGGGCCTCCAGCGCCGCCCGGTAACACTGAGCGATCCCAGCTTGGGAATCGGTGAGCGTCCCGTCCAAGTCGAAAAGAAAACCGCGCATGATCGATGGTTGGGCCCGGGCGCCAGGCGGCGCTAAAGGCCGACCTGGCGCACGCCGGTGACGCCCCGGCCGCCGCTTTCCGCTTCGACGCGCTTGACCACGTCGGCCAAGGGCTCGATCGCCGTCAACATGGCGCCCGCGTTGGTATGCAGAACATCGCTTTCATTCAGGGCAATCGCGCAATGACCGGGGAAGTAGACCAAATCGCCGCGGCGCAGGCGTGTCTTACCGGCTTGCCAGTCCAGCGGCAGCCCAACGCTGTCCGCTTGCACGCCGCTGTCGCGCGCGCACGGCAGCCCGGCGCGGGCCAGGCAAAGCTGGATCAGGGCCGAACAATCTAAACCCAGGCTCGAACGTCCGCCCCATAGGTACGGCACACCCAGGAACATATGGGCGGTGGCGACGAAATCGGGTGCGGTTTCGCAGGTCTCGGCCAAATGCGCGCTATAGATCCAGCCGCTTGCCGCCCCCGGCCGGGCGATCTCGCTATAGCGCTCGCGCGTGCCCAGAACGCGCAGCGGCGACATGAAACTCAAGACATCCAGCGGCGGCGTTTTGAGATCCGGTTCCGGGTACACGAAGCTGCGCAGGACCTTCAAATAGTGGCTCGGGCCCGCAGCTTCGGTTTCTTCCAGGGCTGCGGCCTCGACATAGCCGACATAATCGTCGGCGGCGTTCTGAACCCAGGCCCAGCCGTCCGCCGTCTCGAAAACCGTCACCGATTCGCCGAACAAAAGTTGGGTATCCAGTGGGGCGGTCGCCTCCGGCCGCCGACGCAAATCCGCGACGCCCCGGGCGACTAGGGCCGGGTGGCCCTCAACAAAGCGGGCGGCCTCGACCTTGCCACGCAGGGCGCTGGCGGCGAGATCGGGGCGAAAGGCGTTCAGACGAGGATCGAGGTTCGTCACCAGCTCAATATCCAAACCATGGAAACAAAAGGGTCCGCCAAAGACTATCGGATGCGACCTTCCCGAAACCTTAACCATCCATCGCTAGGAGAAAAACCTGAAACGCGCCGTGGCGCGGCCGGTCGCCAGGAAATAGGATGGCAGCTGTCCCATAACGCGCCCCCGCGCCGCCCGCGGGGGCGGTTGCTCAAGTCTTCAAGGTACCATGCTGGATCGAAACCGAATTGAATTCGCCCAGGTGTCCCCGGATATGGCCCCTCGGCTGATGGTCGTGGTCGACACCGAGGAGGAATTCGACTGGGGTCAACCCCTGGCCCGGGAGAACACCTCGATCCAGGCGATCCGAGCCCAAGGGGCGGCGCAGGACGTCTTCGCCAAGCACGGTCTGGTGCCCTGTTACGTTGTTGATTATCCCATCGCGACCAGCGACGCGGGGATCGAGATTTTGAGCGGCTTTTTGCGCGACGGGGTGTGCGAAATTGGCGCCCATCTGCACCCCTGGGTCTCCCCGCCCCACGACGAGGAGGTCACGCCTTACAACTCCTACGCCGGGAATTTGCCCGAAGCGTTGGAGCGGACCAAGCTGACGCGCCTGACCGAGACCATCGAGGCCAATCTGGGGGTCCGCCCGCGGGTGTTCCGCGCCGGGCGCTGGGGCGCCGGCCCGGCGACCGGGCGGATCCTGGAAGATCTGGGCTACGAGGTCGATACCAGTGTCGTGCCGCACACCGATTTCAGCGCCGATGGCGGGCCTTGCTACCATGGCTTCGGGGCCCGGCCCTATTGGTTCGGCACCGAGCGGCGGCTGTTGGAGATTCCCCAGAGCGCCGGTTTCGCCGGATTGCTGCGCGGGGCCGGCCCGGCGGTCTATCCCGGTCTGGCCTCGCCCCTGGGCATGGCCCTGCACGGGCCTGGTTTCGCCGCCCGCCTGGGCTTGTTGGAGCGCATTCGCCTGACCCCGGAGGGTGTGGACGCGGCCGCCCTGTGCCGCTTGACGGATAGCCTGCTGGCCCAAGGGCGCCGGATATTCGTTCTGACCTACCACAGCCCAACACTGCGGCCCGGCTGCACCCCCTATGTGCGCGATCGGGCCGATTTGGCTGGTTTTCTGGCAACTATGGCGCGCTATCTCGATTATTTCCGCAACCGGATCGGCGGCCAGATGGATACCCCTTTGGGTATCTTTGAGGCGCTTCATGACACCGCGAAGAGCGGTGTTAGCAATCGTTACAGCGGCCAAGCGGGGCGGCACGGGGCGCAGGCCTCGTAAGTCCATGAAATCTATAGATACCGGTTCGGCGGCCCGAAAATGCTGTCAGGTTTCATTACACTTCGGAACGGCCTGTCATGCCGTGATTTTTATATAAGATGTTGATATTAAAAATATCTTTTGATCAGACTCTAAGAAGTGCTGTCCATTTTCATTACACTACCACCGCAAGTTAACCATGGACATATGTCAAGGTATTGATAAATAATGAGTTATTCAGATGGCACGAGGGTTGCATATTAATGTGCGTAAGGCCGTATGAGATGGCCGACCATAGGTAGTGTTACCAGCTAGTGTTACACAGAGTTTCATCAGGTAGATTGCGGGGAGAATGAAAGTGATGCGGTTTCTCAAGACAAACAAAGTGCTTTCGGCGGCGGTTATTGCCACAGTAGGCATGCTGTCCGTTGGCTCGGCCAACGACGCCGAGGCGGCCTTTGCCATGCGGTTGACCCAAGGCGCGACCATCGTCACGGTGGCTGATGGTGGTCTAGGCGACTTTGCTGCGGCGACTCCTGGCGCCATCCTCCACTTCGGGCCGGTCGGGATATTCAATATAAATATCGACACCGGATTATCGAATCCGGTCCTCGCCGCACCTTATCCCCATATGGATCTCAGCGTCACGGCCACCAGTACCGGGGCGGGGACGCTCGTCGTTGAGTTGAGTCAGACCGGCTTTTCCAACAGCGGCGTGCAGAATTTCAATACCCATTGGGGCCCCGTGGTCGGCGCCGGCGGGACCTCCAGTCTGGAAATTTTCGTCGATTTGGCGGACAACCTGTTTGGGGGCGGGACTAAAGTCGCGGATTTGGGGCCGGTTTCGTCACCGGGTGCTTTTTTCGGTGTCTCTGGCCTTGCGCCGACAGATCCGTCTTATTCGGTGACCCTGCGGTGGACCATCACACACACACTGGCTGGATCGCCGACAACCGGCAATGCTGAATTCCAGATCCCCGAGCCAGGTACGCTGGCCTTGTTCGGTGTCGGCTTGCTCGGACTCGGTTTCTTGTCTCGTCGCCGGTCGGCGATGCAGGAGAGCACCTGAGCACGACCAAACGACGTTTCTAGAATTGAGGAGGGGGCCCGTGCGGGCCCCCTTTTTATTTGTCCGGTATTGCGAGCAGGGCGGTCCTTCGAGACCTGCCGCTTAAGACCGCAGCTTATTGCCCGCGATCCAATTCCTGCATGAGGTCCCTGGCTCGGTCCAACCCGTGAAAGGCCTGGCCCGACTCGAGGGCCTTGCCCAGCACCTCCCGGGCCTGCGCCTTTTCGCCATTGGCGGCCAGGGCCTGAGCATAGTGAAAGCCGATTTCCGCGTTGTTTGCGATTTGAGTGGCGGCGGCCCGGAGCAGGGCCAGAGCCCGTCGCGCGTCGCCCGTTTCCAGCAGAATCGTACCTAGGGTGTCCTTGACCGCCGGATCATCGGGGGTCAACTCGTGGGCCCGCTCGGCGCGCTCCAGAGCTTGGTCCAGATTGCCCAGGCGGGACTCGACCGTGGCTAGGTTGTTCAGCGCCACCGCGTCGTTGGGATCGGCCGCGACCAAGGCCGCGAAGGCGGTGCGGGCATCTTCCAACCGGTTGAGGACGACATACTGAATCCCCAGCAGCCCACGGACCCGATCGTCGTCCGGGTTGCTCTCAAGCCATTTGGTCAGGCTTTGCAGGCCTCCCTTGGAGTCCCCGGCCTGCTGTTGGGCCATGGCCAAGCGCATAACGATGGCGCTGGTTGGGCGGGCCGCGAGGGCTTTGCCGTAGGCCTGGACCGCCTCCGCCGGGCGGCCGCGCGCCATGGCGATCCCGCCTTCGAGATCGGAGATCTCCGGCGCTTCGGGGGTGGTGGCCTTGAGCTGGGTGAGGATCTCTTGCGCCTGGTCGAACCGACGGTTCTGGGCCAGCACGCTGGCCACGCCGATCTTGGCGCCAAAGTGCGCGGGGTCGATCTTCAAGACCCGCTCAAGTTCGCTCTGATACCGGGTCGTGTCGCCGGTCGCTCGAAACGCGCTGGCCAGGAGCATGCGCACCGGCGCCGAGTCCGGCATTGCCTCGGCCAGCGGCCGCAAGGTGAGCACCGCATCGGCGTTCAGCCCGGAGGCGAGTTGTGCACGCCCAACCAACTCGCGGAGTTGCGGATTGCCCGGATTCGACGCGAGGTAATCGCGGGCTACCGCTAATGCCTCGTCGGCGCGCTCGCGGACCAAATGAAGCCGGCCCAAGAGAATACGGGCATCCAGGGCATTGGGATCCGCGTCTATGGCCTTTTCCAGCCAGGGCAAGGCCTCGTCCAGGCGGCCTGTGCGCTCCTCAACATTGGTCAGCAGCCCGAGCATGTTAGAGTTCGCGGGGTGTTTGGTCAGAACCTCATGGGCTATTTCGCGAGCGCGATCCAGGTCGCCGGCACGGGCCTCCAGTATGGCCAGATTTACCCCGGCGTCGGCCGCACCCGGATCGAGCTTCATGGCGTCCGTGAAGGCGATTCGCGCGGCATCCACGTCACCTTTGGCAACCTGAACCACACCGACCAGAGTCGCACCCGCGGCGCGTTCCGGATCCGCTTCCCGGAATTTTACGGCCGCTTCCAGCGCTTGATCGAAGTCGCGCGCCTGCAGATGGGCCAGGGCAACCCCCGCCAGGGCGCGGTCCAAATTGGGATCCTGCGACAGGGCCCGCTCGAGTTCTTTGATCGCCTGCTGCGGGTCGCCGGCCTGCAGGGAAATGGCGCCAAGCTGCGCCATGGCCTGGCCACTATCGGGGCGCAGTGCCGCGACGCGCTCCAGGTATTTGCGCGCTACCACGGCGTCGCCGCTGCGCACCGCCGCCGTGCCGACCATGGCCAAGAGTTCCGCGTCGTCTACCGACTTGTCCGCCAAGGGTTGCAGGACTTCCAAGGCCTGCTTCGATTCGTCCAGGCGCATTAGGGTCGCGCCAAGAAGGCGGCGTGCCCGGTCATCGGCCGGTACTTGAGTCAGGTAGGGGACCAGCAGGGCACGCGCCTGTTCATTTTGGTTCAGAGCAAAGGCGGCGGCCCCGGTCAGCAGCATTGCCGGGCGGTTGGCCGCCTGTTGCGACAACACGGCGTTACCGCGGGTTTTGGCGGTTAGATAGTCCTGGGCCTGGTAAGCTGCCAGACCCCGAAAGTAGTTCGCCTCGATACTTCCCGGGTCCAATTCGAGGGCGCGGTCCAGATTGTCGATCGCCGGGGTGACGTTGCCGGCCGCAATCTGGGCATAGGCCAGGCGCACCAGCGGGGCCAAGAGATTGGGATGCGCGTCCGCAATCTTCTGAAAATGGCCCTCCGCTTCGCCGAAGCGGCCTTGGGCCAGACGCAACTCGCCATTGGCTTCTTGCGCGGCGAGGTCGTTGGCATTGATCGACAAGGCCTTCGCGGCAAAGGGCTCGGCTTCGTCCAGACGTTGTCGCGCGACCAAGATCCGGCTCAGCCCGGCCAGGGCGGCGACGCTTTCTTGTTCGGTTTCGAGCGCGGTCCGGAACGCGGCTTCGGCCGCCGTCAGGTCGCCGAGCGCGGCATGCGCCCCGGCGCGAAGAATTTGTAGGACCGTCGGCTCGGCCTCGGGTCCGGATTCGGCCAGATCGAACATGGTCAACGCTTTGGCCGGCGCCCCGGTCTGCAACAGCGCGCGGCCCATGGCCATGGCGGTTCGGCCCGGGTCGATGCCTAGCTCCTCGGCGCGGGTCAGTTCCTTCAGGGCGCTGACGCCGTTGCCGGATTCGGCATAGACCCGACCGAGCAGGAGACGCGCTTCCGCGTTCGCGCTGTCTTGCTGCAGGGCGTTCTTTAATTCGATGACGCTGGCGCGGACCTCTCCGGCTTCCAGATGGCCACGGGCGCGATTTAGGTATTCCTCTGAGCTAACGCTGCCGGACTCTTCACAGCCCGCTAGAATAGCCGCAGCGGCAAACAGGGCGAGCCATAGAGGTCGCGTCCTTCGGTACAACATCTCGTCGTTTATCCTCACCAAAATCCGTGCACGTGACCGCCCGCGCCTCGGAGATTCCTACATTCCGAACCTGGCGCGAAGATTGCCCAAGGCTCGGTCGGCGATATTATAAGATCTCTAACTCCTCAATCAAATATGCACCACTGCACAATATATTTATTTAAATTTAATAAATTGAATGGGGATTTAAAGGGTGTAATAGATTGTCGTCAAATATTGTTTCTTGGTTTGAATGCACATATATTCACCGTATCTTGTCTCAAGCAAGCGCTTGATGGTTTAAAGTTTGCCGAAGCTTGATGCGTGAAGTTTGCAGACGGCCTTGGGCATGTTTTCCTGAATAGGTTATGGCGTTGGCACTGAAGAGAACGCTAAGGTTCCGGCCATAGGTTGCAAGTGATACACGATTCTAACAGTTGGGCCATCGCTGCGGGAGCGTTAATAGGGCCATCCGTCGGGTTGGCGGAGGGGCCCGTGTCGGCGCCGTCGCTCGGCAATATCAGTTTTGCGATCGGGGCGGCCGCCTTTGCCATTTTGTTTGGGGTGGTGGTGGCCAGGGCGCGCCACCCAGAGGCCGGTTTCGTCCTGATGGCCTTGTGCGCGACTGCGGTCTGGACCGCTTGCTCGGCCGCCTACTATGCCGACTTGCCGATTCGGCGCGCCCTGATCCCGTCTCTCGAAATCGTTCGTTTCCTGACCTGGTTCTCGTTTCTTTTGTATCTGCTGCTGCGCGGCACGCCAATTGGCCAGCGCGCTCTACCGGCATCGACGGTTGGCGTAATTGCCGTCGGCGTTTCCAGCATTGGATTGGCCGCCTTGGCATCCTGGAGCGGCCTGATTTTCCTGTCCGGCGGGGTCAATCTGAATCCTCTGGTGGGTCTGATCGCGGCGGTCGCCGGCCTTATGGCGACCGAGATGCTGTTCCGAAACACCCCGCCCAGCCAGCGATGGACGATCAAGCTGCTTTGTCTTTCGACCGGAATCTTCTTCGCCTACGACCTGTTCCTTTATGCCGATGCGGCCCTATTTGGCGCTGTCGACCCGGTCCTGCAAGAAGCCCGGGGTGCGGTGCAGGCGTTGTGCGCGCCGCTCTTCGCAGTCGCCGCGGCGCGGGCCGAAATCTGGAAAACCGGGATCTCCCTGTCACGCAAAGTGATGATGGGATCAACGACGCTGATCGCGACCGGGATCTATCTCGCGTTGGCCGCCGCGGTGGGATTCTGGATTCGCGAGATCGGCGCCGAACCTGGCAGCGTGATCCAGATCGTGTTTCTGGTCGGCGCGATCGCTGTCCTGGCGGTTATTTTGTTCTCGGGGGCGTACTGGGCACATGTGCGCGTTTGGGTCAGCCGGCATTTCTTCGAGCACAAATACGATTGGCGTGAAGAATGGCTGCGATTCATGGCTACGCTGGCCAGTGTTCACGATGCGCCGCTTGAAGAACGCTGCGTCAAGGCCATCGCGGACATTGTCGAAAGCCCGGGCGGGGCCATGATTCTAATTGAAGAGGCGCGCGCGCATCACGCCGCAGCCTGGAATTTCACGATTCCCGAGCTGACCCCCGAACGCGCGTTCGAGTTCGGCAAGACCTTGAAGGAATCGCAGACCGTGATCAACCTGCAGCAATTGCGTAACGGCGGCGAGGTGCAGGGCGCGGAGGCGGTGCCAGAAGAGCTGCTGAATCTGCGCCGGACTTGGCTGGTGGTCCCGCTGTGGCATCGAGGTCTGGTCGGCATGGTCATCCTGGAGCAGCCGCGCGCGGCGCGGATCTTGGGCTGGGAAGATTACGACCTGCTCGGCGTCGTCGGCCGGCAAGCGGCGAGCTATTTGGCCGAACACAAGGCTCAGGAAGCCTTGGAGGCGGCGCGCGAGTTTGAGATCTTCAACCGGCGCTTCGCCTTCGTCGTGCACGATGTGAAAAACCTGGTCAGTCAGCTATCCGTCTTGGGCTCGAATTTCGAAAAGCACGGCCACCGGCAGGAATTCCGCGACGACGCGGTCTCGTCTCTCAAGGACGCGGCAGCTATGATGAACCGCCTGATGGCGCGCATCAGCGCCTTCCAACCCAAGGAGCCGGTCAAGGCCGAGCTGGCACTACGGCCGATCATTCAAAAAGTCGTCGCCGCGCAGCCAGAACGCGATCCGGAGTTGGTCGTCGAAAGCGGCACGGCGAACTTGTACGCGGTGGGGAACTCCGATCGCCTGGAGGCGATCTTCTCGCATCTCATTCAGAATGCTGCGGACGCTGCGGGCAGTCACGGTACCGTTAGGATAAATCTGCATGGCGAGGGCAGCTTCGCGGTCGTCGATGTGATCGACGATGGACCGGGTATGGAGCCGGATTTCGTCCGGCGAGAGCTCTTCAAACCCTTTCAATCGACCAAGAAAGGCGGCATGGGAATCGGTGTATATCAGTGCCGGGAATATGCCAGGGAATTTGGCGGAGACCTGGTAGCAATCAGCGAGCCCGGCGAGGGGACCACAATGCGCGTGACGCTGCCGGTCGCCGGCGGCGCTAGTTAGAAGGAAGTCGATTTTTATGTCGGGTAAGCCAAGCAAGGCGGAACGCAAGATTTTAATTGTCGAGGACGACCCGGGCCTTCGGCGGCAACTTCGCTGGGCCTTCGAATCCTATCAGGTCTTAACCGCCGAAAACCGTCAGAGCGCTTTAGAAATTGTGGCGCGGGAACAACCGCCGGTCGTCGTGCTCGATCTCGGATTGCCGCCCGATGCCGACGGGCCGAGCGAGGGTCTGGCGACATTGACCGGCATTTTAGAACTAGAGCCCGAATGCAAGGTCATCATGATGACCGGACAGGCCCATCGCGCCTACGCGGTCGAAGCCGTGGCCGGCGGTGCTTACGACTTCTATCATAAGCCGGTGGACGCCGACATTCTGGGCTTGATCGTTACCCGTGCCTATGAGCTTTGGACGCTGGAGGAGGAACACCGGAAAATCGCGCGCTACAGTGCGGGCTATGAATTTCCCGGCTTCCTGACCACCTTTCCCAAACTGCAGCAGACCCTGAAGCGGGTCCGGGACGTGGCGGACAGCGATATCGGCGTGCTGATCACGGGCGAAAGCGGTACCGGCAAGGAACTGATCGCGCGTGGCGTGCATCAGCACAGCCGGCGTGCCAATAAACCCTTCGTCGCGATCAACTGCGCGGCGATCCCGGACCATCTTTTGGAGAGCGAACTCTTCGGCCACGAAAAAGGGGCCTTCACCGGTGCCATCAAGACGACAATCGGGAAGATCGAGCAGGCCAGCGGGGGCACGCTTTTTCTCGACGAGATTGCCGACCTCAGCCTGCCGCTGCAGGCGAAGCTATTGCGCTTTCTTCAAGAGCGGGTGATCGAGCGCGTTGGCGGCCGCACCACCATAGACGTTGATGTGCGCGTCCTTTCGGCGACCAATCAAGTTCTGAACCAAGCCATCGAGGCCGGATTGTTTCGCGAGGATCTGTATTACCGCTTGAGCGAGTTTTCAATTGAGTTGCCGCCGCTGCGCGAGCGCGGAGACGACGCGGTTGTCATTGCCAATGACTTGCTCGGAAAATTGGCGCGCGACCTGCGCCGGCCGGTGCGCGGATTTGGCGCCGACGCCCTATCGGCTCTGGCGGCCTACGATTGGCCGGGCAATGTCCGAGAACTGCAAAACTGCCTGAAGCGCGCGGTCGTGACCGCGAAAGGCCGTAAAGTCACGGCCGCCGATCTCGGCTTCGAGACGCCGAGCCCGGAACCGAAGCGAGAGACGCTCCAAGAGGCGCGGGATCGGGCCGAGCGCGCCACGATCGAAAATGCCATGGCCGTATCGGGCGGCAACATCTCCAACGCTGCGAAGATTTTGCAGATCAGCCGGCCGAAGCTTTACAATCTACTGCGCCGCTTCGAGATCGAAACCTGAGCAAACCGAGGCTAAAGGGCGCGGTTAGACCGGCGCTATTGGATTGGAGGCATCGACCCTGCGGCCGGGTCGGGCGACGCGGGCCGTTAGCGTTAACGAAGGGTTAATAAAATGCCCAGACACTCTTAGGACCGCTAAGGTTTGGAGAGTGACATGGCTGAATTGACCAGCACATCCGTCGAGCGTAAGGATGACGGCTCCTCCGGGAGACAGGCGCGCGCCAAGGCCGTTCGGCGCGGCTGGACCTCCAGAGGTGCCTTGCTCTTTTGGATTGGCGCCAGCGGCGTCGTCTGGGCCGCCATCGCGGCATCGGCGATCTGGGTCTCCTGACCTTGCGCCCGGGGCGCCGTCGAGCACTGAGCTCTTAAGCCTTTCAAGCGGATCGAGACCGGTATTTCAGGGGGCCAGTCTAGGCGATTGGTAGGCGCGGGAAGGGATCGAACCTCCGACCTCCGCCATGTAATGGCAAGTGTATCTGATTTCACTAACCGACAGGGGTTGCCAGAAGTCCGCAGAATAAATGGGTTAGGTGACACATTCCGACACCTACTGCCATTGAAACGCGCTAATGTGGTTGCTAAATGGTTGCTAGACCTTTCTAGCAACCACCCGACAGGGGGCGACCATGAGCGCGAACGGCAGGGCAACCCAGCGGATTACGAAACGGACCGTCGATAGCCTGAAGCCGGGTACGTTGGTCTGGGATTCCGAGGTTAAGGGCTTTGGCGTGCGCTGCCAACGGGCTGCCAAGACCTATGTGCTGAAAACCCGCATCGGCGGCCGGCAACGCTGGATCAGCATCGGCCGCCACGGCTCCCCCTGGACGCCTGAGAGGGCCCGGACCGAGGCAATCCGACTCCTGGGAGAGAGGGCGGCCGGGCGTGACCCTGCCGAGGCCAGGGACGAAGCCAAGCGCGATCCGAGCGTTGCGGGACTCTGCGAGCTTTACCTTGCCGAGGGATGCGCCACCAAAAAGCCGTCCACCATTGCCACAGACCGGGGGCGGATCGAACGGCACATCAAGCCGCTCCTGGGGCGCAAGCACGTTCGGGCGGTGACACGAACCGATGTGCAACGCTTCATGCAAGACGTAGCGGACGGCAAGACGGCAACGGACATAAAGACCAAGAAACGTGGCCGGGCCATCGTGAAGGGCGGCAAGGGCACAGCCGCGCGCACCGTGAGCCTCTTGGGCGGCATCTTCTCGTTCGCAATGGACCGGCGCCTACGGGCGGACAATCCGGTGCGCGGCGTGAAGCGGTTCAAGGAACGCAAATGCGAGCGATTCCTGTCCTTTGCCGAACTGACCCGTTTGGGCGAAACCCTGACCGCGATGGAACCTGAGGGCGAGAACCCGAGCGCGACCGCGGCGGTCCGGCTCCTGACCCTGACCGGGGCGCGCAAGTCGGAAATTCTGACCCTGAAATGGGAGCACGTCGATTTCGAGCGCGTCTGCCTGCGCCTGCCGGACAGCAAGACCGGGGCTAAGGTCATTCCGCTGGGCGCGCCCGCGCTTGAGTTGCTAGCGTCCCTGCCGCGCCTGGAGGGAAACCCATTCGTTCTGCCGGGCGCAAAGAAGGGCGCGCACCTCGTGGGTCTGCCAAAGGCCTGGGGGCGGATTAAGGCGCGCGCTGGCCTGGAGGGCGTTCGGCTCCATGACCTGCGCCACAGCTTCGCCAGTGTGGCGGCTGGGGCCGGGGATAGCCTGATCCTGATCGGCGCGCTCCTGGGGCACCGGAACCAAGCCACGACGCAACGTTACGCACACTTCTCAAATGACCCGCTCCGCGCGGCGGCGGACCGCATCAGCGGACAGATTGCGGCGGCTATGGAGGCCGGAAATGGTGGCGCTGAGATTGTTGAGATGAAGAAATCACATTGATGTACGAAAATCATAAGCTATGCGATAGCCTCACGCGTTCCGAAATTTGCCTAGTGGTCGAGCAATACAAGGAAGGCATATACATCCGGAAATTTCACGAGCATGTTCCAAAACATAGACTGAGCAACAGTGCGCGTATCAACCTGTTGCGCACGCTTGTCCTCCACTTCTTGGGAGCCAGCGCTGAAGCGATAGTCAGTAGCAGTTTGAACGAGAGAGGCCGGTCGCCACCCGCCAGGACGTTCCGGTGTGTGACCAGTTACCCAGAACCCGGCGTTTTGCGAGCCTATTTCGGGGCAGACACGAAGGCTTGGTCAGATCAGGTGATTTCGCCAGAGAAATTCCGTCGCTCGGATTGAGTTGCCAATTCTCCCTTTGGGCCTGTGCTAGAAGTCGGGAATGGCCTTCATAGCCAGTCGCGAATCCACAAACTGCAATAGAGCCACTTGGGCCGACTCGAACAGCCCCCTAAGCTAGTTGCGGTGCGGCTAGGCCAGCGTGTCGAAAGCTGGGGCACCGCAAGCTGGTTGCCGCGTCGTTCTTTCCCTACGAGCACCGGGATCAGGCCACAACCCAACGTCCCGCGTACCTGTCGAATGGTCCGCTCTTCGCGGTGGCGGACCGAATCAGCGGAAAAATTGCCGGAGCGACGGCCTAGAGTGGCAGCGATGCAGATGTTATTGACCCTAGAGCGAATTCGCTGACGCTTCATGCAAAAGCACAGTTGGCAAAGTCTGCACCCTCGGATTGATCCGTAGCCAGCGCCTATTCAGCACATCGACTAAAGGTGTTATCAGAAGCCTTGCCACCGCACTTATGGGCGGTTGCCTCAGAGGCCATTCCGGATGGCGGATAGGAGGGTCATGCGCACAATCTCCTTGAGCCTGGGGGCCTCTTGCCCCACCTCAAGTTGTCCACCATGAACTAGGCTGCCGCGCTTGTCATACAGGTGGAGAGCTTCTGCTGAAACCTCTTCGGCCTGCGTGTTGCTATCGGCGACAAGTGCTCTTTTTACGAAAGCTCTGACGGATTGACGATGGGACATGCGCTTTAGATGGTTTAACCGTCCCGCAAGGTCCCGAATGTCCGAATCAAGGCTGGATTTCGCGATGGCTATCCACTCATCGAGCTGTTCCACCACATTGTTGGCAACCTTCGCTCTCGTGGAAGCTACTTCCAATGCGATACACAAGGACAAGAACTTCGCTTGTGGCGACCATTCGAATTCAGACATGCAGAACAGTTCAGTTGCCAGTTTTAGTCTGCTATCGACGGCGCTAGGTTCTATGACTTCGACGCCCTCGCCAACAGCGGCCACAAATGGTTCGGCCGGTGCACTCATCATAATGCCGACTCCACCAGCTGTTACCTTCTTTATGCTCTGGTCCTCAGGAAAGGCACAGATCATGTTGCCCTGAAATACTCCGTCCACCGCATGATCGAAGCCCATCCGCTTGCCGGCCTTTTCAGGTTCGTCAAACCGAGTGAGTTTATCCACCGTCTCAATAACATCTACTCCGATATCAGTTTGGAGCGACGCCCAGCGCAAACTCCAAGGTAGCTTATTGATGAGTTCGAAGGCGTCGCTGTCGGATGGGATACCTCTGATGACCAACACATGATATCCCATATTCCTTTCCATCGAGGCGGGATACCCACAAACTTCGATGGTAGAGGCCGCCTCCTTGATTTCTCTGGTGGGCGCAACTTTGAATGGGCACCAGACTGCATAGGTCATCGAGTGTTCTCCGTCGTCGCGTCCGTCGCTCAGTGGACGCTACCGCCTCTGCACCGTCCATTCTTTCGCCTAAGAGCGAGGGAATTGACGAACGCACAAGTCACCGCAAACAAACCTCAACTCTCAAACACCTCCGCCATCAAAGAGTTCACCAGTCGCTCGCTCGTAGTGGCCATGCGATCCTGCTGGGCGATCATGGCCTGGATGTCGGCAACGCGGAAGGCGAAGGCTTGCTGGAGGGAGATGGATGGCAGGGGTATTGCCAAGGACTTGAGCCGATCCAAGTCCAGCTTTTTCGTTCCGTGAGCTGCCGTTGAAACCTGTGAAAGCAGGTAGCCGTGCATCATCTGCATTGCCCAGCGAAGGTACTCTGTCTGCAAAGATGACGTTGGCAGTAGCGCCTTCAAATCTTGGTTGATGGTGAGCGGTGCCTTGCTTACGGCAATGGGCACAGTATGAGCCAGGATTAGACCCCGGACCACCACTAAGATGCTGTCTACGGGGATCAGCTTAATGTTCGTGTCGGCCAAAGCCTCAGCAGTAATCCGGTCGGTAGAGGATGAAATCAGGGGTGCCTTCATATCCTTGGCTGATACCCAGGCAACATCCCCTCCCCAGAACCGTGGTTCCTGTTTCGACGGAGTAGCACCACTTACGAAAGACACAAGCTCAACCAAGCGACCAACCGGCCACCCCTTGGGGTTCCTTTGCGGGTCCCCGAACATCTCCACGAACAACGCCGGGATGATCTGTCGAGCCTTCTTCTGGGCCTCCCGACGTAACCGGCGGATGCCGTTTGCACGGTTTAGGATATCAACGATGCGGCGCTGCTCGGAGAGGGGCGGGAGAGGCAATTCAAGTGATTGGAGGTCCTTTCGGTTAATTGCGGAAAATGTACTTCCCTGGCCCTTTTGTACGAGTCTTGGCTCTGCCCACCTGATTGCCCAATGAATGTAGTCTCTATCGGCCTTGGAGTGATCAGGCCGTATCGCCGCAAGCCCCCGACCAATACAACACCTCTGGTCGGCTACGTTCGTTGGACCTACGGGCGCCCGTACAGAGATAAGGATGTCACCAACGTCAGCGGTCTTAACCGGCGCCGTGCACCACTTCTTAGCAACCGGATTGACCTGGCCGAACTCCGCTTTGCCCTGAAAGAAAGGAAGCCCTACACCCCGCTCGTTGTACGTCGTGCCGGGTGGAGATTGACCGGAAACAATCTGGGCAACCTCTCCGAGACGCACGGTTTGGTTCAAGCCCGCACCTCCCTCAAGCAATCCGTCAGGGCGTCAAGCTCTTCCTTGATCTCGGTCTCGATGGCCTTTAGTTCGTCCAGCAACTCCATGGGGTTCTGGTGGTCCACCTGGGTTTGGCTCATGGGCCGGTAGCGCCCCGCCGACAGGTTGAAGTCGTCGGCCCGAAGCTGCCCAGCCTCAGCGAACCACCACTTTTCGGTCCACTCGGCGGTTTCGTCGCGGTCTGTCCAGTACTCCCAGCGGTCCTCTTGGCTGCCGTAAGCGGCTACCAGGCCCGGTAGGTCGTCCGCCTCGATGGGCGTGTCGTGGTTGGCGTCTAGCTTGTAGCCGTCGTTGTCTGCGTGGAGGAACATGACCCGCTCTGTCGCGCCACCCTTTCGGAATAGGAGGACCGAGGTCTTGACCCCTGAGTAGGGCTGGAACACGCCCCCAGGCAGGGACAGGACGGCTTCTACGGAGTGGTTTTCGATGAGCTGGCGGCGTAGTTCCTTATGCGCGCCGGTGGAGCCGAAGAGCACGCCCTCAGGCACGATCACGCCGCAGCGTCCGCCCGGCCTCAGGTTTTCCATCATGTATTTGAGGAACAGAAGCTCGGTCGCGGTCGTGGTGCCGACCTTCACGTCATCGACGATGCGATCCTTGTCGAGCTTGCCGCTGAAGGGCGGATTGGCGAGGATCACGTCGAAGCCGTCCAGAGGCAGCCCCAGATCGCCCTTTTGCTGACGATCAAGTGCGGTGGTGAGCGCGTTGCGTTTCCGGATGCGGACGTTGGCCAGTCCCCGCAGGAACAGATTCATGGTGGCGAGGTGAACCATCTTGGGGTCCACGTCGTTGCCGTAAAAGGTGCCGTTCGCCAGCGTCTCGAATTGCGCCGCCGACAGCCGGTCACCGTGCCCCCTGGTAATCACCTTTCCATCGGCCTCGACCTCCTCGATTCCGTGCGGGGAGGAGTTGGCGAGGCGGATGTGGTTGTATGCGGCTACCAGGAAGCCCGCGGTGCCCGCAGCGGGGTCGTAGATGGTCTCGCCAATCTTGGGGTCCAGCATCTCGACGATAGCCCGGATAACGTGCCGGGGGGTCCGGAACTGGCCCAACTCGCCCGCCTGTTTGATCTGCTTCAGCACATGCTCGAAGAGGTCCCCCTTGCTGTCCGAGTCGGCCTGTTCTAGGCGAAGGCCGTCGATGAGGGTGACCACCTGGGTCAGGACCGTGGGATCGTCGATGCCGAGGCGCGACCCGTCCATGAAGTTGACGGCGGACTTCCGCGCCACCTCCTCGTAGAACGCGAAGACTTCGTCGCGAACGAAGCGGACTAGGTTCTCACCAGACATGGCGTTGGCCCACTGGCTCCAGCGCAGCCGGTCGCCGGGGATCGCCTTGACACCCTCTGTGGGGGCATTCAACGGGTTCTTGAGCCTCCACTCGCCCGCGAAGATGCTCCTGAACTCCCGTTTGGTGGCGTGCGCCCGCAGGGCGTTGTCCCGGTCGATCCCCTCAATCAGATAGAAGAAGAACAGGAACGAAAGCTGCTCGGCATTGCTCACCGGGTCGGGGTATCCGCCGCCATAGAGGTAGTCGCGTATTTGCTCGACACCTCGGCGCATTTCTGAGGTCATGGGCATTCGAGAGTTACCTTCTTGCGTTAAGAGCCGAGGGGTATATCGACCTCGAAGACCTTGGTCAGGAAATCAAGCGTGGCTGGGTGCCGCAACTTACAGACGACATTCTGATTAGCAAAGCCGCCTTCAAACCATTTACCGTCCACTACTGGGAACGTCTTCTTCCACTCCACACCGACAACGTAATCGGCTAACTCTGAGTCATCTGGATCATGCAATATTCCTGGTGATCGAAGCTCGACCTCAGTAAGAGGATGGCCATCCGCAGTTACGAATTCTTTGGCCAATACAGCCTCGCCTGTGACGATGCCATGCCCGATATAGCCAGCGCCCTTCTGATAGACAAAGATGGGGTTGCCGGGGGAGAGCTGGTTCAGACGCATGGAATAGAAACGCCCATAACCAGCAGCAACGAAGCCGTATTGCCGCATATCTTCCCAGTCGCGGACCCCGGGATCATGCCCAGCGTTCACATAGTAGAATCCTGTCCAGGGCGCCTTTGTCTTGGCCTCGGAGCGCTCAACAACCTGTTGCTGGTCCAGCAAAAAATCAGCGGCAAGGTATTCCCTTTCTCCCTCTCTGAAGTATGTAAAAAACGCAGTGTTTATGCTCAGGCCATGCGCTTCGGCGAGATATTCGACGATGCGTTTGGAAGAAGGATCGAAACTCCCCGCGACAATGAGCAGATTGTGAGCTGCATTGAGTGTCTCCGGAATGGTCTGCCCAAAGCGTCCGTGGAAGGCCTCGGAAAGCGGTTTGTCTAGATAGGCGTGAGCTATTGAATGAACCTTCGGCGTTGAAAGCCCGCGTACCCAGCTCCCGTAATCTAGAACTTGCGCGATTACATCCCGAGGAGTGCGGTCCCGCTTCGCCTCAATGAGGGTTAGATCGCCATCCTGGTCGATCCCAAGCAAGTCGATCCTGCCTCCGAAATCGGTCGGATGCTGGCGCGCGATGATAAGGAGGTTCAGCCCCAGGATCGACGGGTCCTTGGCCACCCAATCCTCGATTGTCGCTTCATTCTTTGGCGAGTGAATGGCGATTTCGGCTAGACGGTCCTCCTCGATCCTCCATAGACGTGTCATGGCAAATCCCCCTTAATTTGCCGCTGGATTGGGGACAATAGTTGATTCCCCTCGCGCTTCGGTCTGGGCGAAGACCACAGCGTTCAGACTACCCAAAACATCCTCAAGCCTCTCTCGCCCACCGAAGACCCTGATCGCCCGGTCCAGCCCGCCCCTGAAGCTAAAGGGCGGATTGACGAGATGATGCAGCTCAAAGCTCTCCCAGGAGGTGGCGTTGGCTTTGATCTGCTCCCCGATCATATTGAGCAAGCGTTCCTGATCTGCGGATAACCTCTCCTGGTCCAGGAGCCAGGCCTCGAATCGCATCCCCAGTTCTAAGGCCCGCGCTTCGCCAACCTCGGTGCGTATCTCATTGCCGTCCGCATCGATGGTCACCCAGCCTCGCGTGGTTGGGTCGATACGGTCGTGAACATCTAGAACAAGGAGAGACCTTGGCTTTTTGGGTTCCTCTGGTGGTTTGGGCGGAATGACAAACCCACCTTCACCTGCCTCATCGTCCTGGTGAAAATCGGCGACCCCAACAAAGTCGAACATCGTGAAGCCAGTCTTCTTGATGTGGTCCGCCTTGCGGGTGCCCCGGCCCCTCATCTGCTGGTACATGATTGCCGACTTGGTGAAGCGGGCCATGACGAGGTTGACCACCTCGGGGCAGTCGAAGCCGGTATCCAGCATGTTCACGGATACTATGATTTGCGGAAACGCCTCCTTCTTGAACCGGCTAATTTTGGTTGCTCCGTCGAGGGTATCCTCCTGGCCAAGACCCGAGACCACGAAGTCGGCATAGCGCACTTCGGGCAATGGCTTCTTGTGGGCAAATTCCTGGTCGAACATATGGGCCAAGGTTTCGGCATGACGCTTATTGACCGCGAACACAATGGCTTTGCCGTCCTGCGGATATCGCTTTACGTCATCCCTTCCGGCATAGCCTTTCTCGATGACCTCCCGGTATTCACGGACAATCGCGCGGTTCCGCTCGGGGATCGTGAAAAGACGCTCTAGGGCCGCCGGGTCCACCGTGATCTCGTCCTTATCCCCGAACAGCTCCTCGAATTCCGCCCTCGTCTTCTCGTCCATGGCCGACCAGTCCAGCTCGTCCCGCTTGACCGGAAAACCGCCCGTAGCGGCCGTCTTAACGGTGAGGGCTCGGTAAATTTGATAGGGGACTAGGTAGCCCTCGCCAATAGCCTCTTTCAGGGTGTAACGGTAGGTCGGCTTATCGACTTCGAAGAAGCGCAGGGTATCCCGGATGAACCCTTTATCGTCATCGTCCGGCAGATTATCGATCACGTCGGGCGGGATCACACAGGGCGTGGCCGTCAGGCCGATCTGAGCCCCGTCGAAATGCTTCAGGACGCCCGACCACTTGCCATAGATGCTCCGATGGCACTCGTCGCTGATCACGAGGTCGAAGTAGCCGGCGGAGTAGCCGCGATATGTGTTGATCATGCTCTGAAGGGTCGTGATCGTGATTCGTTTCTCGTCCTGAAAGCGGCGACCGGCCCTGAGCACATAGGCCGGATAATCCTTCAAATGCTCCGCGAAGGCGTCTTCGGTCTGTTTGGCCAGGGTGATCCGGTCCACCAGGAATAGGACCCGGGTGATCCGGTTGGCCTCGAACAGGCGCTTGATCAGGGCGGCGGCGGTGCGGGTCTTGCCGGTGCCGGTGGCCATTTCGACCAGCATCTTGCGCCGCCCGTGGTTCAGCTCCTCGCAGAGCTTGTTGATGCAATCGAGCTGGTAGCGGCGCTCCACGATTCTCTTGTCGATTGGGATGGTCAGGGGATCGGCTCGAATTGTATAGGACGCGATCCGCCGCTCCAGGTCCTCCTGGGCGAAGAAAGTGGCGACCTTGTGGGGATGGGCCTCCTTATCGTGCTCCCAGAACCAGACTTCCTCTCCGTTCGCGAGGAAGATGAAGGGCACGCCCAGGGCCTGGGCGTACCTCAGGGCTTGGCCTTCGGCCTCGACGGGGTTCACCGAGGCTCGCTTGGCCTCCACTACCGCCATGGAATGCCCGTGCCGGTTCGCGAGCACATAGTCGGCTCGGCTACCGCCCTCAAGCGTCACCTCAAAACGGACGCTCCTGCCATCGGACACGTCCCATCCCGCGTCCCGAAGCTGTGCGTCGATCTTGACCCTAGAAAAGGCTTCCGTCCCGGCCATGGTATTCTACCTCCGCGCGCAGCATCCCCGCCCGGCGGTACTGGGTCAAGTGCGCGCGTATGACAGGCGATTGAGACGCAGATAGGGCCACTTAGGCGCGTATAATGCACTGATGCGCCCGGAGTCGTTGCCCAGGTCTCAAAGATTCCGTCGTGAGGTCAGGAGGCCGCACCTGGGCTGACGTGCTTCTTGCACATGCATCACCGACACAGGGGAGCCAACATGGGTATAGGGTTCTGGGACCACCTTACATTCGGCGAGGTCGCCACCCGCTGGACGGCGGATGCAGCCGAATTTTCGCGCTCAGAAATATTGCAGGAATTATGGACCTCGATGGTCCGGGGCGATTTCGAGCGCGATGACGGGACGAGCCTAGTCGGATTATCGCTGCCAGGCGACGATGATCCGTCGCGCGAGGCGTGGCAATTCTTTGGTCGTCGGGAGATCCTCGAAGCCCTTGGTGCGCCCTACAGGTACAAAACCCAGGATGGTGACATCGCAGTCAAGATCGAAGGAGTCGTTACTCTCAAGGGCGGTGTCGAATTTAGCACGGCAGTTCTCGAACTACCTTGGTCCGAGGCGAAAGAGCGGGTGCCGTGGCCGGCAATTGCGGAGGTTCCGATCGAGCGGTATGACTCCGACTTCGTGCGTGCCTACATTGAGGCGTTGCGGGTCTCGTTCGAAGTTTTCTCTCACTGGTGCCATTCACGGCAACAGAAGCCCCCAGGATTTTGGCGCGGGCCGCTCAAGAGAAACCTTGCCGGCGATCCCTTCGTCGATCCCTACTGGAACACAATGCAAGTCCTTGCTTGGGCGTGGACGTACGACAAGGCCATTGTACGCCGGGCTAGCGATAACGGGGCGTACTGGCCAGAACCGACAAAAGAGACTCCACCGCGACCAATGACCACGGTGGCGCTTAGTCTATGGAAAGAGTGGCCAGCGACCAAAGGGGGGCCACTCGGTGATTTGGATTATGGCGATCTAGTAGACGCTATTCTTGCCACTCTGCGGAGCGGTCGGTTGCGGGCAACCGGCCTCAAGAACGCGCGCGGAGAGCGCAGCGATATCGACCCCGTTCACTGGTGCGATCTCGAACTTCACGAGGGCGATAAATATGGTCCTTGGGAAGTCTATGCGGGGCCGCTAAGAACGACTTGGGGGTCCGAGACCCTCTGGACACGGCTACGGTTCAAGCGATCCGAGGTGCTCGGAATTTGGCCAGACCCATTAGAAAACCTTCCGAGTATCCGAACTCCCCTGCCGCTTCTTCCGTTGGAGGATGCGGCCCTGGATTACAAGCTGAAGTTGGATTCTTGGACGCTGACGGAGGCACTTTTCATACTGCACGGTTACAAGCCTCCCGGTTTTGAGACTAGCGATGAGCTTATGTCGCATTTCCCAGACGCCTACAATTTGGCGGTCAACAGCATTTTGAGTGGGACTTTTTGTCGGGAGATATTGGTGGCTGGAGAGCGGCAATTTATCGAGTCGCCCGCCCGGTGGTTCGGCTGGGCTCTGGAAAAGGGCTTGCCCGTCGCGGACGCCGTTCGCGCAAAGATGACGGCTGAAGAAGAAACGCATGAGGGCGTCGCGGCAGACAACGACATAACGCCGATGGCGGTGCTCCTAGAAGAAGAACCGGAGGTTAGGGACTGGTTCCAGGCTCCCACGCATACGTTGGAGGATTGCATATGTTACCTCATGAAAAAGCACAGAAAGCTAGTTACGAATCGGGGCGATGGGCACGAGGATTTCGACCGTTTCAAGATATTGGCCCTCGGTTCGATCCATGGCGGTAAGCTGAGAGCAAAATATGTTGATGGCGTCCATTGGATCGAACGGCAGAACTTTATCGCATGGGCACGAAAAATCGATCTAGGAGTATTTCGCCAAAATCTTGACGAACTAGAAGCCTGCAAGGAGCCGGTTGAGGCAATCGACCCTTACCACACCGGACTGCCGGGTCGCCCGAAGGCATCACATTTCGCGATAAAGGAATTGGAACGACGGGCAAGTCTCGGCACGTTGGAAACGAGCCTTGCTGCCCAAGCAAGGGTAATACGGGATTGGCTACAATCTGAGCATCCGGACGCACCGCCCATCGGACAAAGGGCACTAGAGAATGCACTGCGGGACCGATACTGGAAATTGAAAAGGGGAAGCGGCCCCAACAACATAAAATGACCGCACAAAATGATCTGAGCGATTCGAATATTATGGCGTGGACCGCTTCAATCCTGACCACATAACGTGCCTCCAGTCGCCGCACACTCGCGGCCCAACGCTGGAGGTTGAATGAACACGCAAGCACCGCCTATCGCACCCGTACCGCGCGAGCCCTTTGTCATTGAACAAGAGGCCGCGAAGTTCCTGAAGGTTTCCGTCCGCACACTGCAACGCTGGCGTACCGAGCCGCCGGCCGGCGGCGGACCGCGTTTCTACAAGCTGGGGCGAAAGCGGGTGGCTTATCGGTTGTCCGACCTGTCCGCCTGGGCGGAAGGACGCGCCTTCGAATCCACGTCTGCCTTCGATGCAGCATGAGAAAGGGCCGCGCGGGCATTGTCTTGGCGGACACCCGGCGGCCCTCACAGATAATCCCCTGTGACGGAGAGAACCTATGAGGATAATAGACCAATTCCAATTCGATTTCACCTTCCCTGATTCCCACAGTTGCCCCCTAAGGGGCCTTCCCGCTTCCTGGCAGGTTCGGCACCTCTCGCGCCGGTACCGCCTTCCCGAGTCGCAGGCGCGGCTCTGTGCGGGCTTATTGGACCTGCCGGTGGAGGCGCGCCATGACTAAGCGCCTCGAAATCACGGCAGCCGTGCAAGAACCCAGCAGCGTGCGGAATATCGCTTGTAGCGGACAGGTCGCTCGAACCCTGCGGGCGCTGGTCGAAGCCGGACCGCGCGGCATCACGTCGTTGGAGATTTCAAGCTGGGCGCTGCGTACCTCGCATTACGTCTTTATCCTGCGCCGTCGCCACGACCTGGCTATCGAGACGCTGCGCGAGCCGCACGACAGCCCGGCCGGTCCGGGCAGTCACGGCCGCTACATCCTCAAGACCCCGGCGCGGATCATCGAAGTCCGCGGGGATCAGGACACGGCATGAGCACGGCAAGAGGGGAGGCCCGTGACCCGGGCCTCTTTCTCTTGGGCCGAAAAGGGCCGGCGCATGAGTAGCGGGCGCAAGGGCAAGCGGCCCAATGCAACGGGCCGAAACGAGACCGTGCAGTATTTTTCGGTTAGCTACGCCATGGCCCAAAGCCCGGCATGGCGTAGCCTGAGCGGTGCAGCCCTCAAGGTCTGGGTGGAACTCCGTTGCCGTTTCAATGGCCGGAACAATGGTCAGCTATCCCTGAGCTGGGACGAAGCCGCCCGGTTGCTCGGTTTGGGCAAGGGCACCGTCGGGCGCGCGTTTGCCGAGCTTGAGGCCAAAGGCTTTATCAAGATGACCAAGCGCGGCCAATGGTACGGCCGACGCGCGACCACCTGGGCCGTGACGGACAAGTCCTATCAAGGGCACCTTGCCGCCCATGCTTGGAAACACTGGAAGTCTCCTGCCAAGAAGGTCCGAGCGTGGGCAAAAACAGAGTCTCGGTACCGAGACGGACCATATTCGTCGGCTGACGGGTCCACCTGAGTACCGAGAACCTGAATTATGGTCCGCTGGAGTACCCGTCAGAGCGGTTTTCGGGTACTCCTTCGGTACCGAGGCGGACCACCTATAAATACCAAGGGGAGTGCTGAGGATGCCCTAGGTGAAGGAATTCAATGCTATCCGGTCGCACCAGACCGTGGGGGCAGGCCAAGACCTTGACCAACATGGCAAATGTCACTACGGCATTTCAGTATAGAACATTAACGGAACATCGCATATTATATGGACACCCGTACAGGGCACTTTATGTTAGCTTGTGCAACGGGAGGGGAAATGACGTTTGCAGCAACAGCGTTGCTTTCGCAAGGAGGCAACGGTCCGTTTATCAACCCCATTTCACCGCGTCTGGAGATGGGCGCGTATGAGGCGCTGTGGCTTGAAAAAGGAGCGACTTTTAAGCGCATAGCGGAGAGATTTGCGGTTGATCCGACCGCTATGCCGTCAGATTTTGTGGAGATTGCCCAAGCCAACCGATGCGCTGAAGAAGTCCTTTCGATTCTCAAGAAATCCGGGGTCCACCAGTTCGGGATTCGCATCCACCACGCTGGCGATTATCCTAAGAAACTTAGAGATGCTAGGTATCCCGTAGAATTTCTTTACTATCGTGGTGCTTGGGAATTGGCGGAGTCGCCTAGTATTGCGGTCGTCGGCAGTCGTAAGCCAAGCGATGACGGTATTGCTCGTACTCAGCGTTTGGCAAGAACTCTTGTAGAGAAGGGTTTCACTGTCGTTTCAGGATTGGCGTCAGGTATTGATACTGCTGCGCATAAGGCCGCTATAGAAGCCGGGGGACGTACGATTGCTGTAGTGGGCACACCTCTAGGGTTTATTTACCCGAAGGAAAATGCGGAGCTACAAGAGGATATCGCCAACAAATATCTGCTAATTTCACAGGTGCCGGTACTTCGCTATTCGCGACAAAATCCGATGCAAAATCGACTCTTCTTTCCCGAACGCAACGCCACGATGAGTGCAATAACTCAGGCAACGATAATAGTTGAAGCGAGCGATACTTCTGGCTCTCTGATTCAGGCGCGCGCCGCCTTCTATCAAAATCGTAAACTTTTCATTCTTAATTCTTGTTTTGAGCGCGGCGATATTACCTGGCCCGCTCGGTTCGTTGAGAAAGGTGCCGTCCGAGTCCGTAAGCCCGAAGATATTTGGAATGGCTTAAATTGACGTGCCCCGTTTTCAGAGAATTGACGAGTTGCTCATATCAGATCACTTCTATCTTAGAATTGACGATGAGTGCTATTTCTTAGTCGAGTACACATCTGGAAAGCGCTATGACTACAGCAGCGCCAACAGCCTAATTTCGAACCTTAAAAAGAAGCCGAGCACTAGAGGCACCGCCCAATGGCCTCACAAGATACGCGTTATGCGCGATTGTTCACGAGCCCTCGGGGCGGTTTTAAATCCAGAATGGCTTAGGGAAGCAACACTCGTTCCTATCCCCCCTTCAAAAGAACAAGCTGATCCCGAGCATGATGTTCGAATGCGAACCATCTGCGAGAGCATCCCGGTAGATTTTCAGATCGACGTGCGGGATTTGGTTATCCAGACAGATTCATATGATGCTGCACATGAAAGTGGCTATCGACCGACCGTCGAAGAATTGGTTGAGATTTACGAGATCAATGAAACAGTTTCGGAGCCCGCGCCAAGAGCTATAGGAATCGTTGATGATGTTCTGACAGCAGGTGCCCACTATCGAGCAATGCACAACGTCATTTCGGGACGCTTCCCTGATGTACCGATAATAGGCATTTTCATAGCACGCCGGGTGTTCCCGCCTGACGAAGCTGCCGCAGATTTTGACGCTGTGGAGGGTTATGATTGATTCCTGGTGCCAGGAGAAAATTTCTTTATGCGCGTGGCAACACTCACCCTGATGCTCCTCGCTTCGCCTGCGCTTGCCTTTCAAGGTATTGGCCTGTGATCTGTATCGCCGCTTCACGCTTTCGCCGCAGATACAATCCGTCCGAAGCCTCCGAATATAACAGCTCGCATAGGGCGACGGCATTCTGCCCGTTCAGAATCACCTTAGTTCCGCCACCCTCCGGGTACTCGTAGATGCGGAGCTTCCGTAAATAGCGCTTGGTTGTGGAATCATATCGGCGCAACAGATGCAACTTAAGGTTGGCTTCTACAAATTCGATGAATGCCTCAGAAATTCCTCGGCGACCGGTCAATTGAACTTGCGGCGACCTGCCGGACATCCGAATGGATCCATCACCATCGATCATCCCTCGCCAGAAATCCACACTAATACGAGCTTGGCCCTTTGGTGCAGCGTCATTCAATCTGCCCTTGCCCGGAAAAATCCCCCACCGAGCTAGATCATTTGCCATCAGCTGTGAAATCACCCGCCAGCCGACTAGGGGTACTTGACCTTTAGCCTTCGCCATCTGTGGCTTCCCGCGCCCCACGAAATCACACAAGGCCCGAATGTGGTCAATATCGCGCAGGCCTATACGACATTGGACACAAGGTTCCCCCTTACTCCGAACGATAGAGCCATCAGCCATCAGAAAGCCGGCCCAGTAGAGTGCAGAAGCCGTAGGCTTTGAAAACGCCTCTTCCCAACCGGCTCTTGCCTCTTGCAGTTTTCGGAATCGCCTCCGATCAATCGGGGTATTGTTTTCTACTAGCAAGTTCGTGATGGTGTCACGATGAAGGTGAAATTCCCGGGCAAGGGTGTTGATTGCCCAGCCTTGGCTATACCTTTCGACTAGAGCTGCTGCCGCCTCATCCACACTGCTAAAACACTCGAATAAACGACAACCTTTCCTCGCCCATGAAAACTGAATCGAGTTGCTAGAAATTACGGGCTGAGATTTATTGGGTCCAGAGACCCAACCAGGATCGCGGTGTCGAAGTCCAGCAATGGTTGCCTTAGTTTTCCCACGCCGCTGGGCTTTCAGCTGAAACTCCTCGGGTGCATTTACGATTTCAGCAACACCCTTGGGCGGATTGACAACGAACCGAAACGCCTCGGCGTTGTCCTGGAACCATCTTGTCCGGCGGTTGCCGGTTTTGTCGATATATTCGATTTCCACTTTCATCAAACAAACTGACCAAAGCGCGCTTCTTCGAGCGAATTGAACAGGCCAGGCCCCGTATTAGACGTAGTGTCACCGACAAAACACGCCTTGCCCGTAGCCATTCTCAGTGTACACCTTCAGTTGGCCTAGGCTGCGACCGCTGCAAATCCTCGATGGCCGCGACAATCCTTTTCCAGGCCGTGTACCCGTCCATGTCCCCAGCTTCTAGAAGTTCGTCCGCACGTTTCGCCGCTTCCAGAACTGCGTCTTCGCCGTAGCGCTTCACCAGCACGTTTGCGCTGCGCCAGATGTCGATGCCGCCAATCACTCGCCCGGGTCCCGGTACTCGACTAGGAAGGCGAAGCCATTGCTCTCTATCGCGTCTTCCAGGTCCTCGTGAACGCCTTGGTCAATATCCTCTTCCAAGCAATACTCCCAGAACGCACTCTCGGCGGAATTGGCCCGCCGGATCATAATATCCGCTCCAATAGGGCGGAGCGGCTTGCCATCCGGAGTCCGAAGGCTAGCTAGTTCGCGGCGGAAGAAGCTACCGCTCACGAAGGCGAGCGCGGCAGGATAGTCCTGAGCAGCGAGGGCCACCGTGGGCCGGCCCAGGAATTCGAGGGTGAAAATGTGCAATCCGGCGTCTCTCTTTCGCCAAGATAGAGGAAGAAAGAAGCGCGGTAATATGGCTAGGGACAATTTCGGCACATGACCAGATTAACATGGTCCGGCTCCTATACGCTAGCCGATGTCCGGACCAAGCACCTCGGGATCGTCTGCGATAAATGCCAACGCAAGGGTCGGCTGCTCACGGCTAAGCTGATTGCGGATTTCGGTGCGGGTAGGAAATTGCCCGATCTTTTGGCCGATATCACCGAGCGGGCCGGCTGCGAGAAGCACAGAGCAGATAAGATTTACGACCGGTGCCAAGCCCACTACGACAAGGACTCGATCATTCGGGATTAGGGGCGCGCGCAACGCATACAGGGGCGGATCGTGGCGGCTGCTACGCGACCTGGCGCGCGCGCTCAAAGAGCAACGAAAGTTGCTGCCACCATGAGGAAGATTCACGCCACTGTCACTGTTGTTCGACGGCACTTTTACGGATTAAGGGCGAGCCGTCATTTGCACTCAATTTGTAATGAGTACTGTGGCACGGCGAATATCCCTCCCTGCACGGGAACGGCAGCGGTGCCCGTTTGCTGGTTCAATATGTCGTATCCTGAAGGGCAAACTTCTCCAGCCCTACGGTAGCAGGCCCCGCTGTCATTCCCGCATTGCATCGAGTATGCATCTCTGCCGTTTGGGCCTTTGAAAGAATCAACTGCCACACAAGCGGACAAGGCAACCAAAAGGGCTACCCAGCCGATCAGCCTAATTTTCATGTGGCCCCCCTTTCCCGCTCCCGCCGCAACAACAGGCTTCGCACCAGGGCCAGCATAGCACCTGCCGCCGCCGCGCCTAGTAGGCCCCAGGAGTCAATTTCCCGCCCCTACAGAGCCCTTTCTCCCCGGCGGGCTCACCAGGGGGGTGGGGACACGGCGCCGTGACTGTGGCGAGTCCTGAGCGGGGCTGTAGGGCCTGACTTCGGGGAAGGCGGGCTACCCCGCAACCAAGTGGCGCCTCTGCTGGAGGTTTGATGCGCTCAAAGGACAAAGCCGGCTCAAAATTCGGCATTTCGCTCCAAGGCGGCAGCTAAGCGATAAATGTCGAGGTTGGAGGGCATGTCTCAGCAAATCTGGACCAATGAATCTTTTGCGAGGTCCATATCGCAATAGAAACCCTGCCATCCCGCCCGTTTCGCATTTTGCGACAATGGCTTTCTTGGCTGAAACATTTCTGGATTCTGCAAGTCCGCAGATAGGTAGAAGACGCTCGCGGCCTTCCCATTCGGGGCAGCCAAAACTATGAACAGAGGAAAATAAATTCCAGCATCCATCCTTTCTTTCTGTGGTCGCCATGCCGCACCCAAAATCACATTTGGCACTCGCTTGGTATCCGCCGATCTAGCGGTTTTGACCTGCGCCAGGTAGCCACAGAAATCACAGATGACATCAGCACACTTGAAATTATTTGGCAGCCGCTTCAACGTCCTGCCCCTCTTGCACTTTGGGCAGGAACAGGTCCGAACAACCAACTTCTCGCCAAACTCACCCGTTATCTGCCTAGACGTTGCCATCGTATGGGCATCCCGCGTTGCTATGAGCCATCAATGTGAATGCGTATATCGGGGTGAAAATGGGCGTTGGCACTCTACAAGCCCCTAGCTGGACACTAGTATGGACTGACAAGTGGATGTGAAACATACGCGATAGTGAACCAATGCCAAATGGGGAAGAGCATCCGCATGGCCAGTAAGCGAAAACCTGCCAAGAAGCGCGATCCGAACCGGATCATCGCTCCTGGGCCGCCCAATGAGGACAAAGCCGTCACCATTGCCCGGACGGCTATTCGCCCTACCGTCCTGGCGGCGCTGACGCTCAAGGAATACGGCAAAAACTTCGGAGACCTCGACCTGGGAGGGTTGATCGATGCCCTGACGGTGCAGACCAAGTTAGCCACCGACGGCGACCTGGCACGGGGCGAGGCGATGCTGACGACGCAGGCCCATACCCTCGACGCGGTCTTTAATAACCTGGCCCGGCGGGCGATCAACGCGGAGTATATGAACAACCTCGACAGTTACCTAAAGCTGGCTCTGCGGGCGCAGTCCCAATGCCGGGCGACCTGGGAGACCCTGGCGACCATGAAAAACCCGCCAATGATGGGCTATGTCAGACAGGCCAACATCGCCGGCGGCCCCCAGCAGGTGAACAATGCTCCCGCGCGGGAAAACCCGGATCTGCAAAACAAACTACTGGAGGAAAATAGTGGCGAACGGCTGGACTTCGGAACGGCGGACGCGGCAGGCCAAGCTAATCCGGCAATGGCGACCCTGGGAAAAGGCGACCGGACCAAGGACACCGGAAGGTAAGGCCATAGTCGCGCGCAACGCATTCAAGGGCGGAACGTGGCGGCTCCTGCGTGACTTGGCGCGTGCGCTGAGGGAACAACGCGAGTCGCTACCTGGGTGATCGTGGCTCCGGACAGTCGTCTTAGAGGGGAAACCCGAACCGCAAGGTGGCCTCTGGATGTCCGCGAGCGGGGCATCTACGATGGGCCTCCTCGGAGACAAAAGAGGGCGCGAACCATGAAGTTGAACATAGACTGGAGCCGCCCGATCCCGCTAAGGGATGGCCGTTCGGAAAACCTGATATACACGGTCGATCTAGAACGGCTACCTGGTGCGCCCGGTGTCTACGTTTTCGGCCGCCGCTTTGGTAGCGGCTTCGAGGCACTCTACGTGGGCAAGGCGAACAACATTCGCAACCGCGTAAAATCCCAGCTAAGGAACCTGAAGCTCATCCTGCATGTCGAGAACGCGAAGGCCGGTCGGCGGGTGTTGCTTACAGGCTGCTTCGTATCCAAGCCCGGGCAACAGAAAGCGAAGTGCCTGGGTATACTGGAGCGTGCGCTGATGCGGCACTTTCTCTCTGAGGGCCACGACCTCGTGAACGTGCAGGGTACGCGCCTCCGGCGCCACGAGATTGCATCGGCCGGGAAGCACCCCAAGAAGTTTTTCCCAAAGCTGATGTACCTGGAGCGGGCCAGGGGGGAGTAGCCGTTCAACAGCCCCAAGACAATGAGGCGGTCCGGTGTTGGCTTCCGGAGTTCCAACCCTGGATAGGGCGAAGGCCGTCAGTTTCTGCGACTGAGTCACAAAGCCCAACGTCACCCAGGCTCAGACAAAAAAGCGGCCCGAATGAGGCGCGCCGGTTGCTATTTGGTTGCTAGGCCAGGAACTGCCGGACGTGGGAGTTATCTAAGTCATTGAAAACATGGTAGGCGCGGGAAGGGATCGAACCTCCGACCTCCGCCATGTAATGGCGGTGCTCTGCCACTGAGCTACGCGCCTGGAAGGTGGCCTGCGGTACCAAGGATACGAGTTCCGCAGGGCCTGTCAGGACCCTTCCTCAGGGGCATCTGACAATACCAGAAGGCATCGAACCCAAGAACAGCCGAACGGCCCTCCGAAGCCATTTTTCTGGCTCTCGGGCCGCGTGGGCCGCCGCCGGGTGACCTTAAAAGATCCCCAGGCTTCCGCCTTTATACCACATGTCGATGAGGATGAAGACCGCAGCGTAGCTGACGGCGGCCGAAAAAATCAGGAAACCCAGAGCGAACAGGCCCCGCATCCCTTTGCGCCGAGTCTGACCATGGAAACTTGGGGCAAGCGTGATTCCGCCATCATGGGCATCGGCCCCGGCCGGTGCTATATTGGTAAAATTTTGCGTCATGTGCATCTCCCCGCAGAGCTAAATGGTGGCGGGGTTCTGCGCCCCGACCTATCATTGCCTATTCTCCGCCGACGTTTAATCCTCGAGAAGACCTCCTAAACCGGTCGTTATCATTAAAAATACACTAACACACATGACAGTGTTTGGCTAGTGAAAAATTGTTAGTTCTTTGTTGCGAACTTTCTAATTAAACCACATTAACGATGACATCAATAATCCCCAATTACCGCAGACAGTGTCTCCATTCTAACGCTCGCGACATCCTTAATAGTACTTTTCGTTAGTGTAATTGTCCCAATGGACCGGAATTTTGCCGGCCGGAGGGGCGGGCGAGTAATCGGTCTGGTTTTTCTAGTCCCATCAAGAAAAATGCCGCCCGGCCAAGCCCCCCGCAAGACGGTTTCGGGGCTTGCCCGGGGCTCCAGTCATCATTTGGTCTAGAGCAATATCTGAACGAATAGAACCGATACGGTTCGATTCGTTCAGATGAAATTGCTCCACTCTTCAATGAGGTAGAGCAGACTTATCCGGTCCATCGGATCGCTGAGAGCGAGTCCAATGGATCGGATGCTGCTCTAGCCTGCTGAGGGGCGGAAGGCGAGGGCCGCCCCGTAAAGCTCCGTATAGGCCTTGAACATCCGATCCTGGGCATAGGCCGTGCGGGCGCGGTCGCGGTTGGCCGCCCCCAATTGGGCGCGAAGCGGTGCGGCCTCGAGCAAGTGGGCCAGGGACCGTGCGAGGCCCACCTCGTCGTACTTGGGCACGATGAAGGGCGCGTTCTCCTCGGCGACGATTCGCCGCACGTCGCCGACGTCGGTTGCCGCGACCGGCAGCCCCGCTGCCATGGCCTGGATCAGGCTGTTGGGCATCTGTTCCGTATCCGACGACAAGGCGAAGACATCGAACCAGCCCAGCACCTCCTCGACCCGTTCCACATGGCCGGCGAAGACGACCCGCTTGGCCAAGCCCAGGCTTTCCGCCAGGGCAGTCAGCTTGCCACGCTCCCCTCCGTCGCCTGCGATCAGCAACCGGGCCCTGTGGCCGTCGGCTACGGCCGCGAAGGCCTGGATCAGGCGAGCCAGGTTCTTCTCGGGGCGCAAGGGGGCGACAGTGCCGACTACTAATTCGTTTGCCGCCTTCGCGAAGCCCGGCACTGCGCCGACAACGGGTGGGCGGGCAAAACGTGCGCAATCGATCCCATTGGGGATCAGGTGAACCTTGCGGCGATCGATGCGCCACACCCGGGTCGCCAGGTCCTCCAGGGTATGCGACGGCACGATCAGGCTAACGATGCGGCGCAGGGCCATGCGGCGCATCCATACCCGTCGCGTCAGTTGACCGTCCGCCTCTTCCGGCCCGAAGCCGCTTTCGAAATGCATGTGCGGACAGCCGTCGCCCAAGCCATTCGCCAAGGCCCATTCGATCGCGCCCCAGTTGTATGTCAGCAACAGATCGGGGTTCGAATCGCGCAGCTTGGCCCGCAGAAGGGAGAGGGTGCGCAGCAGGTTGCGCTCGGCGGTGACCGGCACGAAGTCGCAGTTCAGATCGGGGCTGAGATAGGATCGCGCGGCGAATCCGCCGTCCATGGCGACGATGGTGTGCCGCACGGCGGGCCCCAGGTGATTGAGCACGTTAGCGATGCGGATCGGCACGCCGCCGGCGTTAAACGAGGCGAACGCATGCAGAAAATGCCGGCCCTCAAAGGCTTCTTGCGTGCTGCGTGCAGGAGCCGGCGCGGCCGGGTTTGGGGTGACCGTATTCATGGCGATCGCATTGGCCCCCGGGTTTGGCTGCCGGGCTGGGTCACGCCTGCTTGGGTGGCCACAGCACCACGCGCAGGGTCTGCAGCACGATAATCGTGTCCAGCATCAGGCCACAGTGACGGATGTAGTAGAGGTCGTATTCGAGCTTGTGCCGCGCGTCGGCGACCGAGGCGCCGTAAGGGTAATTCAACTGGGCCCAGCCGGTGATGCCCGGCTTGACCCGAAACCGCTCGCGGTAATAGGGGATTTCCTGGGCCAGTTGATCCACGAAGAATGGCCGTTCGGGGCGCGGTCCGACGAAGCTCATCTCGCCCTTTAGGACGTTGATGATCTGCGGGATCTCATCGATCCGTACCTTGCGGATGAAGTTACCGATGGCGGTGACCCGATCGTCTTTTCCGGCCGCCCAGCGCGGAACCCCGTCCTTCTCCGCGTCGGTACGCATGCTGCGGAATTTCAGCAGGGCGAAGGCCTGACCGCGCAGGCCGACCCGTTCTTGCCGATAGAAGATAGGGCCGGGGCTATCCAGCTTGATCGCCAGCGCCGTGCACGCCATCAGAGGAGCCAAGAGGATCATGGCGGTCAAGCTGACCACCAAATCGAATAGACGCTTGATGAACGAGAGCAGGCGCCCGCCGGGGTAGCTGATCACGAATTGCAACCAGTTGCCGGGCAGCGCGTCGATATCGATGCGGCTCGCCTCGCGCTCCCAGAACGTCGGATAGTCGATGATGTCGATACCTTGGAACGCGCACTCGGTCAGTTCCTCCATGGGCAAGGCATTCCGCCGTTCGTCCATGGCAATGACAATTTCGCTCACGTTGCGCCGCTTAACGAAGTCCTTCAGCGAGGTCTCGGGCTCGGCGATGCGGGCCGGCGGCACGGTCGTGCTTTCGCCGGCCAGATTGAAGAAGCCCATGCACACGAACCCAAGCGCCTGATCGTGCCGTTCCAGTTGATCGATCCGCGACGCCTGTTCTCCAACGCCCAGAACCGCCACCCGGCGCTTTAAGGGCGTCAGGTCGATGGCGTGCAAGAAAATATAGTGGGTGGCCAGGATGCCCAGGAACGCGAAAACCAAGGCGCCCGCCATGACGGCGCGCCAGATCAACAAATCCGGGAAGGTATAGAAGATCGCGGAAATGACGATGAAGCCGAGGAAAAAGCTGACGCCGACCCTTAGCACCACCTGATAAAAGGCGGTCGCCACGATCTCGCTATAGACACCCAGCGAGAACATAATGATCAGGAGGATGGCGGCGTACCCCAGGGCGTTCGGCAGAGCTTCCTGGATCGATGGCCAGGTGAGCTCGAAGCCAACCCAACTGGTCGCCTCGCCGACATAGATCGAGCAGACCAGGATCGCGGCCTCGATCAGGACCAAAACCACAAAGGGTTTCGGGAAATGCATTTCGAAGATCTTGGTCATCTTCTCAATTTCGCGAGGTGTGCTGTCCCGCCCACGTTATTGGCCAGCCGATCCCGTCTGTACGGTGCAAAGAGCCCCGGCGGCCCCCCACCCGGATCGGCCCGGCGGTGCCGTGGATGGCGGCTAACATAGTCAAGATCAGTTAATAAAGTCGCTCTCTTAGGGTGGAAAGAGACAACCACCGCTCAACCACCCAGGCCGAGGGTTTTCAGCAAGGCCTTGGCGTGGCGGATAGGGGTCGCATAGGTGATCCCGCTGGGGTCCTGGAGGACCCGCTCTTTGGTATCCTTGACGAAGACGCTATTGATGATGCCGTAGACGGTGCCGAGGCGCACGTCGTACATGGGGCTGCCGCTGTTGCCCGGAAAGGCGGTGGCGTCGAGCTGAAACACGGCCGAGCCCTCGCGCAGTTGGCGGATCATTTTCGCATCCAAGAGCCGGGGCGAAACCTGTGGCAGGGAGATTGGCGTGATCGCCGAAACGATGCCCCGGCTGGTCGAGGCATGGAGGCCCAGGACGGTGCCTATGGGATAGCCCGTGAAGGCGATTTCCAGGCCTTCCTCGACCCCAGTGTCGTCGCCCAGCGCGACCGGTGTCAGCGCCTTGCCGGCCACGCGAAGCACAGCAACGTCGTGCGCGGCATCGGTGCCCACGATCTCGGCGAAACGGACTTCCGCGTTCTGACCGCCTTTAGGGATAATGATGGCCAGCCTCTCCGCCGGGGTCTCTTGCAGCTTGCGAGACACCACATGGGCGCTGGTCACCACATGGCGCCCGTCGGCGACCACAAATCCGGTGCCCATGAGAACCATCGGCGGCCGGCGCAGTTTCTGATGGGTGCCGACGGCGACCACGCTCCGCTTGATCTGCTTGATGGTGCCGATCAGCTCGCCGGCCTGGACTTTGGCGGTGGGCAGGTGAAGCGTGGCGGCGATCCCGAGGCAAGCCGCGATCAAAGCGATGTGAACTTGGCGGTGTCGCTTGGGGCCCTCGGCGGGCCGGGCATGTGCCGGGGCGCTCATGGTTTGGGCCGGTTAAAGATTTGCGTGAAGGGCCACGCCTGCTCTGCGAAGCGCGTCAGGGTGCTATGCGCGGCCTTGGGGTCGCCGGCGGAATCGGCGGCCAAGGCGATGACCGCGGCGGCCTGTTCGCCGCCCAACAACTTCGCTTTGACCTCTAAGACCTTGGCTAGATAGGCATTGCCGGTGGTATGGCCGTCGACCCGGTACCAGTACCAAACGAATCGCTCGCGATCGCCGGCCACAATTCGGACGTAGTCGGCGGAAACCTCTTGCCCTTCCAAGGTCACCGTTGTCGTGCCGCTGCCCGCGCGCTGCCAAACCTCTTCACCGGCCAGGTTGTTCATCCAGTTCACCACTTCGGCATCTTGGCGCTGCCGTGCGAAGTAGGCGACGTAAAGGTCCACCTGCCGGGTTCCGTCGGAATAACCCCACATCAGGTCTTGGCTGGTATTGGGGAACATCGGGCGCCAATCGGCATGGGCCGGCGCGGTGGTTTGCCAATCGCCAATGGTGGGCGGCGTCGGTGCGACTCGCGTGTCCGCGCCGCGGCCTTCGATCTGCGTTGCATAGGCGGCACTCGCGGCAACTATGGCGACGACGCCAGCCGCGGCGCCGCAAAGGCGGTACGGCGATCCAGCGCGCACCGGCATCGTGTCGTCGCGGCCTTTGGCGCTTAGGTCGTCCGCGGACGCTTTGTCGGCTGAGGCGCGCCGCGGCTCGCGGAACGAGTACCCGATGCCGAGCAGGCAGAACAGCACCAGGCTTAGGAAGACCAGCCCATAGGTGATATGATCGACCCCAACCGCAAGTTGGTAGTCGCTGTAGTGCGCCAAGAGCACGAGCCCGGTAGCGCGGAATCCGTTGGCGATGACCGGCACCAGCATTGACAAGGCGACGAACAGGATGCGGCGCCAAGCCTGACTATAAAACACATAGGCGAAAACGACGCCGAGGGCGACCGAACTTATGAGAAATCGTAATCCGGCGCAGGCCTCGGCGACCTCGAAACTGCCGCTGGGGATATGAATGAAGATGCCGTCCAGGTAGACCGGCATGCCGATAGCTTGCAGGGCGCGCACCACGAAGGCAGCGGTTACATCCTGCAACGGCTCGATCAGAAAGGAACCGACCGGCACACCGAAAAACAAATAGAAAAGCGGAAACAAAATGACCGCAGCCACCCGCAGCCCGAGAACCGCGACGAACAAGGCTTGCAAGATGGCCACTAGGGCCAGCTGTTGAACCAACTGCACTGCGGCCACGTCGCCGGTCAGCCAGACCAGGGCGGCGCCAAGTGCTGCCAGGGTGCCGAGGCCGAGGATAGCCGGCTTGGGTGTCAGGGCGGCGAGCCGCGCGCGTTGCTGCCAGATCAAATAACCGGAAATCGGGACGATCAGAAGGCCATGACTGAACGCCGGGGAGTCCCACCAAATAGCAGCTATGGACCAGGCCGTCTCCCAAAACACGGCCAGGACCGCCAGGACACCAAAGGATAGCACCCCGCTTGCCCAGCGCCACGATCTAAGGCGGTCTTCGCCTCCGCCGCTTTCGGCAGGCGGTGCCGCCACGCGGTCCAGAAGTTGCATATTCACGCCAGGTCACGCGAAATCAGAGGACCGAGGATGTTGGCCAAAGGCAAAGGCAGGCGCCGCCACATGGATACCATCTGGCGATATTTCGGATTGGTCGGATTGACCTGCGGAATTTCGCGGCCGCGCACCAGCTTGTATTCATAGTGCAAGGGCTCCGCTTCGAAGCCCCAATGCTTCTTAAAAGCGAAGGCGCCGGTGCCGCGTTTGCTGCGGCCGAAATCGAATACCCGCAGGCCCTGTTCGCAGGCCCGGCGCATCACTTCCCAATACATGAAATCGTTGCCGGCCAGCCCCCGCGCCGCCGCCGCGCCGCCACCGTAGTACGGCAAGACCTCGTCGCGGAACATGAAGCTCATGACCCCGGCAATCGGCTGGCCCTCGTGGGCAATGGTCAGGACCTCGCAGTCGGACCCGAAAACCTCTTTCAGGTTGCGGAAGAATTTCCGGGAAAAGACCGGCGTGCCCAGGTTGCGGACGCTCTCGGCATAAAGGGCGTAGAACCGATCGACCGTTTCCTCCACCTCGCCCTGCAGGCCCAGCTTGATGCCCTTACGGACCATGGCGCGCTGTTTGCGTGGAATGGCCTGCAGGTTCTTCTCAGGGTCGGGATCCATGTCTTTGCGAAAGATCGCGTAGAGGTCCGAATTGCGCGCCCAATCTTCGTGCATGGGCGCGCTGAGGCGGTACTCCAGGTGATCGACATTCAACTGTTCGGCCAGTCGCAGCGCCTCGGAGTCGAGCACCTTGCGCGCGCCATCGTCTAAGGCGACCGGACCGCCGTAGACGCAGAAGCCATTGGATACCAGGGCCCGGCCGAAAAGCCGGCTGTTCACGTAGACCAGCGGCAAGACGCCGCGAATGATGCCCTGAGACTCGGTGAAGAGGTAATAGCACTTGTGGCCGAAGCTGCGCTCGATCACATCCTTCCAACCGCTTCGATGGAAGAACGTTGCCGCCGGACACGAGTCGACAAAGGCGTCCCATTCGCTCCGCCGGGACTGGTCGAGGTAGCGAACCTCCAAGATCGGGGTCGTGCCGTCCATGTTCAGTTTTCGGCTCCGGCGTTCAGAAACACGCGGTCCATCCGGTCCCAAGCGAATTCCGACAATACGCGGCGCAGCTTGCCCTGCATCCGGGTCAGGTTCGTGTAGTGCCTGAACCGGGATTTGAAGGGCAGGCCGTCCTGCCTGGGCTGGTCGGGATCGACCTCCCAGGGATGGAAATAGAAGATGCAAGACTGCTTGTCGCTGGCATTCACCTGCTTCATGGCCCAACGCGATACCGAATAGGGCAGCAGGCGAAAATATCCGCCGCCGCCGCAGGGAATGTTCTGCCCCATGACCGCCACCGTGGTCACCGGAATTTCTAGCAGGCCCTTGCCTCCTTCCGGCCGGAACGCGAAACGCGGCGCGTCGGGCATGCCGTAGAGGTCGTGCCGGATGGGATAAACGCTGGAGCTATAATCATGGCCTTCCTCGGCCAGGATCTCGAAGGCCCAGGGGGTGCGCTTATCGATGGAAAAGCTGGCCGCCCGATAGCCGCGCACCGGCGTGCCCGACACATCCTCCAGCAACGCTTTGGTGCGCCGAACGTCGTCGCGGAACTCCTCCGGCGTCTGCGTGCCGACCCGAATATGGTTATAGCCGTGGCTGGCGACCTCGTGACCGCCCTCGACGATACGGTGCAGCAACTGCGGATATCGTTCGGCGACCCAGCCGAGGGTGAAGAAGGTCGCCTTGGTTTCCTGTTCGGCGAAAAGTCCTAGGATGACGTCGACATTTCGCTCGACCCGGCAGGGATAGCTGTCCCAATCGCCGCGCGATGTGGTGCTATCGAAGGCCGAGACTTGGAAATAGTCCTCGACGTCGACGCTCATGGCGTTGACCGGGCCGCCATTGCCTCGACGTTCGGGCCCGGTAGCCGGAATATTAGCCTGCGGCGGCCTGTCCAGTTTCGCCTCGGTATTCAAAGGGCGTCTCCAATGATTGCGCCGCGCGCGGTCGTGTTCACAACACAAGGTTGTCGGCAGGTCAATCGATCGAAAAATCCGATACGGAGGCCCAGTCAGGCGTTACTTGACCGGTACCTGGCACCCTTAAGCCGACAGCGCGGGCGCCGAACCCTCCGTATGCATGTCGAGCACGACCTCTTTCACCATAGCGGCGTCGATTTCGTGCTTTTCCTCGAGAAAACACAGCAACAGCAGGCGGTCGCAAAGCAAATTCACCTTGCGCGGCACGCCGCCCGTCGCCTCGAAGATCATCTGAAAGGATTCCGGCGAGATGCTCGGATCGTTTTTCCAGCCTACGTGATGCAGGCGGTGCTCGATGTATAGCTGAGTCTCGTCGGCATCGAGCCCTTGCAGATGATAAGAGGTGATCACCCGCTGACGCAGCTGCTCCAGGCTTTTGCGCGCAATGGTGCGGCGGAACTCGGGCTGGCCCAAAAGATAGATCTGCAACATCGAGCGACCGCTCACCTGCATGTTCGATAGCATGCGCAGCTCTTCCAGCGCGCTGTGCGGCAGGTTTTGAGATTCGTCGACGAACAACAGGACCGACTTGTTCATCCGGCCGCAGTCGATCAGGAACGATTCCATACGGCGCAGGACCGTGGCCTTGTCGGCGCCTTCCTGGGGAATATCGAAGGCGGCCGCGACCATGCGCAGAAGATCATCGGCGTTCAATTGCGTGGTGATGACCTTGGCGGCGACGACATTCTTGCCGACGAAGGTAGACAGGATGTATTCGACCAGGATGGTCTTGCCGGCGCCGATCTCGCCGGTGATGACGATGAAACCTTCACTTTGGCTAATGCCATAGGTCAGGTAGGCGAGCGCCTTCTTGTGCGGCTTCGCCTCAAAGAAAAACGCGGGGTCCGGGCTGAGTTGAAATGGCCGACCGGTCAGCTTGTAAAAATCAGTATACATTTCGATCGGATCAACCGCTGTATCGCCGTTTCAGGGCCATGGCGCCACGTGCTCCCCGCAATTTTCAATGCCACCCAGCCGACCCGGCGTGCTGCCGCTTATAAGCGCGGTTCTGACGACCTTGGATCGGCGTGTATTCCCCTCATTGGCACAATCGAGCCAACGACCTATCCGGCCGACCCGATTGCGATCCGGTCAACAAGTCTAACGTCAGTCTAGTACCATATTCGCGATGTTCTTTTAATATTCAATTAATCTTGTAGACATGTCAATGACTTGAGGCGCCGAATCGGCCTCCGGAGCCGGTCGGCCCACGGGGTCTGAGGCCACCTCAAAACGACATCCGGAGCCCCAGAGACGCCAGATTCTCGTAAAATTCTTCGGACTCAAGGTCGGAGGTCTGGACGATCAGCTGATAGCTAGTGAACACATTGATATTCCTAAATATATTATAGGTATAGCTAATCCCGCCGGAATATTCGTTGTCGGTCCGGTTTTCCCGCTTGAAATCGTTTCTGGCATAGTTTGCATCGACGTCCAGCTGCGCGCGCGGGCTTAACTGCCGGCCCCAGTTGGCGCCCACTTGGTAACCTTCCTCCTCTTCGGTGGCCCCGGTGCCCTCCTCCTCGCTGAATTCGACCGAGCCGTTAACACCGAAGGTGTTGCGTCCGCGCACCCCGTTCACGCCTGTGGAAAACCTCCGGGTCCGCTGGGTTCTGTTGCTTATGGTGGTGGTGCTGGTCGAGGTTTCAAAAGGTTGACCGGTCCGGGTATCGATAAGGTCGCCGGTGTCCGGATCGGTGCCGATCGCGGAAAGATCGTCCGCCAGGCGCTCTTGGCCGGTTTCCAGAACCTCGCTGTAGGATGCGAAAATGCTGGTCCGCGGTCCTAATTCATGGCGGAGGTCGCCGGCGAAGCTGTTCGCGTTGTCTCGCTTGCCATAGGTGGCGGTGAGTTCGGTCCGGGTCCCCGGGCGCCAGCGGAACCCGGTGTTCCAAGTCATGCCATCGATATCATTCTCTATGTCGCCGTCGTCGAACTGTTGGTACCCGACGCCGCCTAAGAGCGAAAACGAGCGGTCGATGATGTATTCCAGGTCGAGGGCCACGTCGCGGCGCGACACGTCGCCCTCGGTCCCGACGTCGTTTTCGGCCTTGCGGTCGCTTTCCGAGGCCTCGCCGCTCAGGGTCCAGCGAATCTGGGAGAAATCCGTACCCGAGGTCAGGGCAGCACCAACTTGGTGAGTCTGCTCGTCATCCAGGTCCTCGCCGCCGCCCTGGCCCCCCCCGGAACTGCTGCCGCCGGTCTCGATCACCTGCGTGAATCTGTAAAACGTCTCCGCGTCCGCGAAATCGCCGAAGCTGCCGACCAGGCTCGGGCTCGCACTGTAGGTCTGGACGATGGACTTATTGGACTCTGTGTCCTGCTCGCGGGTATTCAGCAACTCGGTGCTCGCCGCCGCGGAGGCGTCCAGGAACAAGTGCTCCCTGACCAGCTCGGCATTGGCCAAACCAGCGACATCCGGCAAGACATCTTCGCCTTCGTCTTCGCCTGCGGTTTGATGCCGTGCGGTGACCGACAGGTCCAGCGTTGTGGTCACCCGCGATCCGGTCCAGCGCAGGTCCGCCGCCGGGGTGACGTCGGTGATGAAGGCGTGGGTTCTTTGGCCGTCGGGATCTTGATCGACGTTGTCGGAAAATCTCTCTTCGACCGACAGGGTGGGCTCAAAGCGGAACTCCGCCAGGACCGGCGCGCCGTTGACCAGCAAGGCGCCGATCGCCGACGATGTGGCCATGATGCAGAAGGTTTTCACCCGGAGCCTCACGTCAACACCCCCAATTCGGGCCGGCTTTTCCTGGCATGGGCCCAGGATGCCCGCACCGTGCCGTCCCCCCGCTCTGGCCGCATCCACCCGATTACCTTCGGGCCGAGTTGGCAGCCGCCACCTAATGAATGACTATTTAACAAAAAAATCAACATCCTGACGAGAGCCGCCAAGCTAACCCTCTCTCCCCTTACGAATTATTAATCATACACGCAAGCCCCCCCGTGGGCAGCGGCGCTGGGCGTGCACGGCCCCGACCGCTCCCCCAACGGATCGTCAAGTGCCACAAAATAATCACGAATCGAGACTATGTCACTTCACGGATCGTACCTAAGTACAGCATTAGGGTAGGAAGAATGGGAGGTATCGGTCGGATCATGACCCGCAGGCAAACTTGGGAATGGGGCGAACCCACCTTGGAGGATCTTTTGTCCGATCCGATTGTCGAGGCCGTTCTACGTCGCGACGGCCTGACCCGGCTCGACGTCTGGCGTGCCGTGGCCTTGGCGCGGCAGCAATTGGACAATACGCCGCAGGTTCCAAGCGCCGCCGCCTAAAAGCGGATCCGGCCCGAAAAACAACCTTATGTGCTGGCTCGGTTTCGGCACCCCGGGCCCTTGGCACCCGGCATAAGGCGCGTATTCTTCAGGCCGTCTCAAGTAGTGGGGAGTGCCGCGGGTGCAGGGTGGAGCATTATTCCGGCGCCTTTTGATCGTGCCGCCTATTTTGGTCGGCGCGTTTTTTATCGCTTGGCAGATATCCGGCCGTTCCGCGCCGGAGCAGTCGCCGCCGAGCGAGATCGCGCGCCCGGTCCGGGTCATCGAGGTCGCGGCCGGGGATTTTGTCCCGCGGGCCTTGGGTTACGGATACGTGCAACCCGGCGCCGTTTGGGAGGCGGTGGCCGAGGTCGCCGGCAAGATCGTCTTTCGGCACCCGGATTTGGACCGCGGCCGCGTCCTGGCGGCCGGGACGACGATTCTGCGCATCGATCCGACAGACTACGAGTTAGCGGTCTCGCGCGGTCGCTCCGGTCTTGAGAGGGTCGCCGCCCAGCTCGACGAACTGTCGATTCGAGAGGCCAATACCAAGGCCATTCTGGGCATAGAACGGCGCGCCTTGAGCCTGGCGGCCGCGGATCTGGATCGCAAGAAAGTCCTGCTGGCCCGGGGCAATGCCAGTCAGGCGACGACCGATCAGGCCGAGAGCGCCCTGCTGACCCAGCGCGAGCGGGTCCAGGATCTGGAGAACCAGCTCAAGCTTATGCCGGCAGAGCGGAGCCTCCTGGAGGCGGAGCGCGCGCTCAGCCAGGCCGAGTTGGCGCAGGCCGAACTCGATCTGGCGCGCACGGAGATCCGATTGCCCTTCGATGCCCGCATTGTCGAGGTCGCGACCGAGGAAACTCAATTCGCCGCCGCCAATCAGATGCTGGCGGTCGCCGATTCGCTGGACGTCGCGGAAATCTCGGCGCAGATGGCCTTCGATCACGTCCGGCCTTTAGTCCCGGCCGGACAGGAACTCGGCGCCCTGAGTGTGCCGGATTCGGCGGAATTGCCGCGGCGCTGGGGCTTGGCCGCAAAGGTGCGGCTGCACATCGAGGGCTTGAACGCCACTTGGGACGCCCGCTTCGACCGGGTGAGCGATACGGTCGATCCCCAGACCCGCACGATCGGTTTCATCGTGGTGGTCGACGATCCTTACCGCACGGCGATCCCGGGGACCCGGCCCCCCCTGATCAAGAATATGTTCGTGGAGGTCGAGTTGCGCGCGCCGGTCCGCCACGGGCGCATCGTAGTGCCGCGCGTCGCCCTGCATGCCGGCCCCGACGGCGGATCGGTCGTTTATCTGGCGGCGTCCGACGACCGCCTGGAAATTCGCCCGGTTGAGCCCGGCCCGGCGCAAAGCGACTTCGTGGTCTTGCGCGCGGGCTTGGCCGCCGGCGAGCGGCTCGTCGTTTCCGACCTGGTACCGGCAATCCAGGGCATGTTGCTGGCCCCGCGCACGGATGACGCCCTGGCCGCGCGTTTGCGGGACCAGGCGGCGGCGCGGACGGCGGTGCGATGATCCGCTTCTTCGCCGGGCATCCGACCGCAGCCAATCTGCTCATGCTGCTTTTGCTGGCCTTGGGCGCGGTTTCCCTGCCGGGACTGAAGCGCGAGACCTTGCCGGACTTTGCGGCCAACGAGCTGCAGGCCAAAGTGGTCTACCCGGGCGCGAGCGCCGAGGACGTAGAGGAGGCGATCTGCCAGCGGATCGAGGACGCGGTCGACGGCGTCAGCGATCTGGACGAGATTCGCTGCGAGTCGCGCGAGGGTTTGGGCTCGGCGACCATCGAGATGCGCGACGGTGGCGACATGGAGCGATTCATCGCCGAAGTCAAAACCGAAATCGACGCCATCGACGACTTCCCGGACCTGGCCGAAGAGCCGACGGTGCGGGAACTCAACCGCACCGACAAGGTCATCTCAATCGCGGTTAGCGGCCCCATGTCGGAACCGGACCTTAAGGTCTATGTCGAGGACTTGAAGACGCGTCTAAAGGCGATTCCGGGTGTGTCCCTCATCGAAATTCTGGGATTTTCGGAACGCCAGATCCGCATTTCTCTGGACGCCATCGCATTGCGGCAATTGGGATTGAGCGTGACCGATGTGGCCGCGATGGTCGAGCGGCAAAGCGTCGACCGGCCCTCGGGCACGATCGAGACCAGCGAGCGCGACGTGACCGTGCGCTTTGCCGACGAGCGGCGCAGTCCGCGGGCCTACCAAGACTTGGTGATCCGCGGCGGCGAGACCGGCGCCGAAGTGCGCCTTGGGCAGATCGCGACCATCGCCGATCGTTTCGAGCTGGACGAGGAGCGCGTCTACCTCAACGGCGAACGGGCCGCCTTGCTGCAGGTTAGCAAAACCAAGCCGCAGGATACCCTAACGGTCAAGCAAGCGATCGAAGCCTTTGTGGCGGAGGAACGCGGGCGTGCGCCGCCCAGGGTTACCCTCGCGCTGACCCGCGATTCCGCCTCCGTGGTCGAAGACCGGTTGCGCATGTTGGGCAGGAACGCTTGGCAGGGGCTGCTTCTGGTCTTCCTGACCATGTGGTTGTTCTTTTCTATCCGCTATTCCTTCTGGGTCGCGATGGGCCTGCCGGTCTCCTTTATGGGGTCGATCTTCGCGATGACCGTGTTCGGCCTGTCCATCAACATGCTGACCATGGTTGCGCTTTTGATCGCCATTGGCGTGATCATGGATGATTCGATCGTGATCGCGGAGAACATCGCCAGCCGGCTGCGCGCGGGCCGGCGGCCGCATGACGCGGCGGTCGAGGGCACGAGTCAGGTCGCTGCCGGCGTGGTTTCGTCGTTCGTCACCTCGGTCTGCGTCTTCCTGCCGCTGGCTTTCATCGAGGGCGATATCGGCAAGGTGCTACGTGTTGTACCGATCGTCCTGATCATGACCCTCTCGGTCAGCTTGATCGAGGCGTTCCTCATTCTGCCGCATCACATGATGCGTGCGGCCGCAAGGGCGCCCAGCGGCGGTTTCCGCAAGGCCTTCGACGCCGGCTTCGAGCGCTTCAAAGAGGCTGGCCTCGGCCGCATGGTGGATCTGGCGGTGAAATGGCGTTTCCTCACGCTCGGGCTGGTCGTCTTCGCGTTCCTGATAGCCCTCGGCCTGGTGGTCGGTGGGCAGGTCAAGTTCCGCGCCTTCCCAGATCTCGACGGCGATGTCATCGAGGCGCGCATCTTGTTGCCCCAGGGCACGCCGCTGTCGCGCACGCGCGAGGCTGTGGCCCAAATAACCGGCGCGTTGGAGCGGGTCGACGAGGCGCTATCGGCGCGCCTGCCCGCGGGCGCGCGCTTGGTGCAAAGCAGCCTGGTCCAATACAACGTCAACGCCGACGCCTTCGAATCCGGCCCGCATGTCGCCACCGTGGCGGCCGATCTTTTGAGCGGCGAGGCGCGCGGCCTGAGCATCGACGAGATCTTGGGCGCCTGGCGCCGTGAGGTTGGAGTTATTCCCGACATCGTCTCCCTGGCCTTCAAGGAGCCGCAGTTCGGTCCGGCCGGCGTGCCCATCGACATCCGCCTGCAAGGCGACGACCTGGTGCGGCTGAAGGCGGCGGCGATCGAGCTTACGGCTTGGCTGGGCCGCTATGCCGGGGTGATCGATCTCAGCGACGATCTGCGCCCTGGAAAGCCCGAGTTGCGGCTGGAGTTGCGCGAAGGGGCGACGGCCCTGGGGCTGGACGCCGCGGCGATTGCCGGGCAACTGCGCGCCGCGTATCACGGCACCACGGCGGCCGAGATCCAGGCCGACGACGAAAGCTTCGAGATCGACGTCCAATTGGCCCCCGGCGATCAGGATAGTTTGGCCGATCTCGAATACTTCGCGGTCACCTTGTCCGATGGGGCACAGGTGCCGCTCAATGCCGTCGCGCGGGTCAAGGTGGGCCGCGGCTTTGCCCGGATCGCGCGGATCGACGGCCGCCGAACGGTCAGCGTGCGCGGCGACGTGGACCCGAAGATCGCTAACTTGAACGAGATCCTGGCCGATACCCGGGCGCGCTTCCTACCCGAATTCATAACGCGTCATCCGGGCGTTACCGTGGCGCTGGAAGGGGAAACGGCGGAGCAGGGCGAGACTCAGGCCTCGATCGTGCGCGGATTTCTGATGGGGTTGCTGGGCGTTTTCGTCCTGCTCAGCTTCCAGTTCCGCGATTATGTAGAACCGGTCATCGTCATGTTGGCGATTCCCCTGGCCCTGATCGGCGTCATCGGCGGCCACTTGCTCATGGGACTCGATATTTCCATGCCCAGCATGCTGGGCTTTGCCTCGCTGGCCGGTATCGTCGTGAACGATTCGATTCTGTTGGTGACATTCGTGAAGCTGCGCGCGGGCGAAGGGCTGGAGGTGCACGAGGCGGCGCGCCAAGCCAGCCGCGACCGCTTCCGCCCGGTTCTTCTGACCTCGCTCACCACGATCGCCGGCCTCATGCCGCTGCTGTTCGAGCAAAGCCTACAGGCGCAGATCCTGGTTCCGCTGGTCACGTCCCTGGCCTTTGGCCTCATGGCCTCGACCATCCTGATTTTGATTGTCGTTCCGGCGCTCTACGCCATCCTGCACGATTTCGGGCTATCCACCCTGGCGCGCGAGGGCGCCGCTCCCCTGGCGCGAACCGTACCCGGGCCATAGAAATCCCCCGGGCCGATGGCCCGGGGCTCGTCGCTTCGAAAGCGCCGCTCGTCGCCATATTCGACGTCGTGAGGCGCCGGCCACACCCAGACGTTGCGGTGAACCAAACGTCAGGTTTCGTCGGCAATCCGGTCGTCCCGGCGACCTAGTTGGCACGGCGAAGATGTGCCAACAACAGTCATCAGATGTAGTGATCAAGAACCGCTTTGGCGGTTTGAAAATGCGCGCACTCAAGAACCTCCGAGAACCAGACATACATCGATTGCAACTGCTCGTAGATCGCCGAATTTTCGACCGGGTGTAAGGCGAATGTCGTCACGCTCTATTCTTGAGGACAAAGATTCACCGTTGGGTCCTCGGTTTTAAGAAAAGCAATTAATTTTCGACGTTGAGCGGCATCTTCTATTTTCCCATTATCTGCCATTACACTATTTGGAAAAATCTTGACGGGATCCTTCAAAAAGTCATCAATCATTTTTTCCGTCCACACAATTTCAGACTCTTTTAGACCATCGGAATAGCCATCATAGTCTTCGACCTTGCCCGCTTTCCGACCGAACAAGCCGCCAAGTGTCGGGCCATCCTTGTTACAGGTGAACGCATGGCAAGCGACACACTGATATAAGAAATGGTCCCTACCTTCGCTTAGTTCATCTGCGTATGCATCGGGCAGGTTGAAAATGAGTAGGGAGAATAGAAATGTCGCACAATAACGAAATTTCATCGCGCCCTCCTTAGGCTCAATCATTCTTTGAGCCTATGTTCCCTGAGTAATCTTCAATTCCATGGCGATCATACCCTGTTCTTGTCGCCATTTTAAGGGTTTTACCCCCGTAGCTTCCCTGCAACATGTCTAAAGCGGTTCCGGGGGTGCGAGTTGTGGCACAATCTGGCCGCTGGGCAATGACACCGAACTTGGCCGGTTTGTCTGCTTAGGGTCACGTTTGGCCGTAGCGAAGCGCACTGTTAATGGTCGGCTTTCCGGGGAATAGCGGACTTTTTGGACAGCCTTGGCAACGCATCGGCCGCCGAGAAAATCTTCAGCGGAAAGGCGGCCCCTTAGGGTCTTGTCCTTTGAGGACGGGGCTTGGACTCGGTTGATTTTCCACACCCGAAGCGAACGGCGCGGGCAAGCGGCCCGCGGTCTTGTTCCGCGCCTTAGGTACCCACTTTAGCGGAACAGGCTGTAGGGGTCTTTTTCCGTCTCGGGTTCCGGCTCGGGCGTGTGCTCGATCTCGACCGGTGCGGGAAGTGTGATGCCGGCCCGTTCAGCGGCGCGGCGCGCCTTGACCACGGCGGCATTCAGATCGCCCTGGTTGCACAGGCCGAGCAAGACCGGGTCGCGCGGCCGGATGTTCTGGGAATTCCAATGGCTGCGATCGCGCACCGCCTGGATCGTGTTCTTGGTCGTGCCGATCAACCTCGAGACTTGCGAATCCTTCAACTCCGGGTGGTGGCGCAGCAACCAGGCGACGCCGTCGGGCTTGTCTTGGCGTTTGGCCACGGGGGTATAGCGCGGCCCCTTGGTACGCTTTTGGGGTTGCGGCAATTCCCGCTTGGCCAGCTTGAGACGTGCCTTGGGGTCGCCTTGGCAGCGCTCGATCTCCTCGTGGGTCAGCTGATGGTTGCTGGTCGGATCGATACCCTGGATGCCGATCGCGACTTCCTCGTCGGCGATGCCCTGGACCTCGAGCGGATGCAAGCCGCAGAAATCGGCGATCTGTTCGAAGCTCAGCGTCGTGTTTTCAACCAGCCAAACGGCCGTCGCCTTTGGCATAAGGGGTTGAACCATATGTCCTCCTTCCGTGCGCCGGGCGGTCAAGCGCCGGCGCCGCGCCGCCTTTCGGCCCTGGGACGCGATATCAGGGATGGGGTTGGATACCCTGAATATAGGCGGCGGCCAAGGCGAAAAAAGCCCGAAACCGCCGCGCCGCGCGGGCTTAGCCGTCGGCCACCGTCAGCACGATTTTGCCGATATGGGTGCTCGATTCCATCAAGCGGTGGGCCTCGGCCGCTTGGGCCAGGGGAAAGGTCTTATGGACCACTGGCTTGATCCGGCCCGCCTCGATGAGCGGCCAGACCGTCGCCCGGAGATTCTCGGCGATCGCGCCTTTGAAGGCGACGTCGCGGGCGCGCAGGGTCGAGCCGGTGACGGTCAGGCGCTTGAGCATCAGGGGCAGGAAATCCACCTCGGCTTTGGAGCCGCCCAGGAAGGCGATGTAGCAAAGCCGCCCATCCGGCGCCAAGGCCTTGATGTTGCGCTGAATGTAGTCGCCGCCGACCATGTCGAGAATGACGTCGACACCGGCGCCCGTGGCATCCTTGATGACCGCGACGAAGTCCTCTTCGCGGTAGTTGATGGCGCGCTCCGCGCCCAGGTCCTCGCAGGCCCGGCATTTGTCGGCCGAGCCGGCGGTCGCGAAAACCCGCGCGCCCATGGCCTTGGCGAGCTGAATTGCCGTGGTGCCGATACCCGAGGAACCGCCGTGTACCAGAAAGCTTTCGCCCGCCATGAGCTGTCCGCGGTCGAAGACGTTGGTCCAGACCGTGAAAAAAGTCTCCGGAATCGCCGCCGCCTCGACCGGGCTCAGGCCCTTGGGATAGGGCAGGCACTGGGCTGCTGGGGCGGTGCAATATTCGGCGTAGCCCCCGCCGGTGACCAGGGCGGTCACCTGGTCCCCGAGGTTTATGCCTGCCGCATCCGGGCCCAGGGCGATCACCCGCCCGGCGATTTCCAGTCCGGGGATGTCCGAGGCGCCGGGCGGCGGCGGATAGCCGCCCAGGCGTTGCAGCACGTCGGGCCGGTTGACCCCGGCGGCAGAAACTTGGATCAAGACCTCGCCTGCACTGGGCGCGGGGACCGGACGTTCGGCCGGAACCAGCACCTCGGGTCCGCCCGGGGTTTGAATTTCAATGGCGGTCATGCGGGTCGTCAGGGCGCCGGTCATGGGCTGTCTCCTGGTTTGGGCTCGGGCGATAAATTTGGGTTGGGCCGCGCGTTTGTCTAATATGCCGCCTCGACACTGACAAGGCACGGGCGGGGAGGCCTCGAACATGGATCTGGAAGATCTCGAACCGCGCAAGCAGGCGGTCAAACCCAAAGATCTCGATGCCCTGGGGGTCGAGGAACTGAACGACTATCTGGCCGCGCTGGAAACCGAGGCCGCGCGGGTCAAGGCCAAGATCGAGAGCAAGCAGACCTATCTGGCCGGCGCCAAGTCGTTCTTCAAGGAATAGCCGGTCTCTAGGGCTCGGGTTGGAGCCTTGCCTGCAGCGCGTGCCGGCGGCGCGCCCGCATGTACAAGAGCCAGCCAAAGGGCCCGATGAAGAGGACGATCACGATCCAGCCGATCCGGGGGCCGATCGGGCAGCCCGATCCGGCCGGCACAGTCCAGGAGCCGCTTTTGGGCGATAGCGCGACGTGGGCGAGCGGCAGCACGAAGCCGAACAAAAGGACCAGCCAAAAAACGATCTGTGCCATGGAACGCATATAATGCGCATTCCATTGACCTGCCAAGCATTGGCCGGAAAGAGGTGGTGTAAGGGGCCTGGATTCTCTATCACCACGTCCAAAGACATTGAACTTGGCCAGAGGATAGGGCGATGGGCTTAAAGGGCAAAACGGCTCTGGTGACCGGCTCGACCAGCGGCATCGGCTTGGGCATGGCCCGGGCCCTGGCGCGCGAGGGGGCCAATCTGGTGCTCAACGGATTCGGCGACGCGGCCGAGATCGAGACCCTGCGCGCCGGCATCGCCAAGGATTGCGGCGTCGAAGTTGCCTATTCCGGCGCCGATATGTCGAAGCCGGACCAGATCGCGGCCATGATCGCCGAGGCCGAGGCGCGCTTTGGGGCAATCGATATTCTGATCAACAACGCCGGCATTCAGCACACGGCGGTCATCGACGAATTCCCGGACGAAAAGTGGGACGCGATCCTGGCCATCAACCTGTCGTCGGCCTTTCACACCGTCAAGGCCGCCTTACCCAAGATGCGCGCGCGGGGATGGGGCCGAATCGTCAACACCGCCTCGGTCCACGGCCTGGTCGCCTCGTCGGAAAAGGCCGCCTATGTGGCGGCCAAGCACGGCATCGTCGGCCTGACCAAGGTTATCGCCCTGGATACCGCCGGCAGCGGCATCACCTGCAACGCGATCTGCCCCGGCTGGGTGCTGACCCCCCTGGTGCAGAAGCAGGTCGCGGCCCGTGCCGAGCGCGACGGCCAGAGCCTGCCCGACGCCAAGGCGGCCCTGCTGGAAGAAAAACAGCCGTCCAAGGACTTCGTCACCGAGGAACAGATCGCCGGGCTGGCCTGTTTCCTCTGCTCCGAGGCGGCGGACCAGATGACCGGTGTGTCGATCCCCATCGACGGCGGCTGGACCGCACAATAGCGGACGACACGGGCGCCTAGGCTTTTATCGCCGCGAGCTTCCGAAATAGCCAAGCGGCGGCGCAGCAAGCCACGAGCATGCCCGCCCCTATGTCGAAGGTTACGCGCGCGTGTCCGACGGCGCTCGCGGCCTGTCCGCCGATCCATGGCGCGAGAACGACCATGGCATAAAACAGGCTATAGAATATGCCCATGCCTATGGCGCGGGTGTCCGGCGTCAGCACTTGGGCCGGCAGGCTCATGATCGGACCCGCGGAGAGTCCGCTGACAAGGCCAAGCGCGACAAAGGCGACCAGAACCGCCTCGATTCGCGGTGCAATCACCAGCATCGCCGCGAAGGCGAGAAACCCGCCGACAAGGACCGCCCCATGTCGGCCCGTGCGGTCGGCCAGAATACCGCCGATCGGTACCGAGACGGCGACCAGCCATAGAACGATGCTTGTCGCCGAACTGGCCGCGGCGACCGTCCATCCGCGCTCCGCCAACATGGTCGGACCGAAGCTGAAGATCATGCCTAGACTGGCGTTATAAAGACCCCAAATCAGGCCCGCGACCACGACGGCGAGCAGTGCCGGCCCGCCCAGCGGTGCGCGTGCGTCCGGTGCGGCGGCCATCGCGTCCGGGGGACGATATAATAATGCGAAGGCTATCAGCCCAACCGCGACCAGCGCGGTCGCGGCAAGAAACGCGCCCGATACGCCACCCTCCGCCGCGATCCATGGCAGTACCACCAGGGCAAGCGCGATTCCGAACGGCCAGGAGTTGACGAAGATGCCCATCGCAGTGGCGATTTCTTTACCGGCGAACCAGTCCGTGACCATCTTCGACATTAAGACGTTCAGCAGAACGCCGCCGACCCCGGCCAAAAGGCGTCCGAGAACTTGCAGGGACCAGGCCGAGGAGAGGGCCATCATGAGGCCGCCGCAGATCATGAGGGCGAGGCCGATCGCGACCACGCGCTTGTCTCCGAAGCGACGGCCAATGGCCCCACCCGGAACTGCCAAGACGATTCCCGGCGCGAGGTAGAGACCGATCAAGAATCCGATCTCGGCCAGATCGACAGCAAAATGGCGCCCGAGTAAGGGGGCAAGCGCGGCGACGCTTTGGAACTGAAAGGCCATGGCGGTCCGTACCGCGAACAGCAGGGCAAGAATGCGCCAGCGAATGGCCATGGCCGACCTCCGGTTCACCGAGATCCGATGCAAGGTCCCACGCCGGGCCCGAACCTCAATACCATATCTCCATCCTCGGGTCGTGCGCGCCACGCGGAAGGGCAGGAGGATTCGACACTTCGGCCTTTAGCGAAATGTATTTGCTCGACCTCGTCGATGCCAAGCTTCAAAATCCTTTTGGTTAGACCAGGGGAGGGGAGCCGGCGATGCGGGCGAAGCAGACGACTTTTTATGACGAAGCCGCGCCCATGGCGGGGCCGAGCTTTGGCGGCGGAATTCGCTTCCGCGCCTTGTGGCGATTCGCCTTCGACTGGATTGTCGGGCGCATGGAGCTTCAGCGCCAACGGCGCACCCTCGCGGCTTTGACCTCCGGCGAGCTGGAGGATATCGGCCTTACGCCGGCCCAAGCCCGGCGCGAAGCCAGTAAGCCGTTCTGGGAGACCTAGAGCATGTTCCGATCAAATGGTTCAATATGATCGGAATATGCTCTAGCGGGTAACCCTCGCGACCCTAAACCTGCCCCTCGCCGATCACCCAGTCGCAGAACGCCGCGATATCCGGATCGTGTTGAGCGATCGTTGACGTGAGGACGACGTAGCTGTTTCCGGTTTCGATGAAACCGAATGGCGCGACGAGGTGCTGATTATCTATGTCGTCCTTGACGACGGCTTCGCCACCGATAGCAAGACCAAGCCCGGCCGCCGCGCCCTGCAACATGAAATAGAAATGCTCGAAGCGCGGGCCCGACGCGACGTCGCAGTCATTTAGCCCGACGGCGTCGCACCAACTGCGCCATGCCGACAGCCGGGTCTCGGTATGCAATAGGGTCGCGCGTTTTATGTCGGTCGGTTTCTTGAGCTTGATCCGCCGCGCGTAAGCCGGGCTGCACACCGGCCCGATCCATTCCGGGAACAAAGTCCGCGCGGTCAGGCCGTCCGGCCAGGGCGCGGTACCGGTTCGAATGGCGACATCGATTCCGTTGCGTCCGATATCCACGGTGTTGTCCGAGGCTGAGAGTCGCACGTCGATGTTGGGGTATGCACTTTGAAACCGGCGCAGGCGCGGAATCAACCAACGCATCATGAAGGTGCCGAAGCACGACACGGTGATATGTCCGCCGCCGCGCCGCGGCGCGATCTGGGCGACACTGGTTTCGAGAAGATCGAGCGCCGAGGTCACGCTGGGCAATAGACGCCCACCGGCGCCGGTCAGGGTAATGCGCCGATTGTGCCGCTCGAATAGCTGCACGCTCAGGGCTTCTTCCAGGGACTTGACCTGGCGGCTGACCGCGCCGTGGGTGACGAAAAGCTCTTCCGCCGCCAGGGTGAAGCTGAGGTGGCGGGCGGCGGCCTCGAAAGCCTTGAGCGCGTTGAGCGGCGGCAGGCGTCTGGGTGTCATGTCGTCATATGAAATTTTCTCACATAATCTAGGAGAAGAAGTGGTTTGTCATCAAGGGGCAATTACGGTTTTCTGCGCTCATGCAAAGACTCGCAGTCGACATATTCCCCATATTTTCTGTAGATATTCCGGCAGTACTGCTTCAACGCTGGGAGCTTGCGCGGCAGAGGCGGCATCTTCGGGCCTTGGAGCCCTGGCAGCTCGATGACGTGGGGCTCACGCGACAGCAAGCTTTGGCGGAGGGCGGAAAACCCTTTTGGCAAGACTGACGTGGACCCGCTTGCCGCCAATCTGGTGCTCTTGGCCGCGCTGCTACATGCGGGCTGGAACACCCTGATCAAAATCAACGGCGACCGCCTGGCGGTCATGGGCATGATGGCCGCCTGCGGCGCGGGGATCGCTCTGCTGGCATTGCCTTGGGCGCCTCTGCCGGCGCTCGAGGTGTGGCCGTACATTATCGCCTCGGTGATTCTGCATCACGGCTATCGGCTCAGCTTGATATGTGCCTATCGGGATGGCGATCTAAGCCAGGTCTATCCCATCGCGCGCGGCACCGCGCCGATTCTGGTGCTGGTTTTTGCTTTCGTCTTCACCGGCGAGACGGTGTCGCCGCTGGCCGCCTTCGCCGTTGTCCTGGGATCCCTGGCCATTGTCAGTCTGGCTCTGCATCGCGCGGCCGTTGTGCCCAAGGGCCGGCCGGTCTTCTGGGCGCTGTGCACGGCAACCTTTATTGCCTGCTACACGGTGGTCGATGGCACCGGTGTGCGCTTGACCGAAACCGCGCTCAGCTATACCGCTTGGTTCTCCCTTAGCAGCGGTACGAGCTTCGCCGTCGGGGTGCTAGTCGTGCGCGGTGCCGGTATGGCACGTGTCATGCGTCGTCATGCCGCCGTCGGTTTCTGTGGCGCGGCCATGTCCATGGCGGCTTACTGGCTCGTGCTCTGGGCCATGACCCGCGCGCCCATGGGCCCGGTCGCTGCAATGCGCGAGACGAGCGTCATTATCGCCGCTCTGATCGGCGTATTCTTGCTGAAAGAGAGCTTCGGACACTGGCGGATTGCCGCCGCAATCGTGGTCGCCGGGGCCGGCGGTCTGCTGCGGCTATGACCCACCTAGCCCAAAACCGGATCTTCGCCATGAGGCCGCGCAAGCGGCGCGCGGCGGACATATATGGCCGTCAATCGCCCCACCGCCCCCGATTCGGATAACCGGCGCCCAGGCGCGTTAACCATATTACGCAATATTCTTTCGTTTTTTGTTAACCATTTATTAGGGGACTATGCCTAGAATGTTCCATAGGCGATCTGCGGGTCCCGCCCTGGGTGCCCCGATCGCTGGACGGATTAGGTTCCGTTCCTTGTAATGCCTCCCTGTTAACTTGCCGCCGGTTCGCCGGCGGCATTTTTCTTTTGGTCCTGGCGGCCGCCGCGGCGCGCCCTGGCCGCCCCGTGCCGCTGCATTTTATGGTGTTCGTCCCCCGCGGACCTACCAGGGGTCGTGTCCTCGATCCAAAGGTTAACGGCCAAGCCCTTGTTAACTTTTCAGTTGTTGACTGTGGAACCGACCCCGCCTAATGTCTCGATCCGGCAAGTTGACAGGCTGAGGCGTTAAAAAAATTCGAGGGGCCGCGACCCGAAAAAGAGGGTCGGCGGCCCCCATTTTTTTTGGGCCCGGCCTTCGTCCGAGGCCGCGGCGCAAGGCAGGCCGGCCCCCAGAGCACCCACAGACGGTTCCCATCGGCGTTGAGGCGCCGGCCGAAAATCGTGTAGTTTCGCGGGGTTCGCGCCGGCCGGCGGAGGAAAATTTCGGCCGGGTACGCCGTTAACCATTTGGACCCGCCCCGCCCATGGCCGACCCCAAGTTCCTGAAGTTCGACACCCTGGCGCTGCATGCCGGGCAGCAGCCCGATCCGGTGACCGGCGCCCGCGCGACGCCGATCTACCAGACCACCTCCTACGTCTTCCGGGATAGCGAGCACGCGGCCTCCCTGTTCAATCTGGAGCGCGCAGGGCACATCTACAGCCGGATCTCCAATCCGACCGTCGCGGTCCTGGAGGAGCGGGTCGCGGCCCTGGAGCACGGAGTCGGCGCCATCGCCACAGCCTCGGGCCACGCGGCGCTGCATCTGGCCGTGGTCACCCTGATGGGGCAGGGCGGGCACATTGTCTCCTCCGCCTCGCTCTACGGCGGCAGCATCAACCTCTTCGGCCTGACCCTTCCGCGCTTCGGTATCGAGACCACTTTCGTCAAGCCGCGCGACCTGGACGGCTTCCGCGCCGCGATTCGGCCCGAGACCCGCCTGGTCTATGCCGAGACCCTGGGCAACCCCGGCCTGGAGGTACTGAACATCCCGGCCCTGGCCGAGATCGCCCACGCGGCCGGCCTGCCGCTCATGGTCGACAGCACCTTCACCACCCCCTATCTGTGCCGCCCGATCGAATGGGGCGCCGATATCGTGTTGCATTCGGCGACCAAGTGGTTGGGCGGTCACGGCCTGGCCCTTGGCGGGGTCCTGGTCGACGGCGGCCGCTTCGATTGGGAAAAGAGCGGCAAGTTCCCGACCCTGACGGAGCCCTATGCCGGCTATCACGGGATCGACTTCGCCGAGGAGTTCGGCCCCCAAGCCCTGTCCATGCGCGCCCGGACCGAAGGCCTGCGCGACTTCGGCGCCTGCATGAGCCCGCAGAACGCCTTTTACATTTTGCAGGGCGTCGAGACCCTGCCGCTGCGGATGGATCGGCACATAAGCAACACGGCCAAGGTCTTGGACTTTTTGGAGTCGAACGAGGCGGTAGACTGGGTCCTGCATCCCTCGCGGCCCAGCCACCCGGACTATGCCTTGGCCCAGCGCCTCATGCCCAAGGGGGCCGGCTCCATCGTCAGCTTTGGGCTCAAGGGCGGGTGCGGTGCCGGCGCGCGCTTTATCGAGGCCTGCAAGCTCGCCTCCCATCTGGCCAACGTGGGCGACGCCAAGACCCTGATTCTGCACCCGGCCAGCACGACTCACCAGCAGATGACCGCCGAGCAACTGGCCGCCGCCGGGGTCGGCGAGGACATGATCCGCCTTTCGGTTGGGATCGAGGACGCCGACGACATCGTCGATGACCTGCGTCAGGCGATCCGCGCCTCGCAGAAAGCGTGAACCGGCCCATGAAGCTGACCGTCGATGGGCACGAGGTTTTCGCCGCGACCGGGGGACAGGTCTTCGATGCCGCCTTGCCGGCGGTCATCTTCGTGCATGGTGCCGGCATGGATCATACGGTCTGGGCCCTGCAGACCCGCTATTTTGCCCATCACGGTCGCACGGTCCTGGCTGTCGATCTGCCGGGTCATGGACGCTCGGCCGGCGATCCCCTGACCTCCATCGAGGATATGGCGGCTTGGCTGGGCCGCCTCATGGACGCGGCGGGCTTGGAAACAGCGGCCTTGGCGGGGCACTCCATGGGCGCCCTGATCGCTCTGGCCGCCGCCGGATCACTGAGCGATCGGGTCCGCGCGCTCGCCCTGTTGGGCGCCGCGCCGCGCATGCCGGTTCATCCCGATCTGCTCGCTGCCGCCGAGGCCAACGCCCACTTGGCGGTCGATCTGGTCAATTCCTGGGGCCACGGCCGGGCCGGGCACCTGGGCGGCAACCGCGCGCCGGGCCTGTGGCTCATGGGCGGCGCGGAGCGGGTCCTGGAACGCAGCGCGCCGGGCGTGCTGTTCGGCGACCTCGCGGCCTGCAACGCTTTTGGCGGCGCGGGCGAGGCGGCGGCCAAGGTCACCTGCCCAACGCGCGTGATCGCCGGGGAGGCCGATATGATGACCCCGGCCAAGGCGGGTGCCAAGCTGGCCCAGGCGATCGCCGGCGCCGAGTTGGTCCGGATCGCCGGCTGCGGCCACATGATGATGCTGGAAAAGCCGGACGAAACCCTGGATGCTTTGAGGACCCTGCTTTGAGCACCGACACCGAAAAGATCGGCCGCGCCGATTACCCGCATTTCCTGACCATCCCGACCCGCTGGATGGACAACGACATCTATGGCCACGTCAACAACGTGGTCTACTATTCCTACTTCGATACGGTGATCAACGCGTACCTGATCCACGCCGGCGGTCTGGATATCCATGCCGCGGCGATCATCGGGGTCTGCGCCGAATCGGCCTGCCGTTACCGCGCGCCCTTCGCCTTTCCGCAAAACGTCGAGGCCGGCCTGCGGGTCGGTCACCTGGGGCGGCGCGCCGTGCGCTACGAGATCGGCCTGTTCGCGCCCGGCGCGCCCGAAGCCGCCGCCGACGGCCACTTCGTCCACGTCTTCGTCGAGCGCGCGAGCATGAAGGCGGTGCCGATCCCTGAGGAAATTCGGGCGGCGCTGGAACCATTGAAGCCGGCCGGCTAAACTGGACATCGATATGCCGCGCGCTTTTCAAAGCCTTCAAACGAAGGGGTCATAGGACCACTGCAGAAGCGCTTGCCGTTGCTTCCGCCGGCAAAAAATATCCCCCGGTTCGCAGTTGGCGCGCACTTGCGCGCTGTGACGTGTGAAGCTTCGCCACCGCTTGATTTGTCTCGTGTCGATTTCGGGTAATCGCCGCCCCAGGTAATAGCGGCAATACCATTGAAACCACCCGCGAGGATCGGGGCCGATAATCCAACCTTTGTCTCGCCAAACCGATAGCGGCTGGCGGCTCTTGATGCCGAAGTAATTGAGCTCCGGATCCGGCCGATCGCCAGTGCGCGCTTCGGCAAACCATTCGGCGGGAAATTCGTCTGTGCAGTCGGTGCAGTACTTCCCTTCGAAGACGCCCATGGCGAGCATTTCCTTGGGTGAGAACCGCGGCGCAAAACCTGACGCAAAGTCATGACCGCTGCGCGCGTCGATCTTGTAGCGATAGTCGCGTTGCATGCGGTCGTTCACGATGACCGTATCGCCAATTCCATACATTTCAGCTGCCAAATTTTTGATGAATCCGCCACTTCGTCCTCGGGATAATCGCGTTCGATTTCAGCCAATTGGGGACGGCGTGCCGCGTGCGTCCCCGATCATCTTCTTCATCATAATTTTGTTGCCGTGACGATGGTTCTGTTGCCATCCGAGGCGCCCATAGAATCGAACATTGTCCGGCATGTCCACATGGGTCGTGAGGCGCATCTCACGATAGCCTTGCTCGACTGCCGCAGTCTCCGCGAGCGCGACAAGGGCTCGGCCAAGCCCAGTACCCCTGTGGTTTGGATGCACGGCAACATTGGTGAGCAACATGAAGTCCTCCCCGGCTTCCATCACCAGGCCGCCGACGATATCGGTCCCGGTTTCCGCCACCCACACCTGGTTCTTGGCGATCTCTCCGGCGCAGCCCGCCGACACCGGCGGCAGATCGGCGATGCGTGCCACGTACTGTGCATAGGCAGCGTCTATGCAGGCGGAAAGCGCATCCGCATCACGATGTTGAGCCTTGCGTAGGGTCCAGTTTCCCATTTTCGGTTACCCGATTTCGCGCCGGTTACAACGTGATCGTTCATGGTTGGAGACGTTGCGCCTAGCCGATCACAGACACCAGCCATTTATCGCCGCGGCGCGCGGCCAGATTACCCGGCTGCGACGCAAACCGGCCGGGCAGTTTCCTACCCGGCCGGTTCTCGTCTCAGTCCGAAGACCCGGCGGTTAGGCCGCCTTGCCCTCGAGTACCTTCGCCTTTGACGGCGCGCCGGCATCGATCTTGATGCTGCGCGGCTTCATGGCCTCGGGGATTTCGCGCACCAGGTCGACGTAGAGCTGGCCGTTCTCGAGCTTCGCGCCGGTGACCTTGATGTGGTCGGCCAGGTCGAAGCGCCGCTCGAAGCCCCGCGTCGCGATGCCGCGATGCAGGTAGGTCGCGGCGTCCACGGCCTTGTCCTTCTTGCCGGCGATGATCAGGCTGTTTTCCTTGACCGTGATGTCGAGGTCGTCCTCGCCGAAGCCGGCCACGGCCATGACGATGCGATAATCGTCCTCGCCGATTTTTTCGATGTTATAGGGGGGATAGCTGAGTGCGCTCTCGTCGATCCGGGTCGCCGAATCGAGCATGTTCATCATCCGGTCGAAACCGACGGTCGCACGCAGTAGGGGGGTTAGGTCGTTGCTACGCATAGCCATATCCTCCAGTGAGCAACATGGTTTTAAGGCTGGGCCCACCTTCGCTGGTCGAACCCTTCTATGCCTGCCGCCGTGTCGGGACCCAAGTTTCGAGGCATCCCCGGCGACACCTGGCATATAGTCAGGCCGCGGCGCCATTCAAGGGGGGCGGGGGCCCTTGACCGGCCCCGGGGGCGCCGTCATAAGCTATTGATCCAAAGAGATAAGGTGCCGGACTCGGCGGACCGAAATGGATGCGCGGGAACCAACCAAATCTTAAGCGCGCAGCGCTAAGGTTAAGGGCTGGCTTGGCCCTCCACTGGCCCCGGCGACGGCTATGGATTTAGCGAAGGCGCTTGTGACCGATTCCCAGCCCACCGTTACCTATTTCGACAATACCTTCGAAGAGGCGGTCGCCCTCGCCCGCGAGGCGCGAAATTATATCGTCTATCAAGATACCGGGGAGGACGAGAAATTGGACGCCGCCGGGCGCTTGGTGGTGTCTTGCGAGGCCATGCGCGTGACCGCCCGGGTCGGCCAGATCATCGCCTGGCTATTGGTTCAGAAGGCGGTCCATGCCGGCGAGTTGAGCCGCGAACAGGCGGCCGAGCCGAAATACCGCCTGGCCGGTCAGAAGGTCTGCGCGGAGGAGGGGCTGGTGGCCGACGAAAAGATCCCGCTACGCCTGGCCGAGCTTTTGGAGCGCAGCCACAACCTCTATGCCCGGGTCCAGCGTTTGGACGCCATGCTCGACGCGGTCGCCTAGGCGCGAACGGCAAAAAGGGCGCCCGCCACGCGGATGCCCCCGGTAACCGTTTTCCCTACCGCCATACCCCATTGGGGCACGGCCGGCGCCTCAGGACTTGAGGCCCAGGCCTTGGAACCGCTTGTTGAACTTGGCGACCTGACCGCCGGTATCGACTAGGCGGTGCTCGCCGGTCCAGGCCGGATGGGTCTTGGGATCGATATCCAGGCGCATGGTCGCGCCCGCCTCGCCATAGGTGGAGCGGGTCTGGAACTCGGTCCCGTCGGTCATGACCACGTTGATTTCGTGGTAGTCGGGATGGATATCTTTCTTCATTGGCCTGATTCTCCTCGAAGGGCGGCTGTATAGCCGAGGGCCCAATTGGGCGCAAGGGGGCTGGTTGTGAGCCTGCCGCGATTGGGCTAGGGATAGCCCATGATCGGGACGCTTCATAGGCGGCGGCGCTGATGGCGCGGGGCCGCGACAGCGCCGCGCAGGCCGCCGGCGGAACGGAACGCCCGGGCAGCCGGGATATTGGCCAGTTGCGCCGGATCTGGGGCTTCGTGCGCCCCTATCGGGGCCGGGTCGCGGCCGCAGGGGTGGCCCTGACGGTCGCCGCCGCCACGGTCCTGGCCATGGGCATGGGCCTGCGCCGCCTGGTCGACGAAGGCTTTTCCAGCGGCAACGCGGATTTGCTGGATCAAGCGGTCCTAGTCCTGTTCGGGGTGATCGTGCTGTTGGCCGCCGCCAGCTATGCCCGCTTCTATCTGGTCTCCTGGCTGGGCGAGCGGGTCGTGGCGGATATCCGCCGGGCGGTCTATGCCCGGGTCATCGCCCTGTCGCCGGCCTATTTCGAGGTCACCCGCACCGGCGAGATCCTGTCACGCCTGACCACCGACACCAGCATCCTGCAACTGGTCATCGGCACCTCGGCCTCCTTCGCCCTGCGCAACACCCTGCTGCTGATCGGCGGCCTGGCGCTTCTGGTGGTGACCAGCGCCAAGCTGACCGGCCTAGTGGTCCTGGTGGTGCCCTTGGTCCTGGTCCCGATCCTGTTCTTCGGGCGCAAGGTACGCGGCTTGAGCCGGGCCAGCCAGGACCGGGTCGCGGACGTCGGCGCTTACGCCGAAGAATCGCTCGGTGCGATCCGCACGGTCCAGGCGTTCGGGCATGAGGGCATCGACCGGGAGCGCTTTGGCGCGCGGGTCGAATCGGCCTTCGCCACGGCGGTGCGGCGCATTCGCGCGCGCGCCCTGCTGACCTCGATCGTCATCGTCATGGTGTTCGGCGCGGTCAGCGTGATCCTGTGGATCGGGGGGCACGACGTGCTTTTGGGGCGGATCAGCGCGGGCGAGCTTTCGGCCTTCGTGTTCTACGCGGTGGTTGTGGCCAGCGCGGCCGGGGCGATCAGCGAGGTGATCGGCGATCTGCAGCGCGCCGCCGGGGCCACGGAACGCCTGATGGAACTGCTCGTGACCGAGAGCGACATCGCCGTCCCGGCGCATCCCCAGGCTCTGCCGGAACCGGCGCGGGGCGAGGTCAGCTTTATCCAGGTCGGCTTCCAGTATCCGGCCCGGCCCGAATTCGCGGCGCTGGACGATCTTAGTTTCAGCGCCGCGCCGGGCGAGAAGATCGCCATCGTCGGCCCCTCGGGCGCTGGCAAGACCACCGTTTTTCAGCTTCTGTTGCGCTTCTACGACCCGCAAAGCGGGCGCGTCCTCCTCGACGGCGTCGACTTGCGCGAGGTCGACCCCGGCGCGGCGCGGGCGCGCATCGCCTTGGTGCCGCAGGAGCCGGTGATGTTTTCCGCCGACGCCTGGGAAAACATCCGCTATGGCCGGCCGGAGGCGAGCGACGACGAGGTCCGCGACGCCGCCCGGGCCGCCGCCGCCCTGGAGTTCCTGGAGGAATTGCCCGAGGGCTTGAACACCTTCCTGGGCGAAAAGGGCGTGCGCCTTTCGGGCGGTCAGCGTCAACGCCTCGCCATCGCGCGCGCGATCCTGCGCGATCCCCCGGTGCTGCTGCTCGACGAGGCGACCAGCGCGCTCGACGCCGAAAGCGAACGCGCGGTGCAACAGGCGCTCGACCAACTGATGGCCGGCCGCACAACCCTGGTGATCGCCCATCGCCTGGCGACCGTGCTCAAGGCCGATCGGATTCTGGTCATAGACCGCGGCCGCATCGTCGAAACCGGCACCCACGCGGAACTCACCGCCAAGGGCGGCCTCTACGCCCGTCTCGCCGCCCTGCAATTCGACGATGGCGTCGCCAGGGCCGAACGGGTCGCGGCGGTAGGGAGCGATTAGCGCTTGGTCGGCGTGGTCTCCGTCGCAACCGCGTCCCCTCTCCCGGCGGGAGAGGGTCAGGGTGAGCATCTGTGTTTGGAGTCAAGCAC
>JAJFGO010000075.1 GCA_021776095.1 Kiloniellaceae bacterium | reverse complement strand
ATCGCCGTGGTCACGACGCTGGCGCTATTGCCTGAGGTCAACTACGTCCTGATTCTGGGCGGCATTGTGATTGGCGGTGCCATCGGCACGGTAATCGCCAAGAAGATCGAGATGACCGCCTTGCCGCAATTGGTCGCGGCGTTTCACTCCTTGGTCGGCTTGGCTGCGGTTCTTGTCGCGGCCGCTGCTTTCTATAACCCGGCGGCCTATGGCATCGGGCAGCCGGGCGATATCAAGGTCGCCAGCCTGATCGAAATGTCGATCGGCACCGCGATCGGCGCCATCACCTTTACGGGCTCGATCATCGCCTTCGCCAAGCTTCAAGGTCTGATGAGCGGCAAGCCGATCGTGTTTCCGATGCAGCATTGGCTCAATCTGGGCCTGGGTATCCTTGGCGTGGTGCTGGTGGTCTGGCTCTGCGCCTCGGAATCCGGCGCGGTCTTCTGGCTGATCGTTCTGGTATCCCTGGTGATTGGTATCTTGATCATTGTTCCGATCGGCGGCGCCGACATGCCGGTGGTGATTTCGATGCTGAATTCCTATTCCGGCTGGGCCGCGGCGGGCATCGGTTTCACCTTGCAGAACAACCTGCTGATCGTTGCCGGTGCGCTGGTGGGTTCGTCCGGTGCGATCCTCAGCTACATCATGTGCAAGGGCATGAACCGCTCGTTCTTCTCGGTCATTCTGGGTGGCTTCGGCGGCGAGACCGCCGCTCCCGCTGGCGGCGATCAGGGCGATCGGATTCATCGCGAGGGCGCCGCGGCCGACGCCGCCTACATGATGCGCAATGCCGAGAAGGTCATTATCGTGCCCGGTTACGGTTTCGCCGTGGCCCAGGCGCAGCACGCCCTGCGCGAGATGGCCGACCTCCTGAAGGCAGAGGGCGTCGACGTGAAGTACGCGATCCATCCGGTCGCCGGCCGCATGCCGGGGCACATGAACGTGCTGCTGGCGGAGGCCAACGTGCCCTACGACGAAGTCTTCGAGATGGACGAAATCAACCGCGAATTCGCCGAGGCCGATGTCGCCTTCGTGATCGGCGCCAACGACGTGACCAATCCGGCGGCCAAAACCGACAAGGCCTCGCCGATCTATGGCATGCCGGTGTTGGACGTGGAAAAGGCGCGCCAGGTCTTCGTGGTCAAGCGCTCCATGGCCTCGGGCTACGCCGGGGTCGACAACCCGCTGTTCTACATGGATAACACCATGATGCTGCTGTCCGATGCCAAGAAGATGTGCGAAGGCATCGTTAAGGCCATGGGAGAGTAGGCGGCGCGGGTCTGTTCGAAGTCCCGCAAAGACCCTGCCGCGCAGCTTTGGGCCGCCATCGGCGCGGTGTTCGGCTCCTGGATGACGCCAACCGGTGATTGCCGTGCACCGCAGCGGGGATTTAGATAGACGCGACGTTTCGACGCGTCTTTAAGTCTTCGGCCATATCGAAGAAAGCCCGTATCAGGCGCGCGTCCCGACGCTCGGCCAGGCAGTTGACATGAGCCGTCGTATAGATATCCGCGTCCACCACCTCCACCGTATGCAGATCCGGGTGCGGAATATATTCGATATCGGAAACCACGCCGATACCGATACCCCGGGCCACCGCCAACCACACGGCCTCGCGGCTGCCGATGGCCATGACCGGATCGATGGTCACGCCGGCCTCGCGGATCGCCGTTTCAAAGGCCAGCCGCGTCGTCGAGCCAAGTTCGCGTAAGACCATGTGCTCGCCCTCCATTTCGGCGAGGCGTATTCGCCTGCGTTTGGCGAAGCGGTGCGATTTGTTGACGAACACCACCACCGGGTGGCGGCTGTACGGCATGGTGTAGATGCGGGGGTCGTCCTCAACATGGGCGAGGACGGCCACATCGACGGAGTAATCCAGGATCCGTTCGGCCATTTCCATGGAATTGCCCACCGTCACCGAGAGTTTGATACCCGGGTAGCGATCTCTAAAGGCGCTCAGCATTTCCGTGGCGTGATAGGGGCCGACGGCGCCCACATGTAGGTGCCCGGCCTGAAGTCCACCATAGGTATTCAGCGAGTCCTCGGCTTCAGCCTCCAGGCTGATGATCCGTTGCGCTATCCGAAACAACACCCTGCCGGTCTCGGTCAAAATCACGCGCCGCCCCCGTCGGTGAAACAGCTCGACATCGAAATGCCGCTCCAGGGCTTTGACCTGGCTGGTGATCGTCGGCTGCCCCACATTCAGGACCCGCGATGCGGCGGTAAATCCGCCTTCGGCGGCGACCGCGTGGAATGAACGGAGTTGTGTGTGGTTCATTGGTTTTTCCAATAGGTCCGATTGTTTTTTCGTATTCGATCAATATACGAAATCGTGGAACACTGAACAAACCTTGGGCGAATGAAATGAGCGGGAAATCGAATAATCCCGTCGACGCCAAAGGGAGGGAGGCCATATGTGGACTTATGAGAACCCTGTCCGGATTAGATTCGGCGCGGGTTCGCTTAGCGGGATCGGCGGTTTGATTCGCGACCGCGCTTATTGCCTCGTCACCTATGACGAGCCGATTTTTCATGACATCGCTCAGCGCATTGCCGAAACCGCCGGTCCGGCCGCGCTCACCATCCGCAATGTCATTCCGAACCCGGACTTCCACATGCTCGCCGATGCCTGCGCCCTGTTCGCCGCTACCCAGCCGGCCCCGGAAGTCATCGTCGCCCTTGGCGGTGGGTCCGTAATGGACGCCGCCAAGGTGGTCGCCGCGGGCGGAAACGGCTTCGATGCCGTCAAACGCTATCTCGAAAACGGCGAGAACGCGGACGCGCTGACAAGCACCCCGATTGTCGCTGTCCCGACCACCGCCGGCACGGGCAGCGAAGTCACCAGCTGGGCAACCGTGTGGGATACGGATTCCGGGCGTAAGCATTCCCTGTCGCGCCCGTCGCTGTATCCGAGCGATGCGCTGATCGACCCCGAATTGATGGTCGGAATGCCGCGGGCATTGACCATCAGCACCGCCCTCGATGCGCTGTCCCATGCGCTGGAAAGCATTTGGAATAAGAACGGCAATCCCGTTTCCACCCATCACGCAGTCTATGCCGCATCGGAAATCTTGGCCGTTCTCCCGGCCTTGGTGGACGATCTGGGCAATCGGGATCTTCGCGTTCAGATCGCTCAGGCCGCGACCTTGGCCGGCTTGGCATTTTCAAACACCAGGACCGCGCTGGCCCATTCAATTTCATATCCCATCACCTTGCGTCACGGTACGCCACATGGAATTGCCTGTTCCTTTAGCCTGCCTATGGTGATGCGGAGTGCGATCGGCACTAGTGACACCTGCGACGCCGGCTTGCGGCGTATCTTCGGAGAGGATTTGTCAGCCGGCGCCGACCGGTTGGAGGAATTTCTCGTCAATCTCGGTGTCTCCGTCAATAAAGCGGATTACGGGATCGATGACGGGGAGTGGCGGGAGTTAATCGAATCCGCCATGACCGGTGAAAGAGGGCGCAACTTCATCGGATCGGAAGCGCGCGTGAATGAGAGCCTTGGCGCCGGCAAACGGTGATCGGGAGGCTTCGTCGACACGCCCATAATAGAATTTTGGTTTAAAACAGGAGGCAATCATGTTTACCAAATACAATTCACAACACCCAGGCAGGAGTCGCTTTCGGCGGGTTATTGCCTGGACGGCCGGGGCGGTTTTCTCTCTCGGTCTGACCGGGCAAGCCCTCGCCGCGGCGACTTGCGAGAACCCCGATGCCCTGACCTTCGCCATCATCCCAACCGAGGAGACAGTGGCGGAGTTGCAACTCTACAAGCCAGTCACTGATCGCATGGCGGAATTGACCGGCAAGAAAATCCAATTTTTCATGCCCACGTCTTACGCATCGGTCGTTGAAGGCATGTTGAGCGGCTTCGTGCATGTCGGCGTTCTTGGCCCCTACACCTATGTCATCGCCAACGAAAAGGACCCCAACATCGAGGTCTTCGCCACCTATGCCAAGCGGCCCGGTCACCTTCAAGAGGAAGGCCCCGGCTATCGCGGCGTTCTGGTGACCAAGAAGGGGTCCAAGTTCACAACCATCGAGTCGCTCAAAGGCGCCGTGCTCGGCCTTACCGACCCGGGCAGCACATCGGGCAACCTGATGCCGCGCGTAGTGTTCTCCGAAACGGTTGGCACGGATCTGGACAAGTATTTCGGCAAGGTCGTCTACACGGGCAGCCATGAGCTTTCCACGGTCGCTGTCCACCAGGACAAGGTCGACGCCGCATTCGTCGCGACCCACCGCTTCGATAACGTGATCAACAAAGGCGAAGCCAAGTTGAGCGATTTCAATGTGCTGTGGAAGTCCGATCCGATCCCCCAGGATCCCTTCGTCTACCGCAACACGCTGTGTGATGATATCAAGAAAAAGATCGAGGATACCTTCCTGGGCCTCAAGGATCAGCCCGGGGCCAAGAAGTTTCTCGACAACGTCAAAAGCAATACCTTCGTCCGCATGAAGTCCGAGGATTACAACATCATTCGAGCCTTGAAGAAGGCCAAGGACGAGCGCAAGAAGAACTCGGGCTGACGGTTGTGGCTGGCCGGGCTGGGCGCGATTTCCCATACTGGCCGGCCCTACCCTTTGATCCCTCTGGGTCAAAGAGCTTTATCTCAGTCCAGGGGATAGTGCATGGCGATTTTGGAAGTCCGCGATCTTCGCGCGCGGTATTCCGCGGGCGGCCCCGAGATCCTGAAGGGCATCTCGTTCAGAGTCGAAGCCGACGACTTCTTTGCCGTCATCGGGCCCAGCGGTGCGGGTAAATCGACCCTGATCCGCTGTATCAACCGCTTGGTGGAGCCAAGCGGCGGCGAAATCCTGTTCTATGACCGGGAGGTTACCACACTCCCTGGTCGCCAACTGCGGCTGCTGCGGCGCGACATCGGCATGATCTTTCAGGAATTCAATCTCATTGACCGCATGAGCGTCATGGACAACGTCCTATCTGGCCGCCTTGGCTATACGGGTAATCTGCGCAGTCTGTTTCGCGCCTTCCCACGAGACGACATTCAGCGTGCCTTAGACCTTCTTGACCGGGTCGGATTGATGGATCACGTGGACAAGCGCGCCGATGAACTTTCCGGCGGGCAACGCCAAAGGGTCGGCATCGCCCGCGCCCTGATGCAGAACCCGAAACTGCTGTTGGTCGACGAACCGACCTCGGCCCTTGATCCAAAGATTTCCCGCGAAGTCATGGCGCTCATCAAACAGATGGCCACGGAATTCAAGGTGCCGTGCCTGTGCAATATTCACGACGTCCAGTTGGCCATGGAGTTCTGCAACAAGATTATCGGCCTCCAGGACGGCAACAAGATGTTCGACGGCCCGACCGGCAAAATGGACCAAGCCATGCTCGACGAAATCTACGCCATGGAGGTTCTGTAGCAGGCCATGAGCGACACCCTGGCGTCACCGGTTAAGAAGCCGACAGTGGACGATATCATAAACTCGCGGCGCCAAAACCGCGCCGCCAAGGGCGCCTTTTATACCCTGCTTCTCATCATGGTGGTGTGGAGCATCAAGGTCACCATCATCGAGGATACGGACTGGGAGCGAATCGGCTCCCTGGGGAAAGTGATCGCGGCGGCCAACCGATTCATCGGCATAGATTTTTCGCTTTTCCCATCGCTGATCGGCCCGACTCTCGAAACCCTAATGATCGCCTGCCTGGGAACTTTGGTGGGCGTCATTCTTTGCATTCCAGCGGCTTGGTTCGGGGCGCACAACATCACCCCCTACAAACCCATCACCTATCCCCTGGCGCGCCTGATGATGACTCTCAGCCGGTCTATTCACGAGATCGTCTGGGCCCTGTTCTTCGTCGCTGCCGTCGGCCTCGGCGCGCTCGCCGGGGTCATGGCCTTGGCTGTCCGCTCCATCGGATTTATCGCCAAGATGTCCGCCGAAGCTATCGAAGATATCGATCCTGGGCCGGTTGACGCTATCCGCGCGGCTGGCGGCAACGATTTCCAAGTCATGATCTATGCCATCCTGCCGCAAGTGTTGCCGCAGGTTCTCAGCGTCATCATCTTCGAATGGGACATCAACATTCGTCGTTCGGCGATTCTGGGAATGGTCGGTGCGGGTGGTCTGGGATTGGTCTTCTTCCGGCAGATGAACACCTTCAATTACCATGGCGTGACCTCGGTCATTATCGCCATCCTGCTCCTGATTCTGCTTGGCGAGGTGCTGTCGTATTTCGCTCGAAAGGCCGTGATCTGATGGACCGCACGGCAACACCGGCGCGAACCTGGAGCCGCTTTAAGTTTCCCGACTCGCTGATCCGCTACGGGGTCTGGCTCTCGGTCCTGGTTTTCCTCGCCTATACGGTCGAATACCTGGAAATCCCCTTGGATCGTTTGCTCGGCATGCTTGGTCGCATGGGATCGACCATTGCCAACCGGTATTATCCGCCGGACATCGACTACATCATGGATGCCGATTACCTGGAATACGTCCTTGAGACGGTTCAGATGGCCTATCTGGGCGCGCTGTTCGGGCTCTTGGCATCCGTTCCTTTGGGCTGGTTCGGGTCCTATAACATGACCCCCAGCCGCCGTTACGTCTATCCGATCGCACGTTTAATCGTCATGGGCTGCCGCGCGGTGCATGAGATGATATGGGCGATCCTGTTCGTCACCATCATCGGATTCGGCATGTTGCCCGGCGTGTTGGCGCTCATGTTCTTTTGCACCGGTTTCGCCGGCAAACTGATCGCCGAGGAGATCGAGGCCATCGACATGGGCCCGGTGGAAGCCATGCGGGCCAGCGGCGCCAATCTGTTTCAGACCATGATCTTCGGCGTTTTTCCGCAGGTCCGTGTCGCCATCACGGGCATCGCCATCTACACCTGGGACGTATCCTTCCGGGCGGCCACGGTCGTCGGGTTCTTCGGGGCCGGCGGTATGGGCTGGTACCTAAAGCGCAATATCCTTCAGATCGAGACCGAACGGGTCGCCGCGATCCTGCTGTCCATTCTCGCCCTGGTGCTGATTTCAGAGGCTCTGTCGGCCTGGGCGCGCGCCCGGGTTATGAAGATGAAATAGCGGGGCCGGGCGTCAAACACTGGCTCGTAACCTCCGAAATTCTCTACCGAGCGAATGACTGAGTTTGGCCTGACCCGATATCTAGCATCACGCTGAATCAATGACGGCTTCGATCCGCTAGGTTGGCGCTGGTGCGCACCTTCATTGTATGAAGTCTGACAGAGACACCGCCGGGAATCCGGTCTCGCCGGAGGCGACTTGGGCGATCGGACTCACCGCGTGGGCTCGGCCGACACTGCCCTCTTGATCGGCGCCAACGATGTGACCAACCTTGCCTCCAAGACCGAAAAGGCCTCGCCGATCTATAACATGTTGATGCTTGACGTGGAAAAGGCGCGCCAGGTTTTCGTGGCCCAGCGCTCCATGGCCTCGGGCTATGCCGGGGTCGACAACCCGCTGTTTTACATGGACCAGACCATGACGCTGCTGTCCGACGCCAAGAAGATGTGCGACGGCATCGTCAAGGCCATGGGGGACTAGGGTCACGGCGCAGCCTGCTTAACGGGCTGCGCACCTGAAGCCGACCATGTCGAGGCCTATATGTGGCGGGTTGCCATGTCTGTAGGCGGTTCTCAGGCAATAGGGGTTATTGCCCCAACCACCGCCACGTATGACGCGATCGTCAGGCGCGTCGGGAAACGGGCTTGAGGTCCACTCCCATACGTTGCCAGCCATATCGTCAATGCCGAAGGGTGAGCGACCGTGCGGAAAAGTGCCGACCGGGGCGCTACGCGCGAAACCGTCCGCGCTTGAGGCGGCACAGCAGGCGTAGGTTCCGGCATTGCTCAGTTCCGCGAGCGATTCCGGGGTGAGGGTGTCGCCCCAGGGATATCGAAAGCCTTGCGGGCCTCGCGCGGCATATTCCCATTCTTCCTCGCTGGGCAGGCGCAGGCCGTAGTATCGGCAATAAGCTTCCGCATCTATAGCCGAGACCTGGACGACGGGGTGATCCGCCAAGCCAGATAAATTGCTTTGCTGGCCTTGTGGACGACGCCAATCCGCCCCTTCCGCCAATTGCCACCGGATTCCCCACACGTAACCCTGGCCGGTTTCCTCAACAGTGGTTCGATATCCGCTGGCGCGAACAAACTGTGCGAATTGCCGGTTGGTCACCTCTCTTCGCATAAGCCGAAAAGTGGGAATCTGGATGGTTCGCAATATCTCATTTTCATCGCCTTCCTGGTCGCCGAGCTTGGCCGTGCCGGCTGGAATTGTGACCAAATCGAAACCCTGCGCCACTCCGGATAAACCTGAAAGGAACATCAGAGAAAGGATAGTAAAAAAGTTGAGCACCGCCGACATAACAAAGCCTGGTCGCAAAGCTGTGAACCGATGGGTCAAAGGTTTCTGACAAAATGGCCTGAGTGCAACACACATGTTTGCGATGCGCGACTTTGAAGAGGGCAGCCATGAATCCACGTTGTCTTGTTTTTGCGGCCGCTCTCCTGGCAATGCAGGTGGCCGCTTTACCCGATGTTGCCGCCTCGGCCGATTTGGAAGTGCTCGCCAAGGTTGGACCTTGGCCGGTTATCTCGCGGTTGATCGGCTACGACGGCAGATTATGGTTTGCCAACTCGGTCAAGGGTCGCAATCACAATTCCGCCGATATCTGGAGCCTGGATCCGGCCGAAGGAAGCCTGCGGTACGAACGCCATTTGTTCAGTCAGGATGCGGGCAAACCTCTAGTTCATCGCGGCCTGCTCTATTGGCCATTCGAGGATAGCCGATTCTCGCTCGGCTGGGGCATGATCCAGTCGACCGATGGCGGGAACTGGCAGCCGCTCTTGGTTCCGACCGCGGAAATTTTTCATAGCCATTCCCTGATCGTCTGGCGCGAACGGCTGCTGGCTGTCACCTCGGCGTGGCATGCGGGGTTTCAAATTTCGGACAATCGCGGCCGCGATTGGATCACGCTCTACGATCATCCAACGCCGCAAGGGCGACTCAGCCGCTTCCATTATCCCTTAGTGCTGCGCGAGGAATTGTATGGCTATTTGGCGGATCCAAATGGCGCTCGTTTAGTCAAGTTCATCGGTGGCCGCCTGGTGTCCGTGCCCGGTTGGCCCGACAATCGGCATTCTTCCGCGCTCACGCTTCATCAAGGGCACATATTTGCCGTGGTACAGACAAGCGACGGGTTCCAGATCTGGCGAAGCGACGGCCGCACCTCGGAACTGTTCAGCACTCAACTGGCGGACTTGCGCCCCATAGATCTTGCGAGCGACGGGGCCCAACTATGGGCGGTGTTGCGCGAGAGTGACGGCGGCAGCTTGTGGTCGAGCCCAAAGGGTATGCGCTGGACGAAGCAAACCCAATTTTCCGGCGGCCGACCGCTTTCAGTACATGTCGTTGCCGGCGCGGTCTATGTTGCGGGGGCGGGCGACGATGGCCAGGGCACCATTTGGGGTCAGCCGGGACATCGCATTCCCCCGAACAGCGGACCGGCAATCTTGCCGACGCAGTTTCCCGTGCCCGGTGAGAAAATAGATTGGCAACGGTTTGGCGATGAGTTGGACCATGCACTGGGAGATAAGTCGCACTACGAAAATCATGGTCGCGGCAAGTTGCGCAAGCTCGTCTATGACGCGGTCAGGCATGGGGCGCCGCTGAACTTTTTTGCGCAACGGCTGAAAGCTCGCCTACCGCAGGGCACAGTCCAAGCTTTCGGCAAACAACTTGCCGTTAAAGCGTCCGACATCGGCCAAAGCATTCTTTTCTGGGGCATGGGCCTGTCAAAGCAGAAAACCGTGCCCGTCGCCTCTATCGCGCGCCCCTGGAGCGCGCCCACCAATTCATTCGAGAAGTACTTCGATCCCCAGCTTACTGCAATTTGGGCTATCGCTGTCGCCGGCCAGAGGGACACCGCAACAATAGATAGTCTGATAAAAAGGCTTGAGGTCGACAGCGATCCTTTGTGGCTGCGTGCGCAGGTAATTGGCGCGCTTACCGCGCTAACGGGGAAAAGATTCGCCTATGATGTGGGGCAATGGCGCAAGTGGTGGACATCTGCCAAACCTAGCTGGCGCAAATAGATTTGCGCTTGGTTGGGCATGATCGGGACTTAGGCCTTTGCCGCCGCCCGGGCCTCGCAGGAAAATCTCACCCCGCCCTTGAACCGGCCGCACTGGCAGCTTAGATATCAGAGCACTTGATCTGGATAGAGCCCGCTCATGGCCCGTCACCGCGAATTCGACCCCGAGGTTGCCCTGGAAGAGGCCATGCGCCTGTTTTGGGCAAAGGGCTATCACGAGACCTCGGTGCGCGATCTAGTTGCGGGCACGGGGGTCAGTCACGCCGGGCTCTACGGCACCTTCGGCAATAAGGAAGAGGTCTTTTCCGCCGCGCTCAGGCGCTATCAGGAAGAGGTCATGGGCCGCCTCATGGCCGAACTCATGGCGCCCGATGCGTCTCTGCACCAGGTCGTCGGCCATTTCGAGACATTGTTCAAGCTTGGCCGTGATCCGCGCTTCAGCAACGGCTGCATGATTTGCAACGCGGCGGCTGACGGCGCCGAAGGCGCGTCGGAGGCCGCGGCCCTCATGGCCGAGCACCTGGAGACATTGTCTGGGGCCTTCCGCGCCGCCCTGTCCCGCGCCAAGGACCGCGGTGAGGTGCGCGCGGACCTGGACCCCGCCGCCGCCGCCGATGTGCTCACCTCGACCCAAATGGCCATGGCGCTGATGTTGCGTGGCAAGGTCGATTACGACCGCATCGTCGCATTCGGCCGCAGCGCCCTTGCCACGGTCATCTGAGGCCATCTCATTTTGCCAATTGTAGAACGATCGATCTAGAAAGGATCTAAGCTCATGGCCGTTATTCGCACCTGGACGGACCGCGTCGCCACATGGTTGGCCGACCGGGTCATCCGTTTCCGCTGGCTGGTGATCCTGGGTGCCCTGCTCGGGACCGTGGCGGCGGCGTCCGGCGGGCGGCACCTGGAGTTCGCGAACAACTACCGGGTTTTCTTCAGCGATGAAAATCCCGAACTTCTGGCCTTCGACAGGTTTCAGGAAACCTACACCAAGAACGACAATATTCTTTTCGTGCTTCAGCCCAAGGGCGGCCTAACCTTCACCCCGTCGCTGGCCGAGGCACAGGAACGCCTGACCGAAGGGGCCTGGAAAATCCCTTTTGCGATTCGTGTCGATTCGGTCACCAACTTCCAGCATAGCTGGGCCGACGGGGACGACTTGACCGTCGAGGACCTGGTGCGCGACGGCGCCGTTATGGCGCCCGAGGAACTGGCCCGACGCCAAGCGATCGCCTTGGCGGAGCCGCTTCTGAACGGCAATCTGATCTCGCCGGATGCGGGCACCGTCGGCGTCAACGTGGTCCTGCAATACCCGGAGAAGAGCCTGACCGAGGTGCCGGCGGCCGTCGGCTACGCGCGTGACCTGGCGACGTCCCTACGTCAGGATTTTCCAGATCTGCACATCGCGCTGACCGGCGTGTCCATGCTCAACAACGCTTTCGCCGAATCCGGTCAGCAAGATGCCATGACCCTGATTCCAATCATGTATGGCGTCCTGATCGTGGTTATGGCGCTTATCTTGCGCAGTTTCGCCGGCACCTTCGCAACTCTGCTGGTGATCGGGTTCTCGACTGCGACGGCCATGGGCCTGGCCGGCTATGCCGGCATCAAACTGACGCCGATCTCGGTGACCGCGCCGACCGTCATACTGACCCTGGCCATCGCCGACAGCGTGCATATCCTGATTTCCATGCTCGCGGTCATGCGCGAGGGGAAAGACAAGATCTTTGCCTTGAAGGAGAGTCTGCGGATCAACTTCCTGGCGATCTCGGTCACCAGCATCACCACCATCGTCGGCTTTCTGGCGCTCAATTCCTCCGACGCGCCGCCGTTTTGGGATCTGGGCAATATCACGGCCATGGGCATCGCCGCCGCTTGGCTATATTCGCTGACGTTTCTGCCGGCGGTGGTCAGTCTGTTGCCCATGCGGGTTCGCGCGCGGGCTGACAAGAAAGCCGTGGGCGCCGGCGCCATGGACCGGCTCGCGAGCTTCGTGATCGGCCGCTACCGCGCGATCCTTTTGAGCACGGGCGCCGTGGCCGCGATCCTTGTTGCGGCGGTGCCGACCATCGATCTCAACGATTCCTGGGTGCGATACTTCGACCATCGGGTTCAGTTCCGCCATGACGCGGAGTTCGCCATTGACAACTTGAGCGGGCTTTACCCGATCGAGTTCTCGGTCGAGGCCAAGGAGCCCGGCGGGGTCAGCGAGCCGGACTACTTGCTGGGCCTGGAGTCCTTTACCGATTGGCTGCGCGCCCAGCCCGAGGTTCGCCACGTGTTCAGCTATGCCGACATCATCAAGCGGTTGAACAAGAACATGCACGGCGACGACCCGGCGTGGTACCGGATGCCTGAGCAGCGAGACTTGGCGGCGCAGTACCTATTGCTCTATGAGCTCTCCCTGCCTTACGGCTTGGATCTCAATGACCGGGTCAGCATCGACAAGGGTGCGACCCGCGTGACCGCCACCTTGGACGACCTCTCGACTGTCGATGTGCGCCTCTTCATCGGCCGTGCGAATGAGTGGCTCGCGGCGAACCTGCCCAGCTACATGCATGCCAAACCGACCAGCGCGACGGTTATGTTCTCCTATATCTCGCAGCGCAATATCGACAGCATGCTGCGTGGCACGCTGATCGCTATCGTACTGATCGCCGGCATTATGATTTTGAGCCTGCGCAGCCTATCGCTCGGCGCGCTCAGCCTGATTCCCAATGCCATACCGATCCTCATGACCTTCGGGGTCTGGGCCCTGGTCGTCGGTCAGGTCGGCATGGCGGCGGCGACCGTCACCGCGACGTCTCTGGGCATCATTGTCGATAACACGGTCCACTTCATGACCAAGTATCTGCGCGCCCGGCGCGAACGCGGCTTCGATCGGGCGGACGCGATCCGTTATGCCTTCAACACGGTCGGCGCGGCCATTGCCGCCAACGCCGCGATCCTGGCCGTCGGCTTCGCGGTCTTGGCCGCCTCTACCTTCAAGATCAACGCGGAGATGGGGTTGCTGACCGCCTTGGCGATCGTCATCGCCCTGGCGGTCGATTTCCTGCTTTTGCCGTCGCTTCTGCTCATTGGACACAAATCCGAAAAGGGACAAGCTCATGACAACGCTGGTATCTCTCAGGCGGCTTAGGGGCGCGGCTGCGCTCAGCTTGCTCGCCCTCGCCACCGTTCTGCCAACCGCCGCACCGGCGACGACGCCTGAGGCGCAAAAAGGTTTCGACACCGCCGCGCGCAGCGACCGCAGCGACCGGGGGTTTGCCGACAGCCGCGTCGAGCTGAAGATGATCCTGCAAAACGCCGCCGGTGCGCACAGCGAGCGGACCCTGGAAATCCGAACCCTTGAGGTGCCGGATGAGGCGGTCGGCGACAAGAGCCTGATCATCTTCGACTCACCGCGCGATATTGACGGCACTGCCTTGCTGTCTCACGCCAAGATCCTCGACCCGGACAATCAATGGCTCTTCCTGCCGGCGCTCAAGCGGGTCAAGCGCATCTCCTCGGTCAACAAATCCGGGCCGTTTGTGGGTAGCGAGTTCGCGTTCGAGGATTTCACCGCCCTCGAACTCATGAAATACGAATACAAGTACCTGCGCGAGGAAGCCTGCGGCGACATGACCTGCGACGTGGTCGAGCGCTATCCCCGCTACGAGCACTCCGGCTATACCCGGCAAGTCAGCTGGATCGACCAAAAGGACTTTCAAATCCGCCAGGTCGAGTTTTACGATCGACGGGGTGACCTCTTGAAGACCCTCACCTTGGAGGATTACCGTCTCTACGATGATAAGTACTGGCGCGCCCATGCCTTCGTCATGGTGAACCACCAGACCGGCAAGCGCACCGATTTGATCTACCAAGCCTATGAATTCGGTACCGGTTTGACCGACAAGAATTTCGTCAAGAGTGTCCTGAAGCGGATCAAATGATACCAGTCCAGGCATGCTGGATCTTTGGGACTGCCGTCGCGGCCCTGTGCTTTGGGACCGCCGCGATGGCCGGGGAAATCGAGGTCTCTGGGTCGCTCGCGGCCGAAGCGCGCTACTTCCCCAACGATCCACGCTTCGAAGGGCAGCTCAACCATTTGCAACCTTCGGCGATTATCTCCCCCGAGTTCGCCTATGAAAGCGACGACGAGCGCCACCAGGCCAAGGTGGCGCCGTTTCTGCGCCTCGACGGCCGGGATTCCGAGCGCACCCATGGTGACCTGCGCGAGGGATATTGGCGTTTTACCGAAGAGGAGTGGGACGTTCTGGTCGGCGTCAACACGGTCTTTTGGGGCGTGGCGGAATCGCGCCACCTGGTCAACGTGGTCAACCAGATCGACCAGGTGGAGGATATCGACGAGGAGGATTTCCTCGGCCAGCCCATGGTCAATCTGGGGACCCAACAGGACTGGGGCCGGCTCGACCTCTTCGTCCTGCCCGGTTTTCGCGAGCGCAGCTTTCCGGGGCGCGACGGGCGTTTGCGGGGCGCCTTGCCCGTGGACACGGATGCCGCCCGTTACGAGTCCGGCGCAAAGCAGGCGCATGTCGACGTGGCCATGCGCTACACCCATTTCATCGGGGATTTCGATCTTGGTGCCCACTATTTCTACGGCACCGGCCGCGAGCCGCGCCTGGTGCCCAATGCCGCCGGCGAGTGGCTCGAGCCGCACTACGATCTGATCCACCAAGCCGGCTTGGACGGGCAATACACGATGGATCAATGGCTCTGGAAGCTGGAGACGATCGTGCGCGAGGGTCAGGGCGAAGTTTTCGCCGCCGCGGTCGGCGGCCTCGAATACACCTTCTTTCAGGCCTTCGAGAGCGATGCCGACCTTGGCCTCTTGGCCGAGTATCTCTACGACGGCCGGGACGATAGCGCGCCCTTCACGGCCGCCGACAATGATGTCTTCCTCGGCACCCGGCTCGCCCTCAACGACGTTCAGGACACCTCGATCCTGGCCGGCGGAATTGTGGACGCGGACCGTCGCTCCACTGCCTTGTTAGTGGAGGCCGAACGGCGCATTGGCGACAGGTGGAAGCTCGAGTTAGAGAGCCGCTGGTTCCTCAAGCCCGATGCGGGCGATCCTCTATCAGCCTTCCAGGACGATGATTTTATCCTGCTCCGGGCATCTTATTTTTTCTAGGTGCCGCCGGGCGCGGGTGCCAGCCGCCAGCTTAACAGTCTCTTCAAGATTATGGGCTCAGCTTAGCCGTTATCTTGGTGGCCGTGCGGATGGTTCTTTCGCCAGGCACATGGCCTGATCCAGGCGCGAATCGCGGTTAGCCGCGACACCGCCGCGGGCATTGGAGAGAGTAGATGTGGCAGAACCTTTTAAAGATCAGCCTCGCCTTGGCCGTCTTGGCGGTCGCGACCGGCTGCGCGCAGACGCGTGAGGGTGGCGTCAAATGGAACCCGCGCACGCAGAGCTACGAATCGCGCGGCGGCGACTGAACTTTCGCGATAGACACACCAAACACGCCACCTAAAGGGCGGCGCGTCGTCTTTACGATCGATTAACTAGGAGCTGCCGGGGCCTCCGGTCTTGCAGGTGACCCCAGTGGCCGGGACGGCTCTAGAAGCCTTCACGGTCCATGCGCTTGCGTAGCAACTTGCGATAGCGGCGCACCGCCTCGGCTTGCTCGCGCTTGCGTTTGGCAGAGGGCTTTTCATAGCTGCGGCGCAGCTTCATTTCCCGGAAAACGCCCTCGCGCTGGAGCTTCTTCTTCAGCGCCCGAAGGGCTTGATCGACGTTGTTGTCGCGAACCTGTACTTGCACGGTTTACTCAACACTCCTCTCGGCGGGCCTATGCGCGGTAGATAAAAAAGCGCGCAAACTAACACCCACGCCGGCAAGTGCCGGTGCGGGGAGGCTTTAGTAGCACACTCATGGGCCTAGGGGAAGGCCCAGAATCGGCCCTTTTTCGGGCGATCCGCCGTCACCCATGCCCCTCGAGCCTGGGCCGCCGGTCGAACCAGGGCCGCGCCGTCTCGAACTGGCTGGCCAGGCGGATAAGAGTTGCTTCCCGGCCGGCCCCCGCGCCGATTTGGACCCCCACGGGCAGGCCCTCCGGGGTCCAATGCAGGGGCAGGGTAGCGGCTGGCTGCCCGGACATGTTGTACATCTGGGTATAGGGAATGAAGGCCCGGATCTCGTCGTAGAAGGCGTCCAGATCCTCGCTTTCCGCGTCGACCGTGCCGAGCGGCACCGGGCGTTTCGCCAGAGTTGGGGTCAGCAGAACGTCATACTGGCTAAAAAAGCGGGACAGGCGGGCGCCGATCTCCTGAGTCGTCAGAACCGCCCGGACAAAGTCGGTCGCGCTGTGGCGCCGGCCCCGTTCGGCCATGGCCCAGGTGGTGCGCTGGACCAGTTCCGGGCTTGGGGTACGGGGCAGCAAGGCCGCGCCGGGGGCGAAGGATTCGGCCATATGGGCCTCGACCAGCGTGATTATGGTCCGCTTTAGCTGTTCGTAATCGAGGTCCGGGGCGGCCGGTTCCACATGATGGCCGAGTTCTTCTGCCAGCCGGGCCGCGTCTTCGACCGCCGCGCGGCAGGCTGGGTCGACCTCGACCCCATCCGGTTCCGGCACCGCCCAGGCGATGCGCAGACGGCCGGGATCGGCCCCGACCTCGTCCAGGAACGGCCGGACCGGCGGCGCGGCTGTGACCGCGGATAGCCCTGCGGTGCCGTGGGTCGCGTCCAGCAGGGCGGCGCTGTCGCGCACGCTGCGCGTGACGGCGTGCCGCACCGCCAGGCCGCTCCAGCCCTCGCCGTCGGGATTGCGCGCGCGCGAGGGTTTGAGGCCGAACAGGCCGCAGCACGAGGCCGGTATGCGGATCGAGCCGCCGCCGTCGGACGCCTGCGCCAGCGGCACCATGCCGGAGGCCACGGCCGCAGCGGCGCCACCGCTCGATCCGCCCGCCGTGCGCGACGGGTCCCAAGGGTTGCGGGTCGGCCCATGCGCCGCCGGTTCCGTGCTGACCGAAAGTCCGAACTCCGAGGTATTGGTCTTGCCTAAGATAGCCAGACCGGCGCGGCGATAGCGTAGGGTCGATTCGTCGTCGAAAGCCGCCACATAACCTTTGAACAAACGGCTGCCGTTGCCGAGCGGTGCCCCCCTGTAAAAGGAATAGAGGTCCTTCAGCAAAAAGGGCACGCCCGCGAAGGGACCGTCGCCGTCTTGGTTTGCCCGGCGCGCCTCGTCGTAGAGCCGGTGGACCACCGCGTTGACCGTAGGGTTGCGCGCCTCGACCCGCTCGATCGCGGCTTCCAGAACCTCCCCTGTGCTGACCTCGCCCTGGCGCACCAGTGCCGCCAGGCCCAGGCCGTCATAATCTTCGTACTCCGCAAAGGCCGTCATTGCACCAACCTCCCTATCGCGTTCCAAGTTGCCAGCAGAAAGAAGGATCGGGAAATTATCAAGCCGCTTGAGGCGGCACACTTTACCGGCCCCGGTCCCGGCTCCATATTAGGGCCATGGCTATACTCAAAATTGCCCGCATGGGGCATCCCGTGCTGGCCCAAGTGGCCGCGCCCGTGGCCGACCCAACTTCGGCCGAGGTTCACAATCTAGTCCTCGATATGCTGGAGACCATGGAGGATGCCGAGGGCACGGGATTGGCCGCGCCGCAGGTCTATGTGCCCTCGCGGATCGTCGCATTCTACGTCTCCGGCGCGCGCGCCCGGCGCGAGGACGGGGCACAAGAGGCGGGCCAGCCCGACTCCGGCTCCGATGCCGAGCCCAGCGACGTGCCGCTGACAGTCCTGATCAACCCGACGATTGAGCCCCTAGGCGAGGACATGGCGCTGGGCTGGGAGGCCTGCCTGTCCTTACCCGGTCTGGCCGGTCAGGTCCCGCGGTATACCGCCGTGCGCTACAGCGGCCGAAGCCCCAGGGGCGAGGAGATCGTGCGCGAAGCCCATGGCTTTCACGCCCGGGTCGTGCAGCACGAATTCGACCACTTGGACGGCATTCTCTACCCGCAACGCATGCGCGACCTTTCGACCCTGTCATTCACCAGCGAACTGGGCGCCCGGGCCCGCGCCCAGGCGGAGGAGACCTGAGTCCTATGGATATCCAATCCACGCGCCGGAAATTGATCGAGGCGATCTTGCCCCATGTTGCTTTCGATGGTTGGACCCACGTGGCCCTCAAAGCGGCCGCGGTGGACGCGGGCATTGACGACGTTCCGGCGCGCAATGCCTTTCCCGGCGGCCCGGCCGAGATGATCGAGGCTTTCAGCGCGGAAACCGACCGGCGCATGCTGGTGGAACTGGAGACGCGTGGTCTGGCTGAAATGCGCGTGCGCGACCGCATCTATACCGGCGTGCGCGTGCGATTGGAACTCCTAGCGCCGCACCGGGAGGCGGTTCGGCGCGGCTTGAGTTTCCTGTCGCTGCCGCTCAACGCCGCCCTGGGAACCAAGTGCCTCTATCGCACGGTTGACGCCATCTGGCATGCCGCCGGAGATACTTCGACCGACTACAACTTCTATACCAAGCGCCTGCTGCTTTCGGGCGTCTATTCTTCAAGCCTGCTGTTCTGGCTGAACGATCGATCCGAGGACAATGCGGAAACCTGGGCGTTTCTGGATCGGCGCATCGACGATGCCCTGCGTCTGGGCGCCACGGTCGGTAAGACCTTCAGCAAGCTCCTCGACCTGCCCGACCGCTTGTTCGAGAGTGGACTCGGCGGTGGAGTCGGGAGCCGCCTGGGCCGCCGTGCCCGCCGTCATTGGCGTCAAGGGGTGCCGCAGTAGGCACTCACCGCCGGATCAACTTAGTCGTGTGCCCCATCTTTCGGCCGGGCCGGGCCTCGGCCTTGCCGTAGAGGTGCAGCTTGACGTTTGGATCGCTGAGCGCGGCTTGCGCGCCGGCGGCTTCGTCGCCCAGTAGGTTCTTCATCACCGCATCGGTCAGCCGGTCGGTCGCGCCCAGCGGCAGGCCCGCGATCGCGCGCACGCACTGTTCGAATTGCGAGGTTACCGCGGCGTCGAGGGTCCAGTGGCCGGAGTTGTGCGGGCGCGGCGCCAACTCGTTGACCAGGACTTGCTCGTCGGCGGTCACGAACATTTCGATCGCCAGCAGGCCGACCAGATCGATTTTTTCCGCCAGGTGGCGGGCAATGCCCTCCGCCTTGTCGGCGACCCTTTGCGAGACCCGGGCGGGCACGATGGTCTGATCCAGGATGTGGTTCTTGTGCTGGTTCTCGACCGGCACATAGACCTGCCGCGCACCGCCCAGCCCGCGGGCGACGATGACGGAAATCTCCAGGCGAAAATCGATGAAGCCTTCGAGAATCACGCCGGTGGCCGCCGCGGCGTCCGCCATTTGGGCCCAAGCCGCGTCCAGGTCGCTGTCACGGCCGATCAGCACTTGGCCCTTGCCGTCGTAGCCCAGCTCGGCGGTCTTGAGGATGCAGGGCCGGCCGAATTCGGCGACCCGCTCGTGCAGGTCCTGGGCCCGCGTGATCAAGGCGTAGGGCGCGGTGGGCACCTCGACGGACCGGCAAAAATCTTTCTCCCGCAGGCGATTCTGACAGATTCGCAGGATGTCGGGGCTGGGGCGGACCGGGACGTGGCGGGCCAAGGTCTCGGCCGCCACGAAGGGCACGTTCTCGAATTCGTAGGTGACGACATCGACCGCCTTGGCGAATTCGGCCAGGGCCGCCTGGTCGGTGTAATCGGCGACGGTGCTGTGGGCGCTGACCTGGGTCGCCGGGGCGCCAGCCTCCGGGCAATAGATATGGCTGCTATAGCCCAATTGCGCGGCGGCGATCGCGGTCATGCGCCCCAGTTGGCCGCCGCCCAGAATCCCGATGACCGCGCCGGGTGCCAAGGGCTCAATGGTTTGGCTGGCCATAACCCCTAAGCCTCGTCGCGTGGCGCCTCGGCCACCGCGCCGGTCTGGGCGGCACGCCATTTGTCCAGCGCGGTAGCGATCTTCGGGTCCGAAAGGGCCAGCACCGAGCCGGCCATAAGGGCCGCGTTGATGGCACCGGCCTTGCCGATCGCCAGGGTCCCGACCGGGACGCCGCCCGGCATCTGCACGATCGACAAGAGACTATCGAGGCCCTTGAGCGCCTGGCTTTCGATCGGCACGCCGAACACCGGCAGTGGGGTCAGGGCGGCGATCATGCCCGGTAGGTGCGCCGCGCTGCCGGCCCCGGCGATGATGACCTTCAGGCCGCGCTCGCGGGCCGATTCGCCGTAGGCCACCATGCGTTTGGGGGTCCGGTGCGCCGACACGATCCGGGTCTCGAAGGCGATGCCAAGGGAGTCCAGGGTGTCCGCCGCGTGGCGCAGGGTCGTCCAGTCCGATTGGCTGCCCATGATCAGACCGACTTGCGCTGGGGCGTCCGCCATTGTTTCCGTCTCTTGCTTGGCCAATACTGGGGCTACCGGGGGCGCATTATCCGGACAGGGCAGGGGCGAGGCAAGCGCGGCAAGAGGGTCCGCCGGGACCGCGCGGTTGAGGACGTCAACCTTACGTTTACCATAGCGGTCTAACGTTTCGGCGTGGGCAACGCCCGCGCCAAGGGGCGCCGGCGTTACGGCGCCCAAAAAAAGGAGCATCCATGAAGGTGCGAAACACGGCCGGGTCCGGGATCCAAGGCGCGGCGCCTGTCGCCGGAACCGGTGCCTACGCCAAGGCCGGCGTGGCGGGCACCTCCGGCGCGAACCCGGTTCGGCCGGCCGCGCCGCTGGATATGGCCACGGTCCAAGGCGTCCCCCAGGCGGAGTTGACGCCGCGGGTGCGGACCGCCCTGGACGCCCTGATGACAGAGGTGCGGGATTTGCGGACCGCGCTCAGCCAGGCCCAACGGCGCATCGCCTTTCTCGAGGACCTGGCCGACCGGGATTCCCTGGCGCCGGTGCTCAACCGGCGCGCCTTCGTGCGCGAACTGGCGCGCATGATCTCGTTCGCCGAGCGCTATGGCACGCCGGGTAGTGTGCTGTATTTCGATATCGATGGCATGAAGGCGATCAACGACCGGCACGGCCACGGCGGCGGCGACCTGGTGGTCAAGCATGCCGCCGAAACCCTGCTCGCGCGCCTGCGCGGCTCCGATCTGGTCGGGCGCTTGGGTGGCGACGAGTTCGGCGTCATCCTGACCCAGGCCAATAACGCGGCGGCCCTGGCCAAGGCGCAGAACCTGGCCCAAGCGATACAGGCCGACCCGGTAATCTGGGAAGGCGAAGCCTTGGAGGTCGGTATTTCCTTCGGGGTCTACACCTTCGCCGGCGGAGAGGCGGTCGAGGACGCGCTCAACCGTGCCGACAAAGCGATGTACGCGCATAAACGCCGGAACGAGGAGAAAAGCGGGGCCGCCTGAGAGCGCCGTCCTACGCGATGATGTCGGGCAGCAAGAGGTTTTCGATGCGGCTCATCTGGTCCTTTAACATCAGTTTGCGCTTTTTCAGCCGCTTAAGCTGAATCTGATCGAAGGGGGCCGTTTCCTCCAGCCGCGCGATGACATCGTCCAGATCCCGATGTTCTTGCGTTAATTCGGAAAGCCGCTGGTTCAAGCGCTCTATATCCGGATGATCGGTCATTCCACGCTACAATCGATGCCAGCCGCCGCGCCCGGTTTAGGAAGTCCCAGATGTACCCGAGTCGCGGAGTCGATCAGGATTATAGCATAATCGGGGCGTTCGACGGGACCCTCCGGCTGCCACGCCGTCAGGGCGGCGTTGCCGGAGCCTTGCAGGTCCGGACCGGGCGAAGCAAGGTTTGGCCATATGTCTAAAATCAGACGAATCGGAATTTTGACCAGCGGGGGCGATTGCGCCGGCCTCAATGGGGTCCTGCGCGCCGTGGTGCAGCGCGCGGCGCGCGGCGACGGCACGTCGGGCCCGATCGAGGTGATCGGCATTCGCCAAGGCACAGCCGGCCTCATGACCCGCCCGGTCGAGGCCGCGCTCTTGGATCCGGCCATGTTCACCGGCACCTTGCTGCGCACCGGTGGCACGGTTCTGGGCACGACCAACCGGGGCAATCCCTTCGATTATCCCATGCCGGACGGCACGCGCCTCGACCGCTCAGCCGAGGTGATCGAGGGCTATCGCTCGCTCGGCCTCGATGCCCTGATCGGCGTCGGCGGCGACGGCAGCCTGGCGATCCTGCGCCGCTTGGCCCAGCAAGGTGGCATCCCTTTCGTTGGTATTCCCAAGACCATCGACAACGATCTGGGCCATACCGAGGTCTCAATTGGCTATGACTCTGCGGTCAGCGTCGCGACCGACGGGCTCGATCACCTTCAGCCGACCGCGGCCAGCCATTCGCGGGTCATGGTCTTGGAGGTCATGGGCCGCGACGCCGGGCATATCGCGCTCAATGCCGGGGTCGCGGGCGGTGCGGACGTGATTCTAATACCCGAAATTTCCTACGCGATCGAAAACGTGGCGGCCAAGATCGAGGCCATCAAGGCGGAGGGCCGGAATTTCGCCCTGGTGGTCGTGGCCGAGGCGGTCAAGACCGAGGATGGCGCGCCGGCCACCCAAAGCCAGTCCGGCGGCGGTCAGACCTATGGCGGGATCGGGTATTACATCGCCCAGCGCATATCCGAGGCAACCGGCGCGGAAACCCGGGTCACCGTACTCGGCCACTTGCAGCGCGGCGGCATGCCCTCGGCGCGCGATCGCCTGATGGCGTCGATTTTCGGGGTTCATGCGGTCGAGATGATCCTGCGCGGCGCTTTCGACCGCATGGTCGCCTGGAGCGGCCGCAACGTGGTCGATGTCCCGCTCGCCGACGCAGTTGCCGGGTTCCAAGCGGTCGACCCCAATGGCCCCCTGGCCCGCACCGCGCGCGGCCTGGGAATTTGCCTGGGAGACGACTAGCATTGGCATGAAACCCGCCCATAGCCGCTATGTTCTGATTTTGGCCGGTCTTCTGGCCGTGGCGACGGCGGTCTCGGCCGTCTCGCCCTTTGATCGAGCCGATTGGATTCTAGAGAACGTTCTCGTTATCGTCTTTGTCGTCGGCCTCGCGGCCACCTACCGCCGCTTCCCCTTTTCGCGCACCTCCTACACCCTGATTTTCCTGTTCCTGTCCTTGCACGAAGTGGGGGCGCATTACACCTACGCCGAGGTGCCTTACGATGCTTGGACCGAGGCGCTCTTCGGCCGCTCCTTCAACGACATGGTCGGCTGGGAGCGGAACCACTTCGACCGCCTGGTGCACTTTTCCTACGGCTTGCTGCTCGCCTATCCGTTGCGCGAGGTCTTCGTCAGGGTCGCCGACGTGCGGGGTTTCTTGGGCTATTTCCTGCCGCTCGATCTCACCATGTCGACCTCGATGATTTACGAGCTATTGGAATGGGGCGCGGCGGAGGTTTTCGGCGGCGATCTGGGGATCGCCTATCTAGGCACTCAAGGCGACGTTTGGGACGCCCATAAGGACATGTTACTGGCCAGCCTCGGTGCCGCCCTGGCCATGGCCGTAGCCATGTGGATCGACAGGGCCTTTCGGCGCGATTTCGCCCGCGACTGGGCGGCACACCCGAATAGCGGGCGCCGACGGTTCTAGGTCTCCGACTCCGAGTGGCGAATTCCGAAGCCGCGCTTGCGCCGCGTTCGGCGGTTTTCCGAAATCGCTTTCACGTACCGGAACATTGGACCGCGAGAGCCGTCATTCGTAATAACTGGCCCGGACGCAGGCGCCGATGAAATTGCAGAGCAGGCGCTCGGCGTGGATCATGGTGATCTTGCCGACATCATAGCTGGGCGCGATTTCGACCAGGTCCATGCCTAGGACACGGCCCTTTTGGGCCAGCCCATGAATGAGCTTGTGGGTTTGGACCCAGTCGAGGCCGCCTGGCGTTTGGGCCATGACGGCCGGCATTATGGTCGGGTCAATGCCGTCGGCGTCGATCGTAAGGTAAAAGGGCCCGCCGTCCGGAATGCGCGCCAACACGGCCTCCATGCCCATGTCGTGCATGTCATAGGCGGTGATAACATCCGCGCCATAGGCGCGGGCTGCGTCTACTTCTTCGGTCCGCGCGCTGCCGATGCCGCGCATGCCGATCTGCACGATCTTGCCGAACCAAGGCATTTCCGACGCCCGCCGGATCGGACTCGAATAGCCTTCCGGTTCTCCGTTCACCTCGTTGCGCCAGTCGAGATGGGCGTCGATATGGACCAAGGTTATGTCTTTCGCCAAACCCTCGAGCGCGCGCATGACGGGAATGGGCACGCCATGGTCGCCGCCCAAAGTCACCAGCGTCGCGCCTGACTGGAGGATCTTTCTCGCCGCAATCTCGGCCCGGCGGTAATGTTCTTTGTGGTCTGACATGTCGGCGGTCACGTTCCCGCAGTCGACCACCGTGACGTCGCGACCGTCGAGCAAGGGCCCGCCTAAATCCCAGTCATAGTGATCGCGCGTCTTTTGCGGCCGCTCCGCGGCCAAGCGTATGGCATCCGGGGCCTTGCTTTGATCGTTTGCCATGCTCGCGGGCCGGTAGGGCATGCCGAAGGGAATGCCCAGTACGGCAATGTCGGCATCCAGCGAGTCGAGATCCAGCGCCAAGGGAAAATCGAGAAAAGTCCGGCTCGGCCCGCTCGGTGCGCTCGTTAGTTTTGTGGGCATTGCACTCAATCCTTTTCGCGATCCAACATTAGGCCGGACGTCTTCGTATCGCCGTTCACGGCACTCCCAGTTGGGTGAGCATGTTGCGAATCGTCCAAGAATACAATGCGGTATTGGTCGGTACGGCGGTCCGGTGCGCGGCGGCGCCTCCGCGGGTGATCTTGATGTTGGCGTAGGGCATCTACGGGCCCTTGCCTTGCCTAGTTTCGAAGGTCGAAGTGAAAGACCTTCGAGATGATCCGCCACTTGTTCTCGACATAAACGAGACTCAGCAGGTCGGTGAAGTCCTTCGGCCCGATGGAACAGGTCACCTTGGCCAAGGCGGTGACAGGTCCGGCGAATTCGATCGAGACGATCCGGTCGCGCCGTGCCTCGCCCCGGCTGGCCGGGGAGGGCCGTTTGTCGACCACGGCGAAATAGTCGCTCATGCCCATATGCAGCAGTTCGCCTTCCGTGGCGCAGGCATAGATCGCCAAGGGGTGAAAGGCTTGCCTGAGCTTGGCCGTGTCGCTGTTGTAGAGCCCGTCGAAATAGACCGAGAGCGTCTCGGCGACCGCCGCGTAGTTTGATCCCAGGTTCATGTCGTTCCTTTCCCGATTTGAGGTGAGCGCCGCAAATGCGATCACCTAGGCGGACGCATGCGAGCCGCCAGGCGATACGCAAGTTATAATAGTCGATTACTCGGATGTCTGCATTCCGCCGCGCAGCGGTCGTCTTGGACAAACCCGGTATAAGTCTGAGTTTGACCCACTCCGGACAACTGAATTTGACTAGAAAGGGGTGGAGACATTGCTGTCAAAACAAATGGCGGCGCCCCACGGCGGACGGCACGACGATCGACTCCCCGAATGTGTCGACCATGCGATGTACAGCGCGCCAACCCGTGCAGTGGCCAGGCACTATGACCTTAAGGTCGAACTCCTCAAGGTCACTCACCGTCTCGGGAATGATCGCTTCGAAGATCTTTCCCGCCAAATGAAAACCGCCCATCACGCCAAAAAGCGGCGTTGGCGCGAAGGTGTCTCGTGCATGTATCAAGACGTTAATGAGGCCGGCATGGGAGCAAGCCGTAAACACCATGATCCCCTTGTCCCGCACGTTGACCGCCAGATAGCGCTCGTCCATCACCCAGGGATCGGGTTTCCAATTCGTGCCCGCAGCATTGCGCTTTACCTGAACCGGGATCCCCTTTTCATAGGACGTTGTCCGCGGGATCTCGCCACTCAGGTAGAACATACCATCGAGAAGAAGGCGCGGCTCGGGATCGTTTTCGACTTGGCCACCTGCTTCTTCGAGCACCTCTACGGACGGTATGTCCTCAAGGGGATAAACATCGCCGTTGTCCAGGCGTTCGCCGCGGTGCAAGAACATCTCGGGATTGACATGGACCGGCACCGGACGGCCGCCGTTAGCCGCCGTGATGAGGGCAAGAGCTGCCGGCAGGCCGCCAGCGTGGTCGATATGCCCGTGCGAAAGCACGACAGCCTCGACCGCGGCCATGTCGATACCCAAACGCGGCGCATTGTGTTCAACTGCAAGACCGGTCGGGCCACCGTCAAACAAAATTGTACGCATCTGATCGCCGATACGTCCGGTCACCATCAAGGAAATGCCGAAGCACGCAAAACAGAATCCGTCACCGGAGAAACTTTCCGCGCCGGCCTCCATGAGATTGTCGAATTCGCTGGTGACGTCATCAGGAACCGACGACAGCGCGTCGCTGACATTGTCGACCAGAACGAAAACGTCGGCACCGTCCAGAACCGCCAGTCCGGGAGCTTCGTTTCTGAGTTGCTGTTCAGGCAATTTCACCTCCCACAAATGTGCGCGATTGGATCGTCTGGCATGGAAAGCCGATACTGAATACTACATAAGGAATGTGCCAGAAGCCACTGAAGCTCACGCATAGGGCAACCAAAGCCTGGCACGCGAATTGGCAAGACTGCTTTGTTGCTAGCGATTGCCGCTTAGGGCTAGGGTCAGGCTTTCGCCCATTAGATACCGAAGGTCTGAAACCAGGCCAAGAGCGGACACCCTCATCCCGCCGCTGGCCGTCCCGCGGCGGATATGGCATGCCTGGGCTATGGCCGAAGCCGACGACAATCCCTTCTGGACCTATTCCTTGGCGCTGTATGGGCGAGAGGGCGTGGCGGTGGCTTGCCTCGGCATACAGGACCGGCTCGATTTGGACGTCAACTTGCTGCTGTTCTGTTGTTGGGCCGGCAGTCGCGGCCGGGCCCTAAGCGAGCCCGAAGTCGCCGCGCTGATCGCCGAGACGCGAGGCTTGCGCGAGCAGGTGGTGCGGCCCCTGCGGGCCGCACGGCGTTGGCTCAAGGGGCAGGTGCCCGCGCTGGGCCCGGCGGCCGGGCGCTTGCGCGCGGACATCAAGGCCAGCGAACTAGCGGCCGAGAAAATCCAGCAGGGCCTGATGTTCCAAACCCATGCGGTGCCCGAAGGCGCGCCCTCCGCCGCGGCGGTCGCCGGCAACCTGCGGGTCTACATGGCCGCTCTCGGCCGGGCGCCCGGGGTGCCTGATATATCGGACCTGGCGGCGGTTCTGCGCGGCGCCTGTCCCGAGATCAATCCGCTCGACGCGGTTCGCCTCCTGGACCGGGAAGTGGGCTGAACGAAGCGCCGGGATCAATCGACTTGGCGAAGCCGCTTCGCGGTCTTGCCGCCGCCCCACCGGCTGACCTTGCCGCTGTCCAATTCAAAAAGGTCGAGCACCCGGCCGACGGTCTGATCGACCATAGCCTCAAGGTTTCGCGGGCGGGCATAGAATCCGGGCACCGGCGGCGCGATCACCGCCCCCATCTCCGAAAGTGCGAGCATGCTTCGCAAATGGCCCGTGTGCAGGGGCGTCTCGCGCAGCATCAGGATCAAGCGGCGGCGCTCCTTCAAGGTCACGTCGGCGGCCCGCGTCAAGAGGTTGGAGGTGACGCCGGTCGCAATTTCGGACATGGAGCGCACCGAGCAGGGCGCCACCACCATGCCCAGGGTGCGGAACGAGCCGCTGGAAATGGCCGCGCCCACGTCGGCGATCGGGTAGGTCACATCGGCCAGGGCGCGGACCTGTGCGGCCTTCAAATCGGTTTCGTGGGCCAGGGTCAACTCCGCCGCCTTGGTCATGACCAGATGGGCCTCGACCGGCAGGCTCTTCAGGGTCTCCAGCAGGCGAATGCCGTAAACGACTCCGCTGGCACCGCTGATTCCGACGATGAGGCGAGAGGGTTCAGTCATATTGCCTTGTTATTGCTGTGATAAATTTGAGGCCGTTGCGACCCGCGCAAATCACATGTAACATATTTGACGTTAACCGAAGAAAAGGAGGGTGCGAATGACAGCAGATGAGCGTATCGACTCCTTACGTTTCAAGCACGCACACTTGGAACAGGAAATCGAAGAAGAAGTCCATCGGCCCTTACCCGATGAACTCCGCCTCACCGAACTAAAGCGCGAAAAACTACGTATCAAGGACGAAATGGCCGCACACGGGGACTAGCCCCCGATTTGGCGGCTTTTTTTATGGCCGCTCGGTAACGGTTTTCGGCCCGGTATTGGGGCCCTTTGACGCCGCGCCTTGCGTAGCCAAGGCGCGGTGTTGTGTTTAAGGGGCGGACGCCGCGACCTTCATACCTTCTCCGCCTGTTCGCGCAGCAGATACTTCTGGATCTTGCCGGTCGAGGTTTTCGGCAGTGGGCCGAAAACCACATGGCGCGGTGCCTTGAACCGGGCCAGGTTGTCGCGGCAGAAGGCGATAATCTCCTCCGGCGTGGCTCGGGCCCCGGGCTTCAGCTCCAGGAATGCGCAGGGCGTCTCGCCCCATTTCTCGTCCGGCTTGGCGACCACCGCGGCGGCGGCGACCGCCGGATGGCGGTACAGCGCGCCCTCGACCTCGATCGAGGAAATGTTCTCGCCGCCCGAGATAATGATGTCCTTAGAGCGGTCCTTGAGCTCGATGTAGCCGTCTGGATGCCACACCCCCAGATCGCCGGTGTGAAACCAGCCGCCCTTGAGCGCCGCCCGGGTGGTCGCGGGGTTCTTCAGATAGCCCTTCATGACGATATTGCCGCGCAGGAAAACCTCGCCCAGGGTCGCGCCATCGCGCGGCACCGGGGTCAGGGTTTCCGGGTCCGCCACCATCAAGCTTTCCAGCACCGGGTAGGTGACCCCCTGGCGGGATTTCATCTCGGCCTGTTGCTCGATCGGCAACTCGTCCCAGGCCTCGTGCCAGGCGCAGACCACGGCCGGGCCGTAGCTCTCGGTCAGGCCGTAAACGTGGGTAACCTCGATCCCGTCGTCCTGCATGGCGGCGAGGACCGCCGCCGGCGGCGGCGCGGCCGCGGTCATCATGCGTACTTTCTGGTCGAAGACGCGCCGCTCCGCCGCGGGCGCGCCCAGTAAGGTCTGCATCACGATGGGCGCGCCGCACAGGTGGGTCACGCCATGATCGGCGAAGGCATCGTAGATGCTTTTGCCATCGACCTTGCGCAGGCAAACATGGGTCCCGGCCAGCGCGGTTACGGTCCAGGGAAAGCACCAGCCGTTGCAATGGAACATGGGCAGGGTCCAGAGATAGACCGGGTGCGGCGACATCTCCCAGACCTGAATATTGCCCAGCGCGTTCAGATAGGCGCCCCGGTGGTGATAAACCACCCCTTTGGGATCGCCGGTGGTACCCGAGGTGTAGTTCAGGGAAATCGCCTGCCACTCGTCGTCCGGGCCGTCCCAGGAGAAGGCCGGGTCGCCACCGGCCAGGAAGTCCTCGTACTCCATCTCGCCGAGGCGTTCGCCGCGGTCCTCGCCGGCTTCGGGATCGTCGATGTCGATCACCAGGATGTCCCGGCCGGCCTGGGCCAGCGCCGGCCGAATGGTCTCGGCGAAGGCGGTATCGGTGATCAGCACCTTGGCCTCGCCGTGGTTCAGGATGAAGCCGATGGTCGCGGCATCCAGCCGCACGTTCAGCGCGTTCAAAACCGCCCCGGCCATAGGCACGGCGAAATGGGCCTCGAGCATGTGCGGTGTGTTGGGCGCCATGACCGCGACCGTGTCGTTCCGTCCGATGCCGCGCCGCCGCAGGGCCGAGGCGAAGCGGCGGCAGCGCTCGTAGGTCTCGGCCCAAGACCGTCGGGTCGCGCCGTGCACCACCGCCGTGCGGCCGGGATAGACCTCGGCGGCGCGCGGCAGAAAGCTCAAGGGCGTCAGCGGCGCGAAGTTGGCCGGGCCGGGCGCGAGCCCGGGGTCCGTCTCCTGCATTGCGATCTCATCCATGCTCATGGGGTCTCGGTACCGTTTCCGCTCCACAACCTGGTCCATTCCGTTCGCCAATCCTATAGGAGGTCGCTAAGTGGCCGCAAAGCGCCATTTTGCGGTGCCGCGATTGTTCTGTGTCAATTGCAAGGCCTGGGCTTTTGCCGCATTCTTCGCTTCGCCTGCGAAAATGGGGCGCCCGGGGGCATGCCGCTTGGCGCGCGGGCCAGATTAATGAGACCAAGGGGAGGACCGGATCCGATGGGCCACTTCAGTGACGTTCATGGGCGTTCGCTCGCCGATCCGGCGGGCTTCTGGGGCGAGGCTGCGGAGGCGCTGCATTGGGAGCGCAAGTGGGACAAGGTGCTCGACGAGTCCGGTGCGCCCTTTTATCGCTGGTTCGCGGGCGGCGTTCTGAACACCTGCTACAACGCGCTCGACCGGCACGTTGAGGGCGGCCGCGCCGATCAAGCGGCCTTGATCTACGACAGCCCGGTCACCGACACCCTCAAGACCTTCACTTACCGCGAGCTGCGCGACACGGTCGCGCGCTGCGCCGGGGCCATGGCCGCTCAAGGTGTCGGCAAGGGCGATCGGGTCATCGTCTACATGCCGATGATTCCCGAGGCCGCCGTCGCCATGTTGGCTTGCGCGCGCCTGGGGGCGATCCATTCCGTGGTTTTCGGCGGCTTCGCCGCGAACGAGTTGGCGGTGCGCATCGACGATGCCAAGCCGAAGATGATTGTCTCGGCCTCCTGCGGTATCGAGGTCAAGCGGGTGATTCCCTACAAGCCTTTGCTCGACGCGGCGATAGACATGGCGACCTCGAAGCCGGCGCATTGCATGATCTTGCAGCGGCCCATGGAAAAGGCGGAGATGATCGCCGGCCGCGATCTGGATTGGGACGAGGCTTTGGCCGCGGCGGCGCCGCACGACTGCGTGCCGGTGGCGGCGACAGATCCCTTGTACATCCTCTATACCTCGGGCACGACCGGGCAGCCCAAGGGCATCGTGCGCGACAACGGCGGCCATGCGGTCGCGCTCAGTTGGTCCATGAAGAACATCTACAACGTGGACCCGGGAGAGGTGTTTTGGGCCGCTTCGGACGTCGGTTGGGTGGTCGGCCATTCCTACATCGTTTATGCCCCCCTGCTGCACGGTTGCACCACTGTGGTCTACGAGGGCAAGCCCGTGGGCACCCCCGACCCCGGCGCGTTCTGGCGCGTGATCTCGCAGCACAAGATCGGCACCATGTTCACCGCGCCGACCGCGTTCCGCGCGATCCGTCAGCAGGACCCGGCCGGCGAGCACATCGGCCGTTACGATTTGTCGCACTTCCGCGCCCTGTTTCTGGCCGGTGAGCGCTGCGATCCAGATACGCTCTATTGGGCCCAGGAAAAATTGAAGGTTCCGGTCATCGACCACTGGTGGCAGACCGAGACCGGCTGGTCGATCGCCGCCAATTGCCTGGGCATCGAGCATTTGCCGGTGAAGGCCGGCTCGCCGACCCGGGGCGTGCCCGGCTGGGACCTGCGGGTCCTGGACCTGGAGGGTCAGGAAGTCGCGCCCGGCGAGATCGGCGCCATCGTCGGCAAGCTGCCCATGCCGCCGGGCTGCGCACCGACCTTATGGAATGCGGAGGACCGCTTTCACAAATCTTATCTGGATACATTTCCCGGCTACTACGAGACCGGCGATGCCGGCTATATCGACGAGAGCGGCTACGTCTATGTCATGGCGCGCACCGACGACATCATCAACGTGGCCGGCCACCGCCTCTCGACCGGCGGGATGGAGGAGGTCCTGGCCTCCCACCCCGACGTTGCCGAATGCGCGGTGATCGGCGTTCACGATCAACTCAAGGGTCAATCGCCGGTCGGCTTCCTGGTCCTCAATGCCGGCGTCGATCGGGCCGAGGACGAGGTCGTCAAGGAGGTCGTTCAATTGGTTCGTAACAAGATCGGCCCGGTCGCCGCTTTCAAGACCGCGACCGTGGTCAAGCGCCTGCCCAAGACCCGCTCCGGCAAGATCCTGCGCGCCACCATGCGCGCGATCGCGGACAGCGAGCCCTACAAGGCTCCGGCAACCATCGACGACCCGGCGATCCTGAACGAGATCGAAGTGTCCCTGAAGGGCATCGGCTACGCCAAGGGAGCGTGAGGGCATGCGATTGAAAGATCAGGTCGCGATCGTCACAGGTGCGGCCAGCGGGATCGGCCTGGCTTGCGCCAAGCGCTTCGCGGCCGAGGGTGCCAAGGTCGTGCTCTCCGATGTCGCGGTTGAGAAGGGCGAGCAGGCGGCGGAGGAGATTCAAGCCGCCGGCGGTGATGCCCTCTTCGTCAAGTGCGACGTGGGCGACAAGGCCGAGGTCGATGCCCTGGTTGCCTCTGCGGTTGCGGCCTTCGGCCGGCTTGATTGCGTCGTGGCCAACGCGGGCATCGTCCATGCCAGCGATTTCCTGGACCTGGAGGAAGCCGATTTCGACCGGGTGATCCGGGTCAATCTCAAGGGCGTGTTCCTGACCGGCCAGGCCGCCGCGCGCCAGATGGCGGCGCAGGGCGGCGGTGGCACAATTATCAATATGTCCTCGGTAAATGCGGTCATGGCGATCCCGGCGATCACGCCTTATGTGGTCGCCAAGGGTGGGGTCAATCAGCTGACCAAGGTCATGGCGCTCGCGCTGATCGACAAGAGCATACGGGTCAACGGAATCGGCCCGGGCTCGATTGCGACCGAGTTGGCTCAGGCCGTGCTCAACGACCCGGAGAAACGCCGGAGCGCCCTTTGCCGTACCCCCATGGGCCGCTTCGGCGAACCGGACGAGGTCGCCAAGGTGGCGCTGTTCCTGGCCTCGGACGATTCCAGCTACATCACCGGCCAGACCATCTATCCCGATGGCGGCCGCATGGCGCTCAACTACACGGTGCCAGTGCAGGACTAAGGCGCGTCGATGTAGCGCCCGAAGCGCACAGCCGATTCGCCACGGCGCAGGCGGCGCGACGGCATGATCAACACGCAGTCGTCGTAGGGCGTGACGAGGGGCCGATCGCCGTCGTGGCCGATCACGGTGCCCCCTTGCGGGATCACTTCCATGCCGAGGTAGCCCTGAGTGAACTTGAAGCTATCTGTTTCGATGGTGGCCGGGCCGGTCACCTCGATGAATTTCTGGACCGGAAGCGCGGCCTGCGCTAGGTGCGGCGCGGCGAAGTCCGTGCCGACAACACCCGTTGCAAGCAGGAAGCGCAACGTGGTTTGAAGGGCGACTTCGGCGCTGCTGTTTTCCCAGTGCTGGCCACCTTCGATCAACAGGGCGTTGCGTTCGCTGTCGGGGTTGCCAAAGGCAGCATAGTCGCGCAGGCGGGTACCGGCCGCGTGGCCGGGGTCGGTGACCACGATCTCTGGCAGGCCGACTTCCCGGGCCAGACGCCGGCCTTTTTCCAGGGGACCGGCCATCATCAGTGGCGGGGTCGCGTGCTGCATGGAATGAATATCCAGCAACAGGTCCACGGTATCGACGACCGGCCGCAGTTCACGGGCGCGTCGCAGTTCCACACTATCACGGGGGCCGTCCAGGACCTCACCGCTCCAGACCCGATTGAAATCTTCATCGACGAATCGTGAGGCATTGGGTTTTTCAGGGTCGAAGCTCTCGTAAGCCGCGATGTTGGCGAAGGCGAGACTCAGGCGGCCTCTTTGTGGCCGCACCTTCTGCCGAAAGAGGAAATCGAGGGTGATGGCGCCGCAGAGTTCATTTCCGTGCACCAGGGCGCTAACCATGACGTGCGGTCCGGGATTGCCGCTGTCGAAGCTGGTGACGTAGTCGATTCCCGTGTTGCCGGCCCGGTAACCGCCGATGTCGGGACCGCGCAGGTCAACGGGATAGCTTGGATCTGGCATTGTGGGTCTCCGGCTGAATGCGATGCGCCGGGGCTGATGTCCTAGGCGCGCCAGGCAGCCTAACCCGATTCCGGGGCGTTTACAGCCTGAGGACCCGTAAATTAATAAGAGCTAGAAATTAGAGAACCAGGCAGATACAGCGCAGGACGCGCTCCAGGTCGCTGCTCGGTACCTGAAGCTCCATGCCCACAAAGTTATCCTTGCGCCAGGCGCAGCGCCCGCAAAGGGTGCCGGCCACCGGATGGTCGAGCGCGATGACATTGCCTTCCGGGACCTCGTCCTCGAAGCGAAGCTTCAGGCCGCCCATGGAAATATCTTCGATAAAGCAGGTGAAGATCTTGCCGCCCGCGGTCGCGGTCATCGGTGTTTGCTTACTGACGGGAATGCGATTGTGCCGCCGCTGCTGGCCTAGCTGTTGCGCCTGCGCTTTACCTTGCGACATATCGATTTTGGCCCGGTCTGCTCGGGAATTTCCCCGCATCGGACCTTATTCTCAGGCCACGCGGTTAACGAAGTGTTTCCAAAGTGCCCTCTGGCGCCGCCGCCGCGCCAATTCGGGCCGCGGAACCGAGTAAATACCTGCCCTATGGGAGGAAAATTACTATGACTACAAATAAACTCAAATATTGCAGTTATAAATCTGGCCCGGCAGGACTAAGCCCTCCTTCGACGCGGCCATAGCGGGTCAGTGGCGGGGCCCGCTGCGCACCATCACGCCCTGCGGCGTCAGCATGGTATTGGTCAGAACCCGCTCGTCGTGGGCCATGCGCCAGCTCAGCATCTTCTGGGCATACACCAGAATCAGATCCCGATACTCCGGCGCCACCGCCAGGTTCTTGAATTCGTGCGGATCGGCTTGCAGATCGAAGAACAGCGGCGGCAAGGCGGTGAAGTGAACGTACTTGTAGCGGTCGTCGCGGATCACCGCGAGGGTGCATTGGTCGCTGGTCAGCCCAAGGGCGGTTTCCGCGCTTTGATCTGGAACGTCCCGGAAGTCGAATTCCCAGTGGACCTCCCGCCGCCACTTTTCCGGCGCGTGCCCTTCCAGAAACGGTAGCAGGGAGGCGCCGTCGCATTGATGAGGTACCTCTACGCCGAGCCAATCCAGAATGGTCGGCATGACATCGATGGATTCGGTGTAGCGCGTGACCACGCTGCCCCGCGCGGGCTGCGCGGCGGCGTTCGGATCGCGGACGATCATGGGCACGTGGAACGCTGGGTCGAAGTAGCCCTCCTTGCTGAACAACCAGTGATCGCCCAGCATCTCACCATGGTCCGAGGTGAAGACGATCAAGGTACTGTCGTATTCGCCGGTTTCCTTCAGGTGAGCGACGATGCGGCCGATCTGATCGTCGACTTCGCTGATCAGGCCGTAATAGACCGCACAAAGATCCGTCAGTTCTTCGTCGCCGATATCCTGAATGTTGATGCCGTGGCCCCAATAATACCCGGGCTTGCGCTGCCGCTCGAACAGGTAGGCCAGGTAGGGGTGTTGGCGCGCTTCCTCCGCCGGGTTACCCAGGCGCCGGGGCGGTGGCATCTCGTCGCGCCTGTACATGGTGTTGTACGGCGCGGGTGCGATCATAGGTGGGTGCGGGCGGGGAAAAACGGCGTGCACGAACCAGGGCTCGCCCACGTGCATCGACAGATGACGTAGGACATGGTCGGCGATAAAGGCGTCGTCGCTGTCTTCGGCCCGGTAGGCGGGGTAGGGGCGTTGGCCGCCGTCCGGCCCCGGGGTGCGGCCGGCGGCATTGTAGATATCCATGGGTGCCTTCGACACCGCATAGCCTTTGGCTTTTAATTCGGCCCGCCAGGGACGCAAGTCCTCGGTCATGTGCACGCCGACGCTCATGCCCGGCAGGATGCCGCCGTACGATTTCAGGCGCGGGTCGCTCGGCGATAGGCCCCGCGGGTCCAGGCTGGTATCGGTATAGCCGAAGAGGATTGGATCGTAGCCGGCCTTGCGGGCCTCCAGGGCGACATTGGTGTGCCGTTCGTCCAGCGGTGTGCCGTTGCGCGACGAGCGGTGGTTCATCAGATACAGCCCGGTTAGCAGGCTGGCGCGCGACGGTCCGCAAGGACTGCACTGGGCGAAATGATTGCGGAAAATCACGCCGTCAGCGGCCAGCGCGTCCAGGTGCGGTGTCCGCACGCAGGGGTGGTTTAGCGCCGAGAGGCAAGGGCCGTACCATTGGTCGGCGGTGATGAAGAGAATCGACTTCGGATTTCCGCCGTTCGCGCTTGCTCGTCTCGTTGTGGTCATGCCTGCCCGTCCATGGAATTCGTTCGGCCGTGCTGCCATGTTGGGTTTCCGGCGGGGAAAGATCAAGCCGTCCAATGCCCTCGGTTTCTGCGGCCGAGGATGACCTGAATCAAGGTTCGAAAGGCCGTCATGGTGTATGGCATAGCCACGATTTGGCCTTGGGCCCGCCGGCCCAGAATCGGGCCAACGGAGGAGGTTATTATGTCGAAGAAAATTTCGGTTACTAAGGCTGGCCGCCCGGCGCGTGGTGGCGCCGAAAAGGCCGCCGGTGTCTATCCTATGCTCGCGTTGCGCGATCAAATGGATCGCGTGTTCGACGACTTCATGAAGGATTGGCGCATGCCGTCCTTGTCGCGCGACATGTTCAACCTCGCGCCCTTCGAGATGCCGTCCTGGGGCGAGGGCGCGGTCGACGTGCGCTTCGACGTTAGCGAAACCCCCGAGGCCATGGAGATCACGGCCGAGCTGCCGGGGATCGACGAGAAGGACGTCGAACTGACCATGGCCGATGGGGTGCTGACCATCAAAGGCGAGAAAAAGACGGAGAAGGAAACCAAGGAGCGCGACTATTACCTGTCCGAGCGCCGTTACGGGTCATTCTCACGGGTCATGCGGGTACCCGATTCGGTCGACCAGGATAAGATCAAGGCCAGCTTCGACAAGGGCGTGCTGAACATCACCATGCCCAAGCGGGCCGAGGCCAAGTCGAAGAAAAAGAAGATCGCGATCGCCAAGGCGTAGCCGCTCAGGCGGATTACAGAAGCGCTTCGTCGAGGGCCAAGGTGCTGTCGCCGCCGCGTATGACGATGGCGGCATCGCCGGGCGCACGGGGCAGGATGTTGTTCAGATAGAAATGGGCGGTCTGGATTTTCGCTTCCAGGAAGGGCCGGTTGGGCGACACGGTTTCGGCACCCAAGAGACGATGCGCCGCCGCCGCGCCGCGAACCATGAGCCAGCCGCCCGCGACTGTCGCGAAGAGGCGCAAATACGGTGTGGCGCCGGCTGCAGCCAGGCGTGGGTTCTGCGGCCCGGTTTCCAGCATCCAGTCGGTCGCGGCGACCAAGGCGGCCATGGCCTCGGACATGCTCGCCGCTTCTGGAATTGCCATGGCGTCCAAGTCGGCCTGCATTTCGTTCAGCAGGTCCCGGGCCGCGGCCCCCTTGTCGCGCAGCAATTTGCGGGCCAAAAGGTCGATGGCCTGGATGCCGTTGGTCCCCTCGTAAATCGGCAGGATGCGCGCGTCGCGGTAGTGTTGCGCCGCGCCGGTCTCCTCGATGAAACCCATACCGCCGTGGATCTGCACCCCTAGCGAGGCATTCTCGCATCCGCAATCGGTCAGCCAGGACTTGATTATGGGGGTCAGCAGGTCGACCCGCGCTTGTGCGGCGGCGCGCGTGGCCGGGTCGGGCGCCCGCTTGGCCCGGTCGAGCTCGGCGGCGCCCAGATAGGCCAGGGCGCGCATGGCTTCATTACCGGCCTTCATGGTCATCAGCATGCGCCGCACGTCGGGGTGTTGGACGATGGGCACGGCGGGGCCGTCGCGCGAATCCATGGCGCGGCCTTGAACTCGTTCCTGGGCGAAGGCGCGCGCCTGCTGATAGGCGCGCTCGCCGATTGCCAGGCCCTGCACGCCGACCGATAGGCGGGCGTTGTTCATCATGGTGAACATGCATTCCATGCCGCGGTTTTCGTCGCCGATCAGATAGCCGATCGCACCGTCGGAATCGCCGTAGGCCATGACCGCGGTGGGTGAACCGTTGATCCCCAGCTTGTGCTCGATGGACACGCAGCGCAGATCGTTGCGTTGCCCCGGCGTGCCGTCGTCCTTGAGCAGGAATTTCGGGACGATGAACAGGCTGATGCCCCGGGTTCCGGCCGGGGCGTCGGGGGTCCGCGCCAGCACCATGTGCACGATGTTTTCGGCGCAGTCGTGTTCGCCCCAGGTGATATAGACCTTTTGCCCGGTGATCCGGTAATGGTCGCCGTGCTTCACGGCGCGGGCCTTGAGGGCGCCCACGTCCGAACCGGCCTGGGGCTCGGTCAGGTTCATGGTGCCGCTCCAGCGCCCGGAAATCATGTGCGGCAGATAGGCCGCTTTTTGGGCCGCCGTGCCATGGGTTTGCAGCAACTCCACGGCCCCTTGGGTGAGCAGAGGCGCTAGGGCGAAGCTCAGGTTGGCGGCGTTCCACATCTCCTGGACCGCGGTCGCGACCGTCCAGGGCAGGCCCTGGCCGCCGAAGGCGGGATCGAAAGGCAGGGAGCCCCAGCCACCGTCCACGTATTGCGTGTAGGCCTCTGGAAAGCCCCGGGGGGTGCGCACGACGCCATTCTCGAAGGTCGCGCCTTCCCGGTCGCCGGAATGGTTGAGGGGCGCCAAGACGTCCTTGGCCAGACGCCCGGCCTCCTCCAGCACGGCATCGACCAAGTCCGGGGTCGCCTCCTCGTAGCCGGGCAGGGCCGAAATTTCGTCCATGTCGACCAGTTCGCGCAGGACGAACCGCATGTCTTCGATTGGCGCATTGTAGTCGCTCATGAGGCGTGTCTCCGGCGGCCAGCTTGCATGATTCCCTAGGCGGTTTATATCATCTGTAAGGTTCTATCCACCAATGCCTGGATGGCGCCCTCTTGGGGCGGGATAATGTTATGGCCGAGATCGTCAACCTGCGCCGGGCCCGCAAGGCCCGGAAACGGGCCGAGCAGAAAGCCGAGGCGGCCGACAACCGGGCCCGCTTCGGGCGTAGTAAGGCGAAATCCCGCGAACAAACCCGTAAGGCTATGGTTAACAAGGCGTTTTTAGACGGAAAGAAACTCGATTGAGGCCGACGATAACAATGACTTTACCTGGCCAGGCCAAAATGCCGGCATGGACACGCCCACAAGCCCGGTTGTGAAAAAGATGCCAGAACTCCGCATTCAAAGCTGCACAGGCGTGCGCCGGGGGCTCTTCGCACTCGGGATACTGTGCGTTGGCCTGGGTGTCTTTGGCCTGTTTCTGCCGGTCATGCCCAGCACGGTTTTTTTCCTGGTCGCGCTCTGGGCCTTTTCCCAATCCTCGGCGCGGTTCCATACCTGGCTATACCAGCATCCGCGCCTGGGCGCGCCCTTGCGCCAATGGCACACGCACCGAGTGATTCCCCTGCGGGCCAAGGTCCTGGCGGTCGCCACCATGGCCTTCAGCCTGCTAATCGTCACTCTCTTCGTCGCGGAGGGTTGGGTCCTGCCGAGCACCCTGGGCGCGATCCTGGCGTTGGTCGCCACCTATATCGTGACCCGGCCGCACCGCGTCGCCGCCTAGCGCGCGAAGCGGCAACCGGCCAAGAAGCCGACCCCCCTTTCGAGACGGCGCTGTGACGGCCTAAGCAGTGCCGGCCTGCGCCATTGCCGCCGCGCGGATATCGCTCAGCGTCGCCTTGGGCGTGATCGCCTCGGGGTCGATGCGTAGTTCGATGAGCGCCGGGGTTCCGGCCGCCGTGGCGCGTTCGAAGGCGGCGGCAAAATCCTCGGTCCGCGCGACCGTCTCGCCGTGGGCGCCGTAGGCGCGCGCCAGGGCCGCGAAATCCGGGTTGGCCAGGCCGGTGCCGATGACCCGGGCCGGGTACTCGCGCTCTTGATGCATGCGGATGGTGCCGTACATCCCGTTGTTGACCACCAGGATCACGATGTTCGCACCGTACTGCACGGCGGTTGCCAGTTCCTGTCCGTTCATCATGAAACAGCCGTCTCCGGCGAAGGCAATCACCGGGCGGTCCGGATGAACCAGTTTCGCTGCCACCGCCGCCGGCGTGCCGTAACCCATGGAGCCGCTGGTCGGCCCCAGGATGCTGGGAAACCGCCGATAGCGGTAAAACCGATTCGGCCAGGTCGAGTAGTTGCCGGCGCCGTTGGCGATGATGGCCTCGGGCGGTAGGGCCTCGTTCAGAAAGGCCATAATCTCGCCCATCTGCAGGTCCCCGGAAATTGCGGGCGGCGCACAGTGGCCCAGATAGTCCCGGTGTGCGGCGGCGACGCTTTCGGCCCAGGGCGCGGGCTCGACCGGCGCCAGGGCGCGAGCCGCGGCGGCAAAGGCGGGCAGGCTTGCGTTGATCGGCAGCTGAGCCTGATAGACCCGGCCGAGTTCCTCCGCGCCCGGATGGACATGGACGAGGGTCTGCCGGGGCCGGGGGATATCGATTAGATCGTAGCCGCCGGTGGTCATCTCGCCCAGACGCGCGCCGACGACGATCAGGAGGTCCGACTCTTGAACCCGCTCGCTGAGTTTCGGGTTGAGGCCGATGCCGACATCCCCGGCATAGTTGGGGTGGGTGTTGTCGAATTTGTCCTGGCGCCGGAACGACACCCCGACCGGCAGCGCGTTGGCCTCCGCGAAGGCCTGGATGTCGGCGACCCCTTGGGCGATCCAACCGGTGCCGCCCAGAATCATGAAGGGCCGCTGTGATCCTGCCAGCAGGCCGCGCAGGCGCGCCATGTCGTCCGGCCCGGGGTGGGCCTGGCTGGCCCGATAGGGGGCGGCGTCCTCGACCGCGGCGCGGTCGCGCAACATGTCCTCGGGCAGGGCCAAAACGACCGGCCCGGGTCGCCCCGAGGTCGCGACCGAAAAAGCCCGGGCCATGTATTCGGGAATTCGTTCGGCCTGGTCGATCTGGGCGACCCATTTGGCCATCTGGCCGAACATGCGGCGGTAGTCGACCTCCTGAAACGCCTCGCGCTCGATCATGGACCGCCCGACCTGGCCGATCAGCAGGATCATGGGCGTCGAATCCTGATGGGCGATGTGCAGGCCGGCGCTGGCGTTGGCCGCGCCGGGCCCGCGGGTCACCATGCAGATGCCCGGTTGGCCGGTCAGCTTGCCGTAGGCGTCCGCCATCATTGCCGCGCCACCTTCCTGGCGGCAGATGATGTAGCGGATCTCCGGCGCGTCGTTGAGGGCGTCGAGCACCGCCAGGTAGCTTTCGCCCGGCACCCCAAAGGCGAAGCGGGCCCCGTGGAGGCGCAGTTGATCGACCAGGATCTGGCCGCCGCTGCGCCGGTTATCGGATGTCGCCATGATTTCGTTTTTCCTTCGCCATAGCCGGGGTCCAAGAGCGTTTTTAGCCTGGATTCCGGTGCCCGTCAGGCCGCATCTTGTGCCCGCGCCGCCGCGCCGTCAAAATCGAAGACCGCGCCGACAGGAAAGGCCCCCCGACGTGTACCAATCCTTGATCGTCATCGACGACTTCTACCCGGATCCCGGACAGGTTCGGGCCGCCGCCCTGTCCGCCGACTATCCGGAGAAGGAGGGGCCGCCGACCTTTCCCGGACGCAACTCGGTTCAAAAATTCGTCGCGCCGGGCCTGGATCAGATCGTTTCGGGTCTTGCCGGCGAGCGTGTTGCCGGCTCCGACGATCCGCGCCCGTCCCACGGCAAGTTCCGCATTACCCTGGCGGACGAGCCCAGCCGCTATCTGGTCCACGTCGATCCCTCCATCCTGTCCTGGGTTGGCGTCGTGTACTTGAACCCGCCCGAGCAGTGCCAGGGCGGCACCATCTTCTTCCGGCACAAGGGGCTCAAATCCGACCGCACCCCCTTGACCCTGGAGGAGTTGCGCGCCTATGGGCCGGAGAGCATCGCGGAACTCATGCGCCAGGACGGCAATGACGCCGACAAGTGGGAACAACTCATGACCATTCCTATGCGTTATAACCGCTTCATCATGTACCGGCCTTGGCTGTGGCATTCGGCCGGCGCGGCCTTCGGCGACTCCCTGGAAAATGGCCGCTTGATCCAGTTGGTCGGCTTTCAGGCCGTGGGCCAGGCCTAAGCCGTGGCCGGCGGCACTTGGTGACCTTCTCCGAACGCGCGCAGAGCGTCTTTCCCGCCGGATCGAACGGCGAGTTCAACCTGCCGCCGGAGTTGTCGATCGTTATCGCCCGGGGCGAGGGTTGCCGCCTGTGGGACAGCGCCGGGCGGGAGTTTCTCGATTTCTCTATGGGCTGGGGTTCGGTTCTGGTCGGCCATGCCCGGCCCGAGGTTGTGGCGGCGGTCACCGCCCAGGCGCCGAACGGCTCGAACTTCGCCTATGTCACCGAACAATCCCTGGCCCTGGCCGAGGAGATTGTGCGCCTCTCGCCGGCTTGCGAACAACTGCGCTTTTGCGCCTCGGGGACCGAGGCGACCATGTACTGCCAACGTTTGGCCCGGGCCTGGTCGGGTAGGCCGAAGATTCTGAAGTTCGAAGGCGCCTATCACGGCGCCAACGAGGTCGGCGTGACCAGCTTGTTCCCGGCCGACCCACCGGATTTCCCGGCGCCGGACCCGGTCGCCGGCGGCATCGCCCACATGGTCGCGCGCGACATCCTGGTCGCGCCCTACAACGACCTGGCGGCCTCCCGGCAGATACTCGCCGATCATGCACATGAGATCGCCGGTGTGATCGTGGAGCCCTTGCAGCGCTGCACCCCACCCGAACCCGGATTTCTGGACGGCTTGCGCGCCGCGACTCGCGAGGCTGGGGTGCTGTTGATTTTCGACGAGGTGGTGACCGGGTTCCGTCTGGCCTACGGCGGGGCGCAGGACTACTACGGCGTGGTGCCGGATCTGGTTGCCTACGGCAAGGCGCTGGGCGGCGGTTATCCGATCGGCGCCTTCGGCGGGTCGGCCCAGATCATGGCCCTGATGCGCGAGGAACGCCTGGGCGATCCCAGCTATATGTGGGTCGCCTCAACCCTGGGCGGCAATCCGATCTCGACCGCGGCGGCCGGGGCGGCGCTAGAGGTATTCCGTGCGCCCGGAACTTATACCCGCCTGCATGTCCTGGGCGAAACATTGCGTGCGGGCATGCGCCGGGTGCTGCGCGAACGGCAGATGACCGCCCAGGTGATCGGCGACGGGCCCCTGGCGCAGATCGTGTTCTCGGACCAAGCGGTGCGCGACTACCGCTCGACCAAGCGTGGCGACGGGCAAAAGGGACGCGCCCTCATGCTCGGCCTGTTCCGGCGCGGCATCTTTCTCAATCCCATGGGCACTAAGCTCTACCTCTCGATCGCTCACGACGAGGCGGTCTGTGACGAAGTGCTCAACCGACTGGACGACGCACTAAGCGAGATCGGATAGGACTCTGATGCGCACACGCAGATTTGGCCGGACCGGTCTTCGAGTCTCAGAGCTTGTCTTCGGCGGTGGGTATGTCGGCGGCCTTCTGGTCCATGCCGACGACGACACCAAGTTGGCGGCGGTTCAGCGTGCGCTCTGGGTCGGCGTCAACTGGATCGATACCGCGCCGGCCTATGGCGCCGGCAAGTCGGAGGAGGCCTTGGGCTGGATCCTGCGCGAGGTCGAGCAGGAACCCTACATCTCGACCAAGGTCATGATCGACCCGGCGCGCATTGACGACATCGCCGGCCAGATCGAGGAAAGTCTGACCGCCAGCCTGGATCGCCTGGACCGCGACCGGGTCGATCTGGTGCAACTGCACAACCCCTTGGGCCGCCAGGGGCTCGACCTTCGCACCGTGCTGGACGACGGCGGCGTGGCGGAGGCGCTGGAGGACATGCGGGCGCAGGGCCTGACCGATTTCATTGGCCTGACCGCGCTGGGCGAAGTCGGCGCGGTCAATCAGGCGCTGGATAGCGGGCGCTTCGATACGGCCCAGGTCTATTACAACATGATCAACCCCAGCGCCGCCCACCCGGTTGTCCAAGGCTGGTCGGGCCACGACTTCAACGGCGTTGTCGACACCTGCCTGACCCACGGCGTGGCCATGATGGCGATCCGGGTGTTCGCCGCCGGGGTCCTGGCCAGCGATACGCGGCACGGCCGAGAGATCGTCCTGACCGAGGGCAGCGAGATTCCCGCCGAAGAGCGCCGGGCCAAGGTTGTCTTCGATGCCGTGGGCGATGCCGGCGGCACGCGGGCGCAAACCGCCCTACGCTTCGCTCTTTCCAATCCGGATTTGTCCTGCGCGGTGATCGGCGTGGCTGAGATCGCGCACCTGGACGAGGCCTTCGACGCACAGGAAATGGGCCCCTTGCCCAATGAAGTCATGGCCGCGCTCAACCAGCTTTACGAGACCGAATTCGCGCGGCTCTGATAGGCCGCGAACGCGACCTTATCTTGGAGGGATTCAATGCAACCACGCCGCCTGGCGCGTTTCTTGGCATTCGATCGCCGTCGGACCATCGCATTCGTTTCGATTCTCGTGGGGATATTTGCCTTGGGCTTTTTCGGGGTCTCGGCCGGGATCTTTATTCCGTTAATTGGCGGCGTGTTTTTTTTAGCCGGGCTCTTTGTCTGGTACGTGCCGGGTGTGCTCTTCGGATGGACCGGTTTCTTTGAATATCACGAGTTCGGCGCCGCGCCTGCGGGTGTGCCGGGCTATGTGGTTATGCTGCTGTTCTACGGTGCGGTGGCCGTGGTCGCTAGCTGGCCCTTCGCGCCGAAGCGCGCATAGCAAGCGCGACGCCACGCCGGCGCGCCGCCGGCGGTTACTCCGCGCGGATGTGGTCGATCAGACTCAATTCGTTGCCGCTGCCCAGGGTTCGGGTGAGCACGACGCGCCCGACTGACGGGGCATAAAAGATTTCATTGGGCGCGGATGGCGTCTCGCCCAGCGTGTTGGTGGTGCAGGCGATGCGGAACACCTCGAAAGTGCCGGCTTGGGTCTGTACTTGGCCCCGCTCCACGACCTCGCAACGACGCGTGCGCCGCCCGGTGTAGAGGCTGCTCTCGGTGCTCAGGCGATAGGTGCGGTCCCAACGTGCGCCGACCGCTAAGGGAAAAACGAGCGCGCCGTCGTCCGGCTCGAATTTCGCGTCCTCGCCGAAGCCGCGCTCCACCTTCACCAGTGCCATATCCGGCGAAAAATACAGGGTTTCGTTTTGCAGGGCACGGCGGAAGGTGTGCAGGCCGTCGACCACACCCTCGTACTGCTCAACCAGAATCCGCCGTCCGCCGGTATGGAACCAGAACTCGTCGCCGGGCGTGAAACTCGGGCGCTGTGCGGTCTCATCTTGCGCGGCGCCTTCAGGCGCGGGCACGTAAACCTCCGGTGTCTCGCATCCTGACACTGCGACCGCGAGACAGATCGCGATGCTAGCGGTTCTCATGGCACGGCAAATCATGGCGCTTTCCTTTGCGTGCGGTCCGTCTTGTGGTTCCTCAACGCTAGCCTAATTTGCGTCCGGCACCACCTTGCCGGGGTTCATTAGGTTGTGCGGATCGAGAGCTTGCTTGATCCGTTGCATCAGTTCGATCTCGACCGGCGACTTGTAGTGCAGGTTTTCCTCGAGCTTCAGTCGGCCGATGCCGTGTTCGGCGCTGATCGAGCCGTTCAGCGCCGCCACGATATCGTGGACCGCGCGGTTGACCTCGGCCCAGCGCGCCAGAAAGGCCTGAGTATCCGCGCCCGGGGGCTGACTGATGTTGAGGTGGATGTTGCCGTCGCCAATGTGGCCGAAGGGCAGGGGCCGGGCGCCGGGGATCATGGCCTCGACTGCCGCGCAGGCTTGAGCGATGAAATCCGCAACTGCCGAGATCGGCACGGAGACATCGTGCTTGATCGAGCCGCCCTCGAACTTTTGCGCCTCGACCATGGCCTCGCGCAGGCGCCAGAAGGATTGCGCCTGGCCCTCGTTGGCAGCCAGGGTCGCGTCGGGCACCAGGCCGTCCTCGTAGGCTTTGGCCAAGGCCTCCTCCAAGGCGGCGCGCAGGCCGGAATTAGCGGCCTCGGACCACAACTCAACCAGCACGTACCAACCGTGGGATTCGTTCAAAGGGTCCTGAATTCCGGGAATGTGCTTGATCGAGATATCCAGGGAGATGCGCGGGATCAACTCGAAGCTGGTCACCGCCTCGCCGGTCGCGGCGCGAACCCGTCCGAGCAGCGCAACGGCGGCGGCCGGGTCGCGCACCGCCACGAAGGCGGTGGTCTTTTCCTTCGGCCGGGGAAACAGACGCAGGACTGCGGCGGTGATGATGCCGAGGGTACCCTCGCCGCCGATGAAGAGCTGTTTCAAATCGAAGCCGGTGTTGTCCTTGCGTAGGGACCTTAGGCCGTCCCAGACCCGCCCATCGGGCAAGACGACCTCCAGGCCCAGGACCAGGGCGCGCATGTTGCCGTAGCGCAGGACCTGTATCCCACCGGCATTGGTCGAGAGGTTGCCGCCGATCTGGCAGGTGCCCTCCGCGCCCAGGCTGAGCGGGAATAGGCGGTCGGCGGCCTCGGCAGCCTCCTGCACCTGCTGCAAGATACATCCCGCCTCGACCGTGATGGTGTCATTGACCGGATCGGCCGCGCGCACCCGGTTCAGGCGCCCCAGGCTGAGCACGACCTCGCCGCCGCCCTCGAAGGGCACGCCGCCGCCGACCAGGCCGGTGTTGCCGCCCTGGGGCACCATGGCCACGCCCGCCTGGGCGCAGAGGCGCACGGCCGCGGCGACCTCGTCCGTGTTCCCCGGTCGGATGACGCAGCGGGCGTGGCCCCGGAACAGTCCGCGCGTTTCGGTGAGGTAAGGCTGCATCCCGGCCGGGTCGCGGATGAGATCTTTGGCCCCGACGATGCTTTCCAGGCGTTCGAGCAGGTCATCGCGCGCGGTTGAGGATTGGCTTAGCATGGCCGGACTCTACTGCCCGGGGGCGGGAAATGCCAGGCGCGGCCTTGGTTCCGCGACCCTAGCCCTCACGCGGCGCGGCGGCGCGGCGCAGGCGGTCGTTGATCGCCGCGCCCAGGCCGTCTTCGGGGATCGGCATGACCGCGATGCCGGTGAAGTCCGGCCGGTCCAGGCGGTGCAGGGCAGCGAATAGATTGCCCGCCGCTTCGCTCAAATCGCCGCTGGGGCTCAGGTTTTCGGCTGCCGCCGGACCTTCGCCGGGCACCGGGCCGAAGGCGAGCCAGGCCTCGCCGGGCTTGGCCGCCCGGGCGTTCATGCGCAGCGGCAGGCGCGGCGCATAGTGGCTTTCCAACATGCCGGGCGAGGCAATGGGCGACTCGGCGCCAGCCACGGCGATCGGCCCGAGGACCGACTCCAAGTCTTCGCGGGTTGTGCCGCCGGGTCGCAGCAGGGTCGGGGTCGCGCTGGTCAGGTCCAGCACGCTGGATTCGAGGCCGAGCGGGCAAGGCCCGCCGTCCAGGATCATGGCGACCTTGCTGCCCAGCCCGCGCGCCACATGGGCTGCCGTGGTCGGGCTGATCGCGCCGGAGGGATTGGCGCTGGGCGCGGCGACCGGCCGGTCCAGGGCGCGCAACACGGCCCGCGCGACCGGATGATTGGGCGCACGGACCGCCAAGCTGTTCAGACCGGCGCTGCACAGGAGGGAAACCCGGCAATCAGGCGCGCGCGGCAGGACCAGGCTCAGCGGCCCGGGCCAGAATCGCGCCGCGACGGTGCGCGTGCGCGAATCCAAAATCACATCGCGGGCCGCCGACTCGGCGTCGAGCACGTGCACGATCAAGGGGTTGAACTGGGGTCGGCCCTTGGCGGCGAAGATTGCGGCCACCGCCCGGTCGTTGGTCGCGTCCGCGCCGAGGCCATAAACGGTCTCGGTCGGAAAGGCGACTAGGCCACCGGCGCGCAAGATCGCCGCCGCCTCCACGCAGGTCGCATCGTCCGCATCGCGCAAGTTGGCGGGTCCCTTGGTGTGAATATTTTCCGGCGCGCTCATGGCGGCGCAGTTTAGTCGTTGTTGGAAAAGAAAAAAGGGCGCCTGATGCGGCACCCGATTCAAGCGCTTAACGCTTGTGACTTCATCCGGAATCTTCGCTTCACGCGCCAGGAGCCACCACTGCGGGCAGCTCCTGGTCTTTAGCTCTCTCTCGTTGGACGTCGACCCACCTGCAGTCATGGGAAGCATCCAGAGTCACCGCACAAGCACTGCGGCGGCTATAGCGTCATCGGCGATTTATCCGATCACGTAAAAACATTTTGCGCCCATCCGTGACATGGGTCAAGAGTGAACGGGTGTTTTCGTGTTTACGTGACAAAGTGCGGACAGTTTTTTCTGCGGCGTGAATTAGCAGCGCGATTTCTCGTTTTCGCCGCGCCACGAAATGGGGGACGTCCATGACCGCGAAAATTATCACCGTCGCGCAGCAAAAAGGTGGCGCAGGCAAAACCACCTTGGCCGCGCACCTGGCGGTCGCCTTGACCGCTGCCAATAATCGTGTCGCCTTGATCGACATCGACCCGCAGCAATCCTTGAGCATCTGGTACCGCCAGCGTAAGGCCGCGCGCGGCGACGCCGGCGCCGGCATGTTGTTGAACACGATCAGCGGCTGGCGCGCGCGCGGCGAGGTCTCTCGCCTGGCCCGCGACTTCGACATCGTGGTGATCGACAGTCCGCCGCACGCCGAAACCGAAGCCAAGGTCGCGGTGCGCGCCGCGGACCTGGTGGTCGTGCCGGTGCAGCCCTCCCCCATGGACGTGTGGGCGACCCTGCCGACTCTGGAATTGGCCGCGCAAGAAAACGTGCCGGTCCTCATGGTGCTCAACCGCGTGCCGGCCCGCGCTAGGCTGAACGAAGAGATGTTCGACGAGATCAAGCGACTGGGCGGCAAGATCGCTAAGACCCGCATGGGCAACCGGGTCGCTTATGCGGCCGCCTTGGCCACGGGAGATGCCGTCGGCGAAACCCAGCCGCACGGCCTAGCCGCGCAGGAAATCAACGCGCTCGCCTCGGAAATTCTGCGAGCGGCGAAGTAAGGGGCGCCTTACAGGCTTTCGATGTGGCGGATCATGCGTGCGCGCATCGCCGCGTCGGGCAGCCGGCCTCTTAACGCACCCATGTTCTCGCGCATGTGCCCGACCCGCGAGGTCGCGGGAATCGCGCAGGTCACCGCCGGGTGCGAGACGATGAACTTCAGGAAGAATTGCGCCCAGTTGACGCAATCGAAGTCGCGCGCCCAATCGGGCAAGGGGTGGTGCGCGTAGGTATCCATGAGCCAGCCGCGCCGGAATGGTCGGTTGACGATGACCCCCAAGCCCCGTTCCGCGGCCAGCGGCAGCAGGCGCCGTTCCGCCTCCCGATCGGCGATGTTGTAGGTGAACTGAACGAAGTCGATCGGCTGCTCGCGCATTACCTTTTCGAAGTCTTCATGGCGGCGGCCGTGGGATGTGGTGATACCGATGTAACGCACACGCCCTTGCGCCTTCAATTCCAAAAGGGTTTCCAGGTGCGCTTGCCAATTGAGCAGATTGTGAATCTGCAAGAGATCGAAACGCTCCACCCCCCAAAGGCGCCGGGAATAGTCTATCTGCTGGGCGCCGAGCCACTGGGAGGGCGTCCATACCTTGGTCGCGGCGAATAGCGGCGCTTCACGGTCGAGTCGGCGCAGGCAATAACCGATGACCTCCTCCGAAGACACGTACATGGGCGAGGAATCTATCACCGACCCGCCCATCTCGAAAAACGCCCGCAGGACCTCCAGGCGTTTTGCTCGTAAGGCCTCGTCGTCGCCCACGTCGAAAGTAATCCATGACCCCATCCCTATCGCCGGCACCAGCTCGCCGGTCGCGGGTATGGCGCGTTTTAGAATCGCTACAGGCTCGGCGGCCGCAGGGCGGATTGCCAAGGGCAACAGGCCGAGCGCCGCCATGGCCCGCATGATCGTGCGGCGCGAGGGGTTCGGGCGGGTGCGGTTCATATTGTCGCTCATGCGCGGCCGTTGTTGCGTCCTATGTTCTATTGCTTCCCGAACGATATCCTATGGGCTATCCAGTGTCCCGAGACTAGAGCAGCATCCAATTCCTTGGAATCGCTTTCAGCGATCCAAGGGACCGGATAAAGCTGCTCTATCTCATTGAAGAATAGAGCAATATCTGAACGAATCGAACCGTATCGGTTCTATCCGTTCAGATATTACTCTAGCGCTTGCCACGCCCTTTGTCGTTATGGGACGAGGCATGACACATGAAAAGGTCGGGCGGCGCATATGACGGAAATGAGGGAACGGAATGGGTTTCTGGTCCTGATCGCCTGCATGGTTCTGATGCTGGTGCTCGGGTCGGTCCATGCCTTCTCGGTTTTTCTCGAGCCCTTGGAGGCGCGCTTCGACGCCTCCCGCGCCGAGGTCAGTATGACTTACTCGCTGGCCCTCGCCTGCCTCACGGTCGGCGTTTTGTTCGGACATCTGATCTTTGGGCGCTTGCGCCCGGCCTTGCTGATCTTGCTCATCTGTCTGCTGGCCGCGGCTGGGGCCGTCCTGGCGGCGCAGGCCCGCAGTCTGCCGATGGTGTGGCTGGGCTATAGCGTGCTGTTCGGCGCCGCCAACGGGCTTGGTTATGGTTTCGCGCTGCAGATTTCCGCCCAAGCCAATCCGCGGCGGAAAGGCGTGGCCATGGGACTGGTGACCGCGTGCTACGCTCTGGGCGCGGCGATCGCACCGGTTCCTTTCAAGGCCCTGCTGGACGGCTTCGGCTTTGCCGGCGCGATGATGGGGCTGGCCGTTGTGCTCGCCGCGGTCGCGCCGCTCGTCGCCGGCCTGCTGGCAAAGGCCAAGGCGGAACTGAAGGTCTCGCTCGCCGCCGAGGATAAAGGTCACGCCGCGAACCGGGGGCTCACCGTCAAGCTATGGCTCGGCTACGGCACGGCGGTCGCGGCCGGGCTGATGGCCATTGGGCATGCGACGGGAATTGCGCGGGCAAGTGGCCTCGGCGACGGGCTGGTGCTCGCTGCGCCGATCGTCATCGCGGTGTTCAACATGCTCGGCAGCTCTCTCGGCGGCTGGATCGCCGACCGGGCAACGGTCCGGCAAATGCTCATGGCGTTTCCGGCGCTTTCGGCCACTGCGCTCTTCGCCCTTGCCCTCATGGATAGTGGGTTGGCCGTGTTGTTCGGCCTCGCCGTCATCGGCTTCACGTATGGGGCGATTATCGCCGTCTATCCCGCGGCCGTCGCGTCTCTGTTCGGTGCGGTTGCCGGCGTTCGGATCTATGGGCGGGTTTTCACCGCCTGGGGCACGGCGGGCCTTTTCGCGCCTTGGTTCGCCGGATTGCTTTACGAACGCTTTGGCGACTATCGGATGGCCCTAACCGTGGCAGGCTGTGCCGGGCTGGTGTCTCTTGCCGCCGCCTGGTCCGTGCCCGTTCACAAGCGCGCTGTGCTATAGAACGAGATAACCCGGCTAGGCCGGTTTCTCGTCCAGGAAGCGGACCCGGAACTCTTCGTCGTAGTACTGCCCATCGATCTTGAGCGCGCGGCGCTCGAATCCATAGGGCTCGAAGCCCATTCTCTTGTAGAAGCGCTTGGCGCGGTCGTTGTCCGCGATGACCGATATGACGATTTGTTCGACCTTGCCGCGCGCGTAGGCCACCACGGCTTCGACCATGGCCTCGGCCAGGCCGGTGCCCCGGGCCTCCTCCGCGACATACATGCCCCACAAGATGCCCTTGTGGCCGATCTTGGGGTTCTTGAGCGGAAAGAAACCGACGATGCCGCGCAGCTTGCCGTCCTTGAAGCCGCCGAATAGGGCGTACTGGCGCAGGCGTTGCTTGAAGGCATCCAGCGGCAAATCCGCCGCGCTCTCGTAGGTCGCCTGAAAGGTTTCGGGGTGGCGTTCCAGCGCCTCCAAGCGGATCGCGCGAAAGATCTCGGCGTCGTCTTCGGCGAGCCGTCTAACCTCGATACCCATGGCTGCCTCTCCCTAATCCGGATGATATCTCCCGATTGTCCGAGACGATAGCACAAGATGCGGCACTTGCGGTAGTTGGCATGCATTGCGGCCCTGTACCGATGTTGGCGTCGCCCTGAGTCTCTCACCGCACAGGAACGATGACCTCTTCGTTGAGTCGCTAGTCGACTCCGTTTCGCGCCCTCGGCGCATCGAATTTCAAACGTAAGACACGCCCCGTTTTGCCGCTAGCGGGTTGGAATCGATTCCGGCCGAAACGGAAGCGCGTCTAGTCGCGGCCCTTGGCGATGAAGTGGGGGTTTTCGAAGTCCGGCTTGCCGTAGGTGAGCGGCGTGCCGTCGTCGGCGCGCGTGACTTGGCCGCCGGCGGCGAGCAGGACCGCGTGGCCGGCGGCGGTGTCCCACTCCATGGTCCGGCCGAAGCGCGGATAGAGGTCGGCCTTTCCGGTGGCGACCAGGCAGAACTTGAGCGAGCTGCCGGCCGAGACCCGGTCCTTCACGGTGTAGTTGGCCAGAAAGGCGTCGAGCTCTGGACCGCTGCCGTGGCGGCGGCTGGCGATCACGGTCGCGCCCTCGGCCGGGATTGGCCGTGCCGCGATCGGCATGACCGGCTGGTCGGTTTCGGAGAAGGTCGCGTGGCCGGGCTCCCCACTATTCGCGCCGGTAGCGCCGGCCCAGGTCATGGCCAAGGCCGGGCCGTGAACCACACCGGCCACTGGGCGGCCGTTTTCGATCAGGGCAATGTTGACCGTGAATTCGCCGTTGCGCGAAATGAACTCCTTGGTGCCGTCCAGGGGATCGACCAGCCAGAAGCGCCCGCCGGAGACGTCCGGCGTCGCTCCGGCCGACATGGCCTCCTCCGCGACGATGGGAACATCCGGGGTTAGGGTGCGCAACGCCGCCTCGATCACGTCCTCGGCGGCCTGGTCGGCGTCGGTGACCGGCGAATCGTCGGCCTTGCGGCGCACCTCGATGTCCTCGTCCTCCACGTAGTAGGCCAGGATCGCCTTGCCCGCGCGTTCCGCGATCAGGCGCAGCACGGCGAGCAGGGCGTCGCGATCCTCCGAATCGACATCTGCCATTGGGGTGTCCGCGTTATCGCTCATGCCGCGCGCCGCCCTCGCGCGTCTTGGATCGCGCGCCAAACCCGCTCCGGTGTCGCCGGCATATCCATGTGGCGTACACCGAGCGGCTTCAGCGCGTCGAGCACTGCGTTGATCACGGCCGGCGACGCGCCGATGGAGCCGGCCTCGCCCGCGCCCTTCACGCCGAAATCGTTGGTCGTGCAGGGAAAGTCTTCGACCAAATCAAGTTCGATCTCCGGAAAATCGTCGGCGCGCGGCATGCAATAATCCATGAAGGATCCGGTGAGAAGTTGCCCGCTTTCGGGATCGTACACGGTATTTTCCATCAAGGCTTGTCCGATGCCCTGCACCGTGCCGCCGTAGACCTGGCCGGCGGCCAGCAGGGGGTTCACCAGGCTGCCGAAATCGTCGACGATCAGGTAGCGCGCGATCCGCACGACCCCGGTCGCCAGATCGACCTCGACCTCGCAGGCGTGGCAGCCGTTGGGATAGGTCATTTTCGCACCGCTATGATGCCCGTGGCCTTCGATCGGCGCACGCAAGTCTTCGGGCAGGGCCGGGCCTTGTCCGGCGGCCGCCTGGGCGAGCGCGCCCAGGGTCACCCGGCGGTCCGTGCCCACTACGGCGAAGCCGCCCTCGGTGAGTTCCAGATCGGCCTCGGCCGCCTCCAGCAAGTGGCTGGCGAGTGTGCGGGCGCGCTCGATGGTCTGGTCCGAAGCCAAGGTGATCGCCATGCCACCCATCAGCAGCGAACGGGACCCGCCGGTCCCGCCGCCGAAGGGCAAATCGTCGCTGTCGCCCTGGCGGATGCGAATCTGGTCCGGGCTCAAGCCGAACTTGTCGGCCAGGATTTGGACATAGGCGGTTTCGTGGCCCTGGCCGTTGGTCTGGGTGCCGACCAGCACCGTGATGCCGCCGTCGTCGTCCAGGCGCACGTGCGCCTCCTCCTTGCCGCTGCCGCCGCATTCTTCCACATAACAGGCGAAGCCCAGGCCGCGCAGCTTGCCTTGCGCTTGGGCCTGGGCACGCCGCGCGGCCAGGCCGGCATGATCGACCTGGGGCAGTGTGCGCTCCAGGATCGCGGGGAAATCCCCCGTGTCGTAGGTCAGGCCGGTCGCGGTTTTGTATGGCATATCGGCCGGCGCGATGAAGTTGCGGCGGCGTAAGTCGATCGGGTCGAGTCCCAGATCGAAGGCCGCGGCGTCGATCAGGCGCTCGACGATGTAGGCCGCCTCGGGCCGGCCCGCGCCGCGATAGGCATCGACCGGCACGGTGTTGGTGAAGACACATTTAACTTCGCCATAGGCGGCCGGGATCTTGTACTGGCCGGAAAACATCTTCACGCAGCATCCGGTCGGGATAAAGGTGCTGAAATTGGACAAATAGGCGCCCATGTTGGCGACGGTGTCGGCGCGGATCGCCAAGATCCGGCCCTCGCCGTCGAGCGCCAGCGCCGCCTCGGTCACATGGTCGCGGCCGTGGTTGTCGCTCAGGAAGCTTTCGCCGCGCTCGCCGTTCCAACGCACCGGCCGGCCCAGCGCCCGGGCCGCGTAGAGCACCAGGACCTGCTCGGCGAACAGAAAGTTCTTCATGCCGAAGGCGCCGCCCACGTCGGGGGTGACGACCCGGAATTTCTCGGCCGGCAACTTGAAGATGTGGTCGGCCAGTTGACCCTTGAGCTTGTGCGACCCCTGAGTTCCGGTGGTCAGGGTGAAGCGCCCGCTGGCCGGGTCAAAGGCGCCCAGGGCATTACGTGGCTCCATGGAGTTGACCACCAAGCGGTTGTTGATCAGCTCCAGGCAGGCGACATGGGTCGCCTGGGCCATGGCCGCCTCGACCGCGGCCTCGTCGCCCAGGGACCACAGCAGCGCGAGGTTGTCCGGCGCCTGGTCCCAGACTTGCGGCGCGGCGGGGTCGAGCGCCCGGGCGGTTTCGGTCAAGGCCGGCAGGTCGCGGGTGTCGACCTCGATGAGTTCGGCGGCGTCCTTGGCCTGGGCCAGGGTTTCGGCGACCACAAAGGCGATGGGATCGCCGACATGACGAACCCGGCCGCGCGCCAGCACCGGATGCAGGGGGTCGATCTGCTTGGTTCCGCCCTTGCCAGGCATGGGGGTCAGGCAGCGGATATCGCCGATCCCGTCGCGCGCCAGGTCCTCGGCGGTGTAGACCGCCAGAACGCCGCGCGCCGCGCGCGCCGCCGTCGTGTCGAGCCCGGCGATCTCGGCATGGGCGTGGGCGCTGCGCAGGACATAGCCAACCGCTTCGCCCTCAAGGCGGATGTCGTCGGTATAGCGCCCCTGGCCGGTCAGAAGGCGGACGTCCTCCACCCGGCGCATGGCTTGCCCGACACCGAATTGTCCCATGGTCGAAACCCTTGCAGTTTGTAGGCATTGCAGGATGAACGCGCGGAGCCGCGCGTGGCCCGGATGATAGGCGGAGCCCGCCTGCGGGTCCAAGGGCAAAGTTCGGCTTGGTCCGGGCGAAAGGGCCGCGCGCGCCGCCGAATTCGGCGTCCGCGTAACCCGGCCTTAAGCCGACTATGGCAGGATTAAGTCTCAGGGTCGGCCGCCTGAGGTGCTGGCGAGGGCCTCGATCGTCGAACTAGGGACCGCGCGCCATGATCAGCGACATCCTACCCGCCGCCGTCGTCTGGGCCGCTCTGGGCGTCGCCCTGGCCTGCGTCGTCTTCCGCCTCAAGGACCCGGAAGGCGGGCCCGAGTCGCCGCCGGCCGAGAGCCCGGCCGCCGAGGCTTCCAGCACCGGAGACTTGGTTTAAGACAGTTGGGCCCCGGAACCCGGCCGCAACCAAACCCCGATCCTAAATCTCACCCCCGAGGAGTGGCGTCTGCTGGCGTTACAGGTTTCGCGCGTAGGCGCTTAGCCGGACCTTGCGCGCCGAAGGGGCCCGGTCAGGCCGATCGCATATGGGCCTGGCTCGGGCTCCCCAATGAGCAGAACTTTTGCCGGTAGCGGGCCGGAGTCACGCCGGTTTGGCGCTTGAACAGGCGGCGGAAGAAAGCGGGGTCCTCGTATCCGACCAAGGTGCCGATCTCGTCTGTCGGCTTGGCAGTGGTTTCCAGGAGTTGCTTGGCCTCTTCGATCCGTAAGGTCTGGACGTACTCGACCGGGGCATAGCCGGTCGCGGCGCGGAAGCGGCGTTTGAAGGTGCGCTCCGCCAGGCCGGAATGCCGCACCATGCGCGAGACCGGACTGGCGGCGGCATAGTGGTTGGCGAGCCAGGTCTGGCACGCGGCAATCGCGGCATCGTCATGGTATCGGGGCTTGGTCTTGGTGGCGTAGGGCAACTGGCCCTCGCTCCGGTCGCCGAACAGGAAGATTTTGGCGATCTTGACCGCCTCCTCCTGACCGCAGAAGCGGCTGATAAGAAATAGCGACAAATCCTCCCAGGACGCGGCGCCGCCTGAGGTCACTAAGCGCTGATCGGGTCCGCTCTGAACCAGGACGCGCTCAGGCCGCAGCTTGACCGCGGGGTAGTAAGTCTCGAATAGGCTAGCCGCGGCCCAGTGGGTTGTGGCCTCCCAGCCGTCGAGCAGCCCCGTGTCCGCGACCAGCACTGACCCGGTACATACGGTGCAGACCGTCGTGCCGTGCGCGTAACGTGCCGTGATCCAGGCGGCAGCCTCCGGCCAAAGGTCGCGGGGGTCGGAGCGGAAATCGAAGTTGAGATCCGGTACCACGATCACGTCGGTCCGGGATACCTCCGACAAGGCGGCGTGCGGCGCCACGGGGACACCGGCGTGGGCGCGGAATTCGGCCCTATTGGGCGCGACGATTTGAACCTCGAAGCCGGGTTGCGATTGCGGCTCGCCGGTCAAGGCCGGCCACACGTTGCCAATCGCGGTAAAGACGTCATAGAGCCCGTAAAGCGTCGAGCCGGCGGTTCCCGGTAAGGCCAAGAGGCTGATCCGCGGCTTTTCGGACGGTGCTGTCATTTCGTCCCGAGGTGTGGGTCAGAATTTCAGGTCATTATGGCACGAATGCCTCGTTTGCGGCCATTTTCCCTCTTACCGCCAAATGTGCCGGCATGCAACGTTCGCCGCGATTGGCGGCAACGCCCCCAGCAATCCTCCTTGGAGACAGACCCATGGCCCAGACCCAGACGGCGACCCAATCGCCTGCGATTCCCACTTTCGACGAAAATAATGCCGCCGCCTTTCAGAACCGCATTGCGGACACCCTGAACAGTGGCGCTATCGCCATGATGCTCTCGATCGGCCACCGCACCGGCCTTTTCGACACCATGGCCAATCTCCCGCCCAGCACCTCGGCGGGGATCGCCGAGGCGGCCAGCTTGTCCGAACGCTATGTCCGCGAATGGCTCGCGGTCATGGTGACCGGTGGCATTGTCCACTACGAGCCGGCGGCGCGAAGTTATGCCTTACCGCCGGAGCACGCGGCGAGCCTGACGCGCGGCGCGCCTTTGGGAAACCTCGCGATTTATGCCCAGGATCTGCCCCTGATGGGCGCGGTTGAGGGCCGTATCCTGGAGAGCTTCGAGACCGGTGCCGGCCTAGGTTACGAAGAGTATCCCTGCTTTCATCAGGTCATGTCGGAAGACAGCGGGCAGAATGTCGTCGCGCAGCTTTTCGACACAATCCTGCCACTGGTGCCGGCCCTGCCGGCCCGCCTGGTAAAGGGGATTGAGGTTCTCGATGCTGGGTGCGGCACCGGCGGGGCCCTGATCGCTATGGCGGCGCATTATCCCAACAGCCGCTTCACCGGATACGATCTGGGCGCGGACGCGATCGCCACCGCGACCCGCGCAGCGAAGGTCGCCGGTCTGATGAACTTGCGCTTTGAAGCGCGTGACCTGAGCGGCTTCGACGAGGCCGGCCGTTACGACCTCATTACCTCCTTCGATGCCGTGCACGACCAGAAGGATCCGCAGGCGCTCATCGCCAGCCTGCACCGCGCATTGCGGTCCGGAGGGGTCTACCTGATGCAGGACATCGGCGGATCGGCCAAGCTGGAGAACAATTTGGACTTTCCCATGGCGGCGTTCCTTTACGCTATGTCCTGCGCGCACTGCATGCCCGTTTCGCTCGGTCAAGGCGGCGAAGGGCTCGGTACCATGTGGGGTTGGGAAACCGCGCAGCGGATGCTGAAGCAGGCCGGGTTCGGCACGAGTGAGCGCCACGTTCTGCCGCACGATCCCATGAACGTCTGGTTCGTGTCCCATAATGCGTGATATCGGCGGCTTATTGATTTCCCTGTTATTCCCTGCTGAACAGGGAAAAAACAGGGGGCCGCGATGGGTGCGTGAGCGGGCTATACCTAACCCTCGGCGGACAGCGTTTTCCCGGCCCTCCAACCCACTTTCAATCCGCGTCGCTCGTCAGGCCAATCCTAGCCCGGCGTGCGGCCCGGCGCGAGACCCTGGCCTGTGGATGTCGGCAGGCTTCACCGGCCGGATTCGGACCTCATTGTGGTAGCCCGCTCGCCTCTGTGAACTTGGTCTTGTAGACTGTCCCCATGTTGGATTTCGAGACCTGCAACGCCGCCCGATTGCGCCGCGACCCGGCCTTCGACGGGGTGTTTTTCACCGCCGTGGCGACCACGTGGATCTATTGCCGCCCGGTCTGCCCGGTCAAGCAGCCCCTGACCAAGAACGTCGCGTATTACCCCAGCGCCGCGGCGGCGGAGCGCGCTGGTTACCGGCCTTGCCTGCGTTGCCGCCCGGAGACCGCGCCCTTCTGTCCGGCCTGGAACGGCACGAAAACCACCGTTGAGCGGGCGCTAAAGCTGATTGAAGGCGGCGTGCTCGATGACGTGGGTGTGGAAGATCTGGCGGCGCGTTTGGGCATCGGGGGCCGTCATCTTTCGCGCCTGTTCCAGCGTCATCTAGGTGCCAGCCCGCTGCAGGTCGCGAAGACCATTCGTTTGCAAAAGGCCAAGCGCCTGTTGAACGATACCAACCTACAGATCACCGAGATCGCGTACCGTGCCGGTTTCAAGAGCCTACGCCGCTTCAACGCCGCCTTTGCCGACCTCTATAAGCGCCCGCCGTCGGAGATTCGGCGGCGCCGACCGCGAAACTCCAACCACGAGGGAGACAGCCATGGGGCGCGGGCCTGATCCGAAGCTCACCTATGGGTATTTCCATAGCCCGCTTGGTCCCTTGCTGGTCGCCGGGGACGCGGAGCGTTTGCATCTGATCCGCTTTCCAAGCGAAGACCGAAACGGCGAACCGCGGGCCGAGTGGCGCCGCGACGATGGGGTCTTCGCCGAAACCTTCCGGCAACTCGACGCCTATTTCGCCGGTAAGTTGACCCGATTCGATTTACCCTTGTGGCGCGCCGGCACCGCGTTTCAAAACACGGTCTGGAGTGCCTTGTGCCGTATCCCCTTCGGCGAGACCGTATCTTACGGCGCCCTGGCGTCGCGCATCGGAAAACCCAACGCGAGCCGCGCGGTGGGCGGCGCCAATGGCGCGAACCCTTTGCCCATCGTGGTGCCCTGCCACCGGGTCATCGGATCGGACAAATCCCTGACCGGCTTCGGCGGCGGGATCGAGGTGAAGAAATTTCTGCTCGCCCACGAGCAAAGCGTCGCTGCGAACAATAGATTGCGGACGGCCTAGTTCGACCGCGCGGAGCCGCGTTTCGCGACGGCGAAATTCTTGGTGCCGGCGCTCGCCCCCGGGCCCGATATGGAGCCTGGCCCCGGATCGAACTGTCCCGGTCGGAATTTTTGGCCGGGTTGCTCGGCGCTGGCTTTGCGTTTTTGGGCTTTCTTCGCCGCATTCGCCTTTGCCCTCTGGCGGGCCTTGGCTTTGGTCATGTCTTTTTCTCTCTAAACAGAGATTTCCCAGGTAACAGCCAGGGTCGGGGCAAATATATCCCCGTTCCATGGTCGCCGAACAGAGATTTTTCCACAGCCGCCCAATGCCCCGGCGTTTCAGGGCTTTCATATTCGCGGGGGCAAAAAAAAGACCTGGCGCCCTAGAAGGCATCTGCCCACTCGTTGGGCGGTCTTTGCGGTCGTCGCGATGCGGGCCGGCGAAACTGGGATAAACGCTCTGGCTGTTCGTTGTTGGCGGCCGCTTTCTAGGCGTCGGCCGCCTCTGCGGCTTCCTTGTCGGACGCCTCTTTTGCCAGGCGAAGCGCCTTCAGGCGTGCCGATTTCTTTTCCAACTCCTGCCAGGCTTTTTCCTTATCCTTCAGGGCCTGGTCGGACTTCTTTTGAGTTGCGGTGAACTGTTCCTCGGCTCTCGATTTTACGGACTTCCGCATTTTGGTAATCCTCTGTGTTGGTTCGAGGTGTCACGGGCGGAATTTCTCGTCCGGGGCCCGGGCGGGATGTGCTCGCGGGCTGGTGCGCGAGGGTGGCGACCGCACGGCGTCAGGTTCTTGTTCGTTGTTTCCGAAGGAATGGCGGCGGATCGATCGGCCCGCGTCCTTCGGTCCATCGGGCGGTCGTTGACGGCCGCGTCGCCAAGGGCGCGGCGGCCGCCCCCAACGAGCGTTGGAGGCGGTACCTTGCGTACCTAGTCGATGACGGACAGATTCTCGGCGGAAGATTTGCCGTTCTGTCCGGGCTGAAGCTCATAGGAGACCTTCTGCCCTTCGTTCAGCGAGCTCAGTCCGGCGCGCTCGACGGCCGATATGTGGACGAAAGCGTCTTTGGAGCCGTCTTCCGGCTCAATGAATCCGAAACCCTTGGTCGGGTTGAACCACTTCACAGTACCTTTAGCCATAGTAATTTCCTCAAACAGGTGTATCGATTCCGTGCTTCACGCCATGTGACGGCACAGTCGGTTAAACGTCCACATTGTCAGCGGATAACTAAGCTAATCGGCGTACCGGTTATTTAGGTAGCTCAAAACCAATGCAACACGTCCGCGGGGAGCATGTAGAGGAATTCCCCGAGAAGTCAATGATCCGCGCGACCCGGCGGGGATACCGGAAATCCGCCCGCCGAGGCCGCATCGGCCGGAAAGTGCCCTACGAAAACGTAAAATAATGAGCAAAAACAATGCTAAATCGGAATATTTGGCGAATTGAAAATTGGAGAAAGGGAGAATAAGGACCTTCAAAATACTCCACATCATTTTGGCGGTTATTCCCTTGTAGCGGGTTTTCGAAGGTTTGACCGTTTGGGCCTTTCATGCCCACCGACGATGGCGCGCATGGCGTATTATGACCCCGTTATCCACACCCCCACCGCCACCGGATACGGGGGGCATCCAGGTGCGATAGCCTCGACGGGAACGGCAACCCTGGGCAGGATGTCGGGCGGCGGCGTAGCGGATCAAGGAAAAATGACATGTTCGATCAACTCGTGACGTTTCTTTACACCCGCGACTTGGACAAGAGCGCGGCGTTCTATGGTGAGACGCTCGGCCTACCCCTGGCCCTCGACCAAGGGGCCTGCCGCATCTTCAAGGTTAGTCCCGAGGGTTTCCTGGGCGTCTGCCGCTGTAGCGAACAACGGCCATCGAACCCGGACGGCATCATTGTCACGCTGGTCACCGACGATGTGGACGCCTGGTACGAGCGCCTTAAGGCGAAGGGTGTCGTCTTCGACACGGCGCCGACAGGGAACGCAGAATACAATATCTACCACTGCTTTCTGAATGATCCGGATGGATATCAGATCGAGATACAGTCGTTTCGCAATCCCGCCTGGCCCAGGCCGGCCTGATGAGTCATGAAAGAATACACCGCCCAGGGCGCGTTGACGTCACCCGGCAAGCATGCGCATGCAATTGAAGCCTTGCCGGACGATGTTACGTCGCTATTGGCGGCGATCCACGGGATCTTTGTCCATGGCGAAATTCTTAAATTCCATGGGTTCGCCGTGGGGTTTCACGAATTTTAAAGGTTCGTGTCCGAAAGTTGCGCGGTTCACCCTGGTGCGCCGGGACACGAAAGAGCGATTTATCGATGAACAGGCCACTAGCCGCAGCTCTTGTCGGAGCGGTTCTCATAACTCAGGCTGCATTGGCCAGCGACAGCTTTGCCGATCCTGGCCGCTATCAGCTCATCCCCAAGGTCTTGGTTCCGAACAAGGCCGGCAAGGTTCGCGAGCAGTCGGTCTTGTTGGATACCGAGACCGGCCGGACCTGGCGTTTGGCGAAAGACACGAAAAAGGGCAAGACCGATGGCCCGCGCTGGGTTCCCTTGGATAAAGACTTCGTGGACCGATTGCGGTCGGAAGACGCGTCCCTAGCCTCCGCCAAAGAGGTCCTTAGACGCGGCGCCTTCGAGCCGAGCACACGGCGCACCACCCGAAGCCAACGGCTCGACGAATTTTACGACGAGAATCCCTGAGGCCGGCGGCATTCGGGCCGCTGGGTACTGGGCACGAGAGCCTAACGGGAAATCGCCTGCCTCATCTGCACCGGTTCCGGTCGAATCGCGAACAGGGCCCGTGGCGTGATAGGATTGGGTTCCGTCAGCCAGATCGGCTCCGCCATGGGTGAGCTTTTGTCGCGCACCTGGCCAACCAGCAGCATCGAGGGAATATCCTCGCAGCCGATCATAGGTAGGAAGATGCGACCGACCTGCTTCGGCCCATTTTCCGCCGTGTAACCGTAAGAGAACGTGCTGTAGACCCCCTCTTTGCTGTTGGCGCCCATGCGGTAAAGCTCGCAAAGGTGTTTTAGATAGGGGGTCATTGGACCTCGTTCATGCAGGAAGAGGCCGGTCAGGTCCGCGCCCGGGGCGAAAGCGATGTCGGAACCGGTCAGGCGGAATTTGATGCGGCGGCCGGCGTCGTAGCACTCGGCCAGAATGATATAGGGCAGCAGATGGGGAATATCGATCGGATCCAGATCGCTGCGCAAAGGGATCGTGCCCGCCTTACACAGCCCGGACCAATGGTGATAGAGATCCGCCAGAATTGGATCGTCGATCTCTTCAGGAGAGCCGTCGGGCAAGCTGTAAAGCGGCTTAGAACTCATGGAGACACGCTACGACAAAATTGTTTAGATCGCGTTGCGCCTTGGAACGGGCGCTGTCCGGGGGGGGTATTTCCATAGGCTTACGTACAAAAGAACTTGGCTGCCGGCCGCGTCGGGTTAGCCGCCGCAGGCCGATTTGTAACCCTGCTCGAAAATGAGAACCCAGCCGGAGCCGTAGCCGTTGCGCATCATCTCGGCCATGTCGCC